>JANMNO010000117.1:0-74675 GCA_031374115.1 Hyphomicrobiaceae bacterium | reverse complement strand
CCCGTCGACTTCTCCGATAAGATCAAGTCGGGTGGCTCGACCTATCTCGCGCAAACACTTGCCAACGCGACGGACGTCTTCCTCATGGGCAGCGACGCTCCGCTGAAGGATGCCCGGGTGCGCCTTGCGCTGAACATAGCCATCGACCGCCAGAAGCTGTCGGACACGCTGTTTCGCGGCTTCGCCAAACCGATCTCCCAGGCCGCCGCCCCGACCGATTTCGGCTACAACCCGAGCATCCCGCCCTACCCATACGATCCCGAGCGCGCGAAGAAGCTACTCGCCGAGGCAGGCTACGAGAAGGGCTTCTCGATCGATGTCCAGAGCAGCACCGGTTACATCCTCGGCGATGCGCTGGTGGTTGAGGCCGTGGTCGAAATGCTGAAGAAGATAGGCGTCGAGGCCAAGCCCAAGTTCCTCGAGATCGCACGTCGCGCCGAGATGCTCGGCAAGCGTGCCATCACCGGCCTGCTACTCGCCAACCCCGGCAGCACCACATTCGATGCCGACGGCATCGTATGGCGCCTGCTGCATCCCGAGGCGATTGGCGGCGCCTACTGGCCGACCGGTCAAAAGGATACCGACTTCTTCAAGCTGATGGAGACGGCCCGCTACACCATCGATCAGCCCAAGCGCCAGGAGCTTTATTACAAGGCGGCCGAAATCCTGCACAATGACCCGCCGTGGCTCTATCTTTGGCAGGAGTTCTCGCTCTATGGCGTTAGCTGCAAGGTCGCCTTCCAAGCGCGGATCGACACGATGATTCTGCCGGGGTCGGTATCGGTCGACGCTGCAAAAAAGGGCGGTGGTCAATGCAAGTGATGCGGTTCGCCGGCTTCGATGCTTAGAGTAGCTACGCACCCTGGCGGCCAGATTGCCATGGTGCTCGCCTATCTCCTCTGGTCGTTTCCGGCTGGAGGGGAATGTCTGGGGAACGCATGGTTCGGGTCGGTCGGCGACAGCTGAGGCTAGCCATTCCCATGACGGTCGTCGTCACGGTTATCGTCGTGGCGCTGATCGCGCCTGCGCTCGCCCCTTTTGATCCGACCACGCAGCACCTGAGTCTGCGACTGCGCCCCCCGCGCTGGCTGTCGGGCGGCGATCCCCGGTTTGCCCTCGGCACCGACCACCTTGGACGCGATATCCTCTCGCGCCTGCTCTACGGCGCTCGTGTCTCCCTGCCAATCGCCTTTGCCGCAACCACGATCGGGGGAATCGTTGGCATCAGTCTGGGATTGCTGTCCGGCTATTACAGGGGCGCCGTCGACAGCATCGTGACGAAGCTGATCGACATCCAGCTCGCGTTCCCCTTCATCTTGTTCGCGATCGCTGTCATGGCAGTGACGGGGCCGAAGCTGACCGTCCTCGTGCTGGTGCTCGCGGCGCGCAGTTGGACGACCTTTGCACGCGTTGTCCGCGGAGAGACGCTGACGATCAGCGGCAACGAATATGTGCTTGCTGCGCGCGCGCTCGGCGCCACGTCGGCGCGCGTGATCGGCCGACACATCACGCCGAACATCCTGCCCCTCGCTGCGGTGATCGGCACGCTTGATGTCGGGGCCCTCATCATCCTGGAATCGACGCTGAGCTTCCTGGGCCTTGGCATCCAGCCGCCGACGGTGAGTTGGGGCAAGGAGCTGAGCGATGCCCGCCAGTACATCCAGCTCGCGTGGTGGACGACGACATTCCCCGGCCTTGCCCTGCTGGTGATCGTGCTATCGATCAACGTGCTTGGCGACCGGCTGCGTGACCTGCTTGATCCGCGACTGAGGGGGCGTTGAAAATGATCTGGCTCGCCCACCGCTTTATCCATTTGCTTATCGTCGTATGGGGGGTGACGACGCTCGTGTTCATCGCTTTGCGCATTACCGGCGATCCAGCTGTGATGCTGCTTCCCGGCGACCCGACGATGGCCGAGATCAACCTCATGCGCGATAAGCTCGGGCTCAACAAGCCGCTCTGGGAGCAGTACGTCTCTTTCGTCGTCAATGCCTTCCAGGGCCGGTTCGGGCAGTCGTTCCTGCACGGAGTGGATGCGACGGGCGTAGTGCTCGAGCGCTTGCCGGCCTCGGCCCTGCTCGCCTTCACGGCACTCGCCGTCGCCTCGGCCTTTGCGATCCCGATGGGGATCCTCGCGGCGGTTAACCGCGGGCGGCTCGCCGATGTCGGCGTCATGCTGCTTGCCGTGATTGGGCAGGGCGTGCCGTTCTTCTGGCTCGGGCTGATGCTGATCCTCGTGTTTGGGGTGGAGCTCCGGATGCTTCCGACCGGGGGCTACGGCACGGTGCAGCACCTCGTCCTGCCGAGCGTAACTTTGGCCGCCTACATCGGGGCCAGCACGGCCCGCATCGCGCGCTCGAGCATGCTCGAGGTGCTGGGTCAGGACTACATGCGCACCGCGCGCGCGAAGGGTCTTGCCCTGCATGTCGTGGTCCTCAAGCACGGCCTCAGGAACGCCGCCATTCCGCTGGTGACGTTCCTCGGCCTGCAGATGGGTCTGCTGCTCGGCGGCACTGTGGTCGTCGAGGAGATTTTTTCCTGGCCGGGGGTCGGCCGGCTGCTACTGCAAGCCATCTCGTTTCGCGATTATCCGGTGGTGCAAGCGGCCACCTTCATCTTGGCCATGGTCTTCGTCGCGGTCAACTTCGTGGTCGACCTGCTCTATGCCGTGCTTGATCCGCGTGTCAGGGACCGGCGATGATCGCGACCGACTTCGATTGCGTTGGAGTGAAAGAGAATGAGCGACTGGCAGGGGTTCCAATCTCACGTATCCCACCTCGAATGCAGCGCGACGGGGGAACGCTACGCGGCGGCCCAGCCGCACAATCTCTCGCGGGCCGGCAAGCCGCTGATCGTGCGCTATGACCTGAAGTCGGTTGGCCGCGCTGTCGATCGTGCAGCTCTTGCCAAGCGTCCGGCGGACCTGTGGCGCTATCGCGAGCTTCTGCCGCTGCGCAGGCCGGAGGATGTGGTGAACCTCGGCGAGCTGTTCACGCCGCTTGTGCCACTCGCGGGAACGAGCCGGCGAATGGGCGGCGGCGAGCTGCTGGTGAAGGACGAAGGCCGCCTGCCGACAGGCTCTTTCAAGGCGCGTGGCCTCGCCGTCGCAGTCTCCATGGCGAAATCCTTCGGCGCGTGCCAGATCGCGATGCCGACCGTCGGCAGCGGTGGCGCTTCGCTCGCTGCCTACTGTCGGCGCGCGGGCATCGAGGCGATCGTGTTCTGCCCGGAGGATTCACCCGCCATAACTGTGAGCGAGATCGCCTTCTATGGCGCCAAGGTCTATCTTGCCAACGGTACGCTTAAGGACTGCAACCGGCTCGTCGCAGAAGGCTGCGCGAAGATGGGCTGGTTCGACATGTCGACGCTGAAGGAGCCTTATCGCATCGAGGGCAAGAAGACGATGGGCCTCGAACTCGCCGACCAGCTCGGCTGGGAGCTGCCCGACGTCATCTTCTACCCGACCGGTGGCGGCACTGGCTTCATCGGCATGTGGAAGGCGTTCGCAGAGCTGGAAGCGCTTGGCTGGATCGGGCCCAAGCGGCCGCGCATGGTGGCCGTTCAGACGAGCGGTTGCTGTCCCATCGTCCGGGCCTTTGAGAAGGGCCAGCGCGAGATCGAGACGCCGTGGGCCGACATCCGCACAAACGTGCACGGCGTTCGCGTCGCCAAGGCGCTCGGCGACTTCCTCATCCTGCAAGCGATGTATGAAAGCGGCGGCTTCGGCGTGGCGGTCACCGACGAGGATGTCGAGGCAACTCGTGCAGCGATCGCGCGCGATGACGGCACGCTTCTCTCACCGGAGGGGGCAGCCTGCGTAGCAGCCTACCGCGAGGCGCTGGCAGGCGGGCGCGTCAAGCCGAGCGAGCGGGCGATCGTTTTCAATACCGCAACGGGATTGCGCACGGCCATGCCAACGGTCGATTGCAGGGTCGATATCTCGAGGCCGATCGACTATGCCGCGCTCTAATGCCGGTCAAATTTAGCCTCCAGAGTAAGCGCCCAGCAACATCAGCGCGAGTGTGGCCGTTGGATTTCGACGCCATGTCTGCAACTTACCTGCCGTGCCGACAGGTCCCTTCGACGTGCCGAGTGGGGCAAATCAATGCACGTTCAGCCTAATGTCACCTGCCTGACGTGGCTGATCTCCCGACAGCGACCGGACTATGAGAGTACCATCGGGCTTCTGCGAGCGCATCTTGACCGGTCGGTCTTTGAAGACTGTTTCTTGCAGATTCTTTACCACCGCGGAGATGCCTTGAGTTTCACCTGCCGTCATGATCAGCCAGAATTTGTCGCCGGATGTCCAATCGGCGGAAGTTAGCTTCGGGGGTCCTGTAAGATTCTCGGATAGCCCCTTATCCACAGCATCAGAGACCCTGGCCCACAAGACAAGTGCTGATGGGAATATTGACCCGCCCTCGGCTCGCTTCGAATAGGAAACGCGACATTGGCCCGCCAATAACGGCGGCAGCAGAAGCCACTCAAGATCGGATACGCGTATGTCCTTAAGTTTTCGTGCGCGCATAATCACGGCAATGGCGTTTGCAAAATCTTCTGTAAACCGCTTCTTTTGAGCAGCCGCTAATCGCGATGCGACCGACCGCGCAGCCGATTCACGACTCGCCGTAGGCTCGATAGGCTTTTCCTTTATCGGCGCTTTCGGAGCAGTTTGCTGAGATGTCATGATCTGGGGCGCACTGACCTGCTTGCTCTTGCGCTTCGTGCTTCGCTTGCCCAATTGTTTCAGCTCCCTCTGGATTTGCACTCGATCAGTCTAGGACTAGCTTCTTGGTGCGGTCAAACGTCGAATTCCACTATCGCAGCAACAAGCAGTTGTTGCGGGTCGTAGACCGACCGTCGTCGACGAGGTTGCCTCGACTATCCCTTGTGACCCAAGTCGAACATTTCCCAGTTGATCGCCGTTGCTCGACACAGGAGCCGATTTGAGGCGCAATGTTACCCATCTACTCGCCACCGGCTGAGCAAAACACCTTACTTAGCGCCACCATCGATGAGGCATCGCGCTGGTGCGACCGTTCCCGGCCAAGTCAAGGAGTTGAATATCGTGCAGGAGATAGGAGGAACAGGATTTTCTAATACAGCCGTGAGCGAATGCTCTCTTGTATCTTCTCTTCTGCGTCGCCGGAACTCATGCCGCCAATCTGGTCAGCAAGCGCCGCGCCGAGGCTGGCAAGTCCGGTTGTCGGCTGCCACGTTTCGGTCTTCCAGAGCCTGGATCGTATCAACGCCTTGCCACAATGGAAGAAGACTTGCTCAGCCATGATCTTGACCACTGCGCGCGCAGGTTTTCCGTTGATGGAAAAACGAGCGCACGTCGTTGGCTCGGTTAGCAGTTGGGCATTACCGTTGACCCTCAGCGTGTGGTCGACTCCGGGCACTAAGAAGATCAATCCGATCTTCGGATTGGTCATCAGGTTCTTGAAGCCGTCGACACGATTGTTGCCGATCCGGTCCGGCAGCATTAAGTGCCGATCATCTTCGACAGTGACGAAGCCTGGAGCATCGCCCTTCGGCGACGCGTCGGGCCATCCGTCAGAATCGGCGGTCGACATCACCAGGAAAGGCGACCGGGAGATGAAGTCGCGCGCGTGACGGTCGAGGTATTTGAGTTCCTTCTTCGCCGCGAGCGGGCTGATCTCTCCGTAGTGCGCGTGCAATTCCTCGATGCTGCAGATCTCTGACATTATTGCCTCAAGCCATTGGCCAGGCGCCGTTCGTCCGAAGCTGGCGTCATCGGTTGAGTACCATACATCGGCCGATACTTGAAATATCCATCAGCATCGCTTGGCACCTGCTTGTCGACCACACGACTGGCGGCATCAAAGAGCGATGTCTCTTCCTGGCCTGATGAAATGGCGACGCCCGCTCCCCGGCGTCGAGGTGCCATACATAAAGTGATCGTTGCAGAACGAACCACATGGGGGGCGCCTCCCATCACG
The DNA here is from genome assembly GCA_031374115.1 of Hyphomicrobiaceae bacterium. Classification (GTDB taxonomy): domain Bacteria; phylum Pseudomonadota; class Alphaproteobacteria; order Rhizobiales; family Hyphomicrobiaceae; genus JAKFWF01. The sequence continues at coordinate 68,712 of JANMNO010000117.1, read as the reverse complement.
GAGTGTGACATTGCAGAGGTAACGTTTTACGTGATAGTCCGGCAAGGGTGCACGCTACTTTGCAGCAGCCGTTTGCTCTGATTGCGGAAACAGCTGAATTGGCTGATCGCGCGAAAGGCGAAGGTCGGATGAAATCGGAGATTTGGCCGGCCGTCAGTCGGCGAGCAGCAGCGCGCACAGGGCGGTCATAGGCTTGCATCCCTGCATGTGGGTGACGAAGCGACCGCTGCGCGCCACTACATCACGTCACCTCGACATTGAAGGCACTCGGCAGCTTGCCGGTTTGCCACGTGGACCACATGCCGGCGTAGGCGCTCTCGATATGACGGCGAAACGCATCCGTATCGAACAACGCGCAGGTGAGGCGGTTTTCCCGCAGCCGCGCCCGTAGTACCCCGAGGCGCTCGGGCGAGCGAGCAAGCTCCAGTGCCAAGGCCTCATAGGCCTCTAGTGAAGTCGTAATGAGTTCGGGAAGGTCCACAGCGTGCAGCAGGCTGGCAGCAACACGGCTGGCAAAGCTCTCGCCCATGCAGGTTATAACCGGCACGCCAGTCCAGAGTGCGTCGCTGGCCGTGGTGTGGGCGTTGTAGGGCAGGGTGTCGAGGAACAGATCGGCATGCGCGTGCCGTGCGAGATGCTCCTCGGCGGGTATTCTGGGCGCGAACACGAGGCGCGCCGGATCGACGCCCCGCCTGCGGACCTCGCTCCGCAGATTGGCTGTTGCGCTTGCGTTGTCGTCGAGTAGCCAGAGCACGCTACCGGGTACAGCCGCGAGTAGCCGCATCCAGATCGAGAACACTGAGGGGGTGATCTTGTAGGTATTGTTGAAGCAACAGAGCACCAAGCCTTCGTGCGGTAGGCCGCAATCGGCGCGTGATGGCGTCTCCGAGGCGACGGTCCGCTGGCGGTCATTTGCCTGGTAGCATCTCGGCAGGCGCACCACCTTCTCGCTGAAGAAGGCGTCCTGATCGCCTGGGATCACATGCCGATCGGCGATGATGTAATCCATGAATGCCGCACCGGAGGTACCAGGAAAGCCCAGGAAGTTGACCTGTATTGGTGCCGGTCGCCACGCGAAGATCTCCATTCTTTGCAATTGATTGTAGCCTATGAGGTCGATCGCAATGTCGATCTCCATTTCGCGCATCAGTTTGGCGATGCCGTGCGGCTTGAGGTGCGCAACTTCGACGAAGCGGTCGAAAGCGCCGATCATGCGCCGACGCATCGCGCTCTTGTCGTCGGGGCTGAAGGATATGCCGCAGACGTCAAATTTTGCGCGGTCGTGCCCTTCGATCAGGCCCGCAATCAGATAGGAGGTGGCGTGAGCGCGGTAGTCACCAGCAACGTAGGCCAAACGAATTCGATCTCGGCCACGACGCTCGCCCGGGCTGATCGACATCGGCTTTACGCGATCGGTCATTAAATGAGCATTGCTGCGCGCACAGCTCAGCAGCACAGCCGGGTCGCCGGTGACGGCGATCGCAGCGAACGGGGCCGCCCGTGTCTGGTTCTGCGGGCGGCCCTGACCGCGGTGCCCAATCAGGCGCACAAGCTCCGCTTCGGTAACTTCGATGTCGTCCCACTTACAAGCTTGGCGCTTGGCATAGACTATCCGGCTCCGGGCGCCAGCATGGTCGCGATCGATCGCCAGCGTCCTCTCGAAACTCGATATGGCCTCATCGGGATGACCTGAGCGGAACAGAGCTTGGCCCAGGAAATAGTGGACTTCCGCGTCGTCAGGCCTGAGAGGAGCGGCGGCGCTGAGGACGTCGGCGGCTGCGCCGACCTCGTCCCGATCGTATAGCAGTACGCCGAGGTTGAAATAGGCTTCTGCGTGGCGCGGCTCGATCCTGATCGCCTCCCGGTAGTGGTGTACGGCCTCATCGAGCCGTCCGAGCGCTCGCAACGCATTGGCAAAATTGTTGTGCACTTCGGCCCGGTTCGGCGCGAGTTCAAGAGCGCGCGCCAAGCACGACGCCGCCTCCTCGTAGCGTGTCAACTCTAGCAGAGCACGGCCCTTATTGTATTGGATCGCAGGCGCTGCCGGCCGCAACTCGGCTGCTCGAGAGAGAAGAGCAAGTGCGGCCACGTGCTGCCCCTGCTGTGCGCGCAGCACGCCAAACGTCATCAGCGCATCCGCATCATCCGGATGGATCGCGAGATAGCGTTTGTATTCCTTCTCCGCTCTTAGCAGCTTGCCGGCCTGGTGCAGCTCGATGATGGCTTGGAGATTGCCGTCTCTCGGCGATGCTTTAAATTTGGGAGCCTTGACCATACTTCGCCTACCCATAAGATCGACAGTGAAACCAGCCAGGCGCGGTAACTCAATAGCAAATCTGTGACGTGCCCCGCACCCTACCGGGCAGACGATCACGGGTCCACATCTGAGGAAGCCGGCTCGCGCCCGCTCGGCATGTCGACCAGAGCGCTTCGAATGAGTGTTGTTGTTTGATATCCTGCCTCAGCTGCCGGACACGCAATTGGTGTGTCCGGCCCGGACACATAGGTAACAGAACGTACCTAAGACATGGGTGACAACCTCAAACCGGACGGGTTGCCTTCATCGAGGGGCGCTCGTCGAACGCCTTGAACCATGCGGCGGCCTGGTCGTGACCCTTTCGCCATCCAAGGTCGGGGAAGCGGAAATCCAGGTAGCCGAGCGCGCAACCAATCGTGATGGTACCGATATCGACGCGATCGCCGTAGTCAGTGACCGCCTTTTCAATTGCATCGACGGACTTCGCGACCTTGTCGAGTTGGCCATCAATCCAGCTGCTCCAGCGCAGCGGTTCCGGGCGTAGAAACGTTTCGTAACGGGCGAGCAGCGCTGCGCCCAGGATACCGTCGCCCAGCGACTGGTCGACGAGTGCCTGCCAGCGGTAAGCGCCGGCGCCGAACAATCTTCCACCGCCGAGGCTATCGATGTATTCGCAGATCACGCGGCTGTCGTAGAGCACCATGCCGTCGTCGGTGACGAAGGTCGGCACCTGACCGAGTGGATTGGCTGCGACAATAGTGGCATCGCGATTGATCGGGCTGGCGGCGCAGCTCAGGTTCTCGATTTTGTCGAGCATGCCGCATTCGATCGCAACTGCGCGCACCTTGCGTACATAGGGGGAGGCCGGCGAGTGAAACATTTTCATGAGGGGGCTCTCTAGCGATATGGATCGGGTGGCTCAGCTCCAAAGCTAGCCGCCATCGGCGCTCGTGCCCAGATGCTATTTCAAAGTGTGGAAAATACCGGCGGGCTGCCTCGGCTGGCATGCTAGTGCGTTGATATGATAGGCTTGCATTCTTACTTTAAGCGGTACGCTGACTGCCGCCCAAGGAGGTAGCAATGTATACCCAGGCCTTGAGTGTCGATGCCGCACCCGCAAAAGGCGTTGCCGAGGATGCCCTGCGTCTTGCCCGGTTTCAGGCGCGCATCGATGCCGAGGAGCGCATCGAGCCGATGGACTGGATGCCGGCTGCCTATCGGCAGACGCTGATCCGGCAGATCTCGCAGCATGCACACTCGGAGATCATCGGCATGCAGCCGGAGGGCAATTGGCTGACGCGCACGCCCTCCCTCCGGCGCAAGCTGCAGTTGATGGCTAAGATCCAGGACGAGGCAGGGCACGGGCTCTATCTCTATAGCGCCGCCGAGACGCTCGGCGTGTCGCGCGAGGAATTGGTCGGGCAACTACTAGCGGGCAAGGCCAAATACTCGTCGATCTTCAATTATCCGACGCTGTCGTGGGCCGACATCGGGGCGGTCGGCTGGCTCGTCGATGGGGCGGCGATCATGAATCAAATCCCGATCTGCCGTTGCTCTTACGGGCCTTACGCGCGCGCCATGGTCCTCATCTGCAAGGAGGAGAGCTTCCATCAGCGCCAGGGTTTCGAGACCATGATGGTGTTGGCGAATGGATCAGCCGACCAGAAGGCGATGGCGCAGGATGCGCTCGATCGTTGGTGGTGGCCGTCCGTTATGATGTTCGGGCCGCCGGACAAAGACAGCGTTCACTCGGATCAGGCAATGCGTTGGAAGATCAAGCGCTTCACCAACGACGAATTGCGCCAGAAGTTCATCGACGCGACGGTTCCTCAAGCGCACTTCTTGGGACTGACGATCCCCGATCCGGCGCTGAAATACAACGAGGCAACGAAGCATTGGGGCATCGGTCCGATCGATTGGGACGAGTTCTGGCGGGTCGTCAACGGCGATGGTCCCTGCAACAAGCAGCGTTTGCGAGCGAAGCAAGAAGCGCACGATCAGGGCGCCTGGGTTCGTGAGGCGGCCATGGCCTATGCCGAGAAGCGCCGGGCTCGTAAGATTGCGACGAAGATCGCGGCGGAGTAGCTCGCGGGAGAGAGACATGGCTGACAAGAACTGGCCGCTCTACGAGGTCTTCCTAAGGCCTCGCAATGGTTTAAGCCATAAGCACGTCGGCAGTCTGCATGCGGTCGATGACGAGATGGCGCTGCAGAACGCGCGCGACGTCTACACGCGCCGGGGTGAAGCGCTGAGCATTTGGATAATACCTAGCAAGTCGATCATCGCCTCGGAGCCAGCTGACAGGGACTCCATGCTGGAGCCGTCCGATCCTGAGCGCAAGCCCTACCGGCATCCTACATTCTATGACATCCCCGACGAAGTTGGGCACATGTGATGCTGACTGACACTACCGATTTGCGCTTCGAGTACGTCTTGCGCCTGGCCGACGATGCACTGGTGCTTGGACATCGGCTGTCGGAATGGTCCAGCCGCGCACCGACGCTGGAAGAAGACATTGCATTATCTAACATTGGCCTGGATCTCGTCGGTCACGCGCGTTCATTGTACGCATACGCCGGCCGCCTTGAGGGCAATGGCCGCGACGAGGATACGCTGGCGTTTGGCCGCAACGCCAATCACTATCTGAACCTGCAGCTGGTGGAGCGGCCGAACGGCGATTTCGCCGCGACGATGGCGCGACAGCTGTTCTATTCGACATTTGCGGAACTCTTCTGGACCGCGATGAAACAGTCCAACGACGCTGAGCTTTCGGGCATAGCGGCAAAGGCCGAGAAGGAATGCGCGTATCACGTTCGGCACAGCGCCGAATGGGTCATACGGCTTGGCGATGGCACCGATGAAAGCCGTGCTCGCATGCAGCGCGAGATCGACGAAGCGTGGATGTTCACCGGCGAGCTATTGGCGATCGACCAAGTCGATCGCGCAATGATCGATGCCGGAATTGGCGTTGATCGTGGCGCCCTGAAGCCATACTGGGACACGGCGATCAATGCGGTACTCGCTGAGGCGACACTCGACCGCCCGCGCGACGGTTGGATGATTTCGGGCGGTCGTCGAGGCATCCATACCGAGCACCTGGGTCCGATGCTGGCGGTGATGCAATCCCTGCCACGCACCTATCCTGGAGCCAAGTGGTGACGGCTGGAACGAGCCAGATCGAAAGCGGTGCCGAACTGCTCGAACGGGCTCGCACCGTGTTAGATCGCGTGACCGATCCGGAGCTGCCGTTTCTTACAATTCGCGACATGGGTATATTGCGCGGCGTAAAGCTAATTGGCGAGACGCTCGAAGTCGCGATCACACCGACCTACTCGGGTTGCCCGGCAATGGACATCATAGCGCACGACGTCGAGGCAGCGCTAGCCAAAGCCGGCTTCAAAAACTTTCGCGTGTCTCGCGTTTTGTCGCCGGCGTGGACCACGGATTGGCTGAGTGCAGATGCCCGCGAGAAGCTTCGCGCCAACGGCATCGCGCCGCCCGAAAAGGCATCCGGCAAGCGCGCGCTGTTTTCGCAAGTTGAGACCCAGTGCCCTAAGTGCGGTTCCGGCGAGACCGAGCGCATCAGCGAATTCGGCTCGACCGCGTGCAAGGCCCATTACCGCTGCTTGTCGTGCCACGAGCCATTCGAGTACTTCAAATGCATCTGAATTCAGCGAACCAGCGGCGATGAAAGATCAGTTCAACGCCCTAACGATCGCCGCGGTTCGACGCGAAACAGCCGATGCGATGTCGTTCGCATTGCGTGTTCCCGAGAGTTCGCGGGAAGCATATAGATTTCGCCCTGGGCAACATCTCGTCGTTCGTGGCGTGCTTGATGGCGAGGAGGTTCGCCGCACCTATTCGATCTGTTCGGGGCCCGACGACCGCGATTTATGGATCACCGTGAAGCGCGTCGATGGTGGGCTTTTCTCCAGTCACGCACATTCCGCATTTTCAGTTGACGCGCAGATCGAAGCGTCTCTGCCCGCGGGCCGTTTCGCACTGCCCGCGGGCGGCCTTGGCGAACAGCGCACCTACCTCGCGATCGCGGCTGGCAGCGGCATCACGCCGGTCATGTCGATGATCCGTCACGTACTGGCAGCGGAACTTCAAAGCCGCTTCGTACTCATCTATGGCAACCGTTCGTTCGACAGCATTATCTTCCGCGAAGCCCTGCAAGATCTGAAGGACAGTCACCTCGACCGGTTGACGGTATGTCATGTGCTTAGCCGCGACGCCGACAGCGATGTTCCGATGCTGTCAGGCCGTATCGACGGCGACAAGATCAAGCAATTGATGGTGACACTCGTGCCATTGGCCGATGTCGATCATGTGTTCCTGTGCGGCCCGGGCAGTCTGATCAAGGATACGCGCGAAACGCTGCTGGAAATGGGATTGCCTAGAGAAAGAATCCATTTCGAGTACTTTCGTGCGGGCCCAGAAATGGCACAGCGGCGGGTCGCAGCTGAACCCTCGGCCGCAGATGCGCCTGCCACAGGTGCGCAAGCGATATTGATCATCGACGGCGCACGTCACGCGATCCGCGTTGAACGCGGTGTGCACATCGTCGATGCCGCACTCGCGGCGGGCGTTCGCGTGCCGTATTCCTGCAAGGGCGGGATGTGCTGCACGTGCCGTGCAAAGGTCGTCGAAGGTGCCCTCAAGATGGATCGCAACTTTTCCCTCGAGCCGTGGGAAATCGAGGCCGGGTTCATCCTCACCTGTCAGGCCCAGCCGACCAGCGATCGCGTCGTGCTCGATTACGATCAGATGTGAGGTCGCTACACCTTCGGCCGCTTGTCGATGATGCGGTTTGCCTTGCCGAGCGAGCGCTCGATGCCGTTTGCATCGATGACGCTGACCTTTGCCGTCACCCCAATTGTATCTTTGATGCGTTGGCCCAAATGCGTAGCCGACAGAGACCGCGCGCCGGGCGTATCCGCATCCGGTCTGATCTCGACCAGCACTTCCATCTCATCCATCCGATCGGCGCGCGTGAGCACGATCTGATAGTGGGCTGACAGCGGTTCGACCGCCAGAAGAAGTTCCTCGATCTGGGTTGGGAAAACGTTGACGCCGCGCACGATCATCATGTCGTCGGTCCGGCCGGTGACCTTCTCCATCCGCCGCATGGACCGGGCTGTGCCGGGCAAGAGCCGAGTGAGATCTCGCGTGCGATAGCGGATGACAGGCATTGCTTCCTTGGTCAACGATGTAAAGACGAGTTCGCCCATCTCGCCGTCAGGCAGAACCCGGCCGCTAATTGGATCGATGATCTCGGGATAGAAGTGATCTTCCCAGATGTGCAACCCGTCCTTGGACTCGACGCACTCGTTGGCGACGCCGGGACCGATCACTTCGGACAACCCGAAGATGTCGATCGCGTGCATGTCGAACGAAGCCTCGATCTCGGCGCGCATGGCGTTGGTCCACGGCTCGGCGCCAAAGATACCGACCTTCAATGATGTGGAGCGTGGATCGATGCCTTGCCGCACAAACTCATCGAGGATCGCAAGCATGTAGCTCGGCGTCACCATGATGATGTCGGGTTCGAAATCCTTGATCAGCTGCACTTGGCGCTCGGTCATACCGCCGGATACCGGGATCGCCATGCAGCCCAGGCGTTCGACGCCATAGTGTGCGCCAAGCCCGCCGGTGAACAAGCCGTAGCCGTAGGCGATGTGCACCTTCATGCCGGCACGACCACCGGAGGCGCGGATTGAGCGCGCCATCACATCGGACCACATCGATATGTCGTTTGCCGTGTAGCCGACAACGGTTGGTTTTCCGGTGGTGCCGGATGAGGCATGGATGCGAGCGAGTTTTTCTTGCGGGACCGCGAACATGCCGAACGGGTAATTCGCGCGCAGGTCGGCCTTGGTGGTGAAGGGAAACTTGGCGAGATCCTCGAGCGATTGAAGATCGTCAGGATTTACGCCCGCCGCGTCGAACGCCTTCCGATAGTGAGGCACGTTGTCGTACACGCGGCGCAGCGTCCATTTCAGGCGCTCGAGTTGCAGCGCCGCGATCTCGTCGCGTGAAGCGATTTCGATCGGCTCCAACTGTTCACGGCGCGGCGTCAGGTCCAGCATTGCACTCACCCACTCAAACCAGCGTGCCATCGATCGTGCGCGAGTGTCCGCGAAACTCGGCAATCACGATGCCATCGTCGTTGGTGACTGTGATATCGTAGATGCCACTGCGCCCGCTTCGCGAGCGTTCGACGGCCTTCGCAGTCAAGCGATCACCAAGCTTGGCTGACTTGATGAATGTCACCGAACAGTGCTGGGCGACGGTGCGCTGATTATAGCTGTTGCAGGCAAAAGCGAATGCACTGTCGGCCAAGGTGAAGATGAAACCACCGTGGCACATGCCGTGCCCGTTCACCATGCTGCCGGAGATCGACATCGCCATTTCCGAGCAGCCAGGCGAGACGTCGATCAATCTCATGCCGAGCGCTTGCGACGCTTTATCGGTTGCCCACATTGCGTCGGCACAGCGCTTGGCGAGCAACGTTGCGTCGGCTGTCATCGCTCAAGCTTTCCGGCCGCTGAACTTCGGTTCGCGCTTATCGAAAAAGGCGCGCACGCCTTCCGCATAGTCGGGCGTCCGGCCAGCTTCCCGCTGCAGATCGCGTTCGAGGTTCAATTGGCCGTCGAACGAATTGGTGGCGCTGGCATGGAAGGCGCGTTTCATCAGCGCGAAACCGTGTGTGGGCTGTGTCGCCAAATGTCGCGCCATTCGGCGCGCTTCGTCCATCAACTTTTCATCGTCGATGACTTTCCAGATCAGCCCCCAGCTTTCGGCATCGATCGCAGATAATGTGCCGCCGAGCATTGCTAGACCCTTGGCCCGCGCTTCGCCGACCAAGCGGGGAAGATGATAGGTTCCACCCGCATCCGGCACGAGACCGAGGCGGCAAAACGGCTGTATGAATCGCGCCGAGCGGGCGGCAAGCACGATATCGCACGCTAGCGCCACGCTCGATCCGGCACCGGCCGCCACTCCGTTTACCGCACAAATGACGGGCTTTTCGAGATCGCGGATCTCGCGCACCAACGGGTTCCAGAATTCATCGATGGTCGCGCCCAGGTCCGGCGCACTACCGCCTTGCGCTTGCACGCGATCGGACAAATCCTGCCCGGCACAGAAACCTTTGCCTGAACCCGTTAGCAATACCGCGCGAATCTCATCAGCCCTTGCGTCGGCCAGCGCGATGCGCAGTTCCTTATGCATCACCTCGTTGAACGAGTTGAGCTTCTCCGGCCGATTGAGCGTAATCGTGCGCACGCCCTCTGCATCGTCGACCAGGATCGTTGCGGCCGTCATGAATTCCTCCTGATAAATGCGATACTTGGGTCAAAGTTTTACGTTGACCGGCTGGTCGGTCAATATACATTCGTGTGCAAACGGCGCCGAAAAAATCCAAAACGCGCGGCGATCTCTTCAGTGGGAGCGAGATACGATGAAATTGATGCGGGTGTTTACGGCATGCGCGACGGCAGTACTGCTTGTTGCCGCCGCTACGAGCCCAAGTATTGCGCAAGATAAGGTCAAAATCGGCGCCGTTCTTGCTGTCACGGGACCAGCATCTTTCCTCGGCGATCCCGAAGCCAAGACACTGAAGATGCTTGCTGATGACATCAACAAAAAGGGCGGCGTTCTCGGCAAGCAGATCGAGATCGTGATTTACGACTCCGGTGGCGATGCGGCCAAGGCCAAGCAGTTTGCAACCCGTCTCGTCGAAGACGACAAGGTGATCGCGCAAGTCGGTGGATCGACCACCGGCGATACCATGGCGATGATCCCGGTGTTCGAGGACGCCAAGCTCCCGTTCATTTCACTGGGTGGCGCCGTTGCCATCATCGAGCCGGCGAAAAAATTCGTCTTCAAGACGCCGCATACCGACAAGATGGCATGCGAAAAAATCTTTGAGGATATGAAGAAACGCGGGCTGACCAAGATCGGCATGATCTCCGGCCAGGATGCATTCGGCAAATCGATGCAGGACGAATGCAAGAAAGTCATCGGCAGGTACGGCATCGAGGTGCTGGCGGATGAAACCTACGGCCCGCGCGACACCGACATGACACCGCAGCTGACCAACGTGAAAGCGAAGACCGGCATCCAGGCGGTGCTCAACGCTGGCTTCGGGCAAGGCCCGTCGATTGTCACGCGCAACTACAAGCAACTTGGCTTCACAGTGCCCCTGTATCAAAGTCACGGCGTCGCCTCTAAGGGCTTTATCGATGCTGCTGGCGAAGCAGCGGAGGGGATACGGCTACCTGCCGCTGCTTTGCTTATCGCCGAAAAGCTACCCGATAGTGATCCGCAAAAGGCCGTGGTGGTTGCCTACACGAAGGCCTTTGCCGAATATGCGAAGCAGCCTGTTTCGACCTTTGGCGGCCACGCCTACGATGGGCTCAATATTCTTGTCGAGGCCATCAAGCGCGCAGGGGCGACCGACGGCCAGAAAGTGCGCGACGAAATTGAAAAGACGAAAGGCTTCATTGGTACCGGTGGCGTCGTCAATATGTCACCGGCCGATCATATGGGCCTCGACCTGTCGGCCTTTCGCATGCTCGAAATCAAGAAGGGCGATTGGGTCGCGCTGCAGTAGAGCCCTCCGGGACGGGAGGCCGATCCAATGCCTGAGTTGATGCAATTCCTGCTCTCAGGTCTAACGGTCGGCGCGGTCTATGCGCTCGTCGCGCTTGGTTTCACCATTATCTACAACGCTTCCGACGTCGTGAATTTCGCCCAAGGCGAGTTCGTGATGATTGGTGGGATGGTGACGTTTTTCGCCGTAGCCGCAGGCGTGCCTTTGCCGGCGGCGGCATTACTGGCGATCTTCACGGCGATGGCCGTGGGGCTGGTCTTGTACAAGTTCGCCATCGAACCGGCGCGAGGGGCGTCTGTCGTCGCGCTCATCATCATCACGATCGGCGCGTCCATTCTACTGCGTGGGATCGCCCAGATCGTTTTCGACAAACAGTTTCACCGCATTCCCGCATTTTCAGGTGAAGCACCATTCAAAGTATTCGGCGCGACGCTGCTGCCGCAAAGCCTGTGGGTGCTCGCAGGAACGGCGATAACTGTCCTGGCACTCTGGTTGTTTTTCCAGCGAACGCTATTCGGCAAGGCCATTACAGCTACGTCGGCCAATCGCCTCGCCGCTCAGCTCGTTGGCGTCGACACCAACAAAGTGGTGGCGGTTTCGTTCGCATTGTCGGGTGCTATCGGCGCGTTGGCTGGCATTCTGATCACGCCCATAACGCTGACCAGCTACGACGTAGGCACGCTGCTCGCCCTGAAAGGTTTCGCGGCGGCGATGCTGGGCGGCATGGGCAATCCACTTGGTGCGGTAGTCGGTGGACTGTTACTCGGTATGGTCGAACAGCTGAGCGCGGGGCTGCTCAGTTCCAAGTACAAGGACGCCGTAGCCTTCATCTTGATCTTGCTCACATTGTTCGTTCTGCCGAATGGCTTGTTTGGCCGCTCGCGCGTCGAGAGGGTGTAGAATGCCCACCGGCCGGTCGCTTGGGCTGCTCGTCCTCATTGCCGCGATCGCAGCGGCGCCGGCGTTATTCCCATCGACGTTCTACTATGAGATCGGCACCAGCATATTCATCGCCAGTCTGGTCGTCGTCGGCCTCAACATATTGATGGGTTATGCCGGGCAGGTCAGTCTCGGTCATGCCGGCTTCTTTGGGATCGGGGCTTACGCGATGGCGATCGGCCCGACGCATCTCGGATTGCCGCCGATGCCGAGTATATTCGCAGGACTCGGGTTGACGATGCTGATCGCCTGGTTGGTCGGCCGCCCGATCCTGAAACTGAAGGGCCATTATCTGGCGGTAGCCACCCTCGGGCTCGGCATTTTGATTTCGATGGTATTGAACAACGAAGCGCAATGGACCGGTGGTCCAGATGGCATGAGCGTGCCGAAGTTCGAGCTGCTCGGGTTCATCATTCGCGGCTCGCGCATGTGGTATTGGACCAGCGCCATCGTGCTGGTGATCGGCATCTGGCTTGCTCTTAATCTGGTCGATAGCCCGACCGGACGAGCCTTGCGCGGGTTGCATGATTCGGAGGTCGCCGCCGCCAGCAACGGCATTGATGTGGCGCGATACAAGCTGGTGGCCTTCACCGTTTCGGCAGGCTACGCCAGCCTCGCCGGATCGATGGCTGCCTTGTCCGATGGGCATATCACGCCGACCGCGGCCGGATTTTTGCACTCCGTCGAATTGGTCACGATGAGTGTGCTGGGCGGAATGGGCTCGATCTTCGGCGCGGTCATCGGGGCCGGGCTACTGAAGGCATTGCCGCAAGTGCTGACGTTTCTCCACGACTACGAGCAGGTGGTCATCGGTGCGATCATGATGGGAATCATGATCTTCCTGCGCCAGGGGATACTGCCTGCAATCACCGGCCGGCTCGCAGCGAGGGTCCCATGACACTGCTCGCTGTCAAGGGATTGAGCATCAGCTTCGGCGGCGTTCACGCAGTTGAGGACCTTTCGTTCGACGTTCCGCGCGGGCGTATTTTTTCAATCATCGGCCCCAATGGAGCCGGCAAGACGACGCTCTTCAACATGATATCGGGCATCTACCATCCGGTACGAGGGCACGTGCTGTTCGACGACCAGGACATAACGCGAATGGAGCCGCATCTGCGAGCCCGAGCCGGCATGTCCCGCACGTTCCAAAATCTGCAGACATTCTTCCGCCTGACGGTTTTGGAGAATGTCATGGTCGGCCGGCACCTGCATGAGCCTAAGGCAATGCTGCCTCACTTCTTGCGGCTGCCCTCAGTCCAGCGCGCAAACAAGGCTTGTGCCGAATACGCGAACGAGCTGCTCCGTTTCGTCGGCCTCGACAGTCAGGCCGGACACGTTGCGGGAGGGTTGTCGTATGGCGCCCTGAAGCGTCTCGAGATTGCCCGGGCACTTGCGAGCGAACCGAAGCTTCTGCTGCTCGACGAGCCCGCGGCCGGCTGCAATGCCATCGAAACCGAAGAGGTCGATCGGCTGATCCAGGAGATCGCGCGCCGCGGCGTGACGGTCGTCCTGGTCGAGCACGACATGAAACTCGTCATGAAGATCTCGGACCACATCCTGGTGCTCGACCACGGCCGCAAGCTTGCCGAAGGCAACCCCGCCGGCGTGCGTCGCAACCCCGATGTCATCCGCGCTTATCTCGGCATCGGGGCCGAGACCGGGATGGAGACGCGACATGCTCAGGATTGAGCAGTTGTCCAGCCACTATGGGCGGATACAGGCTTTGCGCGGGGTGTCGCTCGAAGTTCAAGTTGGCGAAATCGTGGCGTTGGTTGGCGCCAACGGAGCCGGAAAGACCACGCTGTTGAAAGCCATCTCGGGCGTACAACCGGTCAGCGGCGGCGCCATTCGGCTAAACGGCACCGACATCACCCGCGCTCCACCGCATGCCCGCGTTGCAGCAGGCATTTCGCAATCCCCCGAAGGGCGCCAAATCTTCGGCATCCTGTCGGTCGAGGACAATCTACGGCTGGGAGCGTATCTGCGACGGGATCGAGGCATCGCCGGCGACATGGACCGCGTGTTCGAGTTGTTTCCCGTCCTGAAGGATTTCCGCGCGCGAGCCGGGGGCGGATTATCGGGCGGTCAGCAACAGATGCTGGCGATCGGCCGCGCTTTGATGTCGCGACCTAAACTGTTGCTCCTCGACGAACCTAGTATGGGCTTGGCGCCACTGCTGGTCGATCAGATCATGAAAGCGATCGTTGGACTCAAGAATGACGGCATCACCATCTTCCTCGTCGAACAAAACGCCTTCTCGAGTCTCATGATCGCCGACCGCGGTTACGTGATGGAAAACGGCCGCATCGTCATCGAAGGAAGCGGCCGCGATCTACTCGCCGATCAAAACGTCAAGGCTGCATACCTGGGGATTTAGAGGCGGCTCCTTGCGGCCTGCTGCCGCTCCAATTCAATTTATTTGCACGCGCGCTGCTGGGCCAGGCAATACGTCAGCGGTGACGGATCCTTGCAGGTAATTTTGGGGTTACCGACTGGCGTCAGCCCCTTGTCCTTCATCGAGTTCTTCAACGCTGCGCCCGCCATAAAGCGCGCAAGATCGCCCGTGACCATGGTGGCTTCGCCGCCTGCCAGGACACAACTTTTTGCAGATGCTGCTGACGGCATCGCGATCAGTCCGACGCCGAGACCAATCATCACCGCTGCGGCTGCCATATGTTTCATCATGATGCCTGTCTCCCAAAGAAGCTGATGCTTTAATGTATCATGATTCGGCGCGCGATGCTCCTACACGCATCACCCAACGGTGCGGCTACGTTGTTTGGGTGGCCTGACTTTGTTTGGCCTGGACGCGCTCGCGGTGCCAAACGTAAATACCGGACGCAATGATGATCGCTGCCCCCGTCAGCGTCCATCGATCGGGTATGTCACCGAAGAACAGATAACCGACCACCACAGCCCACACGAAAAGCGTATAGTTGTACGGCTGCAGCAGCGAGGGCTGCGTCATGCCGAGCGCCCGAATGAACGTCGTGTGCGCAATGCTACCAAGAACGGCTATGGCACCGAGCATAAGCCAGCCCGTGGCGTCGGGCCATACCCAGACGTAGGGGCCAATGCAGGTGGTAGCGGCGAGCCCGACGAGTGCGGTCCAAAGCGTAGTCGTTTCGCTCCGATCGACGCGCGAGCACATGCGCACCATCACCTGATAAACAGCCCACATGGAGGCACCGAGCAGAGTGACGAGTATGGGCGGCTCGATCGTGGCAAACCCTGGACGGATGATCAGCAACACGCCGGCAAACCCCACGAGCACAGCCAACCACCGGCGTGGGCCCACATGTTCGCCGAGCAATGGGACCGATAGCGCGACAACCAGCAGCGGTGCGACCGCTGCAACTGCATGCACATCGCCGATTGGCATCAGCTTGAAAGCCAACATGAAGATCGCGCTCTCGATGATCAACAGCAGCGCCCGGGAAAACTGCAGCAGGGGGCGCCGACTATACGCGAGGCTGAGCACGCTCCTGTTTTGAGCCTTGCATTCGGTATACAGCATTGTGATCGACAAGCCCGCAAATACGACGTTTCGGACCCACATGATCTGCCAGATCGGGAGCGTCTGCGACAAGATCTTCGTCAGGCCGTCCATCACCGCGAAGGCAAACATGATCGCCAGCACCATCGCGATCGCGACCGTGGAGCGCCCAGCTGCTTCCTCTTTGGCTGTCGATTCGGCACTGAGCGCAGGCAAAATCAAGGCCTCCCGTGATCGCAAGGCCTTCGCCTAGATGTTCAATTCAAACGCTGTTGAAGTGCAACCGGAATATCCCGCGGCGTGTCGACGACCCGTACGCCGCCAGCTTCCAGCGCCGCCCGTTTGCCTGCATAACCGCCTGCTGTGCCGGTGACGATCGCGCCGGCGTGCCCCATCTTTTTGCCGGGCGGTGAAGCCCGGCCGGCGATGAACGACACAATCGGTTTGGTCATGCCCCGCGCATATTCGGCCGCTTGCTCCTCCATGCCGCCGCCAATCTCGCCGACGAGCACGATCGCATCGGTGCGGGTATCCTTGTCGAGGGCTTCGAGGGCGTCGCGCGTTGTTGTCCCGATCATCGGATCGCCGCCGATACCAACGAATGCGGATTGTCCAAGGCCAGCCCTCGTCAAGTTGAGGCAAACCAGCGTGCCGAGGCTACCGCTGCGCGAGATGACGCCGATCCGCCCTGGCTTGAAGACGTTCGGATTATGCCCCGGCATGATGCCGACGAAGCCCTCGCCAGGCGTCACCAAACCGGCGGTATTCGGCCCGATGATCTGCGTACCTTGCGCGCACGCCGCCTCGTGGATTGCCATCACGTCGCGCGCGGGAATGTGCTCGGTCAGGATCACCAGCGACTTTGCACCGGCTTGAATCGCGTCGAGCGCTGCGTCTTTCGCCATTGCCGGAGGAATGAACATTACGGCCGTGTCGAACGGTGCGGCCGCCATCGCCGCAACGGACGAGGCGAACACCGGCAGGCCGACGTGCGTTTCGCCTGCTCGTTTCGGATTGACGCCGCCGATGACGGTGGTGCCGCACGCAAGCATTTTCTCGGCCCAGAACGAGCCTTGCTTGCCGGTCAGACCCTGTACGAGAACACGATGCTCTTTACGATGAATAATCATTTGGCCACCTGCGCAGCAGCGATCGCGGCGGCCACCGCCTCTTCCATGAACTCCATCGGTTCCAACCCGAGTTCGCGACGCACGAGTGCGCGTGCCTCATCCTCGCCAGTGCCGTGAATGGAGAAGAAGACGGGGATCGTCGGTTTTAGATTCTGCCACGCTTTCACGACACCATCGGCCATCACGTCGGTGCGCGCGAACGCGCCACAAAAATTGACGACGAGCGATTTCACGCCAGGGTTCGACAACACCAGGTCGAGCGCGATTTCGGCCTTGGTATAGGCCTCGCCGCCGATCTCGAGAAAGTTTGCAGGCCGGCCGCCCTGATGGCTGATCACATCCATTGTCGTCATGGTAAGGCCGGCACCGTTCGCCAGTACGCCGATATTGCCGTCGAGCTGAATGAACTTGAGGCCGGCGGCGGCGCCTCTCTCTTCCAACGCCGTCAACTGCTCCGGCGCGCCGCGCGCCGCGAGTTCCGGTTGCCGGAATGTGCTCGAGTCGTCGATCGTCAACTTGCAGTCGAGTGCTACGACGCGACCGTCGCCGAGCAATGCGAGCGGGTTTATCTCGATCAGCTCGGCATCGGTCGCAACGTAGGCCGCGTACATCTTCTCGAGGATGGCTGCGATCTGCGCGCCGCTATCACCCAGTTCCAATCCGGCGATCAGCGCGCTTGCGTCGGTAGCGCTAAAGCCTTTGCCGGGCTCGACGTGATGGCGGCGGATGCTCGATGGATTGCGTTCGGCAACTTCCTCGATGTCCATGCCGCCTTCGGTCGAGAACAACACGAGCGGTTTGCGGGCGCTGAAATCGGTCATTACGGCGGCATAGAATTCGCGCACGATTCTCCCGCGCTGTTCGAGCAGTAATTCCGTCACCCGATGGCCGTCGATGGTGAGCGCGAGAATATCTTTGGCGCGATTGGCGGCGTCATCAGCTGTGTCGGCTGCCTTGATGCCACCGGCCTTACCGCGTTTGCCGGTTGGCACCTGGGCCTTTACCACGCATGGGCCGACTTGCAAGAACAGCGCACGCGCTTCATCTGGCGTACGGCAGACCCGGCCTATTGGAACTGGGATCCCAGCTGGCTCCAAGACCATCGACTTGGCGACATGCTCGACAAAATTCATTGCTGGCCTTCCACATAACCAATCTTGTTCCACAGCGGACCGAATAACTCGGCCTCTGATGGTTTGTCCGGTGCGATCGGCGTGACGAGATGGGTGATATTGAGGAAATGCTTAAGGCTGAGGTTCTCCGAGATACTGTTCTTCTGCCAGGAACCGCAACCCATGCTCAGCGTAAAGTTTAGGCCGGAGTCAAATCCGCCACCATTGCCGAAAGTGTGTGCGAAGTTCACCAGCACGCGCACCACGTCAAGATCTTCGGCAAGCTCACGGCCAAGCGCAGGGTTGGTCGTGTGAAGACCGCATGAATGTCCCCGGCCCTGGAAATCAAGGATTTCGCGCACGCGCTCCTTGGCGGCGGCAAAATCTTTCGCGCGATAGACGGTCAGCACTAGGCACAATTTTTCGCCGGAGAAGGGCGCTTGTTTGCCGACCCGAGTTTCTTCCACCATGAAGAATTTGGAGTTTCTGGCTGTCTCGGGAAGTCCAAATGCCGGCGCCAAAACTTCGGTCGAGCGTGCAATCAAATTTCGGTTGAGCTTGCCGTTAAGCCAAAGCGCTTTCTCGATCTGGTACTTTTCGACCGGAGTGCAAAGATAACCACCTACGCGCGCCAGTGCTGCCATAGCCGCGTCATAAACCGCGTCCTCGATCACGACAGCATTTTCCGACGAACACGAGGTCGAATTGTCGAAGATCTTCGAGGCGCAAATCTTGGTTGCCGCATCGTCGAGGTCGGCCGTGCGCTCGATGATGACCGGCACATTGCCGGCGCCAACTCCGATCGATGGCGTACCGCTCATGCCGGCGCGGCGGACGTTGTCCTGCGATCCGGTCACGACGACGAGCTCGACGGACTTCATCAGCTCGTCCGTGCTGTCCTTGGTGACGGGTGCCGGAAGGATCTGCACCAGGTCGGCAGGTAACCCGATCCGTTCCAGTTCGGCGCGCATATAGTCGACGGCGAGCTTGGTGGTGTCGTAGCCAAGGGGCGATGGCGCGACGATCACCGCGTTGCGGCCCTTGACCGCCATCATCGCTTTGTTGACGGGCGTGGCGCCAGGATTGGTCGATGGCGTGACCGCTGCGACTACGCCCATGGGCTTCGCGAACTTGACGAGGCCGCGGGCCTGGTCCTCCTCGATAATGCCGACGCTCGGCGCTCGCAGCAGATCGCGCAAGGTGCCGAACGTCTTGCGCTGTTTCTTGATAATCTTGTCGGCCACGTTGCCAAGGCCGGTATCCTTGACCGCTAGTTCGGCAAGAGCGCGCGCATGGCTCGGCTGGTAGATCGACCAAGCCAACGCGCGCACGGCATCGTCGGTACACTCCTGACTTGCGGTCGCAAACAGACTTTGAGCGACACGCGCACGCGCAACCACCCCGGCGATGCCGGCCCGCATGGTTTCATGACCCTCGGCGGCGGGGCGGGGCGCTAAGGTTGTCATTGGCGTCTCCTTATCGGCGATACGGCAACGAGGTCATCTGGGGACCGGCCGGTCGGCACAATCGGGCAGTGAGTGTCATCCGTCAATGTGGCTACGAATGGCGTGCGATACTAATCTGTCGCGATGGTGTCCGACCCTCCGGGTCTGACACCAAAAAATAGTCCATCCGCTAGACTGCTCATGGCCATGATACAGTTGCGTTGACGTTGATTTCGGGTGTCAGAGCCGGAGGGTCAGACACCATCGTTGATACATCACGACTAAGAGAGGCATGCAGGTATGTCGAGCGTGCAGGTCCGGTGCAGAACGAGCGCGGGCGACTTGGTGATAACGGCAGTTTTCGTCGCGCTGCTATGCGTCGGCGTTGCCACTGTTGTGCGCGCTGAGACCGATGGTTTCGCGCGCGCGATCGAGCAGACGGCGCGCATGGTGGTGCCCGTGGGCACGCTCGTGCTCGCGGCGTCCGTCTCGCAAGAGGGTCACTGGACTTTCGTCAACGTCAAAGGCGAACGGTTCACCGCCGCTAACCCCGACGAGATGAAGCGGATGCCAAGCGTGTTGGGGACGGTCGCAAACGATGCGGAGCGGCGGCTCGTGTTGGTCCTGACCGAGGACGCTGTGTTCTCGCAGGCGTCAGCCCTCACCATATTGCCACGACCCGCGACCTTGCGCTTGTCGACGGCATTTGGCGTTTACCCGTTGCACGATGGATCTCCCCGATTGGCTCAGGTCAGTCCGAAAATCAGGGTTGAGATCGCACAGCGTACCGACTTCGACGAAATACTGGCGCAACTCGACCGTTCCGTCGCCCGCAAAGGTATTCGCGTAATCGCCCTGCAACCGGGTGCGCTGGCAACCCTCAGTGCCAAGCCGTCGATGGACAAATCCGGCAAGACCGAACTCGTCGAACGCGTCGATCCTTACCGGTTGAGGGATGCACTGCCAGGATTGCGCGGGCAGACGGTGCTGGTCACCGGGCGGCTTGCCGATGGGCTTCTGCATTTCCAAGTTTCAGGCGGTCCCGATCGCAGTATTATTTCGACCGATCTCGTTGCGGCTGCCGAAAACAACGATGTAAATCTGATCATCCTGGATGCTCCCGCCGGCCGTCAGCCTGGCGCGCGTAACTGGCTTTGGCTCAAGGCCGAGTTGACCGGCTCAGACGCATGGAATGCCGACTCGGGCCTCGACGCGTTGCTCTCAACTTTAGCTACCGAAGCGAAACCACTGACGCTGCGATTGGCGAAGACAGCTGAGGATCGAGTGACATTGGTTGCTATCCCCTATCCACTCACGACTTCCGCAACCGGCGGTATCGTCGATGCATTAACGCGGGCGGCGCAGGGTGTCACGAACGACGTGACAGGCCGCATCGAGCCAACCGCGATCCACATGCATCTTGTCAGTTCTGCACGGCAACGGGAATTGGACCAACGGCTCGTGCGCTGGCTGCCGGCATGGGCGGCCTTGGGTTATCTCGCGTTCGTTCTGCTTGGCTTGCTCGGCAGTCCGGTTTCCTGGCGCTGGTGGACCAAGTTGTGGCCGCCTGAAAATCGCGCCGAGTACGCAAATGCGTTCGGCTATCAATCGGCGCGGGCGGTGAAGCTCGCGATCTATGCGCTGGTTGCAATGCCGTTGGCAGCTGTTGCTGCCGCGCCGGTTACTTTGCTCGCGTGGTTGAAGCGTTCGCCTCAGCCGGCCTGATCGGCGAGGCGGGCCAGTGTTTCGTCGCGACCGAGCACGGCCATTACACCGAACACCGGCGGCGAGACCGAAGTGCCGGTCAGTGCGGCACGCAGAGGCTGCGCGACCTTGCCAAGCTTTAGCGCATGGGTCTCGGCATACGCGCGAACGTCATCTTCCAGTACTTTCGCTTGCCAAGAATTCAGCTCTGAGAAGCGATCGTGCAGCGCCTTGATATGTGCCTTTGCTTCGGCATCGAGCAGCTTCGCGGCCTTCTCGTCAAGTTTAAGGGGACGCTTTGCAAAGATACAGGCGGCTGCATCGACGATCTCGCGCAGGGTCTGCGCCCGGGGCTTCAGATCCGGCATCAGCGCCAGTATTTGCGCGCGCTGGGTCGCGTCGAGCGTCGCCGGCGCTTCTTTCGTACCAAGCTCAGGCAGCACGGCCTCGATTTGTGCGAGCAGTTCGGCATCCGGCGTCTCCCGAATGTAGTGCGCGTTGGTATCGGCAAGCTTCTTGAAGTCCATGCGGGCCGCCGACTTGCCGAGCGACGACAAATCGAACCACTCGATCATCTTCGCCAATGAGAAAATTTCGTCATCGCCGTGGCTCCAGCCCAAACGCACGAGATAATTCTTCAGTGCCGATGGCAGATAACCCATCGCCCGATAGGCTTCGATGCCAAGCGCGCCATGACGTTTCGACAGTTTCGCCCCGTCCGTCCCATGAATGAGGGGCACATGGCCGAACACCGGCACATCCCAGCCCATCGCCTGGTAGATCTGCGTCTGCCGTGCAGCGTTCGTCAAATGATCGACGCCACGCAAGACATGCGTGACGGCCATGTCGTGATCATCGACGACCACCGCGAGATTGTAGATCGGCGAACCATCCGAACGCAAGATTACGAGATCGTCGAGCTCCTTGTTCTGGAACAAGACCCGGCCCTGGACGATGTCGTCTACAATCGTCTCGCCGTCGAGTGGCGCTTTGAAACGGACGACCCCGGGAATGCCGGCCGGTGCCGTCTTAGGGTCCCGGTCGCGCCATGGGCTTTGCACGATGAAGGGACGCTTCTCCGTCACGGCTTTGTCGCGTGCCGCAGTCAGTTCCTCGGGAGATAGGTAGCAGCGATAGGCCTTGCCCGCCGCCAACAACTCGTGAGCAACTTCGGCGTGACGCGCACCCCGGCTGAACTGCGATAGCGGTTCACCGTCCCAATCGAGACCGAGCCACTTCAGCCCATCCAGAATCGCGTCCACCGCCTCGGGGGTGTGACGGCTGCGGTCGGTATCCTCGATGCGCAGCAAGAACTTTCCACCGGCATGTCGCGCATAAAGCCAGTTGAATAGCGCCGTCCGTGCCCCGCCGATGTGCAGATAGCCTGTCGGCGATGGTGCAAACCTCGTGACGACCGGCTTTGCGGTGGGCTTAAGAGTGCTCGTCATGCGTTTGCTGCTTTTTTAGGTTGGGAACAACTGGCCCGCGTGTAGCATGGACGTGACGGGGTATAAAAGTGCGGCGCTCATGACCGATGTGATGGCAGGCTTCGACGCGGACGCGAGCGGGCGTGGGAGAACGCGTGTCCCACTCTTGTCTCGCCTGACCCCGGCTGCCTTCCTCGACGCGCTCGAAGCCGAGCAAGATCGCTGGTTCCTGTGGGTGCCGGTGTTTCTCGGCTTGGGCATCGTCGGCTATTTCAAGCTGCCGGCGGAGCCTCACTTGCTGTTGGCTCTCGCACCACTCCCGATTGCACTCGTGCTCTCGCTGTTTTGGCGCAGGGGAAGTCTCGCCGTCATGGTGACTGGCGCCGTCGTTAGCGCAGCAACGGGGTTCGCGCTTGCCAAGATCAGAACCGAATTCGTCCGCGCGCCGGTTCTGGAACGTCAGTTCGGTCTTGCCGAAGTGCGCGGATTTATCGAACTCGTGGAGCCGCGATCCGGGCGCGGACAGCGCATAACGTTGCGGCTGGTGTCATTCGCTGGGCTTTCGAAAGCGCGGATGCCGTATCGCATTCGCGTTCGCACGATGGTCGCGATTCCCGGATTGAAGCCAGGCGATGGCCTGCGGATCAAGGCGACCCTTGGGCCACCGGGTATTCCGGCGCTCGCTGGCGACTACGATTTTGCCCGGGCGGCATGGTTCAATGGTATGGGCGGTATCGGATATTCACTCTCGAAACCAACACTCGATCCCGATCTTGGTCCACCTCCGGCTTGGCTGCAGTTCTGGGCCGGCATCGAGCGGATCCGGCTTGCGATCGGCACGCGGATTACCGAGGGCTTGCCGGGCGAGCGCGGCGCCATCGCCAACGGGCTGATCACCGGTGAGCGCGGCGCGATCAGCCAAGCAACCAATGACGCCTATCGCGACAGCGGCTTGTTTCACATCCTCTCGATCTCAGGCCTGCACATGGTGATCATGGCCGGTGCGGTCTTCTGGGTTGTGCGGGCGCTCCTGGCATTGGTGCCATTCATCGCGCTGCGCTATCCCATCAAGAAGATAGCGGCAGTCGCCGCCACGATCGCGGCACTTGGCTACCTGCTGATATCGGGCTCGTCACCGGCGACGGTCCGATCGTGGATCACGATTTCCATGATGTTCTTTGCCGTACTGCTCGATCGCCCGGCGGTGTCTTTGCGCAATGTCGCATTGTCGGCTTTGATGATCCTGGTCGTGTTCCCGGAGAACCTGTTCGACGTCGGATTTCAGATGTCTTACGCGGCCGTCGTCGCCCTCGTCACCGTTTACGAATGGATCCGGGAGCGCGCCGAAGCCAGGGGGCCGGTTCAGCCGCGCCCGGCGATTTTAACGGGACTTCTGTTTTTCGGCGGCATCATCCTGACAACGCTGATCGCTAGTGCGTCGGTGGCCCCGCTTGCCGCATATTATTTCCACAAGAGCCAACAATATGCAGTGCTCGCCAACCTGATCGCCATTCCGATCTGCAACATCGTAGTGATGCCGGCCGCACTCGCAACGCTCATCGTCATGCCATTCGGTCTTGAGGTGTGGCCGTTGTGGCTGATGGGTGCCGGCATCGATGCTATGACGTGGATCGCCTATGCCGTGGCGCGACTGCCGGGCGCCGTCGGGCGTATTCCAGCGATCCCGACCGTCGCGTTCGGATTGATGATCACCGGCGGAATTTGGCTCTGCTTGTTTCGAACTAGATTGCGGCTGGCAGGGCTAGCTCTAATCGCGGCAGGCCTTGGCGTTGCGCCGTTGCGCGACAAGCCCGACGTTCTGATTGGGCGCGACGGCAACCTGGTCGCCGTTCGTACCGCAGCGGGTACGCTTTCCAGCATGCCGGCGAAAGGTGGCATGTTCGAGCTGACGCGCTGGCTCGAACATGAGGCTGATGCCCGGCCCGCGCGCGAGGTCGCAGCCGCAGATGCGTTCCGCTGCGACAGCACCGGCTGTACCACCACAGTGCGAGGCAAGGTACTTGCGGTTTCGACCCACCCGGCGGCAGTCGCTGACGATTGTGTCCGCGCGCACATCCTGGTGCTGACGTTTCCGCAGCCGTCGGCGTGCACCATGGTGCGCGGGCCGGTGATCGATTTCTTCGCCGCACGCGCTGCCGGCACCATCGCACTGTTCATCGACGGAGACCGCGTCCGCATGTCCACAGTGGCGCAGGCCCGCGGCGATCGGCCGTGGGCGCGCAGCCGGGACGTTCGCCGATCGCCGTTGCAACGGGCAAACGATCCGGCTCATTCGCGGTTGCGATCATTTGCGGCACCTTTCGATCTGGGTGGCGAATTGCGGCTTCGGCCAGATGTTGAGGATGACGATGCGATGATGAGCGAGCCGCCGGAAGCCGAGCATTGAGGGCGGCTCATGCGGCCGGCTCGATTGGTGCTACCCCGCACCATTCGGCGATAAACAACGCGATCGTCCCGGTGATGCGCTGCAGCGACGCGATGCTGACTGCTTCATCGAAACCATGGATGTTGCGGCTGACCGGCCCGTAGCACAACGCCGGGATCTGATCATAAAGCGCGAACACGCGCGTATCGACATAGCCGGCCGTCATAAAGCTCTCGAGAGGCCGGCCGACCGCCGATTGATGTGCGTGGCCCAGCACCGCTTCGGCCTGCGTGCCTTCGGGCTGGACGTATCCTTCAGCGAAAAAACCGTTGAAGGTGACGCGCGGCGGCATGTTTGCCAGGAAGCGATCGCTGCGCGCAAAGGCGGTGATACACTCCTCTATTTCCGCTGCGGCATCGGCCGCCCGCACGCCAGGATAGATCGCGATGCGGCATTGGATCTTGCACCATGCTGGCACCGACGATGCCCAATCACCGCCTTCGATGCGGCCGATGTTCAAGTTGATCGGGTGCGCAGCGTCATGAAAATGCTGTCGTCCGGTTTTGTCGGCATTCCACCTTTCCTCAAGCACCCGCAATGCGCCGATCACGCGATAGACGGCATCGATGGCGTTGGCGCCACTGCCCATCTCGCGAACATGCACGGGATGACCGCGCACCTCGACCTCGAACCACAGCACGCCGACGTTGGCGCGCACCAGCATTTCGTCTTCAGGCTCAGGGATCAGCACTGCGTCGGCCCGGTATCCGGCGAGATGCGCCATCAGTGCGCCATTACCGGTGCTCTCCTCCTCGACCACCGATTGCAGACAGATGCGGCCCGCCGGCTCGAGACCAATCGAGCGCAGCGCATCGAGAGCGGCAAGGTTCGCCGCGTGGCCAGCTTTCATGTCAGCTCCGCCTCGGCCATACAACCAGTCGCCCTCGATCACTGGGTCGAACGCGGGGTGGGTCCACAGATCTGCCGGGCCAGCGGGCACCACATCAACGTGCGCTTGCAGGATTAGCGATTGGCCGGTCTCGCGCACCGGTCGATGATGCGCAATCACGAGGGGTGCCGTCGAATGAGAGGCGGAAAACCTTGAGCCACCGGGATGTCGCTCGATGGCAGCCTGGTCCATCCAAACGCGCTCAACCGCGTAATTTCGCGATCGCCAAGTATCGTGCACGAAGTCCTGGATTGCGTGTTCACAGCCCCTCGTGGAGGCGAACCGGATCAAGGCTTGGGTGTATTCCAGCTGGCGGGCGAATCCGTTCCCGACGGCCGCCAAAATCTTGTCCTGTAGTGCCTTTTCAAGCCGGGTCGCTTTTCCAGTCATGGTGTTCGTTCCCAAGCTCGCGATCAGGCGATGGCCTGAAGTCATACTAAGGATGATACGATCGATGTGCCAAGCGGATGAGCAGATTGCACAAAACCACATCTTGCAGCCGTTTGCGGCCTTAGCCTACTATCGGCCGTGGAGCCTGCGGTAGTCCACAAGTTTGCAATTGATGAGCCTGAAGGATCGCGTCGCAGGAATGACGCGTTGCCAGGCTAGCATTCGTTTCGATGGCGCTGCCACGGGGCCAGGAAATTACTCGATAAATTTGCAGTAACGTTTAAACAGAAAAGGGAGCGCTTCCAGTGAAGAAAAAACTCACATCCGGTCAGGCGACGATGTTGGCTGCGCGCCGGTTTTCGCGCCGCACGTTCTTGAAAACCACGGGTGCTGCCGGTGCGCTTGCGGCCTGCGGCCCCTGGATCGTTGCCGAAGCGCAGACCTCATCGGGCACGCTCAACCTACTGAACTGGGATGACGAGCAACCCGCCCCGATGATCGCGGCCTTCGAAAAGAAAACCGGCATCAAGATCAATATGACGCCGTTCTCGCAGAACGAAGAGCAGATCAACAAGCTGCAGGCAACAAAGGGCCAGGGCTTCGATATGTGTCAGCCGACGCATGATCGCGCGCCGCAGTTCAAGGACATCGAAGTGCTCGCGCCCTTCGACGAGAAGAAGCTCGCGATCGACAGTATCCTGCCGTCGGCGCTCAATGCCTCGAAGGCGAATTGGGTTTGGGATGGGAAGCTCTATCACGTGCCGCATTGCTGGGGCACCGAAGCCATTTCCTGGCGCAATGACCTGACCAAGATCGACACCGAGAAGCTCAGTTACGGGACGCTGTGGAACGAGGAATACAAGGGCAAGGTGCAGGGGCGTCCGCACTCGCTGCTTCTGGGCATCGGATTGTGGATGGATGGCGACGGCAAGCTTGCCTCCAACCGCATGCTTGACGCCTTCA
The DNA here is from genome assembly GCA_031374115.1 of Hyphomicrobiaceae bacterium. Taxonomy (GTDB): domain Bacteria; phylum Pseudomonadota; class Alphaproteobacteria; order Rhizobiales; family Hyphomicrobiaceae; genus JAKFWF01. Next base: position 41,894 of record JANMNO010000117.1, on the reverse strand, counting down.
AGGACGAAGCGTCGATGAAGAAGATCTACGACGTGCTGCTCAAGGAGGCGATTGCACGCAAACCGTGGATCAAGCAGTTCTGGGATTCCGCGGACAATACCAAGTCGGGCTTCACCTCGAACGGTTGCGTCATCGGGCAGACCTGGGACGGACCAGCAATCAACCTCAAGAAATCCGGTCAGCCGGTATCGTTCATGGCGCCGAAGGAAGGCGCGATCGGTTGGGTCGACGGTTGGTCGATCACCAAGGCGGCCAAGAACATCGATCAGGCCTATGAATTCCTGAAGTACATCCATTCGGCGGAAGGCTCGGCAGCGGTGGCCGAAGGTTCGGGCTACAACCCCGTTGCCAAGGGCGCCGATGCGCTACTATCCGATAAGGCCAAGTCGATCTTCAAGGAGGCTTATCCCGGCACGTCGCTCGACAAGATGTGGTGGCGCCCGGTCGAGCCGTCCTGGTTCGCCGACCTGCGCACGCAATATGCCGAGAAGTTCAAGGCAGCATAAACTGTCTTTTTCAGTACGACTGCCGTCCGGCTGTAACAATAGCCGGGCGGCAACGCGTGACCAACCTAGCCAAGCTCGACTTTTTTCGACGCCTTGCCGGAGAAGTGCGCATGAGCGCCGACGTAGACTTGGACAATGTCAGCATCCAGTTTGGTGACTTCACGGCGGTGAGGCAGGCACATCTGAAGATCAAGGGCGGCGAGTTTTTCTCCATCCTCGGTCCATCCGGCTGCGGCAAGACGACATTACTGCGCGCGATATCCGGCTTCCTCGATCCGTCCGAAGGCGAGATCCGCATCGGCGGCAAATCGATGACCGGTATCGGCCCCAACATGCGTCCGACCGCGCTCATATTTCAAAATCTAGCGTTGTTTCCCCTGATGACAGTGGCCGAGAACATTGGCTACGGCCTGCGTGTGCGCGGCGTTGGCAAGGCTGAGCGCGCAGCGAAGGTCACCAACCTGCTCCATCTTGTCGCTCTGCCCGATCAGGGGGACAAGCGCATTTCTGAACTATCCGGCGGACAAAAGCAGCGTGTGGCGATCGCCCGCGCGCTCGCCGTCGAGCCGCAAGTGCTGCTGTTGGATGAGCCGCTATCGGCGCTTGATTTGCGACTGCGCCAGCACATGCGCAACGAGCTGCGGAGCATCCAACGGCGCGTTGGCATCACATTCGTATATATTACGCACGATCAGGGCGAGGCGCTCACCATGAGCGACCGCGTGGCGGTGATGAATGCCGGCGTCATTGAGCAAGTCGGCGACGGTCGGAGCGTCTACGACGATCCAAAGACGACCTTCGTCGCATCCTTCGTGGGTGAAAACAACGGCTTCGAAGGTACCGTCGTCGATGCCAATGGAGCCGAAGCCGTGGTCGAGACGGCTGTGGGACGATTAGCCGGCCGCCGCGGCGACGGGGTGAAGACCGGCGATCGAGCCAGCCTTTTTATCCGGCCGGAAAGGCTGCGGATCGCATCGACGGGCGAAGCGGCCGTCATGACCGGCAATGTTTCGAGCCAAGCATTCGAGGGCAATGCTACGCAATTGTTCCTGACCGGAGCGGCTGACAAGATGATTAGCGTTTCGTTGTCGCGCCGGGATGATCTGGGGCCCATTGCTTACGGCCAGAAGCTTGGGCTGAGTTACACGCCCGGCGACGCCGTCGTCCTCGCCACCCGGTCCACCCGATGAAGCCGCTGAGTGCGATCCTGATCTTTGGCTTGCCCGTCGTCGTAATTCTCGGCTTCTGGGCGATGGCTGCGTTCGACCGCCGCAACGCCTCTGGCCCGAGAACTGCATCTTTCATCGAGCGCAACGGTTGGCCGGTATCGATCTATCTGATCCTGGGCGTCGGCATCTGGATGCTGGTCCTGATTGTGCTGCCGCAGCTCTATATGGTCGACTACTCGTTCCACCCAAAGCTACCGTCGTCGGCACGCGGTGGTCCGCGCGATTTCTACACGCTGCAGAACTACCAATACTTCCTGTTCGGCTCGACGCAATCGACGGCCAACTGGAATGTCACGCACTTGAACGCCTTCTGGATGACGATCGTCATCAGTATTTTCATTACCATCCTCAACTTCGTGATCTGCTATCCGATGGCGTACTTTTTGGCCCAGGTTGCAGGCCCGTCCCAAGTTCGCACCTACATGTTGCTGCTGATCATCCCCTATTGGGTCAACGAGCTTTTGCGCGCCTTTGCCTTCGGCATTCTGTTCGGCACCGGTGGCGTCATCAACAAGCTGCTGATTGGCGCTGGAGTGCTCGACGCGCCGATCGATTTCATCGGGCGAGATATCGCGCTGTACGCCGGACTTACCTACGCATACCTGCTGCTGATGATGTTCCCGCTTTACAATGCCATCGAAGCCCTCGACCATAATCAAGTCGAGGCGGCGCGGGACCTCGGCGCACCGTGGTGGCACATCCATCTCAATATCGTGATGCCATTCGCCAAACCCGGCATCGCATCGGGCTGCACGCTCGTTTTCATGCTGGCGGCGGGAGCGTTGGCTGCTCCCCTGGTGCTCGGTGGCCCGAAATCGCTGTGGTTCACGCCGATCGTTTATGATCGTTTTTACCAGGCCTTTAACTGGAACCAGGGGTCGGCGTACGCGCTGATCCTGCTGCTTACCTGCATCGCCTTCGTGCTACTCGTGATGCGATTGTTCAAGGTGAGCTTTTCGGAGATCGCGCGATGAGCTCATCCCTCATATGGCGCGCGATGATGGGGTTCTATATCACCCTGTTCTTCGGCTTTTTGTTCGGGCCTCTTATTGTAATGGGGATGTCGGCGTTCAATACGCCGCAATACCCGCAGGCCTATCCGATCGAAGGCTTGACGCTCGAATGGTTCGGCGTGCTGTTTGCCGATCGCGGTTTGATGGAGGGGTTGTGGAACAGCCTTATCATCGGTGCGATGGTGGTGGCTTTGTCCGTGCCGCTCGGCCTCGCGGGCGCGCTGGTGATGACCCAGATGTACTCTCGCGCGCGCTCGCTGTACTACGTCGTGGTCGTTTCGCCGGTACTCACTCCTGGGGTTATCCTCGGCATCTCAACCGTGATCTTCTGGCGCGACGTCGCCGACTGGATCGGTTCGGACCGGGTCTACAACGGCATGTTCCTGTCGACGCTGGGTCAATCGACCTACATCTCCGCCTATTGCATGCTGATCTTCATGTCGCGCCTGCAGCGGTACGACCGGGGACAAGAGGAGGCGGCACTAGATCTAGGTGCCTCGCCAACGCAGGTATTTTTCCACATCCTACTACCGTATCTGAAGCCCGCCGTGATCTCGGCGGCCGTGATTGCCTTCCTGTCGTCGTTCGAGAATTACAACACCACGACGTTCGCGATCCTCGCCGATAAGACGCTGACCACGGTTCTTGCCGGCCGTGTGCGCCAAGGCACGACCCCGGCGATCAGTGCGCTAGCGGTCGTCATCATCGCCGTATCGATCATCGGCGCTATTCTTTTCGAGATTGCACGTCGCACTGAAGCCAACCGCGAGCAGGCACGCACCGATGCGGCCGCTAAAGCAGAGCGCGCGGAGTTCGGAGAGCCGGTACTCGTGTGATCGCTAAGCGGGGTACGCGAACAGGTCTTCGTGCCCGATTATGGTGACGGCATCTTGGCTGCTCAGCCGGGCCTGCAGCCAACTGTCGACATCCGCCGGGCCTACTTCCCCGGTCTCGCGCACGGCGCCGGCAAATCCTTGGTCGAGCTCGCGGCGTAATTGCTCGAAGCGGTGGTCGAGCACCCAGGGGCTTTTGCCCCGTATCACCTGGTAGCCGTGGCGCGTGAATGCCTTCGCCAACGTGTCGGTGGCAATGGGCCCCTCGGCCGGACCAAATCCTTTGTCGCCACGTTGGTGCGTGTTGAATGCGTCTCGCATGGCGTTATCAGCGGGGTGAGCTGGCAGCCAGGAGGCGATGCCGTCGTAACTCAGCACCGTGAAGAACGACTGCCGGTTGGCCGCGATTGCTGCAACCAATTTGTCAATGACGCGCGCCGATATGAGGTCGAACAAAGCGGCTGCGGTGACCAGGTCGGCGCCATCCACGATCTCGCTCAGGTTTCCGCTCGACAAGTCCGCTTGCTTGAATCTGACAACGATTTCAGCGCGCCGTTCGAAAGCGGCGAGGTGAGATTCCGCGGCGGATAAAAGTTTTGGGTCATAGTCGACGAGCGTCCAATGCTGCGTCGCGCCAAGTGCGGCATGCGTGCCGCGCAAGTTGGAGCCGGCACCGCAGCCGAGATCGACGACGCGAATTGATGCTTTGCCCGCAAACCGCGCTTGGAGCGCATCGCGCACCTGGGCGTTGACGGATGCATGGTCGGCGGGCTCGCGTAGAGCCAGCCACTCGGGCGAGAAACTCATCGTGCTACGTCCTTGATCACGTTCGCAATGATCCGAGCAGTGTCGGTCCAGCGCGGAAGTTTCTGGCCAGCTGCCCAGGAGGCATCGGCTAACTCTTGGCGCAACTGGGCCCCGCCGATGACACGCGTTAGCGCTTCGGCCAAGACCCGTGCATCGGCTGGCGGAACTTTTATGCCAGCCCCATCCGGTACGGTCTCGGCGGCAGCGCCCCCGGTCGTGCAAATGATGGGCAGCCCCCGCGCCATCGCTTCGGCGAGCACCATGCCATAGCCCTCGAACAACGATGGCATGACGAAGAGGTCGGTCTTGTTATAGAGCGTTGCCAAGGTCGCGTCGTCGACAGCTCCTGCGATTGCAATACGATCTGCAAGGCCTGCCGCAGCAATAGCCGCTTCGACCTGCAGCAGTTCCTGCGGATCGCGCGCGGCTCCGGCAATCGTCAAATGCCATGCGGGTGTCACTAAGCTTCGTAAAGCTTCGATCAATACCGTGTAACCCTTGCGTGGCACGACCGAGCCGACTGCCAGCAACTGCAGCGGAGATCCAGTGCCGGTCGCGCGTGGCGCCTCGTCTGTTCCAGGCTCGGCCACGGTGATTTTGTCCATGGGCACGGCAAGGTTTGCCTGCAGGATTGCCCCCGTCATCGCGCTGGTGACGATTATGTGGTCCGCGCGTGCGAGTGCAGCTGTCTCGCTCGCCAAAAGTGCCGCGGCACGATCCGGTCCGATACCGGTTTCGAACGCCAGCGGATGATGTACCAGTGCCACGATTTTATGCGGGATCGATGCCAGCGTCGCTGCCGAAAAGGCACCGTAGGCGAGGCCATCGATCAGCATAACCGTCCCGGCAGGCGCCCCCGCCAGCACCTGCGCGGTCGTGCACAAATCCATGCCGCTCGGTCGTGGAAACGCTCGTGGCAGGGGAGTGTGTTCGATGTCGATTCCCATCTGTGGCAGTAGTGCGAGGACACGCCGATCGTAAGCGTATCCGCCCGTCGGCAGCTCGATGTCGCCGGGGATCGCGAACGCTGCTCGAACGATCGTCTCAGGCACCGACCGGTCCCTCGTAGAGAGCACGCGCGAGATCGGTCTCATGCAGTGTCACGCGGATCTTCGACAGGCCTTTGCCGTCAGAGCCGAGTGCGCCGTCCTTCGCCGCCGCAGCCATTGCATCGAACACGTACTTGCACAGGAATTCCGTCGTCGTCAGCTTGCCTTTGAACTCCGGCAGCATGTCGAGGTTCTGATAGCTCAGCGGTTTCAAGGTCTTGTTCAGCACCGTCAGCGCCGCGCCGATATCGACGACGACATTCTGCTTGGTCAGCTTCTCGCGAAAGAAAGCGACATCGACGACGAACGTCGCGCCGTGCATGTGCTGCGCAGGTCCGAAAAATGGGTCCGGCAGCGAGTGGGCAATCATGATGCGATCGCGAACTTCAACGGCGTACATTGGTCTGCCTTGTCGGTTTATGTGCTGAGTGAAATTGGTGAGCCAACGTAGCCGCCGGCCTCACTTCGCCGGCAGCCTGCGCAATAGTTCGTCAAGTTTTCCGTTGACCATAGACAACTGCTCAGTCTGCACGGCTTGGTTCTTCTCGATCGCGTCGAGCCCCTTCGCTAACGCGCCCACTCGATTCTCAAGTGCCCCGAGCCGGTCCTCGAGTGCTCCGAGCCGGTCCTCGATCGTCTTCAGCCGCCCATCCTGGCCGACCAGCTGCCGCGTCACGCCGTTGCGCAAATCGCGAACGTCGCGCGTCAGCATGTTCAACTGGCGATCAATCAGGTTGAGGCGGCCAGAAAATTCGCTGAGCTGTGACTCCATCCGTTCGTGGCGCAAGTTCACCATGGTGGGTATGTCGTTGACGAGCGATTCCAAGTCCGAAACGCGTTGCTCCATTGAATCTTCCACTTCCACCCCCGCTGGTCGCCGGTCAGCATATGCCAGTCAGATGACTCAGTCACCGTATCTAATGACAGGTGCCAAACCAGACGCGCCGGGTGCAAGCAATCCAGGCAATTTGGTGGGAGCATCTTCGAAGGCGATATCCTGTGTGATCAATGCGTCGAGCTGTGCATCCTGCAGAAGCGACAAGGCTGCTTCGAGGCGGCGGCGATAGTCCCAACGAGAACGATGGCCCGCCGATACATGACCCACCTGTGATGAAATCAGTTTCAGGCGGCGGCTGTGGAATGCTCCACCCAAGGGCGCTGCGATCGTGCCGTCGCCGTACCAAGAGAGCTCGACGATGGTTGCTTCGAAGCCAGCCGCAAAGATGGCAGTGGCAAGGCCCGTAGATGAAGCGCTGGTGTGGAATACGACGTCGGCATCTATCGGGCAGCTAGCCGGGTTGGCGAACGACATTCCAAGCGATGCGGCGAGGCTCGCGCGGTCTCCTTCGATATCCACCAGCGTGACCTGAGCGCCGGGCAGGCGAGCTGCGAGATATCCAACGAGCAACCCGACAATCCCACCGCCGACCACGACAATGCGATCGGCCGGTCCCGCGCCTGAATCCCACAAGCCGTTAAGGGCAGTTTCCATGTTGGCTGCAAGGGTCGCTCGACGCAGCGACGATCCGTCCGGCAGCGGCGTTACCATCGAGGCGGGCGCGACAAATCGATCCTGGTGCGGATGCAAGACAAAAACGGATTTCCCGATCAGGCTTTTTTCGCCCGCCTCGACGATCCCAGTCGCGCAATAGCCATATTTTACGGGATATGGAAACGCGCCGGCCTGCATCGGCGCGCGCATCCTTTCCCACTCGGTCTGACCAACTTTGCCCGCCATGACGAGCCGCTCGGTGCCCCTGCTGACACCGCTGAACGAGGTTGCCACCAGCACTTCGTTCGGCCCTGGTGGCGCGATCGCCTCTTCGCGCAGTTCGACCAGGCCGGGTGCAACATACCAGAGCGCGCGAGCCTTTAATGTGTTAGCGGGACGCGCCATTCATTTTCCAAACAAGGGACAATCTCGATGATCGAAGGCCAGGGCGTATCGGCCCAGTTGCCGGCCGGCGACGATACCAGCGTGCTTACTACGCCAACCGGTGTCCAGTCCATGGATGAACTCCGTCGACGCAGATTGCTCGTCGCAGGACTGAACACCGTCACCTGGGTGCTATTTATGGGGGGCGTCGCCAGCGTGCTCGGTGCCGGCGGTTGGACCGCCCTCGATTACGTGCTTTTCATTGCCTTCGCGATCGGTTCACCCTGGACGGTCTTGGGGTTTTGGAACTCGGTGATCGGGTTCTGGCTATTGCACATCGCGAAAGACCCGATGCAGCGGGTGGCGCCTTTTGCGGCGGCTGGCGATCTGCCGGCGCCGCTCACGGTGCGCACCGCAATCATGATGACACTGCGCAATGAAGATCCGGTGCGCGCGTTCCTGCGGTTGCGCACCATCAAGGCCAGTGTTGATGCGACCGGCGAGGGGCGCCAGTTCGACTACTTCATTCTCAGCGATACCAACGATCCGGTTGCCGCCGAAGCCGAGGATGGAGCGGCGAAAGCCTGGGCTGCCGAAGTTGGCGAGCCGGGGCGCATCGTCTATCGCCGCCGCACCGTCAACACTGGTTTCAAGGCCGGCAACGTGCGCGAGTTCTGCGAGCAGTGGGGCGGCCGCTACGAGTTGATGCTGCCGCTAGATGCCGACAGCCTTATGTCCGGACCAGCGATCGTGCGCCTCACCCGCATGATGCAAGCGCACCCGCGTCTCGGGATCCTGCAAAGCCTCGTCGTCGGCATGCCGTCGTCGAGCATGTTCGCCCGTATCTTCCAGTTCGGTATGCGGCATGGCATGCGCACCTACACGATGGGTCAATCGTGGTGGGTCGGCGAATGCGGACCATTCTGGGGACATAACGCGCTGGTTCGTATCAGGCCGTTCGTGGAAAAATGCGATCTGCCAATTCTGCCAGGCAAGCCGCCTCTGGGCGGACACGTGCTTTCACATGATCAAGTCGAGGCGACCCTGATGCGCCGGGCCGGTTACGAAGTGCGCGTGCTACCGATCGAGGATGGCAGCTGGGAAGAAAATCCACCGACGATGCTCGACTTCGCAAAGCGCGACGTGCGCTGGTGCCAGGGTAACATGCAATACCTGAAGCTGCTCGATCTGCCGGGCTTGTACCCGATGAGCCGGTTCCAGCTGGTCTGGGCGATCTTGATGTTCCTTGGCATTCCGGCCTGGACGCTGATGATCGGCCTGTCGCCGTTTGCTGCCTCGCAGGCCCAATCGATCGCCGATTTCCCGAGCGGATTGGCCGGGTTTCTCTACATCGTATTTTTCACGATGTACCTTTCGCCGAAGATCGCTGGACTTGCGGACGCGGTGATAACTCCAGGCGGGATGGCGCGCTACGGCGGTGCAGGGCGGTTTGCTGTCAGCGCTGTGATCGAGATCGTCTTCTCGTTCCTGCAAGGTGCAGTTTCGACCATTCGCACAACGATTTTCATGATCGGATTGGCCTTCGGCAAGTCGGTGACCTGGGGCGGGCAATCGCGCGATGCCTACGGGATCTCGTTGCGAACGGCGATTTCGGATCTTTGGCCGCAGCTCGTCTTTGGGCTGCTTGTGTGTGGTGGACTATATGCCGTGTCACCAACTGCGTTCTGGTGGAGCCTGCCACTGACCGCTGGCTATCTCGTTGCCGTGCCATTCGCAGTCATCACCGCAATGCCAGCGATGGGACGAATATTCCAACGCCTCGGATTGAATGGCATTCCAGAAGATTTTAAGACACCTGCCGAGGTCAAGGCCGTGTTGGGCGGGTAAACCGCAGGTTTGCTGTTACCGGCCACTACGGGTGAAATCATAGACCGGGGATGCGCTGCCCGCCGCCGGAGCCGATCCGGCGCGCCTTGGTTTCTCGATTTTGCGTGGACGGGCGGGTTCGGCTGAATTGGCGACGACTGGCGCCGTTGCGGAGTCCGGCTTCGCCTGCGCGGTCGTTATCGGCGGTGGTTCGATAGCCGTTGTCGCAGCGACAAGGGGCGAAGTTGGAGGCGGTGCGGCGGTTGTGCCGGCGGCGCTCTTCTGGGTATTTGCTGCCAGCGGCTCGAGGACCGCCACCGGCTCCGGCTTTGGCGGAAAAGCAGCGGCGATGAGATGCTCGCCGGTCAGGGCAATTTCCGTCGCGATCTTGGTCTGTCCGAGTTCCGCTCGGGTCAACCAACGGATGGTCGTCCCGGGAGCTGCCATTAGGATCGGCATGATGCTGTCGTCTACGCCCATCGCCACGAAATGCTGGCGTACATTATCGTAGGTGCTCGACTTGGTTTGCGTTTGCACCGTCTTTTCGGCGATGGTTTTTTCGTTCACCAACGTCCGCTTGACTTCGACAGGAGCTCCCCAAACGCGGCGGGTCGTGATCTGATAGGTGCGCAACAGCCTTACGTGCTTTTGGAACGAGGTAATCTGATGTACGCCAAGGACCGTCCAGGGGCCGACGTACCGACGAATGCCACCCGCCAGGATGAACGCGCAGGCCGACGCACAGTACGACATCCGCGCTTTCGGGGTGCCGATGAGCCCGCCTTTTGCTGTTGTCTTGCGGCAGGCAGTATCGGTTGGCGCACATGACGCGAACTCGGTCTTGGTAACCGCGACATCGAAACCTTTCGCCCGGATCAGCCGGCCGATAGCAATAGCATCATCGACCGTACCGCCGCCGGAGTGAATGAGTATCGGCACACGCCGGTTGCCAAGCTGAGCGAATACTTTCTTGAATTGACCCGGCGTAGCCTTATCGATCTGACCCTGAGCCGCGATCCATTCGGTACAATAGGGCTCGCAACCCGGCGGTCCGCTGCGAACCAGAAGCACCTGCATCGGTGCGTTGGCAGCTGATGCGGAGACAGCGGGAGCAGGTGCGGCCGGCTGAACAGCTGCGGGCAAGGGTGCTTTCTGCGCGATCGCCGGGCAGGCTGCAAAGAAGGACAGTGCGATCGAGACCATCAGCGTGCGCAGCATGACACTAAATCCCGGATCAGCGTTGTTTTGTCGACATCGAGGATACAAATTTGGCCCATCATTATCGCACCCGAGGAAACTGGAAAAGGCTGATTGGGCAACGGTGACGGGTTTGTTGACCGCAAAGTTCCAACTTACACCCGAACAATAGAAAAGCCGGTAGTGTCTCAGTTTGAAATCTGGCCCTGTTGACATCTGTTCGGTAGGTGCCAACTCCGTGCTATGCTTAGCGCAAAGCAGGAGGGGCGAGTATGGCCGAATCGGCGAGGCAGGTAGGAGACATCAATCGCAACGATCAGCGGCTGGTTGCGAAGACAGACAGGCCCGGAAACGATCATTGCCAACACTTGTGGATAGCTAAATGCGAGCGGCAGACGCCGTCTGGAAAGCAATGCGGCCACCGGTATGGCGTAAACAGTTCAGACTTTTTTCAACGCAAGTGCCCGCTCTGCCAAGGCAGCGCGCCAGGACTTTCAATCGCGGGTGTCGAGCATGCCTAAAGGACCAAAGGGCGAGAAGCGCCCTGCCGACGTAATTGGCAACGCCGTGAAGGTGATGCGTATCGTCACTGGCGAGGAAGAAGACGAGAAGACCGACGACGGGGAGGATAAGGCTGCGCAAGCTCTGGGACGGCGAGGCGGGCAAGCGCGAGCCAAAAAGATGCCGGTAGATCGTCGATCCGAGATAGCAAGGAACGCGGCTCGGAAGAGATGGAAATAGCTTACCGTGTTTCTCACGGATAAAGCCCTGGGAACCATCGCTGTGCCAATGTAGCAGGCAGTGCCAATCGCCAAGGTGCCTTCGACGAAGATGAAGTTATAACGCCAAACCCATTGAGCTGCGCTGCAAGACGGCTAGCGGTACGATCCGAACCTTGAATAAGTGATGCAACGTCTGCCCTTGGCAACTCGCCACGAAACAGAACTGCCTCCATGATTGCGACAGCAGGCCGTGCGAATGAGCCAAGGCGCACCTCCTCGTCTGCCCAAGTCAATATCCGCGCCCTTAATTCATCCGGGCGCATCAAGTTTTTCATAAATTCCACTTGATCGATACAAATGGTCAAAAAGAAGCGCGTAAAACTCGCCAATTCTTCTTCACTTAGATTTCCCCGCCCATCCAGATCATTCCTACGACCAGTATCGCATGCAGCTAAGTGCTGCTTGTACTTCGCAACGTTTCTAGCCAGACCGCGCGCGATAGACCAGATCCCTCCAGTATCAAGGGCGTCTAACATCATGGCATGAGATACCAGTCGGGCAACTCTGCCATTGCCATCAAGAAATGGATGTATCCAGGCTAGTCGGTGATGAGCAGCGGCACAGGCGATGATCGTTTGCGCCCGATTGAGAGATACATAGGCTCGCTCATATCGTTGCATGAATCGCGGGATCGAGCCGGGGCTTACCGGAATCAGACGTCCCACCTCAACAAAGTCGTTTCTGTATTCACCTGGAATAACAGGAAGTTTTTCGCGCGTGTCTGGTCTGGTTACCCAACGAAGGTCGTCAGGGAGACATTCGACAAATCGCTTGTGAATTTCTCTGATGCTAGCCTCTGTAGCACTCTTGCCGCGAAGATTGCCGTCATCAATCCATCTTTGAACAGCGACGTGAGCACGCGCTTCCAATTGGAGATCACGTTTCCTTGGGTCATTGTCATAGATGTTGTTCAACGCTAGTTCGATTTGGATTGGATGAGTGTCGTGGCCTTCGATGAGATTGCTATAGTAGCAATTCATGTTGCGCACGAGATCAGCTAGCGCATCTTTCACACCCGCCGGCAGGCTGCTTTGGAAGTCTGCCGCCTTATACGTGAGATCGATTGCCAAGTCGCCCATCTCGCTTCGCCACCGTGAGCTTTCCGAGATCACCAGCGGCTCCATGAGCGATGAGGCCTCGCCGTTGTCGACAACGGTCACCTTTTTTGTCGCCCTCGACGTGGATTCTATTTTTGAGGTTTTCGGCTGCTTCTTGGCGGTCATTTTGGCGACATTTTTGGCGAGATGATTGGCGCGAACGTTGGCGGCATGACTATGCGATAAAGGCTGATTTTTTGCAAGGTTATACGAAGCATCTTTGTATTCTTGGCGGTCATTTTGGCGACATTTTTGGCGGGATGGTTGGCGCCAACGTTGGCAGCATAACTGAGCCCCTTTGTGGTCGAGAGTCACGTCAATATGATCTCTACACGGTTTGGTACAACTGGGTACGCATCCACAAGACGCTTAAGGTAACGCCCGTAATGGCAGCAGGCTTGACCGGATCGCTGATGAACATGGAAGATGTGGTAGCGCTGATCGATGTTGCCGCGCCGAAACCGGGACGGCCGAAGGCTTACAAAAAGAGACCGGTGCAACAAGGGGCATGAGCCAATGCTCAGGTGGGATATTGGAACGCTATTTATGCTCTGCTGTCTATTGATGGTGATCGCGATCTATTTCGGCGCGCATCAGCTAGCGGAAATGCTCAATCAATCCCGGTTGGTTGGCTCATTACTTTTTGCATTTAGTCTTACCCCCGTAATTTTCATGTCCCATAGACTGAATAATTCAAACTGAGACACTACCGAAAAGCCGGATCACTTGACGTGCTCAGAGCACACGGCCAAAGCTCGGATCATGAACATCATCGGCAGCCTCAAGTCAGACCCCGCGTTATCGAACCTGAAACGCTCCCTCGAGGTCTATTACGGTGATCCAGCACGCGACGCGGCGATGGACCGGCTTTATGCGTCGTTCTTGCAGCCGGGTGATCTGGCATTCGATATCGGCAGTCACGTCGGCGACAGAATTGGCGCGTTTCGCCGTCGTGGCGCGCGCGTCGTGGCACTGGAACCGCAACCAGACTGCGCGCACGTGGTCCGGGAGATCTATCGTGACGACGATCGGGTGACCCTCGTTGAAAGCGCATGTGGTCCGAAACCCGGCCGTCTCACCCTGCATATCAATTCGGCGAACCCGACGGTGACCACGGCGTCGACCGATTTCGTCAAGGCAGCCGATGGTGCCGGCGGCTGGGAAGGGCAAAAATGGGACCGTGCCATCGAAGTGCCGGTGACGACACTCGACGCACTGATTGCGACGTACGGGAGACCCGCTTTCGTGAAAATCGACGTCGAGGGTTTCGAGGGCGATGTTCTCGCGGGACTTTCGCAGCCGTTGCCGATGCTGTCGTTCGAGTTCACGACGATTCAACGCGATGTAGCTTTTGCCTGCATCGGGCGTCTTGGCCACATCGGCCGCTACCAGTTCGAAGTGGCGCTCGGCGAGAGCCAGAAGCTCGAGATCGGCCGTTGGATCTCTGGCGATCAGATGGCGCAATTCATTGAGCAACTGCCGCACGAAGCCAACTCCGGCGACGTGTACGCAAAATTGGTTTAGCGCCGCCGTTTGAGATCGCGCAAGATCTCCCGCGCACAGTTATGCCCGGGTGCTCCGGTTACGCCGCCGCCGGGATGGGCGCCTGAGCCGCACAGGTAAAGCCCCTTAACCGGCAAACGGTAGTCGGCATGACCAAGCACGGGGCGCATGGAGAAAAGTTGATCGAGCGACAACTGCCCGTGGAAGATGTCGCCATCGACCAGCCCAAAGCGCCGTTCCAGATCGAGCGGCGACAAGCTTTGACGGGCGATGATGCTGGCGCGGAAGTTGGGTGCGTGAGCGGCGACGGTATCGATCACGACGTTGGCAAACGTCTCGCGTTCATGATCGTTCGCCCAGCTTCGGCCGCCGGGTAATTTCGGCGCGACGTGCTGCACAAATAGGCTCGCCACATGCTGGCCTCGCGGTGCCAAGCTGTCGTCGAGTGTCGAAGGGATCAGCATCTCGACGACTGGCTTTTGCGACCAACCATAGATTCGCGCGTCCAGATAAGCGCGATCAAGATAGTCGATAGTCGGTCCAATGACGATACCGGAGGCGTGATGATCCGCCCTTTGCGTGCCCGGCCGGCAGGTAAAATTCGGCAACTCCGACAGCGCAACGTTCATGCGGAAGGTGCCAGAACCGGTCTTGATGTTGGTGAAGCGAGAGCGAGTGTCCGGCGAAATCACGCCTTCGGGCACGATGCTGCGGAAAAGAAGCTTCGGCCCGATGTTCGAGGCAACGGCGTTCGCGCGGATCTCCTCGCCGGACGCCAAGATCAGTCCTCCGACTTTCCCTTCAGTCACGAGCAAGCGCTCGACGGGTGCGCCGGTTCTAATTTCCGCGCCGCGCTTTCGAGCTGCAGCTTCGATCGCGGCGCTGATCGCTCCCATGCCGCCGATCGCGTGGCCCCATACGCCACTTTTCCCGTTCACCTCGCCGAAGCAATGGTGCAGCAGCACGTATGCCGTGCCCGGCGTCATCGGAGAAGCATAAGCGCCGACGATGCCATCGAACGCAAAGGCCCCTTTCACCACTTCGCTTTCGAACCACTGGTCGAGAAAGTCGCTCGCACTCTTGGTGAAGAGATCGGCGAGCAGGCGTTGATCATCCAGTGACAGGCCGAGCAACCGGCGGCCGAGACCCGCAGTACGGATCAGCTCGAACAATCCGCCGCCAGCGTTGGGCGGTGTGCGCAACACGAGATCGCGCAATACCACTGCCGCCCGTTCCAAGGCCTCATCGTAGGCTGGCAGCCGTTCCGCGTCGCGCTTGGAAAATTCTGCAACAGCTGCCTGCCGCTTGGCGAGCCCATACGGCATGAGCAGCGAGCGTTCGGCATCGACCGGCCATAAATTTGCCACTGGCCGCTCGACAATTCGCAGACCATGCGCGTGCAGATCGAGGTCGCGGATCACCTTCGGGTTGAGCAAACTTACAGTGTACGACGCAACCGAGTTGCGAAAGCCCGGCGCGAATTCTTCCGTGATGGCAGCGCCGCCCGTCGCCGCATTCTTCTCCACCACGACGACGCTGCGGCCTGCGCCAGCAAGGTATGCCGCGCACACGAGCCCGTTGTGTCCGCCGCCGATGATCGCAACGTCATACGTTTTTACCGTCATCGCCCTTTTGTCAGTTGATTTGGGCTGCTTTGCAATATTGAAGGTCGTCTAAGCGTTGTCGCAGCCGGCCAACCGGTGTTAGCGTCTCTGCCGATATAACAACACTTCGGAGATTGCGCGCGATGTCGAAGCCAGCCCTGTTGCAGACCGGCCCTATGATGCCATTGATCGAACGCCAGCTTCTTGAGGCATTCGAGGTCCACAAGGCTGCAACGCCGGCTGGTTTGGAAGACGCACTGGCGAAAGCGAGTTCCCGGATCGAAGCGATCTGCACCGGCGGGCATACCGGTGTAAAGACCGATGCCGCATTGATCGCGCGACTGCCGAAGCTGAAGGTGATCAGCAATTTCGGTGTTGGCTACGACTCGATCGATGCAAACGCTGCCGCCAAGCGCGGCATTATCATCACCAACACGCCCGACGTTCTGAACGAGGAGGTCGCCGACACCGCGCTCGGCCTGTTGTTGATGACAGTACGCGAACTCGGCCAGGCGGAGCAATATCTGCGTGCTGGCAAATGGGCGACCGATGGCGACTATCGCCTCTCTCCCGCATCGTTGCGCGATCGTAAACTCGGCATGGTCGGCTATGGGCGCATCGGCAAGGCAATCGCCAAGCGTGCTGCAGCGTTCGGTTTGCCGATCTCGTATTTCGGCCGCACCAAGCAAGCTGATGTCGCCTACCCGTTCTACGATGACGTCGTCGCGATGGCGCGCGACGTCGACACGCTGATGATCATTACGCCGGGCGGACCGGCAACCGAAAGTCTGATCAACAAGGCCGTATTCGAGGCGCTGGGCCCGCGCGGGATCATCATCAATGTCGCCCGCGGATCGGTTGTCGACGAGCCAGCCTTGATCGAAGCGCTGCGCAAGGGCACGATTTTCGCAGCTGGTCTCGACGTGTTCTACAAAGAACCGAACGTAAACCCTGAGCTGATGACTTTACAAAACGCTGTGCTGTTGCCGCATCTCGGCTCGGCGTCGGTCCACACGCGCGACGGCATGGGCCAGCTCGTCGTCGACAATCTGACGGCCTACGTCGCCAAAAAGCCGCCGCTGACACCAGTCCCCGAGACGCAGTTCAAAAGCTGGTGAGAGATCGTCGAGGGCACGCCGCTCCCACCTACTCTTTTCACTTCACCATCGCACCGTAGACGAGGTTCTTGAACAGCATCCGCGAGTGCACGCGGGTCGAAGGACCTTGTGACATCAAGATGCCGACCAAACCTTCTTTCGGGTCGATCCAGAAGCTAGTGCCCCAAGCACCGGCCCACATCGCGTCGCCCTTCGAGCCCGGGACCCAGGCCATGCCGTCCTGCAACCGGGTCGCAAAACCAAGGCCGAAGCCGTAGCCCGGGCCCGTCGACGCAATCGTTGTTCCGCCCATGCCGGCAGTATGATCGGCGAGCATGAACTCGACGGTCTTCTTCGATAGATAGCGTTTGCCTTGATACTCGCCGCCATTGACAATCATTTGGGTGAACTTGAGATAATCCTCGGCCGTGCCGACGAGGCCTGCGCCACCCTTGAGGTAGTTGCGTCCATCGGGCTTCGTAAACTGCCGATACGATTTCAGCATCGGCGCCTTTTGCGCGTCGGCATCGAGCGTTTCGGCCAGGCGGGCAACTTTCGATGGATCGACCCAGAACGCGGTATCCCTCATGCCAAGCGGGGTAAGCAGCATTTCGCTCAGGAGCTGGTCGAGCGGTTGTTTGGTGACACGTTCGAGCAACAGGCCCAGCACGTCGACGGCAATCGAGTACTCCCAGAACGTGCCCGGCTGATGCGCCAACGGAATTTGTCCCAACGCCTTCAACATGTCGTCGCCGGAAATATCGACTTCACGTGCTTCGATGTTGGCCTTCTCGTAAGCCTCTTTGATGCGGGCCGATTTGGTACTGCCCGCATAGACGAAGCCGGCAGTATGACGCAGTAAATCGTGCACCAGGATCGGCCGCGCGGCTGGCACGTCCTCCGTCGTGATTTTGCCGTCCTTGTCGGTGACCGGGGCCTCGACCTTCATGTCCTTTAGTTCGGGAAGCCAGATCGAAATCGGGTCATTCAACTTCACGGTGCCGCGTTCGATAAGCATCATGGCGGCGGCCGACACGATTGGCTTGGTCATGGAGGCGAGGCGGAACAGGCTATCCTTTACGATCGGTTTGCTCTTGGCGGCGTCCAAGAAGCCGTTTGCCTCGAAGTGCACCACTTGGCCGCGCCGCGCGACAACTGTGACGGCACCTGGGAATGTGCCCTTCTCGAGCTGCTCCTTCATGGCGCCAGAGATACGCGCCAGCCGCTCTCTGGACATTCCTTGATCGTCGCCGGTCTTGGATTGCGGAGCTGCGGCATTGACACGTTGCGCGCTCGCTGGACCATAGCCTGAGAGCATTACGAGCGAACAGCCTGCCACGACAGCAAATGATTCTTTCCTCATGCGTTTTCTCCAGATGTTCTTTGTTGTTGCAGCCAAGCTAGCCGGGCCATTGCCGAATACCTACAACCACGCCGCATTGCAGGCGTGCTCTTGAGTTCTGTATAGATAAACGCCTGACACAATTCCAATGCCACGTCAGCAGCGTCGTCCAGCACGAACGTCAAGGTCCGCGCATGATCAATGTCACGTTCCTGCAAGAGTTGATGAACACGGTTGCCGAACAGGGGCGGCAATTGCTGCCTTGGCCGCTGCGTGGCGCCGGTGCTGGCGAAAAGGTCGAGGCGCTGGCTGCGGCCCTCGTTTCCAGCAGAGGCGAAGCGTCGGGCGTCGTGCTCGCGCGCGAGTTGCTGAGCCGTTATGCAACCATAAGTCCAGACGAGAAGCGCGCCTTTTTTCGCTACTTGGCCGAGGCCATGCAGCCTGATAGAGCGCAGGCAAAGCTCGCGTCTGCGGCCTTCGCAAAGGATCCGTCGGACGCAAACCTGGCCCGTCTCCAGACGGTTCTGGAAAGTCCGCGTCAAGAATTCTTTCGACGCTTGAATCTGGCCCCGGGGGCCACAGCACAGATCGTCGCCATGCGCCGGGATCTACTGCGTCAGCCGAAAGGCGAAGCGGCGTTGACCGCGGCCCTCGCACTGGTCGATGGCGATTTGATGCATCTGCTTTATTCCTGGTTCAATCGCGGCTTCCTGGTGCTGCGCCGTATCGATTGGCAAACGCCAGCTGCGATCCTCGACAAGATCATCGCTTATGAGGCGGTGCACGAGATCCAGGGCTGGGATGACCTGCGGCGCAGGCTCGACCCAGCCGATCGCCGGTGCTTTGCTTTCTTCCATCCCTCGCTGATCGACGAGCCGTTGATTTTCGTCGAAGTCGCACTGATGGGCGAGATTCCGGCCGGCATTACCGACGTGTTGCATGAGGAGCGCAAAACCGCCGCAGTACCGCCAAACACTGCTGTGTTCTACTCGATCTCCAATTGCCAGGAGGGGCTGCGAGGCATCTCGTTTGGAAACTTCCTGATCAAGCAGGTCGCTGAGGAACTGGCCAAGGAACACCCGACGCTTAAAACCTTCGTGACGCTTTCGCCGGTGCCTCATTTCGCCCGTTGGCTCGATCGCGTGCGCGCCGACATGACCGCCGGCGTCGTGACCACGGCCGATCGCGTGGCGCTGGCCTCGCTGAACGACCCTGAGTGGGTCGACGATCCGTCGAGCGAGATCACTCTGAAGCCAAGCTTGATGTCGCTTGCGGCGCACTATTTCCTGGTGGCCAAGAACGGCGATGGCCGGCCGGTCGACCAGGTGGCGAGGTTCCATCTCGGTAACGGGGCCAAGCTCGAGCGGATCAATTGGCTCGGCGATACCTCGCCGAAAGGCTTGGCCGAGGCCCACGGCTTGATGGTCAACTACAAGTATGAGCTCAAGGAGATCGAAGCCAACCACGAGGCCTACGCGAACGATGGCACCGTGGTCGCGTCCAGGAACGTAAAATCGCTGCTGCGGCAGAGCGACAAGGCGAAGGCGCAGCCCGAGCTCAAGAAGCTGCCGGCGCCCGCTCGCAAGGTTGCCATGGAGCCCGCGTCCGACGAGGATACGCGAACATGAGATGATGAGCTTGTGCCACATCCGCCGAAATGCACAATAGCGAGCAGATCACCGGCCAAGCAATCAAGAATTAGGACATTCCGATGCGCTACGACGAACAGGATCGCGAAAGCAAAAATGTCGAGGATCGGCGTGGCCAGGGCGGCGGTGGCATGTTCGGCGGCGGCGGCATCCCGTTTCCAATGGGTGGCGGCGGGCGCGGCGGCTTCAGCCTGACGACGATGCTGATCATCGGCGCGGTCATGCTTCTGTTTGGCTTCAATCCGCTCGATCTGCTTCGTGGTGGCGGCGGTATGCCGGATATGTCGCGCGTGCCGCAGATGCCCGGCTCGCAACCCGGCAGTCAGCCGACATCGCAGCGCAGCCCCTTCGACCTTCCCGGCTTGCCGGGGAACAAGCCGCGCCAGTCGGCCGACGCGGATGAAACGAAGAAATTTGTCAGTCGCGTCCTGGCCGATACCGAGGATGTGTGGAGCCGCGTGTTCCAGGGCTTTGGCAAGAAATACGTCGAGCCGAAGCTGGTCATTTTCGATCGTGCGACACCGACCGCGTGTGGCACCGGCCAGACGGCAATGGGTCCGTTCTACTGCCCGCTCGATCGCAAAGTTTACATCGATCTGGCGTTCTATGAGGAGTTGAAGCGGCGTTTCAACGCGCCAGGTGACTTTGCACAAGCCTATGTGGTGGCGCACGAGGTTGGCCATCATGTGCAGACGCTGCTTGGTATAGCCGACCGCGTCCAAGAGTTGAAGGAGCGTTCCGATCAGCGCACCAGCAATCGCATTCAGGTGCGGATGGAGCTGCAGGCGGACTGCCTCGCCGGCGTGTGGGCAAAGCTCAACGATCAGCTGAAGAGCCGCCTCCAGCAAGGCGATATCGAGGAGGGCCTCAACGCCGCGTCGCAGATTGGTGACGACATGATTCAGCGCAACATGGGGTCCGGCCGCGTCGTCAAGGATGCCTTTACGCACGGATCCTCCGCCGCCCGTGTGCGCTGGTTCAGTCAAGGCTTCAAAAGCGGCAACATGCAGCAGTGCGATGCTTTCAACGCCAGCCAAGAAACCATCGATTGAAAGCGGGGTGCGCCGCGTAGGTGTCCGACCCTCCGGGTCTGACACCATCCACTGCTGGTATTTTGTTCTTTCCTGGTGTCGGACCCGGAGGGTCAGACACCATCCATCCTGAACACCATCGACCGCTGCTTTTTGTCAGACTCCAAGGTTTTTGCGTAGCTGTCCGACCCTTCCTCTGGGTCTAACAACATTTACCGGTTTATGCACCTACAGCGCGTTGCCGCCGAACCCGGTCACCCGGCAGGCGACGCGTTTGGCCTGGAGCTGGGCGCAGACGCGCTTGGCTTCGTCTGGCGAACTGAGCGGGCCGGCCAACAGTTGGTAGGGCTGCCCTTCGCCGGCACTGGTGTAGCGGGCCTCCAAGTTCTTCAGCTGCGCGGCATGGCGCTCGGCGAGCATGCTCCAATTGAGACGCAGCGTGTCGAGCGACGGACCACTTGCGATTTCTACCCCGGCCGGGCCTGACGGGGTGGCAGCCTTGATGGCGCCCGGTCCGAAGGCAACGGCGGACTGCATCGCGGCCGGCGGGGCGGGAACGCCTTGCGCCGGTGCAGCCGGGATGCTGCCGGTAGCAAGCAGATTGGCCGACGGGACTGGGGCATTGAGGACGACAAAGCGCGACGGTGATGCTTCCGCGGCCGATGCTGCATGTTCAGCGGCGGCGGGCGTCGGCGCTGCCGCCAGCGCAGCCTTCTCCGCCATCTTCTGTGCACGCGCTTCGGCTTGGCGTTGCACCACTGTCTTGGGCGCTGATGGCGCTGCCGGAGCGGCCGCCTCGACGACGGCCTGCGTCTTGCTCCGCTCTTCGAGCACGCTGATACGCTCCAGCATTTCTTTGTCACGCGAGGTGCCGGCCTGCACAACCGAACTGAGGGCCGCCATTTCGCGCTGAATCTCGCCGAACGATTGCCGCAGTCCTGAAAGGTCCGTAGCAAAGCGCGCCGCCGAGCGCTGGCCTTCATTGGTTTCGGGCGCCGAACGCTCCGGGGTCCAGTTGCCGATGATGCTTGGATTGGTCGCCAGCGTGATCATGTAGGCCAGCGCCAGCAATGCCAGCACAGTCCATGAGCCGGCGTACAATTTCGCAAATTGGCCGGTCCGCCGCGGCCGGGTATGGGTCGAGGCCATCGTCATCACGTGCACTCCGCTGCGAATCGGTTGTTTGATGCTAGAAGTGTTTGGAGACGGCGGCTGCGCCGTCAACATCCAGCGTTGGCATTGCACCGTGCGTCTGTGGACAGTGGCGCTGCTGCGTCTACATCAGGCAGTTGTCGCAGAGCGGTACGGGTTGCGGCAAACCACGGCATGGATCTTGCCACATCCCTCTTCTAACGATCACCGTACATCGTTCCGTTAACGAGGCTGATACATGCAGACAGTGCCCTTCCAAGCCATCGTTCTTGCGGCCGGCAAAGGCACGCGGATGAAGTCGGCGATGCCCAAGGTGTTGCACCGGGTCGCCGGCCTTTCGATGCTGGCGCACGTGCTGAAACTGGCGCAGCAGAGCGGTTGCGAAGCGCCGGTGGTTGTCGCCGGCCCGGGCATGGACGATGTCGCCCAGGAAGCACGTGCGCATGCGCCAAAATCGACCGTGTTTATACAAGCCGAGCAGCGCGGCACCGCCGATGCAGTCCTCGCCGCGAGATCGGCGATTGCGGCGCACGAGGGTGACACGATGGTTCTCTATGCCGACACGCCTTTGATCCGCTCTGAGACGATAACGCGGTTGAAGGAGGCGCTGGACGCAGGCGCGGCCGTTGCCGTGCTGGGCTTTCATGCGGCCGAGCCCGCCGGCTATGGCCGTCTCATCACTGCCAACGACGGTGCGTTGTTGTCGATCCGCGAAGATCGGGAAGCGAGCGAAGAAGAACGCAAGATCACCCTATGCAACTCGGGCGTTCTTGCCTTCCGTTGTCCGGACCTGCTGTCGATCCTGGACGCGATCGGCAATGCCAACGTCAAGGGCGAATACTATCTGACTGATGCAGTCGAGATCGCCCGTGAGCGGGGATTGCGCGCCGGCGTCGTGGTGTGCACCGAGAACGAAGTCCTCGGCGTCAACGCGCGCGATC
This sequence comes from Hyphomicrobiaceae bacterium, assembly GCA_031374115.1. Taxonomy (GTDB): domain Bacteria; phylum Pseudomonadota; class Alphaproteobacteria; order Rhizobiales; family Hyphomicrobiaceae; genus JAKFWF01. The sequence goes on along the minus strand of JANMNO010000117.1, from coordinate 19,359 downwards.
AGCTTGCCGAAGCAGAGGCGATCTGGCAGCGCCGCAGACGTGCCGGCGTGATGGCCGAAGGCGCGACCCTCATCGCACCAATGACGGTGTGGTTCAGCCATGACACGGTGATCGGGCGCGATGTCGTCATCGAACCGAACGTGTTTTTCGGGCCGGGCGTCATCGTCGAGGATGGTGTCGAGATCAAGGCGAATTGCCATATCGAGGGCGCGCGGATCGGAAAGGGTGCACGGATCGGCCCCTTTGCCCGGCTGCGGCCTGGCGCTGATTTGGGCGCGGAGGTTCACATCGGCAACTTCGTCGAGGTCAAGAACGTTGCGATGGCGGCCGGCGCGAAGGCCAACCATCTCGCATACCTTGGCGATGGCACGGTCGGTGCAAAGGCCAACATCGGCGCTGGAACGATTTTTTGTAACTATGACGGGTTCAACAAGTCCAAAACAGAGATCGGGGCCGGCGCCTTTGTCGGCTCCAACTCATCCCTGGTGGCGCCGGTCCGGATCGGCGCCGGCGCATTTGTCGGATCCGGCAGCGTGATCACCAAGAATGTGCCGGACAACGCATTGGCGTTGGAGCGTAATACGCAGGACATCCGCGAGGGCTGGGCCGAGAAGTTCCGGGTCATGATGGCGAGACGCAATGCTTCCAAGGCAGGGTAGGAGAGTGATTTAGCGATTGCGGCCGGCACCGCGCAGCGGTGTCGCAATCGCCAACAGAAGATACGATTGCGGCCGGCGCCGCGCAGCGGTGTCGCAATCGCCAACAAAGATTTACTTGAGAGTAGCGCCGCGAAACACTTATCAGGGTGCCGAAGCGTCCGGACAGAGGTTTGAAATGTGTGGAATCGTTGGTATTCTTGGCAAGAAAGCGGTTGCCGCCGACATCGTCGAGGCGCTGCGGCGGCTCGAGTATCGCGGTTACGATTCGGCCGGCGTTGCGACCGTCGAGAATGGGCATCTGGGACGCCGCCGTGCCGAGGGAAAACTGCGCAACCTGGAAGCGCGATTGCACGAAGAACCTCTCAAGGGGCGAACCGGCATCGGACATACCCGGTGGGCGACACACGGCAAGCCGGTTGAGCGTAACGCGCACCCGCATATGAGCGGCAAGGTGTCGGTCGTCCATAACGGCATTATCGAAAACTTCCGCGAGCTGAAGGCTGAGCTTTCAGCCGATGGCTACACCTTCGAGACCGAGACTGACACGGAAACCGTGGTCCATCTTCTGACGCGCGAGCTCAGCCGTGGCGTCGCCCCCATCGAAGCCGTCGCCAATGTGCTGCCGCGCCTGCAGGGTGCATTTGCGCTGGGGATCATTTTTGCCGGCAACGACAATCTGATGATTGGCGCACGCAACGGACCGCCACTCGCGGTTGGTCACGGCGACGGCGAAATGTATCTGGGTTCGGATGCGATCGCACTTGCTCCGTTTACCGACCAGGTGACCTATCTCGAGGATGGCGATTGGGCAATCCTCACGCGCGACAGCCTCGAAGTGCGCGACACCGCCGGCGTTCGTGTGCAGCGCACGATGATCCGCTCGGCGGCCGGCAGCATGCTCGTCGACAAGGGCAACCACCGTCACTTCATGGCGAAGGAAATCTACGAGCAGCCGGAAGTGATTAGCCATACGCTCGCCAACTACATCGACATGGCTGAAGGACGGGTCAACTTTCCGGACATGGGGCTCGATCTCGCAACCGTAAGCCGGGTCACCATTTCGGCGTGCGGCACGGCCTACTACGCGGGTCTCGTCGCCAAGTACTGGATCGAAAAATACGCCCGCATTCCGGTCGAGATCGATGTGGCTTCCGAACTGCGGTATCGGGAGGCACCATTGTCGAAGGGCGGGCTCTCGGTGTTCGTATCGCAGTCGGGCGAGACCGCCGATACGCTGGCGACGCTGCGCTACTGCCGGGCGCAGGGACAGCGCATTGCCTCCGTGGTCAATGTGCGCACGTCGACGATCGCGCGGGAGTCGGACGCGGTTCTGCCAACGCTCGCCGGACCAGAGATCGGCGTTGCCTCGACCAAAGCGTTCACTTGCCAGCTGTCGGTGCTCGCCTGTCTCGCAATTGCCTTAGGCCGGGCGCGGGGCACATTGTCAGCGGCGCAAGAGCAGGAACTGGTGCAGGCACTCATGGAGGTGCCGCGCCACATCACGACAATCCTGCGTCAGGAAGCTGTATTCGAACAGCTTTCCCATTATCTCGGCAAAGCCAAGGATGTGCTCTATCTCGGTCGCGGGTCGAGCTATCCGTTGGCGCTGGAAGGCGCGCTGAAGTTGAAGGAAATCTCCTACATTCACGCCGAGGGCTATGCGGCAGGCGAGTTGAAGCACGGCCCGATCGCACTAATCGACGAGAACGTTCCAGTGATTGTGGTCGCACCGCACGACGAGTTGTTCGAAAAGACGATATCGAATGTGCAGGAGGTGGCAGCGCGCGGCGGCCAGATCATTATCGTGACGAATGCCGAATCGGGGTCGGCCGGATGTCCGGTGTACGCACATATTCAGATGCCTGATGCACACCCGTTCACAAGTCCGCTGATCTACGCCGTGCCGGTGCAGTTGATGGCCTATCATACTGCCGTATTCATGGGCACCGACGTCGATCAGCCGCGTAACTTGGCAAAATCCGTGACTGTGGAGTAGTTGCCGACAAGAGGTTGAAAATTCGTCAGATAACAGTCGTCGATTTGCCTCATTCGGCTGATTGACTTATGACTGAGCGGGCGGTCAAGGGGGTGCGGCGTATCAGCGAGGTTGAAAGGTCGGGAACAATGATGGCGTGGGGAAAACGCACATCGATTGGGCTGGGGGTTCGGAGCTGGGTGTTGCCGTCATGTGCGATCGGCATTCTGGCAATTTGTTCGTTCACGCATCCGACATTCGCCCAGCAGCAAGCACCTGCGCAGCAGACGGCTGCGCCCGCCACACCGGAAGCTCCCAAACAAGCGAAGAAGAAGCCGAATACGAAGCCTGCGGCCGAACCGGCCACGGCGGCGAAGAAGGATCCGGCTGTCGCCCAGCAGCAGATCGACGCTGGCACCGCGGCACTGCAAGCTGGCAAGCACGATCAAGCCGTTCAACAGTTCACCGCCGCGCTAACCGGCGGGAGCTTGCCATCGTCGCTCATGGCGCGCGCCCACCATCAACGCGGCATCGCCTATCGCAAGCAGGCAAAGCCTGCGCTTGCGATCGAAGATCTGACGCACGCCTTGTGGATCAAGAACGGCTTGACCGAGAGCGACCGCGCCGATGCCATGCAAAACCGAATTGCCGCTTATCGTGACGCCGGGTTACCAGATCAGGCCGATGCCGAGGGTATGAAATCACAGTCGATCTCGACCGCCGCCACGGCCAAGCTCACCGAGCCGGGGTCGTCTCCCAGCCCGTCGCGAACCGGCAGCATACCGCCCGAGACACCATCTGCAGGTTTGGCGCCAGCCATTGAGCCAGCGCCATCGAGCAGCGGTGGCATAGGTTCCTTCTTTGGAAATCTGTTCGGCGGGTCGAGCGGTACGGCAGCGGCTGCCACCGCAACACCTTCGGCGCCAAAAGCGGAAATTTCGGCATCGGCTTGGAGTGCTGGCACCGAAGTGAAGACACCGGCGCAGAAGATCAAGCCGGCGAGCGGAGCTTCGGCGCCGGCTGGTTCCGCGCAGCAACCAGCGCAGCCCACGAAGGTGCCTGCAAAGGTGGCGAGCATTGCGTCGCCGCCAGCGACTGCAGCAGCCGCTCCGGCGAAGGGTAATGCTCGCTTCACGCTGCAAGTTGCGCAGCTGAAGAGCCGAGAGGAAGCGCAGTCGGTTGCCGCACAATTGAAGCAGCAACTAGGTCCCGATCTGGCCGGTCGGGAGGCATCGATCGTCGCGGTTTCTGCAGGCGGCTTTGGTACGCTCCATCGTTTGAGCTTTGGTCCGTTCGCCGATGCCGCGGAATGGAAAGATCTCTGCCCCAAACTGCTCAAGGCCGGTCACGATTGTCAGCCGTTGTCCCAGTAATGACCCAGTAACGCTGCCGCCGCGCCGTTGCCGGCTCATAAGGCTTTGCCAAGGCTTGTTAAATCGTTAGATTGTCGCGCGATCAAACGCGGGACCCATTAATGCACAATCCACGAACTCCAAAACCGAATGAACTTGGCGCGTCTGCGGGCGGCGACGGAAGATCCGTTCTCGCCAAGCTTTCCGAACCAGCACCGACCGATCAACGGTTGCACATCGGCGCGAGGTTGCGGAATTACTTCCTGACAGGTTTACTCGTCGTCGGGCCGGTCACCATCACGCTCTATGCGGCCAACTGGTTCGTCAATATCGTCGACGCATGGATCAAACCGTTCGTTCCCAGGATCTATAATCCCGACACCTATTTGCCATTTGCGGTGCCAGGCATCGGACTGGTGTTTGCGATCATCAGCTTGATGCTGATCGGTGCACTCGCCGCAAACCTGCTGGGCCGCACGCTGATCAGCTACGGTGATCTGTTCCTCGGTCGGATGCCGATCGTCCGCAACGTCTATCGGGCGGTGCAGCAGATCTTCGAAAGCGTTATTTCGGCTTCCGGTCCAACGGCGAACTTCCAGAAGGTCGGCCTGATTGAGTTCCCGTCAAAGGGCCTCTGGTCGATCGTGTTCGTGACCGGCGAGACCACGGGCGAGATCGCCGCCGTGAAGCCGGGTGGTGAGGGCGAACTTGTGACCGTCTTCATGGCCACAGGTATCGTGCCCCCGACAGGGTTCGTCTGTTTTGTGCCGCGCAAGGACGTGACGTTCCTTAACATGACTGTCGAAGACGCGGCAAAGATCGTCATTTCCGCCGGCATGGTGACGCCCGACGCGCAAAAGAAACTTGCCGAGCTTGCCACCGTCGCAGCGAAAGCCAAGGCGAGGGGCAACATTCCAACGATACAGCCGGCGGCTTGATCAAGCGGCGCGGAAGAGGCGCACGGCTTCGTCGCACTCAAACAGATAGAGCAGGTGGCGGAGCGCTTCGCCGCGTGGGCTGAGCAGTTTGGGGTCCCGTTGGAGGATGAGATTCGCATCGTCCCGTGCTGCTGCCAGCAGATCGGCATAGCCTGGCACCTCGGCAATGCGAAATTCGGGGACGCCGGATTGACGCGCGCCCATCACTTCGCCACCGCCGCGAAGCTCCAAATCCTTCTCCGCGATGAGAAAGCCGTCTTCTGTATCGCGCATCATCTTGAGGCGTTGCTCCGCCGTTTCCCCCAGCGGTCCCTTGTACAGTAGAACGCAAAACGACTGGCGGCTGCCGCGCCCGACGCGACCCCGCAACTGATGCAGCTGCGCCAGGCCAAAACGCTCGGCGTGCTCGATTACCATGATCGACGCATTCGGCACGTTGACACCAACTTCGATTACGGTCGTCGACACCAGGATTTTTAACTTGTTTTCGGTGAAGGCTGCCATCACGGCGTCCTTGGCGGGGCCGGTCATCGCGCCGTGCAGAAGGCCAACCGCGCTGCCGAAAATCTGGGTCAAGTGCGCCGCGCGTTCTTCGGCAGCCGCCAGCTCCGACACGTCTGAGCTTTCAATCAACGGGCACACCCAGTAAATCTGCGCACCCTCCGATGCCGCGCGGCGCAGACCGTCGATCACAGCTTCGAGCCGATCGAGAGAGGCGAGCGTTGTTTGCACCGGCTTGCGCCCGGCGGGCTTCTCGGTAAGCCGGGAAACTTCAAGGTCGCCGTAGTGCGTCATCAAAAGTGTACGCGGGATCGGCGTCGCGGTCATCACCAGGACGTTTGCGCCACCGCCGCCGCCCTTGGTTTGAAGTGCCAGTCGCTGATGAACGCCGAAGCGATGCTGCTCGTCGATCACCGCAAACGCCAAATCGCGGAACACGACGTCATCCTGGAACAGCGCATGCGTGCCGACCAGGATGTCGATTTCGCCATTGGCAAGGTGTTCGAGAACGAGTTTGCGAGGCCGGCCCTTTTCGCGTCCGGTCAAGAGCCCAAGCCGCAATCCTGCTTTGTCGGCTAAGGGCCCGATCGTCTCGCTGTGCTGGCGCGCTAGCACTTCGGTTGGTGCCATAAGACACGCTTGAGCGCCCGCTTCGACGGCGATCGCCATCGCCATCAGCGCGACGACGGTCTTGCCCGAGCCGACATCGCCCTGCAGCAGCCGAAGCATCCGGTTCGGCGCTGCCATGGCGGCCGATATTTCGGTCAACGCGGTCCGCTGCGAGTTGGTCAGCTCAAACGGTAGCGCACCGGCGATGCGAGCGCGAATACGGCCATCTCCGGTCACCGGTCGGCCGCGCTGGGCTTTGTAGTTGTGGCGTACCAGCGCCAGCGCCAGTTGCCCCGCAAGCAACTCGTCATAGGCGAGCCGCTGCCGTGCCGGCGATCCAGGTGAGATGTCCGCCGCATCAGCCGGTCGATGGACAGCTGCGAGCGCTTGTTGCAAGCCCGGCCAGTTTTGTTGCGCAAGCCACGCCGGATCCTGCCATTCAGGCAACGCGGGCATTCGATCGACGCCTTGGCGGATCGCTTTGAGCAGGACTTTGCCGGATAGGCCCGCCGTCAATCCGTAGACCGGTTCCAGCAATGGTAGTTCGTCGCGTTTGTCGGGCGCGACGATGTAATCTGGATGCGTGATCTGCAGCTTGTCGCCATAGGCTTCGACCCGGCCGGAAATGAAACGGATTTCGCCCTCCGGCAGTTGACGCTCGATGAACTTGCGCTCGGCCCGGAAGAACACCAAATCCAGTTTGCCAGTGTCATCCTCGCACGTGATCTTATACGGCGCTTTGTTGTTGCCCCGAGGCGGCGGACGATGCTTGAGCACGCGCAACTCGAATGTCGCGATCGTGCCGGCGACAGCACCGGCAACGGTCGGCTGGGCACGCCGGTCGATGACGCCGGTTGGGGTGTGCCAGATCAGATCGATCACGCGGGGCTCGGGCGTGCCGGGCTGCAGGCGAATGGCTTTCTTCAGGAGCGATACGATGCGCGGCCCAATCCCGGCCAGCGACTGGGCGGATGCGAACAACGGAATGAAGGCGTCTGGGCGCATGCGTCTCTTGTCGTCCAAGCGAACGGGTCGCGGGAGCCTTGCGATTGTGCCCTTTGCGACGCCACGAGAGGCGGCTATACCACGTTTCTGCCGCGGGCAAGCGGCAGGTGAACCGGGGCCTTTCTGGGGTCGTCCGGGCGAATTGCGTTTTGTACGGTACAACTGAAAGGCAGCCAATGTCCGATCAACTCGACGTCCGGCGCCGCCGCGCGGCATTTCGCGCGAGCCACCGCGGCACGAAGGAAATGGACTGGATGCTCGGCCGCTATGCCGATGCGAAGCTCGCGGCGATGATCGATCCCGATCTCGGCCTGTTCGAAAAGCTGATCCAGCTGCCCGATCCCGACCTGCAGGCCTGGATCCTCGATCCAAAGATCATGCAGCAAAGCGAATTCGGCGGTCTCATCGGCGCCCTGCGTGGTTTTCACAACCTCGACGAACCGGTCAACTGATCCAAACGTTGCGAAGCAGCACCATGAACGATATTGCGACCACATCATCGCGCGAGATCACCCTCTCGGGCGTCCCTGAGGGGCTCGATGCACTCGTGCTTGCGCAACTCGCGCGGGAGGCCGGGTCGGCCAGTCAGCCCGGCATCATCCTGCACGTGGCGCGCGACGACCGGCGGCTCGACGCGCTCGAAACAGCGTTGGCATTTTTCGCCCCCAACCAGCGGGTGATCTCGTTTCCCGCCTGGGACACGGTGCCTTACGATCGCATCGGTCCCAATGCGGAACTCACAGCCAAGCGCATCACGGCGCTGGCAAAGCTCGTCATGGCGCGCGCTAAGGAACCGACGATCGTTTTGACTACCGTCAATGCGATTTTGCAGAAGCTGCCGCCGCGAACTTTCGTCCGCCAATCGTTGCGCCCAATGGCGCCGGGCCAACGCATTGATCTCAACCGGCTGATTCAACGTCTTGCTGCGGCTGGCTTCTCGCGAACCGGGAAGGTGATGGACGCCGGTGAATTTGCCGTACGCGGCGGCATCCTCGATCTGTTTCCCCCTGGACGCCTGAGCCCGGTGCGGATGGATTTCTTCGGCGACACGCTGGAGTCGATCAAAACGTTCGATGCCGAGACGCAGCGTACCTCGAAGCTCGTGCAGAAGCTCGTATTGATGCCGATCAGCGAAGTTGCCTACGGGGCCGAAGCGGAGAAGCTGTTCCGATCGCGATACGTGGAATTATTTGGCGGCAATACCGTCGATGATCCGTTGTATCAGGCGGTGAGTGCGGGCCAGCGCTATCCAGGGGTCGAGCATTGGTTGCCACTGTTCCACGACAAACTCGAGACGCTGTTCGACTACGTGGCCGGCAGCGACATCTCTTTTGACCAGGGCGCCGATGAAGCCGTGCGCCGGCGCGTCGATCAGATCAAGGAGCATTACGAAGCGCGTGTCGAGGGCCAGGAGAGCAGCAAGTTCGGCGCCCCGCCCTATAAGCCTGTGCCGCCCGATCAAATGTTTCTGGGTGGTGCCGAATGGAAAGCCTCGCTCGACGTCATGCATGTGCGCCGCTTTTCTGCGTTCGAGCAAGATCCGTCGGCCAATGTGCGCTCCTATAACGGGCGCGCAGCGCGCACGTTCGCAGCCGAACGCACGACCGATGGCGGCGACTTGTTCGGCTCCGTCATTGCCCACATCCGGTCGCTGATCGACGCCCGCAAGCGCGTCATCATTGCGGCTTGGACGGCGGGTGCCCGCGAGCGGCTGACGACCTTGCTGGCCGACCACGGCTACAAAAACGTGCGCCGCGTCGAACACTATGCCGAGGCGCTGGCATTGCCCGGCAATCTGCCGGCAATCTGCGTGCTGGGGCTTGAACACGGTTTCGAGACGCCGGACATGGCGGTCATCGGCGAGCAGGATATCCTCGGCGATCGGCTGGTGCGCGCGCGCCGGAAACCAAAGCGGGCAGCCGACGTCATCACCGAAGCGACGAGCCTTGGGCCGGGTGATCTCGTCGTTCATGCCGATCACGGTATCGGCCGCTTCGAAGGCCTGAAGACAATCACCGCGCTCGGTGCGCCACACGACTGCCTGGAGCTGAGCTACGCTGGCGGCGACAAGCTCTATCTGCCCGTCGAAAACATCGAGCTGCTGTCCCGGTACGGCGCCGAAACGGACGGCTCGCAGCTCGATCGCCTTGGCGGTGCAGCCTGGCAATCGCGCAAGGCGCGAATGCAGAAGCGCCTGCTCGAGCTTGCGTCCGAACTGATCAAGATCGCGGCCTTGCGGCAGTTGAAGGAGGCACCGGCCTTGACCCCGCCTGCGGGTCTCTACGATGAATTCGTCGCCCGTTTCCCCTACGAGGAGACCGAAGATCAGCAATCGAGCATCGATGCGGTAATCGACGATCTCGGTACAGGCCGTCCGATGGATCGCCTGATTTGCGGCGACGTCGGCTTCGGCAAGACGGAGGTGGCGCTGCGGGCCGCGTTCGTCGCGGCTATGGCTGGCGTGCAGGTCGCGGTCGTGGTGCCAACGACGCTTCTTGCCAGGCAGCATTTCAAGACCTTCCAAACCCGCTTCCAGGGTCTGCCCGTCAAGGTGATGCAGGCGTCGCGCCTGGTGGCGCCGAAAGAACTGGCGGAAGTGAAAAACGGGCTGGCCGCTGGCACGCTCGACATCGTGGTCGGCACCCACGCCCTGCTGTCGAAGTCGATCGAGTTCGCGCGTCTGGGCCTGCTGATCATCGACGAGGAGCAGCACTTCGGTGTGCAGCACAAGGAGCGTTTGAAACAGTTGAAGGATGACGTCCACGTCTTGACGCTGTCGGCAACGCCGATCCCGCGTACGCTGCAGCTGGCGCTGTCGGGCGTGCGGGAACTGTCGCTGATCACCACGCCGCCGGTCGATCGGCTCGCGGTTCGCACCTACATTTCCCCTTTTGATCCCGTCATCCTGCGCGAGGCGCTGCGTCGTGAACGCTACCGTGGCGGGCAGACGTTCTATGTCGCGCCGCGCATTGCCGATCTCGATGAAATCGCCGAGTTCCTGGCCGAAGCGGTGCCGGAATTGCGGGTCGCCCGTGCCCATGGACAGCTGTCACCGACCGAGCTCGAGGACATCATGACGGCCTTCTATGAGGGCCAGTACGATGTGCTGCTGTCGACGGCGATCGTCGAATCCGGGCTAGACGTGCCGAACGCCAACACCATGATCGTGCATCGCGCAGACATGTTCGGGCTAGCCCAGCTCTACCAGCTGCGCGGTCGTGTCGGCCGCTCGAAGACGCGTGCCTATGCCTACTTCACGACGCCGCCTGGCAAGGCGCTTACCGAAATGGCCGAGAAGCGCTTGAAGGTTCTGCAATCGCTCGATACCTTGGGCGCCGGGTTTTCCCTCGCCAGTCACGATCTCGACATTCGTGGCGGTGGCAATCTGTTGGGCGAGGAGCAGTCTGGGCATATCCGCGAAGTCGGCTTTGAGCTTTACCAGTCGATGCTGGAGGAAGCGGTCGCGCAATTGAAGGGTGGCGATCTCGGCGGCCCACAAGATCAATGGAGCCCGCAAATCTCACTAGGCACGGCGGTGCTGATCCCGGAGATCTATGTCGCCGATCTGCCGCTGCGGCTTGGCCTCTACCGCCGGCTGTCGAATTTGATCTCACGGGCGGAGATCGACGATTTTGGCGCCGAACTGGTCGATCGCTTCGGTCCCCGGCCGGAGGAGGTCGATGCATTGCTCGATGTGATGGAAATCAAGGGACTTTGCCGTCAAGCCGGCGTTCAACAGATCGATGCCGGATCGAAGGGCTGCGTCCTGGTGTTCCGTCACAACCGCTTTGCCAATCCGGAAGGACTGGTATCGCTCATGCAAAAATCAAAAGGTGCGGCCAAGCTGCAGACCGACCACAAGCTTGTCTTCAAGGCTGACTGGGATCTACCCGAGGCGCGGTTGAAGGGCGTTCGCACGTTGGTCACTCAGCTGGTCGCGATGGTCCCGGTGGCCAAGAAGGCGGCGTAAATCGACGTTTCTGGGGAGGCCGGTGTCTGACCCTCTGGGTCTGACACCGTTGCTCCGTCGCCACTGTTCTTTTTTGGTGTCAGACCCGGAGGGTCAGACACCACCGCTGCTACTTCAACGCCGCCAAGGCCTGGGCAAAGCCATTCAGCGAAATGGGGATGCCGATGCCGGCTTCCTGGGTCTGGAAAATGATGAAGATCGCATTCTTGCCGGTCTTCAGTTGATCGACGAGTTTGTCCTCGGCGACGACCTGCGCGTAGCAGGCGAACGTGTGACAGCGCAGAAACGGCGCGTGGCCAACGTCCTTATCGTCGATCTTCAAGCCGAGGCCTGGCGGCAGCAGCACGCCGAGCGGGGCAAACACGCGAAGTACGCGTTCGCCACTGGAGAACTTCTGGAAGTACACGGTCAGGCCGACGTTGTTGCGGTCTTCCGCCGTGACGCTCTGCACCAGCGCGCAGGTTTCGAGCTTGGAGCCGGCAGCCGGTGGCTTGCACACGACTTGCCAATCGCCATGTTGCGCTTTGATTGTGCCATCCGGTGCGGACGAATTCGCTTGGTTCTGTGCGCGGGCGCCGTCGCTGCTTGCAGCATACAGGCAAAAAGCTAGAAGGAGCGACGAGGCGAGCACCAGCTGCCTCGACCACAAAAGATGTTTGGGACTAATCACGTCGCGCTTTCCTTCCGCCGAATCACGGCTTGCCCTCACCGGTGAGGTAGCACCGATCAAGTGTGGTTTCTGCGACGATTTCGGCTGAAATGGGACCTGTGTTTGTTGTGCAGGTTCGAAAGTCTCGATTTCGCGCGTGGAAATGCCGCACAGCCGCCACTTGAGACAATAAAGCCGATTGTGTTCTGTGCGGCCTCGGTTAGCGTGCCTTGAAAAACGGGGACCGCGGCCTTAAGGCTTTGCGGTTGCTACGCCACTGGAGTTTCTGGATGCAGAATAACTATACATTTCGCGCATTCGTCGGCGCCGGTTCAATGATTTTGTCGTCGCTGTTGGCGGCTGCATCTAATGCTGGAACCGGACAGCCGACCCCGGGCCAAATCGGCCTGCAGAATCCAGTCACCGACGTGGCCAGCTTCGTCAACGCTTTTCATGATGGCGTGACGATCGTGATCACGCTCATCGCTTTGTTCGTTGGCGTACTGATGCTCTATGCCATGTGGAAATTCAGCGCCAAAAACAATCCCACGCCGTCGCAGAATACGCACAACACATTTCTCGAAGTGGCCTGGACCGTCGTGCCGATCTTGATCTTGCTAGGCATCGCGATCCCATCGTTCAAGCTGCTTTATCTTCAGTATTCATACCCCACTCCTGATGTGACGATCAAAGCCTACGGTAACACCTGGTTTTGGGAACATGAGTATGTCGACAATGGTGGCTTCAAGGTCACCTCGAACATGATCACCGACGACGACATCGTCACCAACGAAATCGGCAAAGCCGAGTTCGACAAGCGCTTCGGCCGGCTCGAAGGTATCGAGCGGATGAAGCAGATTCACGAAGCTTCCATGCCGCTGTGGGCGAAAACCAAGCAGGTTCGCCAGCTTTCGGTCGACAACGATATCGCCGTCCCGGTCAACAAGGTTGTCCACCTCTTGGTGACGGCCAACGACGTTATCCATTCCTGGACGATCCCGTCGTTCGGCTCAAAGGTTCAGGCGGTTCCCGGCCGCATTACGACGACCTGGTTCCGCCCCACCAAGGTTGGCGTCTACTACGGCCAATGTTCGGTGCTGTGCGGCAAGTCGCATTCCGGCATGCCGATCGCAGTTCGCGTGGTACCGGAGGCGGCTTATAACGAATGGCTGGCGGCCGCCAAAGCCAAAGACTGGAAGAAGGCGAAAGGCATCCTCGTTGCCGCGACCGAAAGTGCCGACGCGCCGAAGTATGCCCAAGCTGCGCCGCAGTAACGCGCAGCCGTTCCGAGACAAATATTTGATACCCTTGAAACGGGAAGGCACTTGAAATGACGACCGCAGCGCAGACCGGCTACAACGCGAACGGGGCACCCACCAGCTTCGTCAAGCGGTGGCTGCTATCCACAAACCACACAGACATCGGCACGATGTATCTCATCTTCGCGCTGATCGCCGGCGTGATCGGCAGCTTCCTATCGGTGATGATGCGCCTCGAGCTGCAAGAGCCAGGCCTGCAGTACTTCGCCAATCCTCATACGTACAACGTATTCGTCACCGGCCATGGCCTCGTCATGGTGTTCTTCATGGTGATGCCCGCGATGATCGGCGGCTTCGGCAACTGGTTCGTGCCGCTGCAAATCGGTGCACCCGATATGGCATTCCCGCGCATGAACAATATCTCGTTCTGGCTGTTGCCGGTGGCGCTTACGCTACTCTTGATTTCGCTATTCGTGGAGGGCCCGCCAGGAGCCACTGGCGCGGGTACGGGCTGGATCGTGCTGGCCCCGCTGTCGAGCAAGATCGGTCACCCAGGCCCGGCGGTCGACTTTGGTATCCTGTCGCTTCATTTGGCCGGCGCCTCGTCGATCCTTGGCGCGATCAACTTCATCACCACCATCTTCAATATGCGTGCGCCAGGCATGACGCTGCATCGGATGCCGCTGTTCGTCTGGTCGGTACTGGTAACCGCGTTCCTGCTGTTGCTGTCGCTGCCGGTTTTAGCCGGCGCGATCACCATGCTGCTAACCGATCGCAATTTCGGCACGGCCTTCTTCGATGCCAAGGGCGGCGGTGATCCGGTGCTCTACCAGCATCTGTTCTGGTTTTTCGGCCACCCGGAAGTCTACATTCTGATCCTGCCAGGCTTCGGCATGATCAGTCACATCATCTCGACGTTTTCCCGCAAGCCGGTGTTCGGTTATCTGGGCATGGCCTACGCCATGGTCGCGATTGGCGTCGTGGGGTTCGTGGTGTGGGCCCACCACATGTTCACGGCCGGTATCGGCGTCAATACGCAGGCCTACTTCGTCTTTGCGACGATGGTGATCGCGGTGCCGACGGGCGTGAAGATCTTTTCCTGGATTGCCACCATGTGGGGCGGTTCGATTACATACAGAGTTCCGATGATTTGGGCGTTGGGCTTCATCTTCCTGTTCACGGTGGGTGGCGTCACCGGCGTAATGCTGGCCAACGCCGGCGTCGACCGCGCGCTCCACAATACCTACTACGTTGTCGCTCACTTCCACTACGTGCTGTCGCTGGGCGCGGTGTTCGCTATCTTCGCCGGTTGGTATTATTGGTTCCCGAAGATGAGCGGCTACATGTACTCGGAGTTCCTGGGCAAGCTGCACTTCTGGCTGACCTTCATAGGCGCCAACGTGCTGTTCTTCCCGCAGCACTTCCTGGGCCTTGCCGGCATGCCGCGCCATTACGCCGATTATCCCGATGCTTATGCGGGATGGAATCGCGTGTCCTCAATCGGCGCGTACATCACGACGCTTGGAACCGTGGTTTTCTTCATCGGCCTCATCTTCGCGTTCATGCGCAAGCAGAAGGCCGTAGACAATCCGTGGGGTGAGGGCGCGACGACGCTCGAGTGGACGTTGCCCTCGCCACCACCTTATCATTGCTTCGAGACGCTGCCACGCATCGAGCACAGCAAACATCACTAGACGACAAACGAACCCGGCGGCTCATCCTGCCAGGTTCGTTTGAGCTACGAGCTCACTCAACTGTTGCGGTGTAACTTTGACCGACACCACCCAAGTTCCCACCGATGCCCTGCCAATGGCGGACTACACGAACGCCGACTTTTCCGGCGGCAGTGTCGCTGAGTATTTCTCCCTGATGAAGCCCCGGGTCATGGTGCTCGTCATTCTGACGGCCCTTGTCGGCATCGTTGCGGCACCCGGCCATATTCATCCACTGATTGGCTCGATTGCGCTGCTGGCAATTGCCGTTGGGGCCGGCGCAGCGGGCGCGCTCAACATGTGGTTTGATGCCGATATCGATGCGAAAATGGCCCGCACCGCTGCGCGCGCGATCCCGCGTGGTAAAATCGCAGCCGAGGAAGCGTTTGCTTTCGGCGCGGTTCTGTCGGTGTTTTCAGTCCTGACGCTTGGCCTGCTGGTCAACTATTTTGCCGGCGCATTCTTGGCGTTCACGATCGCCTTCTATGTCGTCATCTACACGATGTGGTTGAAGCGCCGTACACCGCAAAATATCGTCATCGGTGGGGCTGCCGGCGCTTTCCCGCCGATGGTCGGTTGGGCTGCCGTCACCGGTGGCGTTAGCTTCGAAAGCCTGGTTCTGTTCCTCATCATCTTCATCTGGACGCCACCGCACTTCTGGGCGCTCGCCCTTTATCGTTGCCGCGACTACGAGCGCGCCGGGGTGCCCATGATGCCCGTCGTCAAAGGTGGTGATTCGACCCGCCGGCAGATACTGGCATACTCCGTCCTGCTTGCACCTTTGGGCGTCTTGCCGGCGTTCATCGGCCTCGGTGGTACAACCTATTTAATCGTCTCATCGGTGCTCGGCGCCGTGTTCGTTTGGTACGCCTACAAGGTGTTCCAGATCCGTGACGGCCGCGATGCTGACAGTGCAGCACGTGCCCTGTTCGGTTTTTCGATTATCTACCTGTTCGCCTTGTTCCTGGTGCTGCTGGCTGAGCACACAATTCGCATTGCGATGGGTGGTTAGGCCGTGGAGTTCACCGTGAACCAGAACGAGGAACATAAACCCAGTGCGCAATGGTTGCGTCAGAGGCGTCTGCGGTCGATCGCAATCGCGCTCATGCTGTTGGCGATGACCGCTCTTTTCTATGCCGCGACGATCGTGCGCATGGGTGGCAACGTTTTCAATCGGGCACTGTGACGGTGATGAACTCCGAGGCAGCCAGCCAACTGGACAAAACCGCGGGAGCGACGCTCGCGCGGCGGCATCGCCGCGTCGGGCTGTGGGCCGCATCCGGGGCTGTCGCGATGCTGATGCTGGCGTTCGCGTCGGCGCCGCTGTATCGCATATTCTGTCAGGTCACCGGGTATGCCGGCACCACGCAAAGAGCGGCGAAACCCTCCGGCCTCGTCCTCGATCGCCGCATTACCGTGCGGTTCGACGCGTCCGTGAGCCCGGGGCTCGATTGGACGGTCCAACCTGTCGACGCGACCCAAACGGTGCGGATCGGCGAGACGTCGCTGGCGCTCTACCGGGCCACCAACAACTCGACCAAGCCGCTGGTCGGCACTGCGAGTTTCAACGTCACGCCCGAACAGACCGGCGGCTTCTTCAACAAGCTCGAATGCTTCTGCTTTACCGAGCAGCGCCTGGAGCCGGGCCAATCGATCGATATGCCGGTGAGTTACTTCATCGATCCGGCAATTGTGCAGGACAAGGACGCCGCACACGTCGGCATGATCACGCTTTCCTACACGTTCTTTCTCGTCGACAATCCGAAGGTCAGTACGGCGGCGACGACGAAGGCTGGCAAGGGTAGCTGAAATACAGAATGATCGGGTTGGCCGCGTTGGAGTTGACCACCCCCCACAAATTGCGAAGACGGAGACGAAAGACGCCATGGCCGACAGTCACGCTCACGCGAAGAACCACGACTACCACCTCGTCGATCCGAGCCCATGGCCGATCCTCGCGTCGCTCGGCACACTCGTCATGGCGATCGGCGCCATAGTGTGGATGCGCTCACTCGCGGGCGGCGAGGGATTGTTCGGCCTTAAGGGGCCGACGATGTTTTTCATAGGTTTCGGGTCAGTGCTGGCCATCGCATTTCTGTGGTGGCGCGATGTGATTCGTGAAGCGCACAAGGGCGATCACACACCGGTGGTGGGCATCCACCTGCGCTACGGCATGATCATGTTCATTGCCTCCGAGGTGATGTTCTTCGTCGCCTGGTTTTGGGCTTACTTCGACGTCTCGCTGTTTCCAGGCGCCGTGTGGACGCTCGAAAACTCCTCGCAAACCGTCGGCATGGTCGAACGAAACGCTTTAACCGGTGGCGTGTGGCCACCGAAGCCTGGCGAAGGTTTCACCAGCACGTTCGATCCATGGGGTCTGCCTCTGGTCAACACGCTGATCCTGCTGCTATCGGGCACCACGGTTACTTGGGCGCATCATGCGCTGCTGCGGAATGATCGCCGCGGCCTGATCTGGGGTCTCGTGTGCACGGTGTTGCTGGGCGCGCTGTTCACCACCTGCCAGATCTATGAATACGGCCACGCGGCATTCAATTTCGCCGGGCATATCTATGGTTCGACATTCTTCATGGCGACCGGCTTCCACGGCGCGCACGTGCTGATCGGGACGATTTTTCTCTTCGTCTGCCTGATGCGTGCCTTGCAGGGAGACTTCACGCCGAAGCAGCATTTTGGCTTCGAGGCGGCCGCTTGGTACTGGCACTTCGTCGACGTCGTCTGGCTGTTCTTGTTCGCCTGTATCTACGTTTGGGGAGCCGGTCACTACGCGCCAGTGGCGCATTGATAGTTGCGCGCCGACACGCGTTCCCCCGCGAGGGGACTTCCAAGTGGTCGCGCGAGCCGGCCGCCGCGCGCGGGACAGTTAAGATGGTCCGTCGCATCCGACCACTTGGAAGCCCCCCGGCGGGGCGGCCGGCTCCGCGATAGCGGAGTCGGATGCGGCTATAAATGATGGTCCGTCGCATCCGGCCGGCTCCGCGATAGCGGAGTCGGATGCGACTATAAATAAGGAGGCTGATGGCGTGACCGAACCTTCGCCATCGGTTGTACTCGCGGGTCTCAAATGCCGGTGTCCGCGTTGCGGTAAAGGCCCCTTGTTCACCAGCGCCTGGTCGCTCGACGTCGCAGCGAAATGCCCGGCTTGCGGGCTCGACTACACATTCGCCGACAGTGGCGATGGGCCCGCCGTATTTGCCATAATGCTGCTCGGCTTCCTGATGCTGGGCGCGGCGCTGATCCTCGAATTCAAGGTCGGCCCGCCGTGGTGGGTGCATGCCGTCTGGGCGCCCGTGACGATGGGTCTGGCGCTCGCCATGCTGCGTCCGATGAAGGCAATTCTGATCGCGCTCCAATACAAGCATAAGGCAGAGCAGGGCCGGCTCAAGTGAAGCTGCGGGTCCCGGTGCGGGGGGCTGCGCTCGCTGATCGACCCAAGCCTGCGGCGATGATCTCGAGGCCGCCTGCGACGGCTTGCTGCATGGTCAGCTTGGACCCGCCAACGTGCCGCCGCTCGCCGATGGTTGTCGGCAAATGAATGAACCCTGACCGCACATGTCGCGCCATGCGACGCGACACTTCGAGCGAGTGATAGAGTGCTGCGTTGCAAAGATAGCGCCCGGCATCGCGGGATAGCTCGACGGGCAGGCCTTGCGCGCGCAAGCGGTGCACGATGAGGCTCAGCGGGAGCTTGGAGGCAAGATAGTCGGGACCGCCGGCGACGAGGCAGCCAGCGCTTTCAGGTGTGTGCCCGCAGGCATCGGCAACGGCACTGCGCTCGTTGTAGCCGCGCGCCTCGATCACGAAGCCGCTAGCCCTCGACGACACCCCGAAGTGGAGAGCAAGCGCCGGCCGTGTGGCATCGATCAATTCGACGATGCGCTGGGTGCCGCCGAACCACTCGGTCGACAGCATCTCATGATGAATGCGATACCCCGGAAATGCCCGCGCGGCTGCCGGCGCCAGTTCTTGCACCACCGCCCAAGACGCATTCACCGGCACCGCCGGAAACGGGCCGAAGCCGGTCAGCAGGATGGCGGGGCGGTCGCGGGAGGATGGCATGGGCATAGTGTGCCGTGTCGGTCTTGGAGCGGGCGGGTGAAGCAGCGCGCAATTCATGATAACACGAACGTCATTCCCGCGCAGGCGGGAACCCGCACAGCCGCGCTGGCCCAGCTCCCGGGAAGGCAGGCGGACGGGATGTGCCAGGGCGCGGTTGACTGGATCAATACGACCGCCGCAAACTCAACTGCCTCCCCGGGCGAGCGCGGGCTGCGCGAGACCCGGGGTCGCGTCGGTAGCGATGAAGTTCCCTGGTTGGTAGGCGATATGCGCAATGAGCAAGCAGTTCTTCGTCTACATCACAGCCAGCGGTCCGCGCGGCGTGCTCTATATCGGCATGACGAGCGATCTGGCTGGCCGCGCTTGGGAACATCGGCAGCGATTAATCAAAGGTTTCACCAAGCGCTACGGTGTTGATAGGCTCGTTTATTTCGAGCCCCACGATGACGCCAGCATGGCTGCTCAGCGCGAGCGTGCGATGAAGCGCTGGCGGCGCGACTGGAAAATCGAGTTGGTCGAGACGCAAAATCCGACTTGGCGTGATCTGTTCGGCGATGTTGTTCGCAGTGAAGGCTTCGAATGGTAGGGACCGTTATTTCAGTCGATGGGACGCGATCCCGGATAGCCGCTGGCGCGGCTTCCGGGAAGGCAGG
>JANMNO010000058.1:0-64119 GCA_031374115.1 Hyphomicrobiaceae bacterium | reverse complement strand
GGCGACTGCCGGGTAAGGCTATAGTGGCATTATGAACATCGCGGTTCCACAACGTCTGACCGTCGACGAGTTCCTGGCTTGGAGTTCCCGCCTGGAGAAGGGCCGCTATGAGCTGCAGGACGGGCGGGTAATAATGCAGCAATCGCAGAATGTGGGGCACTTGAAAACGAAGCTGCTGGTCGTGACGTCTCTTTTGACCGCCATCAAACAGGCCGGTGTTCCGTTCTACGCATTGCCTGACGGCGCCACGGTGCGAATTGCGAACAGCTCGTCCTACGCGCCAGATGCCTTGGTCGCGCCGCTGCCAATGCCCGCTGATTCTGCACTTGAAGTCCCTAATCCGGTGATCGTTGTCGAGGTGCTGTCACCATCAAGCATCAAACGCGATTTGACCGACAAGCTTGCTGGCTATTTCCAGGTGCCAAGCATCGTGCACTACCTCGTGCTTGATCCGGAGGAAAAGGTGATCATCTGGCATCGTCGAGCATCGAGCTCTGCTATCGAGCCGCCCGTGAAGCTCGCAACCGGAAACCTTCGTCTCGACCCGCCGGGAATCGCGATCGATGTTGCGAACGTATTCGCGTAATTCCCTCCACTTTTAAGCGATCTTGACGCCGCGTGCGAACAGCGTCAGGAACAAAGCATGACCGATCGGCTGGTAACGAGCGCGAAGAATGAAGCGGACGCCTATGAGGCGACAATCCGTCCGCAGGCGCTCGGCGACTTCATCGGCCAGGAGCAGGCGCGCGCCAATCTGAGCGTTTTCATCCAGGCGGCAAAGGCGCGCGGCGACGCGCTCGATCACGTATTATTTGCTGGGCCGCCGGGGTTAGGCAAGACCACGCTGGCGCAGATCATGGCGAAGGAATTGGGCGTTGGCTTTCGAGCGACGTCCGGCCCGGTGATCAGCAAGGCGGGTGACCTCGCGGCCCTGCTGACCAACCTCGAGGAGCGCGACGTACTTTTCATCGACGAAATCCACAGGCTCAATCCGGCGGTCGAGGAAATTCTCTATCCGGCAATGGAGGATTTCCAGCTCGACCTGATGATCGGCGAGGGCCCGGCGGCTCGATCGGTGCGAATTGATCTCGCCAAGTTCACGCTGGTGGGCGCGACAACGCGTGCAGGTCTTTTGACCAACCCGCTGCGGGACCGCTTCGGCATCCCCGTTAGGCTAAATTTCTACACCCACGAGGACCTCGAGTTGATCGTCAGTCGCGGTGCCCGCGTTCTGGGAGTGCCGATGCAGAAGGATGGCGCGATGGAAATCGCCCGCCGGTCTCGCGGCACGCCTCGGATCGCCGGCCGATTGCTACGGCGTGTGCGCGATTTTGCAGCGGTCGCTGGCGACGGAATTGTCACGGCGGCGGTCGCCGATAAGGCGCTATTGCAACTCGAAGTCGATGCCGAGGGGCTAGATGCGCTCGATCATCGCTATCTGAACTGCATCGCGAAGAACTACGATGGCGGGCCGGTTGGAATCGAGACGATGTCGGCTGCGTTGTCAGAGCCGCGCGATGCGCTGGAAGAAATAGTCGAGCCGTATTTGCTGCAGCAGGGCTTCATCAGCCGGACGCCGCGCGGCCGCATGCTGACGTTGCGCGCTTATCGGCACCTTGGACTTTCTGGTCCATCGCGGGCGGCAGCGCCCCAATTCGGGCTATTTGATGCCGATAAACCTGCCGATGACGAGGCGGGCACGGCGTAAAGATTTATTCAGCTTGTTCCCAAGCTTCGCGTTAAGAAGTGCGTCATCTGGCGGTAAACCGGGCATACTTTTCGCTATAGAGCCGTCAAGCAACCGAAACTGGCAAGCTGTGATTTCCAAGCGTAATCTTCTCAAAGGACTGGGTGCTTTCGTCGCCGGTGGCGTCGGGCTCGGCACCTATGCGTTTGGTATCGAGCCGCGACGCCTGTCGATCACGCGCTATCGCGTTACACCGCCGAGCTGGCCACAGGGGCTCAAGCTCAAGCTCGCGGTGATCGCCGATCTGCACGCATGCGAGCCATGGATGCCGATGTCGCGCATCGACGAGATCGTCGCCTCCGCCAACGCGCTCGAACCCGATGCGATGCTGCTGCTCGGCGACTACACGAGCGAGCATCGCTGGGTGCAAGCCCCGGTTCCCGATGAAGAGTGGGCAGGCGCGCTCGGCAAACTGAGAGCGCCGCTAGGCGTACATGCGGTTCTAGGCAACCACGACTGGTGGAACGATCGTCAAACGCAGCTGTCGTTCGCAGGGCCGCCGAAATGCCGGGCGGGACTGGCGTCCGCTGGAGTGCAGGTCTACGAAAACGACGTGATGCGTTTGCAAAAGGATGGCCAGCCGTTCTGGCTCGCGGGGCTCGGCGATCAATGGGCGTTTTATCGCAATCGCGAGCGTCAGCGCGGCTACCGGTTCGGTTATCGCGGCGTCGACGATCTGCCGGGCATGCTGGCCAAAGTTACCGACGATGCACCTGTAATCATGATGGCGCATGAGCCCGACGTGTTCCCACGCGTTTCGTCGCGCGTGTCACTCACTCTGTCCGGTCACACGCACGGCGGGCAGGTGCAGTTGTTCGGATACGCGCCGATCGTGCCTAGCCGCTACGGCAGCCGCTTCCTCTACGGTCATATCGTCGAGGAAGAGCGCCACTTGATCGTATCTGGTGGCCTGGGCTGTTCCGGCATCCCTGTGCGCTTCGGCCGCCCACCCGAAGTGCTGCTGGTGGAGGTCGGGGTTTGAGCGGCCATGCTCCCACTCCCTGGCCGGATCTTGCGGGACGGCTGGTCGAGAGTGGCGGGCGGCGCACGCATGTGCTGCCGGTTCGCGTCTATTTCGAAGACACGGATTTTTCCGGTCTGGTTTATCACGCGTCTTATGTGCGCTGGTGCGAGCGCGGCAGATCTGATTTTCTGAGGCTGGGCGGCAACGATCATCGCCGGCTGATCGACGGCACGGATGGTCGCGAGCCCGCAGCTTTTGTTGTGCGCCGAATGAGCCTCGAATATCTGCAGCCGGCGCGCATTGACGACATTCTGGAAGTTACAACCTCGGTCAAGGAGGTCGGCGCTGCGACCCTCGTTCTCGATCAGTGCATCGCGCGCAACGGCCGTATGATCTTCGAAGCTCAAGTCACCGTAGTGCTCGTCTCCGTATCGGGAAAACCGCTGCGGATACCCGCCGCATTTCGCGCGGCTTTCTAGACGATGGCACCTACGATGGTGTCTGACCCTCCGGGTCAGACACCAGTCATAAGTTGTTGACAACTGTGCAACGGTGTCAGACCCAGAGGGTCGGACACCGATACGGACACTACCAATCAAAGGCCGTGAACACCTGCAGGCGCGACGATTTCCCCCCAACTTATCGAGGTGCCTTGACGTGTGCGTAAAGGCCATATGCTATGCGCAGCAAGCCTTCCATCCACAAGTGCTGCCCGCGAGGAAATGACGACGATGGCCCAAGACGAACTCAAGTTGCCGCCGCGCGAAGGTATGGATTTCGACGTGGTGATCGTCGGTGCAGGACCGGCGGGCTTGGCGGCGGCCATCCGTCTCAAGCAGAAGGCAGCTGAAAACGGCAGCGATCTCTCCGTCGTCGTTGTTGAAAAAGGCTCAGAGGTCGGCGCACACATTTTATCGGGTGCGGTAATCGACCCGGTCGGACTCGACCGGTTGCTGCCCGACTGGCGCACGCAGGGCTGCCCTTTGCAGACCCAGGTTACCGACGACCAATTCAGGTTCCTCGGGCCTTCGGGCGACATCCGCCTGCCGAACTTCCTGATGCCGCCATTGATGAATAATCACGGCAACTACATCGGCAGCCTCGGCGACGTCGTCCGCTGGCTCGGCGAGCAGGCGACGGCGCTCGGCGTCGAGATTTATCCGGGCTTTGCTGCATCAGAAGTGCTGTACGACGACCAGGGCCGGGTGACCGGCGTTGCAACCGGGGATATGGGGGTCGGCCGCGACGGCAAGCCGACGGACAACTTCACGCGGGGCATGGAGCTCCGCGGCAAATACACACTGTTTGGAGAGGGCGCTCGCGGATCGCTGACCAAGCAATTGGTCGCCAAGTTCGGGCTCGACAAAGGGCGGGACCCGCAGAAATATGGCATCGGTCTGAAAGAGGTTTGGCAGGTCAAGCCGGAAAACCATCACCCCGGCCTGGTTCAGCATTCTTTCGGCTGGCCGCTGGACAACGAGACCGGGGGCGGCTCGTTTTTGTATCACTACGGCCAGAACCTGGTGGTGGTCGGCTTCGTCGTGCATCTCAACTATACGAATCCGTACCTGTCGCCGTTCGACGAATTCCAGCGCTTCAAGACGCACGCCCGCATCGCGCCGGCATTCGCCGGTGGAAAGCGCATCGCCTACGGCGCGCGCGCAATTACCGAGGGCGGGTGGCAGTCGATCCCCGAGCTGATCTTCCCCGGTGGAGCGCTGCTTGGATGCGCTGCTGGCTTCGTGAATGTGCCCCGCATCAAAGGCTCGCACAATGCGATCCTCTCGGGCATTCATGCCGGCGAAGCCGTGTTCGATGCGCTCGGAGCCGGCCGCGCGCAAGATAAGCTTGAGGCTTACAAGCAAGCAGTCCTGACAGGTCCCATCGCGCGCGACCTGAAGCGGGTTCGAAACGTCAAACCGTTCTGGTCACGCTTTGGCACAAAGCTCGGCGTGCCTTTGGGTGGTCTCGACATGTGGCTGAACACGATCATCCCCGGCATCGGTCTTGGGTACACGCTGCGCCATGGCAAGCCGGACGCTGCAACGCTTTCGAAAGCGGGGCGCGTGAAGCCGATCGAGTATCCGAAACCGGATGGCGTGTTGACGTTCGATCGGCTGACGAGTTTGGCGTTCTCCGGCACCAATCATGAAGAAAATCAGCCCGTCCACCTCAAACTTACCGACCCGCACATTCCGGTTGCCGTTAATTTACCGGTATATGCTGAGCCAGCGCAGCGCTATTGCCCAGCCGGGGTCTATGAGATTTTGACCGATGCAGATGGCCGCGCACGGTTTCAGATCAATGCGCAGAACTGCGTGCATTGCAAAACGTGCGACATCAAGGATCCGAGCGAGAACATCACCTGGGTCACCCCTGAAGGTGGCGGCGGTCCAAACTATGCTGGGATGTAACGGCAGCTAATGTTGTTGTGCCGGTGGTGCGC
This sequence comes from Hyphomicrobiaceae bacterium, assembly GCA_031374115.1. Classification (GTDB taxonomy): domain Bacteria; phylum Pseudomonadota; class Alphaproteobacteria; order Rhizobiales; family Hyphomicrobiaceae; genus JAKFWF01. The sequence continues at coordinate 58,962 of JANMNO010000058.1, read as the reverse complement.
GGTGCGGACCGACGGGCACAGCTGAGTCCGATTGTGCCTGTATGATTCCAGCAACGATTGCGCCGGCCGCGTATTCGGCCATGCACCGATAGCCCAAGTCATTCAGATGGAAGCGATCGCTGGCGAGGATCGACTGTTCGCCTTTTTGTTTCGACAGATCAGCCATCGCACTAAAACGATGGACCAGCAATACACGCTCCTGGCGTGCAACGTCCTCGATTGCTTTGATCATCGTCACGTAATGCGCGTCGGCTGCCAAACGTTCGATGTACTGCGGATCGATCAGCACGACGTCGATATGGTTCTTTGCCAACCACTGCAGCGTCTTACTTAGATTCAGCTTGAACTCGTCGACATCCGCGCGCGCCATGGCGTCGTTGGTGCCGACCTGCCAGACAACGAGATCGGGACGGACGTCGGCGACTTCGCGCTTCATACGCGAGCAGGCGCCGAGGCCCACTTCGCCGGGAACGCCACGGGCGACAACGTCGACATCGATACCCTTGAACAAGCCTTCGAGATCAGCTTCGAGGCGCACGGGGTAAGTGGCATAGGGCGAGGATGCGCCGATACCCGATGTCGATGACGAACCGACTGCCAGAACTTTAACCACCCGCTGTTCTTTGAGGGCACGGCGCATCTGCCGCAGCGCGGTTCGGCCCTCGTGGGCAGGTGCGGTGATGCGGCAATCGCGTGAATAGGAGGGGGGCGACTTGGCGAGCGTAGCAATCTGCTGATCGAGTGTCGCCATGGCGACAGTGACCTGCTGTGCCATCGCGGTCAGCGGGCACGCCAGAAACACACCTACCGAGAGCTTGGCGAGCGCGTGCGCCATTCGACGAACCATGCGGTTCCCCCCATTCCAACAATCCCCAATATTACCGTAAATGTGTCAACCGTCAAATTACCTCCCACGATGAAGCGGAAAAGTTGAGCAAACAGGCTTAACAAAGAACCAACGGCAAACACCGCCAACGAGTTTCTGCCGAGACCGCAAATCCGGCTGCCGGCGTTGCCGAGATATCCTGAAATGATTGGGAATACTGGATAAAAGGCAATCACGAGGGCCAACAGACTGATGACTCGGGAGGGTGAAAGGTTGGTTTTGTCGATCAGAAAGAAAAATCTCGGCTGAGGCACGGATAAGGGATCGGGATCAAACCCGTAGATGGTGAGGGCGGTGAACATCGCCGCCAGAATCGCGGCGACCGGGATGCCTGAATGAGCGATTTTTCGAAATCGCGCGTTGTCTTGAGCGCATTCCGCGCTCAGGAACCCGAGTACCAGGAGCAGTTGCCACGCGAGCGGATTGAAAAACCAGCCGGAGTCTCCCGGCCAGGTCGGCAACTGCAGATTCCACGCCAGTACGATAACGTACAATATGAGCGAGGCACCGAGCGCCAATATCCGGTTCTTGCGCGCTAAAATAACGAACGCTGGCGCCATTAGCAAAACGACGACGTACAAGGGCAAAATATCGAAAAACCATAGGTGATGCGTGAGCAAAACCCATCCGACGGTTGTGCGGACGGGATCGTAGAATGCTGGTCCAGCGTTATGCCATTCCAGGAAGATCGGATTGTTCCGCAACAGTGATGTGGCGGCGAGCATGGCCAGTGCGATTGCCGTCAGTACAAGCTGGGCGCGGTAGATTTCGATCGCGCGCGACAGTAATCGGATCACGACACGGCCGGGCGATTGTGGCGATAAAGGCCCGCCGGTTGCGTGACTGATCGACCATCCAGCCAGAAAGACGAACAGTTCGGCGGCGTCGCAAAACGCGACTTTGTGCAGCGTGAAATTGCCGTATGCGTTACCAGGCACATGATCGATAAAGATCATGATTAGCGCAATTCCGCGCCAGAAATCGACGGAGTTGTCTGATCGGTTCGGCATCTCGGCAATTTTGTCTTCTGAGCTTTTTGCATCGGACGTAGAGCCGACGGTCCGCAGTGGCGCTGAGCTGTTGCGATATGCCGCCCAACCTCGCATAAGGCAATGGGTGCTTTGTGTCGCCGGTTTTGGAGTTGGTTCATGACTTTGTTCAGTCTCGCGGAACTCGAAGCCGCTGCCGATCTCGTCCACACCATCATGCCACCGACGCCGCAATATGCTTGGCCGCTACTGCGTCAGCGCACGGGCGTCGATGTTTGGGTCAAGCACGAAAACCACACGCCGACGGGGGCCTTCAAGGTACGCGGCGGCATCGTCTACATGGATATGCTGAAACGCATGCGACCTGACGTTGCCGGGGTCATCTCAGCAACCCGTGGCAACCATGGCCAATCGATCGCCGTAGCCGCTGTTCGAGCTGGGATCAAGGCGGTGATCGTGGTGCCCGAGGGCAACTCTCGTGAAAAGAATGCGGCGATGCGAGCGTTCGGCGCGGAATTGATTACTCATGGCAGTGATTTTGACGCGGCCAAGGCATACGCTGCTGAGCTTGCCGTCACCCGAAACTTGCATTTCGTGCCCTCGTTCGATCGCAGCCTGGTTCTCGGGGTTGCGACATATGCGCTCGAATTTTTTAGGGCAGCGCCAGCGCTGGAGCGCGTCTACGTGCCAATTGGTCTGGGGTCTGGCATCTGCGGTGTGATCACCGTTCGCGATTTGCTTGGACTGGATACCGAAGTTGTCGGTGTCGTTGCCGAGGCGGCGCCCGCTTACGCCCTTTCTCTTGCGGCAGGAGCGGTGATCGCGACCAACAGCGCGTCCACTTTCGCCGATGGAATGGCCGTGCGGGTGCCGAGCCCCGAGGCGTTCGCGATTATCCAGAAAGGCGTCAAAAAGGTTCTGCGCCTGAGTGAAGAAGACATCGCCGACGCGATCCGTTTCTATTATACTGATACGCACAATCTGGCGGAAGGCGCAGGTGCGGCACCGTTAGCCGGTCTGATCCGGGACAAAGCCGATCTGCAGGCAAAAACCGCTGGCGTAATTTTGTGCGGCGGAAACATTGACGGCCGAGCGTTTGCGCAGGTGTTGGACGGGCATACACCGAAGGTCTGACGACAGACTAAGTTTTACCGCTCGAACTTCGTGAAAAGGCGGCCTTAGAGTCGCCAAACGATGCGTCTCTTTGCTAGATTAATATGTGTTAATGAATCACCAGCGGATGATTGTCCGCGCAAGCGAGGTGCGATGCGCAGGTTTTCCCGAGTTTTCTCCCCAGGGACGCTAGGTTCGCGCGCCGCCGGACGGTTCTCTCGCACGTTGCTGGCTGCTTGTGCTCTTGGTGCGGTTATGGCGCCGATGGTCGCTGCGGCGGCGATTGCTGGCGCTAAAGACGAGGCCTCCTTGCTGGGTAGTTACTTGGCGGGGCGGCATGCGCGTGGCCTCAACGACACGGCGGCGGCGGCTGATTATTACCGCAGCGCGCTGACGATCGATCCGGAAAGCGAAATCCTGATCGAGCAAGCGTTCCTCATGGAACTGACCGAGGGCAACTACGCGACGTCGGCCGATTTGGCGAAGAAGCTCGTGAAGTCCTCAAACCAAAATCGGATGACCCGGCTGTTTCTAGGGCTCGTCGAATTCAAGCAGAAGCGGTGGGAGCAGGCCGACGAGCACTTCACCGCCGCTAATTCAGGTCCCATCGGTGAGTTGACCAGTGCACTTGCCCGGGCTTGGACGCGTCAGGCGCAGGCGAAAACAGACGAAGCTTTGCAGTTGATCGAGGTGCAGAAGCAGGCGGAATGGGCGCAGTTCTACATGCGCTATCATCGTGCGTTGATTGCCGATATCGGCGGACGCCGGGCCGAGGCACGGTCCAATTACGAGCGCATTTTCAAAACCGACAGTCGCACGCCGCGCACGGCATTGGCCTACACCCAGCACGCGGCCAACTCCAACGACTTCAAGCTCGCGCGCACGATCCTGAAGGAGCATATGGATCGCAGTGCGTCTGATGGACATCCGATGGCGATTGCCTTGCGTGAGCAACTGGCAACCAATGCGCAATTGCCGCTTTTGATCGGTAGCGCGCAAGACGGAATGGCGGAAGTCTTCTACGGGCTTGGCGAAGCGCTGACGAGCGAGGGAGGTGTCGCTTTGGGCGCGCTCTACCTGCAGATGGCATTGTATTTGCGGCCAGACTTCCCGTTCGCTTTGGCAGCCCTGGCGAATGTTCAAGAAACCACCAAACACTACGAGAACGCCATTGCGGTCTATGATCGCATTCCCAAGGGCACCCCACTTGCCGCCTCGATCGATATTCGTAAGGCTATCAATCTCAACCTTCTCGATCGGGTCGATGATGCGCAGGGGCTCTTGGAGTCCGTCGCCAAACGCGACCCCGCGGACGTCAAACCGCTGGATGCTTTGGGTTCGATCATGCGAGCGCGCAAGCGCTATGACGAAGCCATCGCCTATTACACACGCGCGATCGCACTTATTCCCAAGCCAGAAAAACGGCACTGGTCATACTGGTACTCGCGCGGCACAAGTTATGAGCGTGTGAAGAAGTGGCAGTTGGCCGAAGCCGATCTGCAACGTGCCCTGCTGTTATATCCGGATCAGCCGATGGTGCTGAACTATCTCGGCTATTCGTGGATCGATCAGAACAAGAACCTCAAGCAGGGCATGGGATTGATCGAAAAGGCTGTGGGGCTCAAGCCCGATGACGGCTATATCGTCGACAGCCTGGGCTGGGCCCACTATCGGCTTGGCAACTTCAAGGAAGCGGTCCGCTTCCTCGAGCGAGCGGTCGAGCTGCGTCCCGAAGATCCAGTTTTGAATGATCATCTCGGTGATGCCTTGTGGCGCGTTGGGCGTGAGCGCGAAGCGCGCTATCAATGGGAGCAATCGCTGACGCTGAAGCCTGAGATGGAAGATGCCAACCGCACGCGGCGAAAGCTCGATCAGGGGCTCGCCGAGAAGCGTGTGCCGGCTGCTTCCAAGTCGCGTCAAGTGCGCACTGAACAGCCGCGCAAGCGGGTCGAAACCAAGCTGGTGCCGTCCAAACAGTTCAGTCCGTTTCAGTAAGACATGATCACCGAGGTTGCGCGCGCAAAGGTCAACCTCACGCTCGAGGTGATTGGCCGCCGTCCGGATGGCCTGCATGAATTGGCGAGCCTTGTCGCGTTCGCAAACATTGGCGATAGCGTGTCTCTCGATACCAGCGCAGTTGTCGGCGTCAGCGTCGATGGCCGCTTCGCCCCAACACTCGCGGGCGAAAATCTCGTCGCTGTTACCCTTCGGCGTCTGGCCGAAGCTGAAACGCGCTTGACGCTGGGTCACGTACACTTGGACAAGCAATTGCCGGTCGCAGCTGGCATCGGTGGCGGCTCCGCCGATGCTGCCGCAGTGCTGCGCGCGGTGCGTCGCGCCAACCCGGAGTATGCGGTTGCGGTCGACTGGATGAAAATTGCCGCCGGTCTCGGCGCCGACGTACCGGTATGCTTTGTCAGCGAGACCGCCTGGATGACCGGTACCGGCGAAATCGTGTTGCCGCTGCGCGGGTGGCCTTCGCTGGGTGCGGTTCTGGTCAATCCGCTCGTGGCGGCACCGGCCGACAAAACGGCGCGAGTGTTTCGCAGTCTTTCGGTATTCCCGCTTGCCGGGGAAACTAGACCCCAACCGCCAACGTCCGGTCAGTCCGCGATAGATTTCATGGCCAGCCGCGGCAACAATCTAGAGCGGGCGGCGCTGTCTGTCATGCCGGTCGCAGCTGGGATCAAGACCGCTCTGCTTGGCATTCCTGGATGCCGGTATGCAGCGGTTTCAGGCGGTGGGCCGACATGTTTTGGAATATTCGACAATCCAGCGATTGCGGCACACATTCTGAGCGAGCAGGAGCCGACTTGGTGGGTGCGCGCGGTGACGTTGGGCGGGTCGCTTTAATTGCCGTCAATGAGCGCGTGAAACGCAGAACTCGACCACGTCGAGCAACGCCTTTTTAGGCGGGCTATCGCAGAATTCACCAAGCGCTTCGCGGGCGACGACGCCGTAATGGCGAGCGCGTTCGAAGGTTGCTTCGATCGCATGGTAGCGGCGCATCAATGAGATTGCGCGTTCGAGGTCGCCCTCCCCGATTTCGCCGTCGGTCAACGTGCGTGCCCAAAACGCGCGTTCTTCGGCAGTGCCACGACGTTGGCACAAGATGATCGGCAGTGTGATTTTGCCTTCCCGGAAATCATCACCGATCGATTTTCCGAGCTTGCTGCTATCGCCGGCATAGTCGAGCGCGTCATCAACCAGCTGAAAAGCGATGCCGAGAGCTGCGCCGTAGCTGCGCAACGCCTGCTGCTCGGCCTCGGGGCGATTAGCGATCGCGGCGCCGACTTCGGATGCCGCTGAAAATAGTGCTGCAGTCTTTGCATTGATGATGACGAGATAATCTTGTTCACTCGTTGTAATGTTCTTGGCTGCAGCCAACTGCATGACCTCGCCCTCGGCGATCACGGCGGCGGCGTTCGACAAGATCCGGAGCGCGCTCAATGATCCGACATCGACCATCATGCGGAATGCGTGGCCGAGCAGGAAGTCACCGACCAGGACGCTGGCCTGATTTCCCCACAGCAATCGTGCAGCCTGCTTGCCTCGCCTGACGTCGCTTTCGTCGACGACGTCGTCGTGCAGAAGCGTCGCCGTGTGCATGAATTCTACCGCGGCCGCGAGTTTGACGTGGCCATCGCCTGCATAGTTGCACAGCTTGGCCGCCGCAAGTGTAAGCATCGGACGCAAGCGCTTGCCGCCTGAATCGATCAGGTGATGGGCCAGCTCCGGAATCAACTCGACATCGGAGATGGCACGATCAAGGATGAGCTTGTTGACGCCTGCCATGTCGGCTGCAACCAACTCGAGAATGGGCGCGAGATTTTCAGTCGCGTCGCGCGGTGCATCTAGAGTTACAGCTAGGCCCACGTGTGCCATCCTGTCGTTCGTCTCGGTTTGATTTTACACTACCGGTCAATATCACATCGCCCTGTCCGGCATAGTGCCGCAGAGGCATTGTGCAGCTATAAGGTTAAACGCCGCCAATGCGCGAAATAATTCGCTCGAACGATCCCGTTTTGCTCGGCTTTGCGCAGGTGCTGCTGCGCGATGCAGGTCTCGATGCGGTGCTGATGGACCAGAATATGAGTGTCTTGGAAGGCTCGATCGGAATTTTGCAGCGCCGATTGATGGTTGCCTCCGATGATTTCGCCGAAGCCCGGCGCGTGCTGATCGACAGCGACCTTGGCAAATGGATGAGCTCCGATGAGCAAGGGTGATCACTCCCGGTTAGAGGGCGAGGTCACACTTGATGCGTTCTTGGCCGGCCGAATCAAGGTCTCGCAACCGGGCTCGGGTTACCGGGCCGGCCTCGATGCAGTGGTATTAGCCGCGACCATTGCGAATACTGGGGAGGCACGCGTGCTCGATTTGGGGGCGGGCGTGGGCACTGCCGGACTGTGTATCGCTGCGCGATTGCCGAAGGCCGAAGTTGTCCTATTGGAGCGCGAACCGGCGCTGGCAGCGCTTGCCCAACAGAATATCGCGCGCAATGGCATGGCCGAGCGCGTTAGCGTGATCACAGCAGATCTGAATTTGCCAGCCGATTCGCTTGGACTCGCGCCCGAAGGCTTCGATCATACTTTGGCGAATCCGCCCTATCAGATCGAGGGTAACGGAAACGCATCCCCAGACGGACTGAAAGCGCGATCGCACGCCATGCCAGCGGGTAGTCTTGAATGTTGGGTGCGCGTCATGGCGCGACTGACCAAGCCCGGCGGCACCGCCGCGATGATCCATCGCGCCGATGCACTTGGCGAAATCCTGACGGCGTTCAAAGGCAGGTTTGGGAGTGTCATCGTTCTTCCACTTCATCCAAGGCAAGACGAAGCCGCAGTGCGCGTAATCGTGCATGGTATCAAAGGTAGCCGTGCGCCTTTGACCGTGATGCCTGGTCTTGTCCTACACATGCCTGACGGACATGGCTTCACGCCGCCGCTGCAAGCCATTTTGCGCGATGGTCAGGCGTTGTCCCTCACGAGATAGCGATCTTCAACTTTGAAGATGTCTTCGACGGCTTGAAGGACTTTGGTTGGATCAGCCGGCTTGTCGAAATAGACGAATGCGCCAGCGCCTTCGCCAAGCTGCAAACATTGACCGGTGATGATGACGTAGGGCACGCGCCCCGCGCCTCGAGAAGACTTTGAAGGGCACGCTACGGCCCGATTTTTACAACCAATTGTGAAGGACGAGGGGCCGGAAATGATGACGTGGCAGACTGTTCTGGCCTTTGCTGCGACGTGCGTGGCGATCGAAATTACGCCGGGTCCGAACATGACTTATCTGGCCATGGTCGCTGCGACCGAAGGACGCCGCGCTGGCTTTGCATTGGTCGTGGGTATCACGCTTGGCCTTGCGCTCGTGGGCCTGGCCGCCGCTCTGGGATTGGCTGCTCTGATTGCGACGGCACCTTTGCTATACGAACTGCTGCGATGGGCCGGCATCGCTTATCTATTTTGGCTAGCTTGGGACGCATGGCAGGGCGGCGATGCGGGCGGCAACTCCAAGGCAGCGGCAGGATCGCCTTATACTGAGCTGTTTCGGCGCGGCCTGATCACCAACCTCCTCAACCCGAAAGCGGCCGTTTTCTACGTCGCAATCCTACCGACATTCGTGGAGCTCGGACGCCCAGTGGTGCAGCAAACGATCGTGCTGTCGATGATCTATGTCGCCGTCGCAACGCTCATTCACGCCGGTATCGTAGGTTTGGCCGGAGGACTGCGCCCGCTGCTGGATGACCCGCACCGGTCCGCATACGTCAAGCGCTTCATGGCCCTGGTTCTAATCGCGGTTGCCGTGTGGTTTGCTTTCGGCACACGCCGTTGAGCAATTTTGCACTCACAACAAGCCCTGGCGAACGAGTGCGAAGATGGTTATCTCTCCAATCTCATCTCACCTGTCCCGACCTCTCACTTTTCCTCACACTTAAGGTTGCTCTCGATTATGTGGCCGTTCTCAAAATCGAATGTCATTCCAGTTTTGCGATTTTCCGGAGCTATTGGCATGGCATCACCCCTTCGACCGGGGTTGTCGCTGCCCAACACTGCTGGCCAGATCGAGAAGGCATTCAAAATGTCGGCGTTGCCGGCCGTTGCGATATCGATCAACTCGCCCGGTGGATCGCCCGTGCAATCGAGCCTGATCTTCAAACGCGTCCGCCAACTCGCCGATGAAAACAAGAAGCGCGTCTATGTGTTTTGCGAGGATGTCGCAGCCTCTGGCGGCTATTATCTGGCGATCGCCGGTGACGAAATCTACGCCGATGCATCGTCGATCGTCGGTTCGATCGGGGTTGTTTCGGCCGGCTTCGGTTTCGAAAAAGCGATCGAGAAGCTTGGTATCGAGCGGCGGGTTTATACGTCGGGCCTTAACAAGGGCTCGCTCGATCCATTTCTGCCGGAGAAGGCAGAGGACATTGCAAGCCTGAAGGCCCTGCAGCGCGACGTTCACGACGTCTTCATCGGGGTGGTCAAGGATCGGCGCGCGGCGAAACTCAAAGGTGCGGATAGCGAGCTGTTCTCGGGCGCGTTCTGGTCGGGTCCGAAGGCACTGGAGTTGGGGCTGATCGACGGCGTTAGCGATATGCGCACGAAAATGCAGGAGCTATACGGCGACAAGGTGCAACTTCGGATGGTTGCGGGACCCGGTGGCGGACTGCTCGGACGGCTGCGGCGACTGCCCCGAGTCGCCACAGCTTTCAGCGGCGGCGTAAATGGTCTACAATTATCATTGGCGGACGATGCGTTATCGGCGATCGAGATCCGCAGCCTTTGGGCCCGTTATGGTCTGTAAGTGAGACGAGTAGGGGGAGGAGTTCAATGCCGCAAGTGTTCGCCCTGGCCCTAATCGGAGCTGGCGCACTCGCCGGGTACCGGTGGATCGCACGCCAATTGGATGCCGTGACAAGGGCAGCCAACGAAGCCGAAGGGGAGCTTCGCCGTGCAGCCGAAAATGCCACCCGTCAACCGAAGGATCTCGGACAACTGGAATGGGATGCCGTCAACGGTGTCTACCGCCCGCGCGTTAACGGTTGATGGCTGATTGAACGCTCTACTGTGATCGTCGTTGATCGCGGCTGACATATGCCTATAGTCCGCGAAAAACTGATCCGGAACGCGTCCTCAATGCCGAAAACTGCCGTCAAAGCCGTTCCAGCCTCCGCGGGTCATCCGACGTTACGGCCGAAGGCTGCGTTCCAGGATCTGATCCTCACGCTGCAGGAGTTCTGGGCGGAGCAGGGCTGCGTTATTCTGCAGCCATACGACATGGAGGTTGGGGCCGGCACATTCCATCCGGCCACGACCTTACGTGCGCTCGGCCCCAAGCCTTGGAACGCAGCGTACGTACAACCGTCACGCCGGCCGAAAGATGGCCGCTATGGCGAGAACCCGAACCGATTGCAGCACTACTATCAGTTTCAAGTGATCATGAAGCCGTCGCCACCGGACCTGCAGGACCTTTATCTCAGAAGCCTCGCTGCTATCGGCCTCGATCCTCTGATGCACGACATTCGCTTTGTCGAGGACGACTGGGAGAGCCCTACGCTCGGCGCCTGGGGCTTGGGCTGGGAAGTGTGGTGCGACGGCATGGAGGTATCGCAATTCACCTACTTCCAGCAGGTTGGCGGCTTCGACTGCAATCCGGTGTCCGGCGAACTGACCTATGGCCTCGAACGGCTTGCCATGTACGTGCAAGGGGTCGACCGCGTATATGATCTGTCGTTCAATGGCCGCGACGACAAGCGCCGCCTGACCTACGGCGACGTGTTTCTGCAAGCCGAGCAGGAATACTCGCGGCACAACTTCGAGCATGCCGATACCGATTTGTTATTGCAGCACTTCAAGGACGCCGAGGCAGAGTGCAAGGCGCTGCTCCAAAAAGGCCAGCGCGAGGGCCGTCACGATATGGCGCTGCCCGCCTACGATCAGTGCATCAAGGCCTCGCACCGGTTCAACCTGCTCGATGCCCGCGGCGTGATCTCGGTGACCGAACGTCAAAGCTATATCTTGCGTGTCCGCGAACTCGCAAAAGCTTGTTGCGCCGCCTGGTTGCAGACGGAGGGGGGCGGGGCGAGGTGATCGCGCCCTCACTCACCAAGCGGTGTGTAGCGATAGACATCGGTGGTTGAGAGGGTGAGATCGAGGGCTGGCAGCTCGAATACTGCTTGGTGACCGCTGGCCTGCCTCGACGTCCAACCGGTGCTCCGGTCGTAGACGATCACCTCTGCTGCCGTCATCGAAACGGTCACGTAGTGCTGGCAGTTGGGAACGCTGGCGTAGACCTTGCGCCGCCAAGCCTGGTCGGCCTTGGTGTTGCTGCGCGACAGAATCTCGAAGATGACGAGAGCATCTTCCGTAACGTGATCCCACGTCGCGGGACCTGCCTGCACATAGACATCGGGCTGGGGTAGACTGTTGGGCGAGATCGGAACCCGCGTACCAATGCCCAATAGTGGCAACCAGTTGGCTTGCGTCCGAGCTTTTCTCGTCAGCAAGAACGATACAATATTTCCGCAGATAATCTGATGAACGTTTACAGGCGACGCATTCAAGACCGGCACTCCCTCGATCAACTCCCAACGTTCTTCGTCGGGTCGCGTCTCGGTGAAGGCGAGAAACTCCTCGATCGTCATCTGGTCTTGTGGCGCGAACTTAGGGCGTGCGGACATCGATGGACCTCTGATGCGAGTATAGCGCGGGCACGGAAAAAATCCCATAGTCAGCGTATATGCCTTGCCTGATGCCGTTGGTTTGGGTGCCGTACTTGGTGGTAGCTGAGGGAGAACGAAACGTGGCCGCCTATATACCGACCCTGCTCGGCTGTCTCATCATGGGCGTCCCGGCGATTTTATTGGCGTGGATTGCATTCCGTCGCGAGCGGGTGCTGTTTTGGTTCGCGGTCGCGCTGATCGCCGTCGGACTGGGCTATCTCGCGACAACACCGGCGGCCGAGGGCGTCGCCAAGGTGGTGATGGGGCGCCGGATCTAGATCGGTCGCGCCTAACGCACCGTCACCGGCACGCGATGCACCGCGTTGTTGCCGAACCCGGCACGGTCGAAGCGTGGCTCGATCGGTTGCACATCGCCGTTGGCGTCGGTCGCGCGACATGTGAGTTCGTACTCGCCCGGTGATGCATCCCAGGTGAACCGCCAGCCGCGCCACGCGTACACCCCCGATGGCGCATCGAGCCTCGCTTCGCCGTAGCGGCCGTCGACGCCGGCTTCGACCTTCACAACAGGCACGCCAGCACCCGACCAGGCGCGACCAAACAGTTCCACCGGGCCGCGCTCGACTAGCCGCCGCCGTGTGTACCAATCTGGAATACCAGGCGGCACCAGCAGCGACTTCACGCGAATGGTGGTGACGGGGACACCGTCCTCATTCTTGGTCATCTTGAAGATGTAGGTCTCGACCTGTTGGAAGCCTTGGTAGGCGTGGTTGATCACTTCGATGCGGTTGAGCCATTTCACGCTTGCCATCCCGTACCAGCCGGGCACCAGCAGGCGCAGCGGCGCACCATGCTGCGGCAGTAGTGGTTGACCGTTCATCGCCGTAACCAGCAGAATATCGTCGCCCATCGCGAGCGCCGGCTTCAAACTGCGCCCGTACTCGTGTTCGACACCGCCGTCGAACCCGCGATCGGCGCCGGTGAAGACGACGTCATAGGCGCTGGCCTTGAGACCGGCCCGCTGCAATAGCGGCTTCAACGGTGTTCCGGTCCACTCCGAGGTGCCGACCGCCTCGTGATGCCAAGGCTGGCTCGGCCAACGCGGCGTGCTAAGGCTTCGCCCGTTGCCCGCGCATTCGAGGGTCACGCGATGGGAGATCTGCGGCAACGCGTTGATATCGGCGAGCGTCAGATCGATTGGATTGTCGACCAAGCCGCCGATCGACAACGTCCAGCGTTCCGGCGCCGGTACGAAAGGCACGTCGAAGTGCGTCAGCAGGTAGTGCATCCCGGCTGGCGTCACGTCGTAACACAACCCCTCCAGCAACATCCCATGATTGCGATGTGCAAGGCCGACTTCTTCTTCCGCATAGTCGCCATCGATGGGCGACTTGTGGGGCGGATTGAGTATCGGATGCTCGGGCGCTCTCATGCGTGGTTCCTCGGGCTGGCTACCGGTTGGATGCTGACGGTAGCGTTGCATCGCCTGACACATTAGGTATGGCGGGCACGATCGACAAGAACGTGGCCGTAGGGGAGACGAGATCATGACAAGCTGGCGGGAAAAGGCCACCGAACTGGCCGAAGGCATTTGGATCATCATGCTGGCCGCGTGGGTGCTCGTGCAACCATTCATCGGTGCATTAGGCCGCTTCCTTGCAGCCATGCTTGCGGCGATCTGGAGACGGTGGTCATCTCTCGATCTGGCAACGCAACGGCGTTACTTTCTCGGTTTGGGTGCGATCCTCGCGTTACTTTATGTGTGGACGTGGCGCGATGTGCCGGGCCACTGGATCGCCTACCAATCCGGTGAGCGTCCACTTTATGCCGCCAAGACCTGGCACTATCAGCTCGACAAGGTGGTGGTCGATAACCTCGTCAAGATCGATATGGATGTTCTTGTGACCGACTTCGCGACGATGGGCGGAAGGGTTCCCCTGCTCGCAGCTGAAGTTGCCCGGCTCAAGCTGCGGCCGGACGGCAAGAAGCGGTTCGTCTTGGCCTACATGTCGATCGGCGAGGCGGAGCGCTTTAGGTTCTACTTCAAGGACGACTGGAAAACCGACCCGCCGGAGTGGCTGGGTGCCGAAAATTGCGCATGGCCCGACGCTTTCAAAGTACAGTTCTGGCACGATGGTTGGAAAGACATCATCTGGCGCGGGCGTAAGGCGTACTTGAAACAAATCATCGATGCCGGCTTCGATGGCGTCTATCTCGATCGCGTCGACATTTACGATCAGTATCTGGACAATCCAGACGCGCGAAATGAGATGATCCGCTTCGTCGCCGATCTTTCAAAAACCGCAAAGAAGTTGAAGCCCGGATTTCTGATCATTCCACAGAATGCCGACGATCTGTTGACTGAGCCTGAGTATCGCGCCGTTGTGGACGGACTGGGCCGTGAAGACTTACTTTATGGCGTCAACGGCACCGGCGCACGCAATCCCCGCCACGCGATCGACGAGTCGCAAGACCGGCTCGACTTACTGCTCTGGGAATGGAAGCCTGTTTTGGCGGTCGAATATCTGCAAACGCCGGATGCGATCAAAGCTGCCTCGAAAGAGCTTAGAAGTCGCGGTCTTATTGGCACGATCCAGTCACGGGCACTCGATGGTGCGGACCCAACTGCACCGATTGACCTTGCAAAGGACATTGGGACGAACGAATACACCAAAGCCAACTGTGAAAAGGGCAAGGCATGGTAAATGCTGCCGCGCCTCGAACTGTTGGTGTGGCGCGGTCGATTGCCTGTCTGGCCTAGCTGTCGCAAGATTGTGCAAACAAGCCGTCCTCCGACGGAAGATAGGAGAGAACTACGTATGCGTGAGTTGCGTAAACTTGTTGCCGGGCTCTCGGCTGTTGCCGCGCTCGTGGCGATCGTCTCGAACGGGGGCGCCGCGCAGGAACGCCCGAACGGCCTTTTGAAGGCGAAATCCTGGGCGTTCCAGCTCAAGAACCTGGGGCCTGACCAGCAGGCGAAGATCGCGGCGTCGCCCTATGATCTCGTGGTGATTGATAGCGAGCAGTTTCCTGAGGAAAAGGAAATTCCGTTAACGCGTGCCGAAGTCGAGCGGATGAAGATCAAGCCCGACGGTAGCCGCCGTCTCGTGATTGCCTACTTCAGCGTCGGCGAGGCTGAGAACTACCGCTATTACTGGAAGCCCGAATGGAACCGCGTAAAGCCATCTTGGGTCGGCAAGGAAAACAAGCAGTGGGGCGGTAACTTCCTGGTAAAGTACTGGGACCCAACGTGGCAGAACATCATTATGGGCGGACCGAAGTCGTTCGCTGATCAAGTCGTCGATTCGGGCTTCGATGGTTTCTACATTGATCGCGTGGACGCCTACTACTACTACGGCGACAGCAACGACAAGCGCGTGCAAATGACGGACTTCATCATCAAGCTGGCCAATTACATACGCTCGAAAAAGCCTGACTCTTTGATCCTCGCGCAGAATGCGGAAGAGTTGCTCGAATACCCGAACTACGTGAAGGCGATCGACGGCATCGCCAAGGAAGACCTCGTCTACGGCATCAGTCATACCGAGAAGATGAACCCGGCGGGCGACATCGCCCACACCAGCAAACTGCTTTCCGGTGCGAAGAAAGCCGGCAAGGCGATCTTCGTGATCGAGTACCTGACCAAGCCTGATTTCATCAGCGTTGCGAAGGCAAAGACGGATGAGCTAGGTTTTGTGCTTTATGTTGGTCCACGTGGACTGGCTGAACTCTATGACGGGACCAGCGGCGCTGGGCCCAGGCGTGGACCGTTGGATCCGACGCCCGATGCGCCGAGCCTCAAAAAAGCTCCGGGCATAAAGAAGAGCTCTTTAGTACAGTAGAGTAGGCTTAGCTGGTAGACAGACTAAAGGCCCGGACTTGCGATCGGGCCTCATTATTTCAGGCCATTTGCAACGCCCGAAACTCTCGAAACCCGATCAAGCGGCGGTTTGCGTCGTCCCAAAGCGCCAGCCTAGCGCACATGATGCTTTGCCAAAGTGTCACACGGTTCATGGCCTGGAGTTCAGGGCTCGCATCAAGGCACGCTTGCAGCTTGTAGTTAGGGATCATGCTGCACAAGTGATGGATGTGGTGCAAGCCGATGTTCCCCGTGAACCACTGCAATACCGGGGGCAGCACGTAGTACGAGCTGCCATGGATGGCCGCCACCTGGAAATCCCAATCAGGTCCGGATTCCCAATGCGTGTCCTCGAACTGATGCTGGATGAAGAACAACCAGCCACCGATCGCCGACGATAAAATCAGGATCGGGATGGCGAGCATCAGAATGTTCGCCCAGCCGAACATCCACATCATTGGCGCGTAGAAGGCGACAAGGCCGGCGTTAAGGCGCATGACGCTGCCCCAGGTTTGCCGGGCCGGGTGCGGATGGAACCACGGCAAACGTTGAAGTACGAGGAAGTAGAGCGGCAGACCTACGCCGAACAGGAAGGCTGGATGCCGATAGATCCGATACTTGATCCGGCCGATCACGGGAAGCGCTGCGTACTCGCTCACGGTCAACGTGGTGATGTCACCAATCCCGCGCCGGTCGAGATTGCCTGATGCCGCGTGATGCACGTTGTGCTCCCGCCGCCAAAGTCCGTAGGGTGTCAGCGTCAGCACACTGACAAGGCGGCCCAGAGTGTCGTTGGCAGCTCTGCTGGGTAGGAATGAACCATGTCCGCAGTCGTGCTGGATGATGAAGAACCGTATCAACAGCCCAGCTGCGGGCAAACAAAACAGAAGTGTCAGAGGATACGAGAATTCGATCGTGTACAGCATAACTGCAACCAGTGCGATGAATGCAGCCGCTGTCGTGCCCACTTGCCACACAGCATCGGAGATCGATGCACCACGATATGCCGCGCAATGCGCAGCAAGTTTTCGGGCCGCAGCCTTGAGCTCTGCCGCTCGCGTCGCCGGTGCCGGTTCGGCTTCAACGGTAGCATCTTGTTGTTCCGGCATCGCCGGATGGTCCATCAGCGTCATCTGCTTTTGAAATCCTCGCTTCCAAAGCCCCGGATCATTGATTCCTGCTATCACGTTCGAGGCGAACTGAGACGATTTCTCGCCACTTGAGACTAGCATTGGCTTGAGCTGTGGCTGGTTCGCATCCAGCGCATTCGAGTCGGAATGCCGCGCTTGTGCCACCATCCTGCCGTGCAGCCCCCGCGCTTCGGCCCCAAACAGCGCTTACACCCTTGCTCCATCGATATAACTGTTTTTCAAAGGAGTGGCGTCGATGTCGCGTTTTCCGTCCTGGTCTCGCTTGTTAACGAGTGCTGCTATCGGCGCTGCTCCTCTTGCAGTCTTGCTCGGAGTGAACGCTTCGGCTGCAAAAACTCCAAGGGTGACTGAACCGGTAACCCATAGCAATCTATCGGTGTATTTCCTACGCGGCACTTCGGCGCCGGGCCCGGTGCCACTCACGCTCGCGGAGGCGCTCATCAAAGGCTCGGTTATCATCGATGAGACCGGCAACGTAAATCAGCTACAAGTCGAGAATAAGGGCGACGAGGATGTGTTCATTCAAGCCGGCGACATTGTCAAGGGCGGACAGCAGGACCGTGTCCTGACAGTAAGCCTCTTACTGCCTTCAAAATCTGGACGGTTGCCGATCGGTGCGTTCTGCGTCGAGCAGGGTCGCTGGTCGGCGCGAGGCAAAGAAGATGTGAAGCGATTTGCCACCTCGGGAAGTTCGGTTCCATCGCGCGAGGCAAAACTGGCGATGCTCGCGCCAGCGAAGCCGAAGGTCGAAGCTGCGCCGGTGCCTGGCCAAGGGGGCAATGCCGGACCCGCAAACCGGACTCAGATGCGCGGTCTCGGTCAATCAGAAGCCGGCAGCCGCCAAAGTGAGGTATGGGCCAACGTGGGCAAAATCCAAGACAAGTTGTCATCGAACCTCAAGGCGAAGGTCGCCTCGGGGGTGTCGGCGTCCAGCCTGCAGTTGTCGCTTGAGAACGAAACGCTGGTTGCAGCGCGATCCGCATATATCAAGGCTTTGAGCGGCGCCCAACACGATGACCGTGAAATTGTCGGCGTCGTCTTTGCCATCAACGGGCGCATCGCGAGTGCTGAGGTTTATCCCTCGTCGGGCCTGTTCCAAAAGATGTGGTCGAAGCTGCTCGATGCTGCCGCCACCGAGGCGATCGCAGAGACCGGTGCCAAGCTCGACCAGCAACCATCCGTAGAGGCCGTTGCCAGGTTCCTCGAAACCGCGGATCAGGGCAAGGCCGAGCCCGACGTGCAACTGGCGCCGGGTCTAGCCCGACACTTGATGGACGCACCATCGGCACTTGCGGTGGCAACAAAACGTGCCGATGGGTTTGAAGTACACCGCACATACATTGCGAAATGAGTTTAGTTAACAGGCCGTGAAGAATTGTCCTTGTCATTCGACGCTACCTCATCAAATCTCAAACTGTGCGGGATGAGCGGCATCGAGGGGAGAAGATGAGCGTTGCCAAGTGGACGGTGGATGGCAGCGTCCGCCGCGAAATCGAGAAGGTGGGCTTGCATGGGGCGGGCTCGCTTGCCGGGCGCCGATTGCTCGACGGCATCACGCTCGACTATGGTCCGGCCGACCTGCTTGGCCGATTTTTTCTGAAAGCCGATGCAGTGGTTCGCGAGCGGGGCGTGACCTTATCGTTCGGGACCGCGCACGATCTGGTGCGGATCAATAAGCAGAACTCTGATACCTGGCGTCCGCTGTTACCGATCTTCGACCCTGTCCACGGTGCGTTGCACGACCAAAACGTGTTTGTGATCATCGGGCGTGACGCTGCCGGAGACGTGGTCGCGACCCAGGCAGCTCGCCTCTATAACTGGTCGAACACCAACTTTGCGGCGGAGGCTGCGAGCCTGCGTTTATTTTACCCCGATCCCAAACTTCAGAAACTTGGCAATGAGCGGATCGACATAACCGCACCTATGGCTGAGCTGATCGCAGGCCGTGTTTGCTTTTCCGGTGGGGTCTGGTTTCATCCTACCTATCGGGGCCGTTTGCTGACGGCAGTACTGCCTCGTATATCGCGCGCCTATGCATTCACACGATGGTTTACGGACGTCACGGTGACGATCATGGCCGAAAAACTAGCTAAATGTGGCGTTGCAGCCCGCTGTGGCTACACCGAGATAAACTGGGATCTGACGTTGCAGGAAACGCGAACTGGCACCGTGCGATGCGCTCTACTCAGTTTGCGAACCGAAGCGATGCTCGAAGACCTACGCACTTTTATCGAGGATCTCAGCCCGCAAATCGATCGACGGATCAATGATCGAGCTGTTGAGCAGCCACATACCGCCGCCAGAGCTTCGCGCCGGTAGGAGGACCCTTTTGTATCGCAAGCGCGCTCGACCAAGCGTCGGGGTATTCATGATCGTATCGACATCGCAAACAAGCGGCTGGCCGTTCTTGAGTGCCGTTCGATAGGTCGAGGCGACCCATTGACCATAACTTTGATCTTCCTGTTGCGAGATCGAATTGCCAACTGCGCGCGCAACCCAGTCTGCCGAATAGCTGACAAAGCCTGTGCCGATCTCCCTGAAGGTCATGTCCTGGCGGTCGTCCTTGGCGTCGATGATATGATACCGCCCCTGTAGCGATTGCTTGATGATGTTCCACAGTCCATCGCGGTGCACCGACTGCGAAAGTGCCGGCCAATTCTCGATCAGCGAGTGGAGCGCCAGATGCTGGGGTGTCGTTCTGGGCAGTTCATGCACCGCAAGGGTCCGCATGAGATAATCGCCAGGACGGGGTGCTTGCGCCTTTGCCAGCGCCTGTTCCAGCCGGTCTAGCGCGACCTGCCGGTTGGCGTATAGGCCGTAAACCCAATCGGTCTCGAAGCGCACCGTGACAATGCGGTCATATGAGCGCTTGGAAAGCCACGTACGCAATGCCGAGAACGCCGACTGTTTCAAAAGACTTGGGCGCAGCCGGATCTCGCAAGATCGACCGTAGATATTGATGGCGATGAAACCCATGTTCTTTACCACATAGGCTGAGAACTCGTCATGCGTTTGAGTGGCGCCGAACGATGCGCGGAGATGGCTTGAGCCCCCATCCCAAAGGTTACCCAAGTCGTCGAATATTAGAAGGCTAGACATGGCACTCGCAAAAACAACCCATCAATCACCAGCGGTCCGTCGTTGGATTAAATCGGCGTTGGCTTTCGATTGATTTAAATTGAGCGATTAAATTGTTTGCGACTGCGCAATTGTAACCAGCCCGGTGGCCTTTTCGCGTGCGCGAATAACCACTGGTCGGCGGCGTATCAGCAGCCGTCGCCTGTTCGCTAGACATCGGCATGAAGCGCCGCGATCGTCCGTCAGGCATTTATTGAGGGTTAATCAACCATGAAGAGCCACGCGCGTGTCGTCGTCATCGGAGGAGGCGTCGTCGGCGTCTCGACGCTCTTTCACCTGGCCAAGAAAGGCTGGAGCGATTGCGTTCTGATTGAACGCCGGGAGCTGACCTCAGGTTCGACCTGGCATGCAGCAGGCCTCCTGCCGCTGTTCAACCTCTCCTACTCGGTCGGCCAAATTCACAAGTACTCGGTCGCTCTGTACAAATCCCTGGAAGCGGAAACCGGACAACCTGTCGGCTTGAAGCAGGTCTCAAACATCCGGCTCGCCCGCACAAAAGATCGTATGGACGAGTTCCTCTACTACCAGGGTATCGCCGAGACGATCGGCGTGAAGGTCAATGTTCTCATCCCGGCACAGGTGAAGGAGATCTGGCCGCTCGCCAACATGGACGGCATTCTCGGTGCGATCCAGCATCCCGATGACGGCTACATACAACCCGCTGACTTGACCCAGGCCCTCGCCAAGGGCGCGCGCACGAGAGGTGCGGAGATCGAGCGCAATACGACGGTGACCGGCATCGCACGAACCCGCTCGGGCGAATGGCAGATTGATACCGACAAGGGCGCGATCACTTGCGAGCATGTTGTCTCGGCGACCGGAAACTTCGCCCGGCAAACCGGCCGGATGCTGGGTCTCGACATACCGGTGATGCCGGTGGAGCACCAATACCTTGTCACCGAGCCGCATCCAGCGATCGTCGAGCGCCAGCGCCAGGGCCTGCCCGAAATGGGTGTGCTGCGCGAGAGCGATAGTTCCTGGTACATGCGGGAAGAAAACGGCGGCCTCATCCTTGGGCCTTACGAGCCCGGCGCGCCCTGCTGCTATGTCGACGGACCGAGCGTGCAGAGCGAATTCGAGTTGTTTCAGGAAGACCTGGAGCGGATCGCGCCGCACATCGAATCCGCCATCGTGCGCGTGCCCGCGTTCGGGGAAGTCGGTATCAAGAAAGTCTATAACGGTGCGATCTGCTACACGCCCGACGGCTCGCCGATCATCGGCCCCGCTTGGGACTTGCCGAATGTCTGGCTGAACGAGGGACACTCGTTCGGCATTACGGCCGCAGGTGGCGCCGGCTGGCAGCTCGCGGAATGGATTGTCGATGGCGAAAGCACGATCGATATGCTGGGCGTCGATCCGCGCCGCTACGGCCCCTATGCAGGGCATGGTTATCTCCGTCAAAAGAACGAGGAAGCATATGCCAACGTCTTCACGATGCACTACCCGGACGAGGAGCGCGTAGCGGCGCGGCCACTAAAGCAAGCACCCTGCTACGACCGGATGGCCGCACTGGGAGCGGTCTTCGGCTCTGTTTACGGCTGGGAACGGCCCGGTTGGTTCGCACCCGCAGGTTATCAGTTGAGCGATGCCGATAAGGCGTATCCGGATGTCCTGCTCAACCACAATCACCCGTCCGTTCCAGCCGATGGCAAGCCAGCGCGCGAGAAATGGAGCTTTCGCCGCTCCAATTATTTCCAGTTCGTCGGCGACGAATGCCGGCATGTGTCCGAGCACGTCGGCCTGCAGGACATGACGCCGTTCGCCAAGTATGAGGTGACCGGACCAGGCGCTGAAGTTTGGCTGGATGGGCTCGTCGCCAACAAGCTACCCGGCAAAATCGGCCGCGTCGGCTTGGTCCACATGCTCTCGAAGAATGGCGGCGTACGCGCCGAGTTCACGGTCTTCCGCGAAGGCCCCGAGCAGTTCTACCTCGTTGGTCCCGGCGCGCTCGAACGCCACGATTGGGACTATCTGCAGAAGGCACGGCCGCGCGATGGCTCGGTCGACCTACAAAAGATCACCTCGCAATGGGGTGTGCTCGTTCTCGCCGGTCCCCGTTCGCGCGATGTGTTGCAGAAACTGACCGACACCGACCTCTCGACGAAGGCCTTCCCTTGGTTGTCCGGTCAGCACATCTCGGTCGGTGCTGC
Source organism: Hyphomicrobiaceae bacterium (assembly GCA_031374115.1). Classification (GTDB taxonomy): domain Bacteria; phylum Pseudomonadota; class Alphaproteobacteria; order Rhizobiales; family Hyphomicrobiaceae; genus JAKFWF01. The sequence goes on along the minus strand of JANMNO010000058.1, from coordinate 37,002 downwards.
AACGGCCAGAGCGCTGCGCGTGAACTATGTCGGCGAACTGGGTTGGGAGCTGCATCACCCGATCGAGATGCAGAACTACATCTTCGACAAGCTGATGGAAGCGGGCCGCGAGTTCGGCATCAAGCCCTACGGCATCAAGGCGATGATCGCGATGTCGATCGAGAAGTCCTACCGGCTGATCGGCCGCGAACTCTCGATCGAGTATTCAGCGCTAGAGTCTGGTCTCGACCGCTTCATCAATCTCGATAAGGGACAGTTCGTCGGCCGCGACGCGCTCGTCGCATGGCAGGGACAAGGCTTTGCCAATCGCTTCGTCACGCTGGAAGTACACGGGGTAGAAGCCGATGGATCCGACGTTCGTGGTTCCGAGCCGATCTTGCACAAGGGTACGATGATCGGCCGCGCGACCAATGGCGGATACGGCTGGCGGGTAGGCAAATCTCTGGCGCTTGGCATGGTGCGGCCCGACCTCGGCGAAGTTGGCCAGGAACTCGACCTTACGATTCTTGGCAAATCGCACAGCGCAGTTGTCGTTCGCGAAAGCCCGTTCGATCCGGGCAACGAGAGGCTGCGGGGCTAGTCATATGTGCGATGTTGCGACGCATCACATAAATTGGTGCATCGCACCAAATCAGCTACACTCAGCGCAACGCACAGGAGGCGGGTATGGGCAATTCTTGGATGACGAAGTGGGGACCGCGTCGCGTCCGCTATGAGCCACCGACGCTTGCGGAGGCGCTGGAAGCAGCGGCCGACCTGTCGCCTGATCAAAATCAGCAGATCCAGCTCGCGGCCGAATTGATGCAGCTGCCCTTGGCAGACGTACAGGCCGACGCCGAGGCGATCTTCAAAAGCCGCAGCCGCCGACGCCTGACAGCCACCATCGTGCAGGCGACCCAGCCGCACGGCCAACCGCGCGCGCCGATCGTCGTCGAGCACCGCGCGCCGCGCCGGATCATGCGAGCGGTAGCAGGGCGTTGAGGCGTGTTGAACTCTTAAACCGCTGGAGCCTGGTCCACTAAGGAGCGTTCGCGAGCGAGGTTTGGGTGACCGCAGTTACACGACCAGCTTGTCGTAGTCCGCGTGACTTCCGATCCAGAACCACAGCAGGCCGTCATCCACTTCGACTGCTAGCGCTCGCTAGCGGCGGCCAACGCGCACCGACCAGTAATTGCCAACCTTCTTGAATTGCAAAGAGGGATGGGTCGGGTCGGCTTTCAACAACTCGTAGTTCTTGTCAGCGAGTGAACGCACGGCTGCCGGCAAGGCCTCGTAAGCCTGCCAAAAGTCCTGGTTCGCGAAATGCTTCACAGCGGTCTGGACCGGCCAGCCTTGTGGTCCTCGCGTGCCTTTTCAGCCAAGCGATCGAGCTTCCCAGCCTTGGCGTCGCGCTCGATTTGTGCGTCCCATTGCTGACTGGCGAATTGCTCGAACCAGTCTCGCAGCTTTGCGAGTTCGTCCGCCGGTAGCCGGGTAATGGCGCTCTCGATTTCTTCAAGTTTGGTCATCGTTGCAGTCCAAATTCTGCTCGTCTATCGCCATTATACTCGCATTTGGCTGTTTGGCCAAAATGACTGAGCAGTCGAGCGCCGCTTTTATGTCCTCGTCCTCTCGCAGCGCCTTGGGTCGGCTTCTGCGAGTTCAGGATTTTTTGCTGAGCTTGTCCGTACGTGGTTCCACCTTTTCGACGAACTTGCCCGACGTCGCGTCGCGGCCAACGAACTTGCCTGAACGGACGTCTTTTGGTCCCGTCAGAGCGTCACGGCCTGCCTTCCTTAAGGCGGCCTCGACCTTATCGAGATCAAGCTTTCGTTTCATTTTTCGTCCCAGGCTGCAACTGGTTGGAAACTTCCTTCGATGCTCTCAAATAAGTACCATTCGTCAACGATCGACTTGTAACGCTTTTCGAGGTACTCGAGACTCTTGTTGAAGCGCCTTCTTATCACGTGATCAGGAATGTCGTGGCCGCCAAGTTCTACTCGCCGCCTGACCCTGCTGATTGAAGCATTGGCGTCAGGTAGTCGTAAATAAATCAAGATGACCGTATAGCCTAACGCCTGCCATTTTGGAATCCGCTGGGCGTACGCCAACGACGCTAATGTGGTCTCGAATAATAGTTCAGTCCTCGCGGAGGTTAGCGCATCCAGTCGCTTGAGCATCAACCGACCAGCACGGAAATCGCGTTCGGGGCTTGGCGAACCAGTTCCCGATAGTTCACGCGCAATCTCATCCGCATTTACAAATACGAGACGCTCGGCAGCAGCAGGCATGTAGGCATTAGCAAAGCTGGTTTTGCCGGCGCCGTTCGGTCCGGCAATGATGATCAGCTCCTGCATAGTATATTGAATTCACCCTAGCCCCTTGTTGCTCACCTTTACCGCGTTCTGCATTTGCCGCTCCGGGGCAAGCCCCGACGCGGCGGCCGTCACTGCATCGGCATCGACATAAAGTTTGTCGCCCATGTCCTTGAACTTCGCGGACATCTCATCCATCCCAGCCTGCTGATCATTCAACGTCTTGGCGTAATCGCGTACGTCTTGCGTGATCTTCATCGAGCAGAATTTCGGGCCGCACATCGAGCAGAAGTGGGCGACCTTGTGGGCGTCCTTCGGTAGCGTTTCATCGTGGTAGGCCCGCGCCGTATCCGGATCGAGCCCGAGGTTGAATTGGTCTTCCCAGCGGAAGTCGAAGCGCGCGCGTGAAATTGCGTCATCGCGCAATTGAGCGGCCGGGTGGCCCTTGGCCAGATCCGCCGCGTGCGCCGCGATCCGGTACGTAATGACGCCAACCTTCACGTCGTCGCGATTGGGCAGGCCAAGATGCTCCTACGGCGTCACGTAGCTGAGCATGGCGCAACCTAACCAGCCGATCATCGCGGCGCCGATGCCCGATGTGATGTGGTCGTAGCCCGGCGCGATGTCCGTCGTCAGCGGCCCGAGCGTATAGAACGGGGCCTCGCCGCACTCTTTCAGCTGCTTGTCCATGTTGATCTTGATCTTGTGAACCGGCACGTGGCCGGGTCCTTCGATCATCACCTGGCAGCCTTTCGCCCAAGCGATCTGTGTCAGCTCGCCTAGCGTTTCGAGTTCGGCAAATTGCGCGCGATCGTTGGCATCGGCGATCGAGCCCGGGCGCAAGCCGTCACCAAGCGAGAACGTCACGTCGTACTTGCGCATGATGTCGCAAATGTCTGCGAAATGGGTGTACAGGAAGCTCTCTTTGTGATGCGCCAGGCACCATTTGGCCATGATCGAGCCGCCTCTGCTGACGATGCCCGTTACCCGATGCGCTGTCATCGGCACGTAGGCGAGCCTGACGCCGGCGTGGATCGTGAAATAGTCGACGCCCTGCTCGCACTGCTCGATCAGCGTGTCACGGTAGAGCTCCCAGGTCAGCTTGACGGGATCGCCGCCGCATTTTTCCAGCGCCTGATAGATCGGCACGGTGCCGATCGGTACCGGCGAATTGCGCAGGATCCACTCGCGGGTATTGTGGATGTTGCGGCCAGTCGACAGGTCCATCACGGTGTCGGCGCCCCAACGGATCGACCACGCCATCTTGTCGACCTCTTCCTCGACGGACGAGGTGACGGCCGAGTTGCCGATATTGGCGTTGATCTTCACCAGGAAGTTGCGGCCGATGATCATCGGCTCGACTTCGGTGTGGTTGATGTTGGCTGGGATCACCGCGCGGCCACGTGCGACTTCATCGCGTACGAACTCCGGCGTGATGTGCTCGGGGATCGACGCGCCAAAGCTCTCGCCGTCCTTGATGGCGGCTTTCGCGCGAGCGAGTGCCTCGGTGCGGCCGAGGTTCTCACGATGCGCGATATAGATCATTTCCTTGGTGATGATGCCGGCGCGGGCGAACTCGAGTTGCGTTACGGGCGCATCGCCGACGGCGCGAAATGGTTTGACCTTGGCCGGGAAGTCGCGTGCGAGAGCCTTGCCGCTGACGCTGCCGTTGTCCTCCGGCTTGATGTCACGGCCCGCGTATTGCTCGACGCCGCCACGCGCCTTGATCCAGGCCTCGCGATGACGCGGCAGACCTTTCTCGAGATCGACCTTCGCGTCGGTCTCGGTGTATGGACCTGACGGATCGTAAACGCGAAACGGTGGCTCGTTAGCTTCCGGCTGCAGCACGATTTCGCGGAAGGGCACGCGAACGTCTGAATGACCAGCTGGTGCATCGTAGATCTTACGCGAGCCAAAAATCGGCCCCGTCGTCACCTCCGGCAGCATCAGATCTTGCGGGCGGGTCATTTTGTTCATTCGAGGTCTCCTGTGAAACTGTGGGCGCTAGCCAGCGGCGTGATGCGCGCGACGACTACCGGTTAATAGGGCGTTTGGTCGGCCTGCCAGGCAAAGCGCCGTAAATGGCCTGTGCCCAGTCGGCCGAAATCGTTTCGGGCACGAGGCTCGTCGTCAGGATTTGAGCAAGGGTGGCGTTCGATGCGAGTACGATCGCGACGCCGCGGACGATACCAGGCAGGCCGGATATCTCGATGCAACGCGCAACACCACCGTAATGATGCGGTTCGGCAAGATTTGCGAGATCGGAGCCGCCATGCAGGCTCACACGGATTTTGGCGTGCTGGCGGCTCAGCACCCGCAAAACCTGCAAAGCTTCCCGATTGGGCAGACCAGCTCGCAACATCACGAGATCGTAGCGCCGCGTGGTATAGCCCAACATGTCGAGCGCTTCGTCAGCGGAGACCGCTCGTTCAATAGCGCTCGCGCCATAACGCTTCAGTACGTTGGATACGACATCGCCGATGCCCGACTCGTGGTCCACCAATAGGATGTTGGCTGACACCAACACCTCGCGGAGTTGATCCGCGCTTGCTGTTTGCATGTCGCTCGATAGACCCATGTCCGTCCCTTCGCCGGCATGACCCGGATCAGGTCCTAAGGGTGGCAGGGCAGAGTACAGCCCCATCTCAGCCGGCTACTGCCGACCCCCCTCGGAACGGGTGGACCTTGCAGCAAATAAGCCAAAATTGCAATGGCCGGCGCCTGCGCGCCTCAAGCTGCCGTCGCGACGACGGTTTCAAGCGCAGCCACTCGCTCATCGTCCAATCCGACGCGCGCGGCCGGCAGCGTAATGGACGCGCGTGTGCCCTCGCCGAAGACGCTCGTCAGCTCGAACGTACCGCCGTGAAGCTCGATGAGCTGGCGCACGATCGGCAATCCAAGGCCTGAGCCCCGGGTCGGCTCCGCGCTCGCGCGATGCGCCCGCTCGAAAGGAAGCATGACGCGGGCAACGTCGGCGGGCGCAATGCCTGGTCCATCGTCGCTGACTACGATAACGATGCCCTGCCATGTCGGTTTTGCGACGTCGATCGTCACGACACCTCCCCGGTGCCCGTAACGCACGGCGTTGTTGACGAGGTTCAGTAGCGCTTGGAAGAGCGCGCGTTCGTCACCACGAACGGAGGGTGGCTCGCCGTGAAAGCGCACTTCGACCGTCACCTGACGCTCGCGAGCCTCGGTTTCGACGTAGCGAATGGCGCGATGCGTTATCTCGTCTAGCCAAAAGATATCTTCGATCAGCTGGTATTGGCCGCTTTCTGCCCGAGAAAGGTCAAGCAGGTCGTTAACGAGAGCGAGCAAGTGTCGCCCGCCTGCGCTGATGTCGCGCAGATAGCCGTCGCGGATCTGTGGACTGAGGTTTTCCCCGGCGCGGCTCGTCAGAAGGTCGGCAAAACCAACGATGGCGTTGACGGGCGTGCGGAGCTCGTGGGTCACGGTGTTGACAAAGGCGGTCTTGGACGCGCTCGCCTTTTCGGTCTGCTTACGGAGCGCTACGCCGTGGCTCCTCAATTCGGCCAGTTTGGCTGCCATGTCGTTGAAGGTATCGCTGAGCGAGACGACCTCGGCCGGGCTCCATCGGCTGGCGCGCGCCACGCGGACATCGAAGTTGCCCTGCGCCATCAATCTCGCGGTTTCGCCAAGACGATCCAGCTGTGTGGTGATGATCAGTCCGATCCGGATCGCCGCCAACGCGGCGAGCAGCAAGCCGATTGAAATGACTAAATACATGTGTTCCGAAACGCGCGATTGCGGAACCGCCCAAAACAGAATGAGTGGTCCCGCGACAACCGGTAGGCAGATGATAAACGACGCGTGACGAATAGTGACCATGACTTCCCCGCTGGGGCGGCCCTTGGTCGAAAAAACAGCCGATCCCCAAGCGAACTGTGCGCCGGCTGATCATTCCAACTGGTTAATCGCTGCGATCTGCTTGGTAATAGGGTTCAATCGAGCTTTCCGGAAAAATGGCGAATAGAACAACAATCGAAGTTGTTGTTTAAGGATCTGGCGATCAATGATCGGGGGCCGAGCCGTTTCCGAAAATCGGCGCAAAAAACCCTCTGCCAAGCGATGACAGAGGGCGCGTGGCCGCAATACTTTTGCGTCACACTATTGAGCCGGCTTCTTGTCTTCTGTCTTGCCCTTGACTGCTTCCTTGGCCTTCTCGACGCCAGCCTTGGTGGCATCCGATGCCTTCTTTGCGGCGGCCTTGGTCGCCTCAGAGGCCTTTTCGAACATGGTCTTGGGCGGTTCGGCGTACTTGAATGGCTGGACCGCAGCCAAGATTTCCTTCGTCGTATCCAGTGTTACCGTGCGCTTGCCGTCCTTCATGCCGAAGGTAAGGGCTTTGTGAGCAACTCCGATCTTCTTTTCACCTACACCCAGCATGCCGCCGACACCGATGATCACGGTATCGATTTTGTGGGCGCCGGAGGCCATGATCAGGTCTTCGATGTCGCCGATAACTTCGCCGGCCTTATTGACGACTTTGGCGCCGATCAAGCGCTCCTTGGCGCTGTATTGGTCGACCTGCTGGCCCTTGTAGAAGACGCCGCTGGGGATGGTCACGGATTTGACGGCGGGATTTGGCGCTGCTGGAGCGTCAGGTGCCTTCTGCTGCGCAAACGCGGTGACGCTCGCGGTCATAGCAATGACGGCCGCAACGCTTAGGATCATCTTGTTCATAGTCTGCCTCGAAGGTGTTTGTGGAAATTTTCGCCAGTGGCCGCGGACGGGGTGGTTGAGCACGCACGTCCCATTCAGCAGGTAATCGCCATACGCGCCGCCTTCAAGTCATTATCAGGGCATGCCGACGAATAGCTGATGCAACTCTCGTCAATTACTGGGCTTGCATCGACGATTTTGGGGACAATTCGCCTGCATCGAGACACGCGGTTTGCCCTTCTCGCACCAGGTTGCTAGTATCACGAACAGCAATTTCAGGTCCGCCGCACGGTCGCAGCCGAAGCCCCGCGCCGGCGGAGTTCGTTTGTGCGTGATGCAGCGACGCATGCTTGAAGCCGAGAGATATCGCCAGTGATCGAGAACGACAAGAGCCTGCCACCGGACGAGCCGCCGCCCCCGAAAGGTCCAGGTGGTCCAGCCGGTCCAAGCGATATCCGCCCGGTGCAGATCGTCGACGAGATGCGCAAGAGCTATCTCGATTACGCGATGAGCGTGATTGTCTCGCGTGCGCTGCCTGACATCCGCGATGGCCTCAAGCCCGTGCATCGGCGCATCCTGTTCGGAATGAGTGAGCTTGGCCTTGAGCCGAACAAGAAACACGTCAAGTGCGCCCGCGTCGTCGGCGAAGTGATGGGCAAGTATCACCCGCACGGCAACCTCGCGATCTACGACGCACTCGTCCGCATGGCGCAGGATTTCTCGATGCGCGTGCCGCTGGTCGATGGCCAGGGCAATTTCGGTTCGGTTGATGGCGATCCGCCTGCTGCCGATCGGTATACCGAGTGCCGCTTGGCACGTGTGGCGACGACCCTGCTTGACGATCTGGATAAAGACACGGTCGAATTCGTCGACAACTACGATGGCACACTGGCCGAGCCGAGCGTGATGCCGGCCAAGTTTCCGAACCTGCTGGTCAACGGTGCCGGCGGTATCGCCGTCGGCATGGCGACCAACATCCCGCCGCACAATCTTGGCGAAGTCATCGATGCCTGTCTCGCACACCTGGACAACCCGGATATCACGATCGACGAGTTATGCCAGATCGTACCCGGTCCGGACTTTCCAACCGGCGGTTTGATCCTCGGCCGTGGTGGCATTCTATCCGCATATCACAAGGGTCGCGGCTCGATCATCATGCGAGCCAGGGTTCATGTCGAGCAGCTGCGCAAGGACCGTGAAGCACTGATCGTCACCGCGATCCCGTATCAGGTGAACAAAAAAGTTCTTCAGGAAAAGATGGCCGATCTCGTCCGCGAAAAGCGTGTCGAAGGCATCTCCGACCTGTGGGACGAGAGCAACCGCGAGGGCATGCGCATCGTCATCGAACTGAAGCGCGATGCGGTTGCCGACGTAGTGCTGAACCAGCTGTGGCGCTTCTCCGATTTACAGACGACGTTCGGTGCCAACATGCTGGCGATCAACGGCGGACGCCCTGAGCAACTCAACCTCAAGGATATGATTTCCGCCTTCACGGCCTTCCGCGAAGAGGTCGTGTCCCGGCGCGTCAAGTTCCTGTTGAACAAGTCGCGCGACCGCGCCCACGTGTTGGTGGGCCTTGGCATTGCCGTTGCCAACATCGATGACGTCATCGCGCTGATCCGAAAAGCGCCTTCGCCCGCGGAGGCCAAGGACCAGTTGATGGCCCGCGATTGGCCCGCAAAGGACATGGCGCCCTTGCTGGAGTTGATCGCCGATCCGCGCAGCAAGATATCGGCCAGCGGCACCATGCGGATGTCGGCCGAGCAGGCGCAGGCGATTTTGGACCTGCGGCTGCAACGCTTGACAGCACTTGGCCGCGACGAGATTGGCGACGACCTCAAGAAGATTGCTGGCGAGATCAAGGAATTCCTCGAGATTTTGTCGTCACGTACCCGCATCGTCGACATCATCAAGGGCGAGCTTGGCAGCATCAAAACGCAGTATGCGACGCCGCGTCAAACCGAGATCGTCGATATCGAAGGCGAGGTTGACGACGAAGACTTGATCCAGCGCGAAGACGTTGTCGTGACCGTCAGCCTGAAGGGCTACATCAAGCGCGTTCCCCTCTCGACCTATCGTGCGCAGCGTCGCGGCGGCAAGGGCCGCTCCGGCATGTCGACGCGCGAGGAAGATGTCGTCACGCGCCTGTTCATGGCGTCGACCCATACGCCGGTGCTGTTCTTCTCGTCGCGCGGCATGTGCTACCGCATGAAGGTGTGGCGGCTGCCCGTCGGCACGCCCCAATCGCAGGGCAAGGCACTGATCAACTTGCTGCCGCTAACGCAGGGCGAGGTCATCACCTCGATCCTCACATTGCCTGAGGACCCGGCCGGTTGGGCCGATCTCGAGCTGATGTTTGCGACCCGCAAGGGTAACGTCCGCCGTAATTCACTAGGCGACTTCGAGAGCATCAACCGCAATGGCAAGATCGCCATGAAGCTCGACGACGGCGACCAAATCGTTGATGTGACGATTTGTTCGGTGAAGGACGATGTGCTGTTGACCTCGGCCAACGGTCAGTGCATCCGGTTCAGCGCGGACGATGTGCGCCTGTTCAAAGGCCGCGACAGCGACGGCGTGCGCGGCATCCGCTTGGCCGACGGCAACACCGTCATCTCGATGGCGATTTTGCACCACGTCGAGGCAACGCCGGCCGAACGTGCCGCCTACACCAAACAGGCGACGGCCTTGCGGCGTGCGCTCAATGCCGAGGAGGCCGATGTTGCGGTCGAGCCGGAAGCCGATGCGGAGCCGATCGAGGGTGAAGCCAACCTCACGCCGGAACGCATTGCCGAACTCGCCGCCGCCGAGCAGTTCATGCTGACGATCTCCGAGCGCGGCTTCGGCAAGCGATCGTCGTCGTACGATTACCGGATCTCCGGGCGCGGTGGCAAAGGCATCGCCGCCATGGTCGTCAACGAACGCAACGGCGCACTCATTGCATCGTTCCCGATCGAGGCGACCGACCAGTTGCTGCTCGTCACCGACGGTGGCCAATTGATCCGCTGTCCGGTCAAGGATGTCCGGATCGCTGGCCGCAACACCCAAGGCGTCCGCGTGTTCAAAACCGACAGCACCGAGAAGGTCGTCTCCGTCGAACGCATCCGCGACGACGGCACGGTCGAAGGTGAAGGCGATGCCGGTGACGGTGATGGTGATGGTGTTGAAGGTGGCACGCCCTCCGCCGAGTAGCGTTTCAACCTCACAACGGCGTTCCCGCACAATGTGGGCCGTTGATGGAGGGGCCGGCTTTGCAGGAAAGCGGTGTGGCTAACGGTGCGTGTTTTGCTCCGTTACCCCTTTACCATCACCACGCACAGCCGGCGTGGGCCATGAGCACCCATAACCAGCTTGCCGCCGATGTCGCCGGTTCGCGACGGGCCACTGATCATGTTGACGGTGCGCGGCATGGTACGGTCACCGAAGCGAGCGCGGATCTTCATCCAGGCGTCCTCGTAGGGTCCGACGACATCCTTGACTTCGAGCACCACGATGTGCGTCTCGGGCAGGAAATTCAGGGTCACCGGGTTATCGGGGCCGGACGCCATGTACAGCGTGCCGGTCTCGGCGACGCCAGCGGTCGCGTGACTGAGGCTCACTTCGTCGTCGGGGGCCGCACGGCCGGGCTTGCGGGTGAGGCCCGGTTCCTTCGACCACGGAAGGGCGTTGAGCGTCGCATCCTCGCCCATCGAGATTCGCGCCGGTAGATTGTGCTGCCGCAGGTAGTCCGCGATCAGCGAGGGCACATCGTCCATCGCGGCGGCATCGAGAATGGTCGCCGATTGCCCGGTCATATGCTGCTTGAAGAGCGCGATGTGTTCGTCATGGCTCTTGCCTGCAACCCGTGCTGGCGTGGGGTGCCGGAACCGCGCGGCGATTCGCGAAGTGACCGCTTGTTCGCGCCCGGTATCGCGCATTTCGCCTTCAAGGCCCTTGCGGATCTTCGCAAAGATCGTGTCGCGCGCGCTCATGGCGACGCTCTCTCCGCCGGCGTGGGTTGATCCAATCCGGCTTGATGCTCGGCCCACAGCTGCTGGAAGGTGCGGCCCTGGGGTGCTGGAAAATCGCGATACTTGGTCCAGCCGCCGGCGAACGGCAGGCTTTTGAACGCCCCCTTCGAGCGGCCCAATGCGCCAAGCGCTGCAATGCCGAAGCGCGACGCCAATTGGTACACCTTTGGTCGCCTGGCGAACCAGGCCCAGGTCTTCAAGCCGAAGGCGAAACCGCGCGGTACGTTGCCGAGATCGAACTCGGTCTCGCGATGCAGGCGCATCAGTTTCGGCAGCGGGATCTTCATCGGGCATACGGCTTCGCATTTGCCGCAGAAGGTCGAGGCGTTGGCCAAGTGGCCAGCAACTTTCACGCCGATCAGCGATGGTGTCAGTACCGCGCCGATCGGACCGGGATAAACCCAGCCGTACGCATGCCCGCCGATCGCGTTGTAGACGGGGCAGTGGTTCATGCACGCACCGCACCGGATGCAACGAAGCACCTCGCGCATCTCGGTTGCGAGCAACTCCGAACGGCCGTTGTCGAGCAAGACCACGTGATAGTTCTCCGGGCCATCGGGATCGCCCTTGCGGCGATGGCCGGTCGAGAACGTCGTGTAGGTCGAAAATTCCTGACCCGTTGCCGAGCGGGCCAATAATCGCAAGATCGAGCTGACGTCTTCCAGCGTCGGCAGCACCTTGTCGATCGAGGCGATCACGACATGTGTTTTCGCGAGGCTTTGCGTCAGGTCGCCATTGCCCTCGTTGGTGACGATGATCGTCGAGCCGGTTTCGGCAATCAGGAAATTCGCGCCGGTGATGCCGACATCGGCCTGAACGAACTTCTGGCGCAGAATCTGCCGCGCTTCGTTGACGAGTTGCGCGGCTTCGACGAGTACGCGATCTTTCGGCAGATGCGTGTGCAGGCGGCGGAAGTCGGCCTCGACCTGATCCTGCGTCAAGTGGATCGCCGGCGCGATGATGTGGCTCGGGGTTTCCTTGCGGATCTGAACGAGATATTCGCCGAGATCGGTCTCGACCACCTCGAAGCCTTTGCCTTCTAGGTGGTGATTGAGATTGATCTCCTCGGAGATCATCGACTTGCCCTTGGTGACGATCTTCGCGTGGGCATCGCGGCAGATCGTCTCGATGATCTCGCGCGCGTCAGCCGCTGTTGGTGCCCAATGGACGTGTGCGCCCGCAGCCTTGGCCTTGGTTTCCCACTCCGTGAGGTAGAGGTCGAGATGAGCCAGCGTGTGATCGCGGATGTCGCGACCGACGTCGCGTAGGTCCTCGAACTCGGGCAGCTTGTCGCGGGCAGCCGTCCGTTGCGCGACGAGCCCGCCCGGCAATCCCGACAGCGCGCGCTGCAGTTGCGGGTCATTCAGCGCCACGCGGGCGTTGGCTTTGAATTCACGCGTCTTGATTTCGACCATGATCGCCCCCTCAGCCTGCTTCGCCGATCGGTGGATCGGACAGCTCGCCCGCCAGCACTTCGGCAACGTGACGCACCGCGATGGAGCGACCCTCGCGTTTCATCTTGCCGGCCATGTTCATCAGGCAACCAAGATCGCCAGCGAGCAAAAGCGCGGGTTCGGCGGCTGCGACGTTGCGGGTTTTCTTTTCAACCATTGCATTCGAGATATCGCTGTACTTGACCGCGAATGTGCCACCAAATCCACAGCACACTTCGTTGTCGGCCATCTCGACAAGCTGCAGACCTTTGACGGTGCCGAGCAGGTCGCGCGGCTGCTGTTTGATGCCGAGTTCCCGCAACCCCGAGCAACTGTCGTGATAGGTCACGCGACCCTCGAAATGGCTATCGACGGATTTCATGTGCCGCACGTGCACGAGGAATGACACCAGTTCGTGCACGCGCTCGGCGAACACCTTCGCGCGCGGACCCCAGACTTCGTCGCCAGCGAGCAGTTTCGGGTAATGCGACTTGAGCATGCCAGCGCAACTGCCGGAAGGAGCGACGACATAGTCGCAGCCATCGAAGGCAGCGATTGTCTGTTTCGCCAGGGCCTTCGCATTGGCTTTGTCACCGGAATTGTAAGCCGGTTGTCCGCAGCAAGTTTGTGCCTTGGGAACTTGGATCTGGCAGCCGGATTGCTCAATCAGCTTGGCGGCAGCGAAGCCGATTGATGGCCGCATCAAATCGACGAGGCAGGTCACGAACAGGCCGACGCGTGGCTTGGCGGAAAAGGGGCTGCTCATCGGTGATCTGATCCGGGAATTATTGCGCGTCAGTCGCGGTTGCAAATGGTTCTAACACGAGCGCCTGCCACGTATAGAGGCGGCCACAAGAAAAAGCCCGGCAAAAGGGGTTGCGGGGCCGATCAGTCGCATAACTCATGATGCCGGCTACTCCCCGCGACCGTCACGGGCCCCGCAGCGCACTTTTTCGTCCTCAGGTACCTGATTATCGAATTGTGGCGGAGGGTCGCGGTGACTTGGTGCCGGGTAATGCCCCCTTGCCCGGCTTCTCGCGCGCGTTGCTTTTTGCAGCCACCGGCAATTGTGCCAAACCTGCTTTGGCGATCGCGCGATCCCAGTAAGGCTCATGACCGTAGGTTTCGCCGAGAAAATCGATAAATGCATTGACTTTGGCTGGCATGAAATCGCGCGAGGGATACACTGCATAGATTGCCATGTGAGAGGTCGCGCGCCATTCAGGCAGGATGATTTCGAGGGCACCCGATTGCACGTCCGGGCCGACATCCCAAAGCGGACGCAGGCCGACACCATGGCCGCCCACCAGCAGTTCGCGAACGAATTCGGCCGAGTTCGATCGTAAGTTGCCCTTGACGCGCAACTGTTGACTGCCGCCTGGGCCGTCGAGGTGCCATAGATCCTGTGCGCCGGCCGAGATGCAGTTGTGGAACTCCAAGTCCGTCAAAGACTTGGGCCGCCCGACGCGCTCGATGTAGCCAGGCGAGGCACAGATCACGCGATGATCGGGCGCCAGCTTGCGGGCGACGAGGGAACTGTCCTGCAGTTCGCCGATGCGAATCGCAACGTCGAAGCCCTCGCGAATGATGTCGACGAAGCTGTCGGTCAAATGGAAATCGATCTCGATGTCCGGGTACTTGGTCAGGAACGACGCCATGTGCGGGGCAATGTGCAAGCGGCTGAACGATGTCGGCGCCGTGATTTTCAGTTGTCCACGCGGTTTGGTGTTGCGGCGACTGACAAAATCTTCCGCTTCTTCCACGAGGCTCAAGATGTCGACGACGCGCTTGAAGTATCCCTCGCCGGTTTCGGTCAGCGTCAGCTGACGCGTGGTGCGCTGGAACAGGCGGGCGCCCAGCCGCTCCTCGAGCAGGCTCACCCGTTTCGATATGACAGCCGGGGACAGTCCCATCTCGCGACCAGCGGCAGACATGTTGCCAGTACGCGCGACGCGGGCAAAAATATCGAGATCGCTGATGGCTGTCACTGGCGTATCCTTTTGCGCGGCCCAAAGCCGTTGTTGCAAGACTTTCTCCGTCTTGTTGATTATGCTGTCTCGCGACTAAAGTGTGTCGTCCATATTGCATAGACGAATGACTGTTTCAAAGCCGTGTTGAAGATCAGCTTTCGAGGCCTCGGGCGTCTCGGCTGCGCGCGCGGAAACGTACCGGCGCAATCGTGCGCATTGCTTAACGAGCCTTGGATCGCGCATAAGGATACGCATCTGCGCCTCGACATCACTTACCGGGAGGTTTCGCGTGTCAGCAATTGCTCTGCCGATCCCAGACGCCGCCATCGTCGCGCGCCGCGATCAAATCGTGCGACAGCTCACAGCATTGCTCGGCGCCGACTCGGTGATTGGCGATGAAGATGGCCGTCGCGCCTTCGAGACGGACGGCTTGACGGCTTATCGGCGGATGCCGTTGGCGGTCGTGCTGCCGCGGACGACGGAAGATGTCGCCCGGGTCCTGCGCTTCTGCCGCGATGGTGGCATCAAGGTCGTGGCGCGGGGCGCGGGCACTTCGCTGTGTGGCGGAGCGCTGCCGGCGGAAGACGCAATCGTCGTTGGCGTGAGCCGTATGAACAAGGTTTTGGATATCGATTATCAAAGCCGCACAGCGCGTGTGCAGTCCGGCATCACTAATCTAGCGATTTCGGCCGCCGTGAGCCCGCAAGGTTTTTTCTACGCACCGGATCCATCGAGCCAACTTGCCTGTACGATCGCTGGCAATCTCGCGATGAACTCAGGTGGCGCCCATTGCCTGAAGTACGGTGTCACAACGAACAATGTGCTTGGGCTCAAGATGGTCATGATGGATGGCGACATCGTCGACATCGGCGGCTCATACCTTGATGCAACCGGTTATGACCTGCTCGGGCTTTGCATCGGTTCGGAGGGCCAGTTCGGTATCGTCACCGAGGCGACGGTGCGCATTCTACGCGCGGCGGAAGGCGCCAGGCCAATGTTGCTCGGCTTTGCGTCCAGCGAAACCGCAGGCGCATGCGTTTCGGCGATCATTGCGAGCGGGATCATTCCGGTTGCGATCGAATACATGGACAAGCTCGCGATCCACGTCTGCGAATCATTTGCCCACGCCGGTTATCCGATGGACGTCGAAGCGCTGTTGATCATCGAAGTGGAAGGGTCCGATGCCGAGATCGCAGCCTTATTGGATCGCATCGTCGAGATCGCCAAGGCCTTCAATCCGCAAACATTGCGGGTGAGCGAAAGCGCGGAAGAGAGCGCCAGGATCTGGAAGGGGCGCAAATCTGCATTCGGTGCCTTGGGCCGGATCTCGGAATACTACTGTATGGATGGCACGATTCCGCTTGGACAGCTGCCCCTAGTCCTTCGTCGCATCACCGAAATTTGTGATCGTGAAGGCCTGAAAGTTGCCAATATTTTCCATGCCGGCGATGGCAATCTTCATCCGCTGATCCTCTACAACGCGAATGACCCCGCCGAGGGTTTGCGGGCCGAGGTCGCCGGCGCCGATATCCTGAAGCTCTGCGTTGAGGTCGGCGGCTGCCTTACCGGCGAACACGGCGTCGGCATCGAAAAGCGCGATCTAATGCGCGTGCAGTTCTCGGACGCCGATCTTGCCCTGCAGATGCGGATCAAGACGGTGTTCGACCCGGACTGGCTACTTAATCCCGCGAAAGTGTTTCCGCTCGATGGCCGCGAAAAGATCGTGCCTTCAACGCACCTTGCTGCCTGATCAAGTCAACGTTTGCTGCGAGCGAGATCAACGAACTTGGAACAGATAAACCGGCCAGCGGTCGACTGGGAATTGGCTAATCTGCTGCGTGATGCCACGGCCGGCAAGACCCCCGTCGAGATCATTGGTGCGGGAACCAAGCGGGCGATTGGGCGCGCTGTACAGGCGGCAACGCCGATCACGACGGCAAGCCTTTCTGGCATTACGCTCTATGAGCCGACCGAACTCGTGATGTCGGCGCGCGCGGGCACTCCCTTGGCACGTATCGAGGCCGAGCTTGCCATCAACAATCAGATGCTGGCGTTCGAGCCTCTCGACTTGGGGCCGGTTATGGGGGAGGCACCTCTCAAGGGCACCGTCGGCGCGGTATTCGCGACGAACCTATCGGGGACGCGACGGGTCATGTCGGGGGCTGCGCGCGATCATATTCTGGGTGTGAGCGCCGTCACTGGCAACGGCGAGACGATCAAATCGGGCGGTCGCGTCATGAAGAATGTCACCGGCGTCGATGTTGCGCGCGGGCTGATGGGAAGTTGGGGCACGTTAGCGGTCCTGACCGAGGTGACGTTCAAGGTACTGCCGAAGCCGCAAACCCAGGCGACACTCGCCTTTGCCGGACTACCAGACGAGTTCGCGATCGAAGCGATGTGTCAAGCGCTCGGCTCACCGTTCGAGGTATCGGGCACGATACACTTGCACGCTGGTCTTTCGCGCCGGCTATGGCACGCTGGGCTGCGCTCGGCCGGCACCGCGATCACCGCGCTTCGTATCGAAAATTTTGAGAGCTTCATCGGGTATCGCACTGCCAAACTGACGGAGCTGTTGAAGCACTTCGGCGACATACATGTTCTGGAGCACGATAGCTCGATGGCCTTCTGGGACGAGCTGCGCCAGCTTTCCGTGCTGCAGAATTCGACGGCGACGCTCTGGCGTATCTCGACTACGCCACGCCTCGGCCCCAAGGTAGTAAGCGATATTCGCCGCTACATGAATGTCGATGCGATGTATGACTGGTCCGGTGGCTTGATCTGGGTCGAAGTGCCGCCGTCCGCCGATGCTGGAGCAACAGATATCCGCCGTATCATGGCAGTGCACGGCGGGCATGCGACGCTGATCCGGGCTGATGCGCCGGTTCGAGCGGCAGTCGAAGTATTCCAGCCGCTCGAACAAGGGATCGCACGCATTACTGCCAAGCTAAAGGCAACTTTCGACCCCGCCGGTATTCTGAACCCTGGCCGCATGTACGCGAGCCTTTAGAGCACGAAAAAATGCAGACCAACTTCACGGCCGAGCAATTGCAGGATCCGCGCCTCGCCGAGGCCGATCAGATCCTGAAACGTTGCGTTCACTGCGGCCTATGCACCGCGACATGCTCTACCTACGTGCTGCTTGGCGACGAGCGCGATAGTCCTCGCGGTCGCATCTACCTGATAAAGGACATGTTCGAGCGCGATCGCGACGCAAGCCCGCAAGTGCAGCATCATGTCGACCGTTGCCTGTCTTGTCTTTCGTGCATGACGACGTGCCCCGGCGGGGTCGACTACATGCATCTCGTCGATCTCGCCCGTGTCCACATTGAGGAGACGGGCACGCGGTCGCTGAAGGACCGCTTGATCCGTCGCATGCTGGCAGCCGTCGTGCCGTATCCGGAACGGTTCCGCAAAGCCGTGGCGCTCGCCCCGCTTGCCCGGCCGTTCACTTCGATGATGCGCAGGGTCGGCCTACCCGAATTGGCAGCTATGATCGATTTGGCGCCGAGCAATATCGCACGAACGCCGAAATTCGCCGGCGCGGGCACCGCGGCCACCAGCGAAAAGCGACGGGCAAAAGTCATTATGCTGGCCGGCTGCGCACAACAGGTGCTGCGGCCCGATATCAACGACGCAACCATCCGTTTGCTTGCCCGTCGCGGCGTCGATGTCGAGGTTGCGGCTGGTGCTGGGTGCTGCGGTGCGCTGGTCCATCACATGGGCAAGGAAGAGGAGGCACACGCCTTCGTCAAAGCCAACATCGATGCCTGGTCCAAGATCATCGAGCGCGAGGCGGTCGACGCCATCATCATCAACGCGTCGGGTTGCGGCACCACCGTCAAGGACTATGGGCACATGATGGCCCGCGTCGAGGGCTACGCGTTTCGTGCAGCCAAGATCTCGTCGATCACGATGGACATTTCCGAGTTCCTGACGCAGTTCGATATCGGCCCGCCGAAGCGTTGGTCTTCGATCCGCGTGGCCTACCACTCGGCCTGCTCGATGCAGCATGGCCAGCGCCTCACCGACGAGCCAAAGACGTTGCTGAAACAGGCGGGCTTCACCGTGCTCGATGTGCCCGAGGGGCACATTTGCTGCGGTTCGGCCGGCGTATACAACATTCTGCAACCCGAGCTCGCCGGACAATTGCGCGCCCGCAAGGCTGCCAATATCGACAGTGTGAAAGCCGACATCATTGCAGCTGGCAACATCGGCTGCATCACGCAGATCGGACTTGGGACCAAGACGCCGATCATCCACACCGTGGAACTATTGGATTGGGCGCACGGTGGTCCGGTGCCGCGCGGGCTCGAGGAGTTCAAAGGCTTCGTCACCGAAGTTCCGCAGCCAACGCGCGAAGCCGCAGATTTCATCCGTGGGTGATAATTTATCCGGTGGCCAGCGGCGCAACGGACGGTCGCCATGATGATTCCTCAAATCTTGCCCCTCGACCGGTCGGCTGAGCCGCACCTGCGGGCGCTTATCGATGGCAAGGCAAAGCCAGTAGGCGCACTGGGCCGGCTTGAGGAATTGGCTCTGCAGATCGCCCTGATCAGAGGCGAAGCGGCGCAGCGTTTGGGCGCAGCCTGTCTCCTTATTTTCGCCGGCGATCACGGGCTGACCGCCGAAGGCGTCACCGCCTACCCTTCGGACGTATCGGGGTCGATTGCGCAGCTCGTTCTCGAGGGCAGAGCTGGCGCCAACATTATGGCGGCGGCAGCGGGCGCCAACATCGTGCTGGTCGATGCCGGATTGCTGCGGCCTCTCGCACCGCACCCGATGTTGATCAGCAGCCGCGTCGCCGCCGGCACGCGCAACAGCCGGCGCGAACCAGCAATGACGCGCCGGCAGTTCGAAGCTGCCCTCACCGCCGGCATGACGGTCGCCGACGATCAGATCCAGGCGGGAGCCGGCATCCTGGCGCTAGGGGAGATCGGTATTGGCAATTCGAGTGCCGCAGCCCTCGTTGCGCATGCTGTTACAGGCATTCCGCTCCGTGTACTTGTCGGCCCTGGTGCTGGCGTCCCGCCAGGTGGTATCGAACACAAGGGCGCCGTTCTCGAAACAGCCGTTGCTCGCTCACCGACGCGCGACCCGGCATCGGCCCTAGCCCAGTTCGCCGGTTTCGAAATGGTCATGATGGTGGGCGCGATGCTACAAGGTGCAGCCCGGCGACGCATCGTGCTCGTCGACGGCTTCATCGCGACGGCGTGCGCGGCAGCCGCAGTCGCGTTTGTGCCGAACTTAGCCGAGCGCCTGATCTTTGCGCATCACTCCGCTGAGCCCGGCCATCAGATGCTACTCGATCATCTGAGTGCCGAGCCTCTGCTTGATTTGGGTCTACGGTTGGGCGAGGGCACGGGCGCGGCACTTGCTGTTCCTGTCGTGCGCGCGGCAGCATCGATCATCACCGATATGGCGAACCTCGCCGATGTCCTGGCGACCGCTGGAGCGCCGCGCGCATGATCCGCCGGGAGCTCACGCTGTTCCTGGTGGCAGTGCAATTTCTGACCCGTGTTCCGGTGCCGAGTTTCGCCTCTTTCGAGACCGAATGGCTCGATCGCGCGGCGAAATATTTTCCACTCGTTGGCGCAGCCGTCGGCGGCACTTCGGCGCTCGCGCTGTGGGGTGCTAGTCAAGTGTGGCCGGCGTCTCTCGCAGCGCTTATTGCGGTTGCTGCGGGCATCGTTGCAACCGGCTGCTTCCATGAGGATGGGCTGGCCGATACGGCAGACGGCCTTGGCGGCGGGCTCACCGTCGCGCGCCGCCTGGAGATCATGAAGGACAGCCGCATCGGCACATACGGCGCGGTCGCGTTGATGCTGGTGCTGGCGTTAAAAATCATGTCAATCGCGGCGCTGGAGGTGTCGAGCGCAATCGGCGCTCTGATCGCAGCGCACGCTTCCGCCAGGCTTGCCACGGTCGTTGCCATTCAGGCGCTGCCGTACGCGGGGGATGCGGATGCAGCCAAGGTCAAGCCGTTGGCAACCGGCATCACCGGACACGAGATGGTCATTGCAGCGGTGTTCGGCCTGGCGCCAATATTCATGATCGATCCGGCGTGCTTTGCGATCGGCTTGGCGGGTGGCGCAATGCCAGCGCTGCTGTTGGCCTATCAATCGAGGCGCCTGATCGGCGGTTACACAGGCGATGTTCTGGGTGCAATCGAACAGGTATTCGAGGTCGGGTTTTTGTTGGCGGTTGTGGCGGCTGGCCAACATAGTCATTGATTTTTTGTTGGTGTCTTGTCTCGTTGGTGTCTTGTCTCGTTGGTGTCTGACCCTCCGGGTCTGACACCAGTCCTCGGTATTTGCCGCGCCTCTCGCAGTCTGAGCCGCGGTGTCAGACCCGGAGGGTCAGACACCGATCGCACCGATCGCCTTGCATCCGGCCGGCTCTGCGGCAGCAGAGTCGGATGCAACCCGAAAAGACGTCTTCATTCGCCTCGATGCAGGTGCTACCGAGAGCGCCAGATCGTTCAGGAGACCGCCATGAGCACCGCCGCGAAAATCAATGCCCAGATCGCCCGCGAACTTGACGTGCAGGTGGCGCAAGTGGCGGCCACGGTCGAGATGCTGGCCGAGGGCTCGACGGTGCCGTTTATTGCGCGCTATCGCAAGGAAAAGACCGGCGGCCTCGACGACACCCAGCTGCGCAACCTCGACGAGCGGCTCGCCTACCTGCGCGAGTTGGAAGACCGCCGCGCGACCGTTCTCAAATCGATCGACGAGCAAGGCAAGCTCACCGGCGATCTCGCGCGTGCGATCAATGCGGCTGAAACCAAGGTCGATCTCGAAGATCTGTACGCGCCGCACAAGCCGAAGCGGCGCACCAAGGCGCAGATCGCGCGCGAAGCCGGTCTGGAGCCGCTGACCGATGCGTTGATCGTCAATCCAGCGCTCGTGCCCGGCGAAGAAGCCGCCAAATACGTGCATGCCGAGAAAGGCGTGGCCGACACCAAGGCCGCACTGGATGGCGCCCGCCATATCTTGATCGAGCGCATTGGCGAGAAGCCCGAACTCGTGCGCTCGTTGCGCGATTGGCTGTGGGACACCGGCCTCTTCACGTCGAAAGTGTCGAAAGGCAAAGAAGTGGAAGGCGCGAAGTTTTCCGACTATTTCGAGTTTTCGCAGAAGGTGAAAGAGGTCCCGTCGCACCGCGCTCTCGCGATGTTTCGCGGCCGCAATGAGGGCGTCCTCGACCTCGAACTCGACGTGCCGAAGGTTGACAAGCAACCGCATCCGGCTGAGGGGAGGATCATGGGTGCCTTCAACCTGGTCGATCGTGGCCGCCCCGCCGACAAGTGGTTGTCCGATGGCGCGCGCCTCGCCTGGAAAGCCAAGCTGCATGTGTCGCTGTCCGTCGACCTGCTGTCCCGATTGAAGCAGCGGGCCGATACCGAAGCCGTCTCGATATTCTCAAAGAACCTGAAAGACCTGATGTTGGCCGCTCCCGCTGGCCAGCGCGCGACAATGGGCCTCGACCCAGGCTTTCGCTCTGGCGTGAAAATCGCCGTGGTCGATGCGACTGGCAAATTCGTCGATCACGCGACGATTTATCCACACGAGCCGCGGCGTGACTGGCAGCAATCGATGGCTGCGATCGCGTCGCTATGCATCAAGCACAAGGTCGAGTTGCTTTCCATCGGCAATGGCACCGCCAGCCGCGAGACCGACAAGCTCGCGAACGAAGTGATCGCGAAGATGCCGCAACTGAAGCTCACCAAGGTGATGGTGAGCGAAGCCGGTGCTTCGGTGTACTCGGCCTCGGAATTTGCCGCCAAGGAGTTCCCCGATCTAGACGTGTCGATCCGTGGCGCGGTGTCGATTGCGCGCCGCCTGCAGGACCCGCTTGCCGAGCTCGTCAAGATCGAACCCAAGGCGATCGGCGTCGGCCAGTATCAGCACGACGTCGATCAGACCGGCCTCGCCCGCTCGCTCGATGCCGCGGTGGAAGACTGCGTGAATGCGGTCGGTGTCGATGTGAACACGGCATCTGCGGCATTGCTTTCGCGGGTTGCCGGTCTGAACGCCACGCTCGGCGCAAACATCGTTGCGCACCGCGACGAAAACGGACCCTTTAAGACCCGCGCCGCGATCAAGAAGGTCGCGCGCTTGGGACCGAAGACGTTCGAACAGGCAGCGGGCTTCCTGCGTGTCATGAATGGTAAAAACCCGCTCGATGGCTCGGCGGTGCACCCCGAAGCCTATCCGCTGGTCGAGAAAATCTCCGAGGCCACCAAGCGGCCGCTGAAAGACATGATCGGCGATCGCGGGTTCCTCAAATCGTTGCAGCCAAAGCAGTTCGCCGATGAAACATTCGGTGTGCCGACCATCACCGACATTCTAGTCGAACTCGAAAAGCCCGGCCGCGATCCAAGGCCAGAGTTCAAGACCGCGACCTTCCAGGATGGCGTCGAGAAGATCTCGGATCTACGCATCGGCATGCAACTCGAAGGTGTGGTGACCAACGTCGCGGCGTTCGGCGCGTTCGTCGATGTCGGCGTGCACCAGGACGGGCTCGTGCACATCTCAGAGCTGTCCGACACGTTCGTGAAAGACCCGCGCGAGGTGGTAAAAGCTGGCGACGTGGTGAAGGTGCGCGTCAAGGAGATCGATGTCGACCGCAAACGCATCGCACTGACGATGAAGTCCGGGGTGATACAAGCTGGTAGCCCGGTGCCCCGTTCAGCGTCGCAAGGCGGCCATCGCCCCGGCGCGCCGATCCCGAAAAAGCCCGAGCCCGCTGGCGAGAGCGCCTTCGCCGCCGCGCTCAGGAAGGCGCGAGAGCAGCGATAATTTGACTTTGATTGAACAGTCGCACACCACGAGCCCTCCACAACGTGAAACGCATCTTGACCTACGGTCTGCTTACCCTCGCGGTCGTCCTCATCGGGTTGGGCGCGTGGCTCTACCTCGCAGAAGACGCGGCGCAGTCGCTGGCGCCTGTGCGCGCGTTCCTCGAAAAGAACGGGTGATCTGCGCAACGCGGAACGGCTCGAATGGCGCATTTGCAACAGTCGCGGTAGAAGAGGAGCTGAGCTGTGCGCAAGACAGGCGCCAATCGATGCCGATTAGGTTATCTGTCGCGCATGAGATTTTCCGGGCCATTCCTCAAGACCACTGCGTGCGCGCTGGCGCTGGCGACGACGTTGGTGCTGGCTGCTCCAGCCAACGCCGCATCGCCGTTCATCTATGAGGCCAAGTTCGGCGTGCTCTATCACGATGTGCCGCATCTGTGGAGCGGCTTCCGGCTGGAGAGCGGCGTCGACATCAACGGCGAGTTGATCCTTAGCCCCGCGCTGCCGTTCCTGGGCGGCGCAATCCGTCCGGCGATTGGCGGCACCGTCAACACCGATGGTTACACCAGTAAGGGCTACCTCGACGCGCGTTGGCAGATCGATACAGCTTCGGGCTTTTATTTTGGACTTGGGCTGGGGGTTGCGGTGCACAACGGACACGTCAATCCCGATGCGCTGGATCGCAAGGCCTTGGGCAGCCGCGCCCTGTTTCATATTCCGGCCGAGATAGGCTACCGGTTTGACAACCATAACAGCATTTCAGTCTACTTCGAGCACATCTCGAACGGCTATACGCGCAGCGTGAACGAGGGGTTGGACAGCCTCGGCGTGCGCTATGGCTACCGGTTCTAAGCTAGGCGGCGACGGGCGTCGCCAGCACCGGCTTGATGGACAATTCCGGTTCTATGTGTATGATTATGGGAATTCATACACACGGAGGGTGCGATGCGTACCAATATCGACATCGACGATAAGTTGATGAAAGCGGCCATGAAGGCCACCGGCAAGAAGACCAAGAAGGAGACGGTCGAAGAGGCGTTGCGCGAGTTGATCCGTCGCCGGGAGATTCAGGGACTTCTGGATCTTCGCGGCAAAGTGAAGTGGGAAGGCGATCTCGACGCGATGCGCACGGACAACCCGAAGTTTCATGACGAGACATGAGTGCCTCCAGGGTTCTTGTCGATAGCTCGGTCTGGATCGATTTTCTAAATGGAAATTTGCATCGAGCATCGGATCTTGCAGCTAGTCTCGTTGATGGTGAACGGGCAATGATCGGAGATTTGATCCTCCTCGAAGTGCTGCAAGGTTTTCGATCAGATTGGGATTTTGCGCAAACGAAGCGCCGTTTGGCCGTGATTGAGCTGCGGCTGATTGGCGGTGCAGATATTGCCGTGTCCGCAGCGGAGCATTATCGCTTCCTCCGTGCCCGTGGAATTACCATTCGTAAGTCCATTGATCTGTTGATCGGTACCTATTGCATTGCCAACAACATCGCGCTTCTGCACAACGATCGTGGTTTCGACCCGCTGGAGCAGCATCTGGGGCTACGCGTCTATCGCGGTCTCTAACGCTTCCCCCCGGCGCATGCCTCGGCTATAAGCCGCGCAATGCTTGGCGCTTCGCCGAAAAGGCCCGTTGTTTCAATGTCCAAAGCTCCGAAAGATCAGCGTCCCGAGGCGCGTTTGCCGCGTGGGTTTCGCGATTACAGCGGACCCGAAGTGGCGGGCCAGCGCGAGATGCTGGACAAGCTACGCGTGGTGTTCGAGCGCTACGGCTACGATGCGCTGGACACGCCCGCGTTCGAGTACACCGAGGCGCTGGGCAAGTTCCTGCCCGATACGGATCGCCCCAACGCCGGTGTGTTCTCGGTCGCTGACGACGACGAGCAATGGATGAGCCTGCGCTACGATCTAACCGCGCCGCTGGCCCGCCATGTCGCCGAGAACTTCGATAAGCTGCCGAAACCCTATCGCCGCTATGCGATGGGCCCGGTTTGGCGCAACGAGAAGCCGGGTCCGGGCCGCTATCGCCAGTTCATGCAGTGCGACGCCGACACCGTCGGCACCGACAATGTCGCAGCCGACGCCGAAGCCTGCATGCTGATGGCGGATGCCATGGAAGCGCTGGGCATCCCGCGCGGCAGCTACGTCATCAAGGTCAATAACCGCAAGGTGTTGGATGGGGTGCTGGCGAGTATAGGCATTGATCCGACAAGCGAGGCCGATGCGGGGCGCCGGCTGACGGTGCTGCGGGCGCTGGACAAACTAGATCGTCTCGGCGCAAAGGACGTTGCGTTGCTTCTCGGACCGGGTCGCAAGGACGAGAGCGGCGATTTCACCAAAGGCGCTGGATTAAGCGAACCGGCCGCAGCTGCAGTGTTGTCATTTGTGACACAACCTTTCGTCGAGCAAGGCGAAACGGGTGCCTCAGCGATACGGGAAGGTTTTGAGCCCACTCAGCTCTACATGGATGGTAGAGCCGAGCTTGGAGCGATTAACAGACTTCTCAAGGCCGCAGGGTACTTTGAGGACCAGATCAGGATCGACTATTCCATCGTCCGCGGCCTCGACTACTACACCGGCCCGGTGTTCGAGGCGGAACTGACCTTCGAAGTCACCGGCGATGACGGCAAGCCGGTGCGCTTCGGCTCGGTCGGGGGCGGCGGGCGTTACGACGATCTTGTCGCCCGCTTTACCGGTCAGAAAGTCCCCGCGACCGGCTTCTCCATCGGCGTGTCGCGATTGCAGGCGGCACTCGCGCATCTCAACAAGGCCGATGCGAAACCAGTGCTCGGCCCGGTCGTCGTGCTGGTCATGGATAAGGACAGGCTGGCGGACTATCAAAAGCTGACGAACTTGCTTCGAAACCCGACGGATGGTGGTCCGCCAATCCGCGCCGAGATGTATCTCGGCACCGCCGGCATGAAGCCGCAAATGAAATACGCCGACAAGCGAGGGAGCCCGTGCGTCATTATCCAGGGCAGCCAGGAGCGCGACATTCCGACAGGTCCAACGGTCCAGATCAAGGACTTGATCGAAGGCGCAAAACGCTCGACTGAGATCAAGGATTCGAAGGAGTGGCGCGAAGGCCGACCGGCCCAAATCTCGGTGCCGGAAGGCGACATGGTATCCACGGTGCGCGCCATCCTCGCCCGGCATCAGGGTTGAGGCCGTAATGTCGTTATGTCACCCCGACGCCGCCACACCCGCAACTGCCATCCCGGGGCTTGTCCCCGAGACCCACCGTGCGACGATTTTCGGCACTAGCGACTTGGCACCATGGGTCCAAGCAAGAAACGCCGGGATGACGCCTGTTGGCGGGCACGTGATCGACCGGACCGGTGCCCCCACACCAATAATTGTCATCCTCGGGCTTGTCCCGAGGACCCACTTGTCAGCGGGCACAACTCGTCCGACCGTGAGGCCGTGTCACAGCCCCGACATCGGCGTCAAAGTGTGTTGCACGATGGGTCCCCGGCCCAAGGCCGAGGATGACACCGATTGTGGAAAGTTCGCGCGAGTGCGCCCATGAGCACACATCCCCACCTCGATCGGCACTCGGCGCGATGGCTCGATGCGCAGCGGGCGCGCGCGGCGACCATTCTGCAGGTGTTCGACGGCGCCGGTTTTGAAATGGTTTCGCCACCGATCATCCAGCCGGCATCGCTTCTGGTCGATCTCGTCGGCGAGGAGATGCGCGAGCAGACGTTCGGCGTGGCCGACCGCACGGGCCAGGAATTGTGTCTGCGGACCGACCTCACCGTGCCGATCTGCCGGCTTTATTTGGAGCGATATCCGCAGGCCACGCAGATCGCCAAGTACGCGAGCAGCGGTATGGTCTTTCGCCAACCAACGAACAGCGCCGTGCACGAACTCGACGCCGGCGAGCTGCATCAGGTCGGTCTTGAAGTGTTCAACAGCCGCGATCCGGCGCGCGCCGAGGTCGAGGTGCTGGACCTAGTTCTAAGCGCGCTGCGCCGCAGCGACCTTCAGGCCGTCCGGGTGCGCATCGGCGACGTTGCGGTGTTTCACGATCTGATCGATGCGATCGACATGCCGAACCGCTGGCGCGAGCGATTGAAGCACCACTTCCGGCGCCCGAAGTCGTTTATGAACTATCTGCGCCGCCTGACCGGTCGCAGGTCAGCTGCGATGCCTGATGAGGTGCGCCGCCTACTCGACACGGCCGACCCGATCAAGTCGGAGACCGCGATCGCCCAATACCTGGAGAGTAAGGGCGTCGCAACCCTCGGCAGCCGCTCGATCGGCGAGATAACCACGCAACTACTGGAGCAACTCGCCGACGAACGCGACCCGCCGCTGGAGCTTTCGGCGGCATCGATCATCGACAGCTACCTCAACATTGCAGCGCAACCGGCGGACGCCCTGAAGCGTATCGTCGAGCTCGGCAGCCGCCAGCCTGGGCTCGACCTGTCGAAATCGATCGCGGCATTTGAAAAGCGTCTCGCGCTATTTGCTGAAGCACGCATCGACACCGCCGGTATCACGTTTTGCGCCGACTTTGGACGCGACTTTGAATACTACACCGGCTTCGTGTTTGAAGTGACCTCGCCTGGAGCAGGAGAGACGCGCGCAATAGCAGGTGGCGGCCGCTATGACCGGTTGCTGCAGGCCGTCGGCTCACCGGTGTGCGTGCCGGCTGCAGGGGCTGCCATCTACACTGATCGATTGTTGGCCGCGGCCTGGGGAGGCGGGCTATGAGTGACACGTTGATCTTCGCTATCCCGTCCAAGGGCCGGCTGATGGAAAGTTGTGCAGAGGCGCTCGCGAAGGCTGGCATCGTCGTGCGCAAGACTGGCCCAGAGCGCGGCTATCGCGGCGAAATCGAGGGCGTGTCCGGTGTCGAGGTGGCCTTCGTTTCGGCCTCTGAGATCGTGCGTCACCTGCGTAGCGGTGAAGCGCATCTCGGCATAACCGGGCGAGATCTGATCGAGGAATATATCGATGACTGGGCCTCAAAAGTTGAATTTGTCCACACGTTCGATTTCGGCCCGGCCGACGTTGTGGTCGCCGTGCCTAACTATTGGCTCGACGTGCACGCGATGGCCGATCTCGAGGACATCGTGGTGGCGTTCCGGCGCAAGCATCGCCGCCGGCTGCGGGTCGCCACAAAATACATGAACTTGACGCGCAAGTTTTTTGCCGCCCACGATGTTGCAAGTTATCGCATTGTCGAGAGCCTGGGTGCTACCGAAGGTGCTCCAGCCGCCGGCAGTGCCGATCTGATCGTCGACATTACGACGACCGGTGAGACGTTACGCGCCAACGGGTTGCGTATCCTGGAGGACGGCGTGATCTTGAAATCAAACGCCTGCCTGGTCCGGGCGACGCAGCCCTCGCGCAATGGCATTGCGGGTATGGCGGAGGCCGAATTGTTGCGCAGGCTCGGCGGGTATTTTAGCGGGTCGGCCCAAGCGGTGCGGCGCGACTTGCGTTGATCGGCGCTTCCGGCGCATTGTCCCGCTCCTCGATAAGATCGTCAGGATCAGCACGCGATGTCGATTGCCAAATCAGCACTTCTTTCGGTTCTAGGACGCCCTGCCGCGCCCGATCGGGAGACGCTGCGGCGCGTGCTCGCCCGGCAGCGCGCCCAATCGAAGAAGTCGCCAGAGCGTCCCAAGCTGGTGCTGGCCAGCGCGTCCCCAAGGCGCCTGGCGCTGCTCGCCCAGATCGGCATCGAGCCCGACGCGTTGCGGCCTGCTTCGGTCGACGAGACGCCGCGTCGCGCCGAGATGCCGCGGGCTCTCGTCTCGCGGCTCGCACGTGCGAAGGCCGAGGCGGCGCGCGACCAACTGGCTAACGATACCGGGCTCGCCGATGCCTACATTCTCGCCGCCGACACCATCGTCACCGTCGGCCGGCGTATTCTGATGAAGCCGAAGTTCGTCGAGGAGGCGGTCGAATCACTGCAACTGCTCTCGGGTCGCGCGCATCGGGTGCTGACAGGCATTTGCCTGATCACCCCGGATGACCGTCAACGCGTGAAAATCATCGATACCCGGGTCCGTTTCAAGCGTTTGTCGAAGGCTGAGATCGAGGCCTACATCGCCTCGCGCGAGTGGCGCGACAAAGCCGGCGGATATGCGATCCAGGGGCTTGCCGGCAGCTTCGTGCAGAAGATCATCGGATCCTACACGAACGTCGTCGGGCTACCGCTAACGGAAGTGACGGGTCTGCTTAGCGGCGAAGGTTTCCCCGTTTATTTCAACTGGGTGAAAGCAGCGGACGTCGATCCGGACTGAGAGAGCGATGATGGCAGATGCAATGAAACCGTCAGCCCATGCGCGTTGCCCGATCTGCAAGCGGCCAACCGCACACGATTTCCGGCCGTTCTGCTCGAAGCGTTGTGCCGATGTCGATCTTTCGCGGTGGTTGACGGGCAGCTATGCGATCGCCCGCACGGGCGCCGACGAAGATGAAGATGGCGACGATGGAGCAGCGTCCCAGGCCGAAACTGGCGGCGTTCGCAAGCCGAACTGACATCGCGATGCTGCAGCGATACCAATGCTGGACAGGCAGCATTCCAGCACCTATAACGCGCCAACTTCGACACGTTACGCTGTTGGCGGGCGGTATGGCGAAGGTTCGCCCGGGTAGCTCAGTTGGTAGAGCATACGACTGAAAATCGTAGTGTCGGTGGTTCAATTCCACCCCCGGGCACCAGTTATGCCAAAGAGTTAGGCGATCGAGCGCACCAAGGGTTGGGGCACGCATCCGATGGCAGCGCGCTCGCTTGTGGGAAGCCGCTCGGCTTCAGAGTGCACAGAAAAAGACCTTTCAACGCCTGCAATTTGAGCAAAGTGGGCGGTATGCCGCCTACGGTGGTAGTGGTAGCGTAGACCGATTGTACACGCGCGACATACGGCAAGTCTTTCCATCCATGCAGCAACGCAATCAGCACCCGCCGCTTAGCGGCTTAGCGTCCACCGGCCAGTCCCTACGTCTCGAGGGCGTAACGCATCGCTATGGGGCTGCCATCGCCGTCGATAACATCCATCTCGATGTGCGTGGTGGCGAGCTTGTCGCCCTGTTAGGTCCATCCGGCTGTGGCAAGACCACGCTGCTCAGGGCGATCGGTGGCTTCATCAGCCAGACCGAGGGTCAGATCCGCATTGGCGGAGACGTCGTCGATCATTTGCCGCCGAACAAGCGCGCGGCGGTCCCCTGATGCCGCCCGGCGCGCTCGGCATCACGGCATTCTTGTTCGGATTGACCGCCAGTGGCTGGAACGGCGTATTCCTTGCCGAGATCGCAAGACTGGCGCCGCCGGATCGTGTGGCCGAAGTTACCGGCGCGGTCCTCACCGCGAGTTATGCCGGGCTGCTGATGGGGCCAGCCATCATTACAACCGCGGCGATCGTTGGCACCTTGTCGTTGAGTTATGTCATCTTGGCAGCACTTGCCTGTGCTGGCACACTGCAACTGCTCAGAGTCGATCATGATCAAACGTGACGCGTCTTCCATCGCACATGATGTCAATGCTGGGCTGCTCGATGCCGTCGCCGTGGCCGATGCATTCGGCGCGACAATCGCATCACGAAATACCGCGTTGAATGCAATCGTTCAGCATGATCCGGCAGGGGTCCGGCAGCAGGCGGCGGCCGTCGCGCAACGCATCCGCGATGGCGAGCAACTGCCGCTCGCCGGCGTGCCCGCCGTAGTGAAGGACAATATCTGGGTGGCCGGCCATCGGATCACCCAGGGCTCGCGTCTTTTCGCAGACTTCATCGCACCGCAAGACGCCATTGCCGTCGAACGCCTCAAGGCTGCAGGGGCTGTCATCATCGGGATTGGAAACTGTCCCGAGTTTGCCTGCAAAGGGCAGACGAACTCACCCCTGCACGGGGTTGCGCGCCATCCGCTGAATTCGCTGTTAACGCCGGGCGGGTCGTCTGGCGGCAACGCTGCGGCGCTGGCTGCAAATTTCTGTCCGATCGCGCTCGGCACCGACGGCGGTGGTTCGGGCCGGCGTCCACCCGCGCACACTGGTACGGTCGGGTTCAAACCGTCGTTCGGCGCAATCCCCTACGGCCCCGGATTTCCCGAGCCGTTTTGGGGTGTCGCCGTGATCGCGCCGATGGGTCGGACAGTGGCCGATGTGGCTTTGCTATTTGAAACACTGGTTGGCGCAGACGCGCGCGACCCCGATACGGTAACGATCGAACCGGCGCGCGACCGCTGGAATGTGCAGCATCTGCGGATCGCCTTCAGTCCAAGGTTGGGCATGGACGTGCCTGTCGATGCAGACGTCGAGGCGGCCATCGAGTCCGGTGTCGGACTGTTGGCGAAAGCTGGATGGCGGATCACGCGCGCCTGTCCAAACTGGCCTGCAGGCATAACCGAAGCCTCCTTCATGGCGATGCAAGCGGGCGGGCTGGCTGCGATCCACGGCGGCGCATTTGCTCGCGATCGCTCGCTGTTTGATCCCGAGATCGCAGGACAAATCGAGCGTGGCCTGGCCCTTGCTGGGCACGAAGTCGCAGCAGCGCTCGAGGCGAGCTTGGTGGTCAAACGACGCCTCGCTGCGTTCTTCGGTGACTACGATCTGCTGCTGTGCCCGACGGCACCGTGCGTCGCGTGGGGTGCGGATCGTCTAGGGCCAACGCATATCGGCGGTTGCGAAGTTCCGTCACGTGGTCACGCGGTCTTTACGCCCTTTTTCAATCACGCGCTGACGCCTGCGATTTCAATTCCCTGCGGACGCGGTCGCGACGGCCTGCCGATCGGATTGCAGATGATCGCGAAGCGCGGCGCCGACCGCCTCGTCTTGCGCGCTGCCAAAGAAGCCGAGGATGCCCTCAGTGCGATTAACGCTTACGATAGGAGCTAGGTCCGGCCGTGCGTATCCTGTTGCTCAATCCGAACACTACGGCCGCGATGACCGACCGCCTCCTAACGGCGGCAATGCCTGTAATATCGCCGGGCACTATCCTCGTGCCGATGACGGCGACCCGGGGCGTTCCCTACATCGCCACGCGAGCGGAGGCGCAGATTGCTGGGGCGATCGCGCTCGAAATGCTGGCCGAACAGCATCATCACGTTGATGCTGCCATCATAGCGGCTTTCGGCGATCCCGGACTCATGGGCGCCCGCGAGTTGTTCGATATTCCCGTTGTCGGTATGGCGGAAGCAGCGATGCTGACGGCCTGCATGCTGGGCCGAACGTTTGCCATCGTCACCTTCGCGAGAGCACTTGGACCGTGGTTTCAAGAATGCGTCGAGATGCATGGTTTGACCGGCCGTTGCGCTGGCATCCGGATGCTCGATGGCACGTTCACGTCTGTGTCCGATGTGCAGGAGGAGAAAGAGAATTTGCTCGTTGATCTCGCATTAAGGACCATTGCAGAGACCGCGGCCGACGTCATCATCCTAGGTGGTGCTCCGTTGGCAGGACTTGCCGCCAAGGTCAAACATCGCATCTCAGTGCCGGTCGTCGATCAGGTGCAGGCGGCTGTCAAACAGGCCGAGACACTGGTGACGTTGCACGTGCGCAAGGCCGAAAGCGGAACCTTCCGGCGGCCCGCCGCGAAGCCGACCCTTGGTCTTGCCGCGGCACTGGCCGCACGCATCGAACACAAGGATTGATTGATCTGCCGATTGTGCGCTCAGCTGCCGCGATAGGTCGAATAGCTCCAAGGCGTGCAGAGCAGCGGCACATGATAGTGGTCCGCCGGATCGGCGATGCCAAACTCGATAGGAACGAAATCCAAAAACGCTGGCTCGGCCAGGACCATCCCACATCCGCGAAAATAGTCGGCGACCGCAAATCGGAGGCGATAGCTGCCCGGTGTCATGTCGATGCCGGTGAGCAGCGGCGCGTCGGTTCTCCCCTGAGCGTTGGTGCGCCCGCTCAAAACGTGTTGCCAGTGTACGCCGCCGGCGATAGAAAGTTCGAAATCCATGCCGGAGGCTGGCATGCCACCAGCGGTATCGAGCACATGCGTGCTGAGCCGCCCGTCTGCGACATTGAAAACCGTTGCGAGCCGGCCCCGCACGATCTGTTCGATTTGAGCTAGTGAATTTTCTATTTCGGTCTCGCGCCCATTGCCCAGTCGTTCCTCGAATGAGGCAAACACGCTGTCGCGGGTTTGGTGCCAACGCAGCGCAATGATGCAGGGGAAGTCGAACGACCGCCGATAGCGGCGATTGAGCTCTGTCAGCCGCGCCAACTCCTCGTGATCGAGACGGTCCAGCCCGAGCCGGCTCTGTTCGGATGCCGATGCCGGTGTGAGCGTGCCGCCGATCGCCTCCTTACCGGCAAGTTCAGGGTGCGCGCGCAGGAGTGCGATTTTTTCGTCCGCGGATGCTTCGCGCACGCCTTTGATCATCGCATCATGCAATGCCCGCATCGACATAAAAGGTCGAAGCGGCGCTGCCCGGTCGGCCACCCAGGCTGAGTTTTCATAAAGGCTGCCAAGAACCGCGATGAATTCAGCATCGCTTGCGACATTGAGGCTTTGTAACTTGGCTACAGAGGCAGGTAGTGGCATCGGGGCTCGATTGGTTCACGTCACGGTCTATGATCTGACTGTGCCACCACATCACGAAATCGTCCACAATAGCGCACCCGTCATATCGACCCTTACTGAACCACGGGCCGGCGCACGCAAGAATTTCGGCGCCCATCGAGGTAACTCATTCCTCCCGGCGTTGGTCATATGGAATAGCCGCTCGAAGCCTTGCGTCGGTGCCAGCGGCTTTCCCAACCCTCTTTGCCGATTAGCGGCACGAACCGCACGCCGGCAATATCCTCCTGCTCGAATTCATCTTCGCCGACGCGCGTGATGAGCATCAGCGCTTGCGTTTTCTGGTTGCGGCCGATTGGTATGACCATGCGGCCGCCGACGGCAAGCTGGCGCATTAGCGTCTTAGGAATGCCGGGCGCCCCAGCCGATACCAGAATGGCATCGAACGGCGCGTTATACTCCCATCCTTGCGTGCCATCGGCGTGCCGCACTTGAACATTTTCGCAACCTGCTGCAGCCAAATTGGCTGCCGCCGACTCGGCGAGCTGGCCGATTCGTTCGATGGTGAAGACCGCGCGCGCAATCTCGGACAGAACGGCGGCTGCATAGCCGGAGCCGGCGCCGATTTCGAGAACCATTTCGCCACCGCGCAGTGCCAACGCTTCGACCATGAAGGCCACGATGTAGGGTTGCGAGATGGTCTGCCCCGCGCCGATCGGCAGCGGGCTGTCTTGGTAGGCTACACTTCTGAGACGCTTGGGCACGAAAAGTTCACGTGCGACTTTCCCCATCGCACCAAGCACTAACGGATCGCGGATACCCCTTGCCTTGACTTGGGTTGCAACGAGTTGGGCACGGAGTTCGTTCATGCTTGCCATCTGAGCCTCATCGACCGAGCCTCGGTTGGAAAAATGACGCTCGCCTATCGTTCCAGGCGAAAATTGAACCGGATCATGCCTGGCCAGTGCGCGGGTTTGAGCGGCCGCGTTGGCTGCCAGCCGGTGGCTACTGCGGTTCATGCTTGGTCACGCCCCGTCGTTACGCTGACAAAGCATAAGTGTGCCAAGAGCTGCAACAACAAGCCCTCCCCCGATATGCCACACGCGAAGCAGACCACTTGCACTGTAACCCAGGATCAGCGGCGACGCTGCGACCCAGAGCCCGCATATCAGCTGGCCAAACTCCGTCCATCGGCGAAACCGCACGAGGTCGAGCTCGGCCAGTAGCAGCACTGCAAGGCCAGCCACGGCCGCATTGACTACAATCGCCTGATTGGAGGCCTCGTTCACGGCCCAGGGCGCAAACATAATGACCAGAGCGAGGCCGATGCTCAGCCAATTTTCCCAGGTGCGGTGCGAGCGAAAGAACTTCCGAGCTTCCAAGACAGCCTCCTGCGTTGTGCGGGACAGGTCGTCGCGTGGTGTTTAGTCTGCCTGAAATCCGTTCTGTCAGCTACCCTTTGCGCACGGGGTTCCGCGCCAGCCGGCAGAAATCTGTCCGACCCGTTTGAGCCAAAGCGCGCAGCCGTGCGTCGCGTCACGACGCCACCTCAATCGCCGGCTCCGTCGGAGACGGGGAATTCATGCTGCGACGTGATAGAAATGCGCGCGCCGCGTTATGATGCAGCACCGCTATTGACATCTTCATCAGAGAAATTGGCGAGATCCTCAAGGCAATCGATGATCTGCTCTTCGCCGTCATCTTTCGATTTCACGAGCCATTCGGCGATCGTCGTCTCGCCCTTTTTAAAAACCACCTTGAAGGGGAAATCTGCGTCTTCGCTCGCCACTACGTCGCCTGTCACAAAAGCCATGGTGCCCTCCGCTGCATCGTCGATAACGAAGAACGGAGGTGCGCAGTTCGCGCTCAATTGTCAACCGGCCTGTGATTTGAAAGTGATAGATGACGCGAGATAGAGCAAGGGGTGGCGCGGCCGGGGCACGCTCACGCCACTTCCTTGGCCTGATCGCGCAGTACGAACTTCTGGATCTTGCCGGTTGACGTTTTCGGCAATGGGCCGAATACGACGCGCTTGGGGATCTTGAACCCGGCCATGCGGACACGGCAGAAGGCCATGATGTCTTCGGTGCTAACCGGATCGGTGCTAGGTTTCAGCGTGACGAACGCGCACGGGATTTCGCCCCACTTTGCGTCAGGCTTGGCGACCACGGCCGCCTCCATGACCGACGGGTGGCGGTAGAGGACTTCCTCCACTTCCAAAGAGGAAATGTTCTCGCCACCAGAAATGATGATGTCCTTCGAGCGGTCCTTGACGTCGATGTAGGCGTCGGGATGCCAGGCGGCAAGGTCGCCCGAGTGGTAGTAGCCGCCGGCGAACGCCTCGGCGGTCGCTGCTTCGTTCTTGAGGTAGCCCTTCATGATCGTATTGCCGCGCTGCATGATCTCGCCGATCGCCGTGCCATCGCGGGCGACCGGTTTCATCGTCTCCGGGTCGGCGACCATGATGTCCTCGACGATGACGGTCGGCACACCTTGGCGCGCCATCAGCGAATACCGCTGCTCGGTCTCGAGGCCGGCCCAATTGTCGCCAGGCGCGCAGTAGAGTGAGGGCCCATAGCTCTCGGTGGTGCCGTAGGCGTGCAGTATGTCGAAGCCCATCGCCTCCATTTCGCGCAATACGGTGGAGGACGGAGCCGCACCGCCGGTCAGCATGCGCGGACGGACAGGCAGCGTGCACTTGTGCTTGGCGGGCGCGTGGATGAGCATCGTCAACACGATCGGCGCGCCGCACATGTGGGTGACATGATGTTCGGCGATCAGCTCGAAGATGCGCTTGGGATCGACCTTGCGCAGACACACATGGGTGCCGCCGACGGCCGTCACCGCCCAGGTATAGGTCCAGCCCGAGCAGTGAAACATCGGCAATGTCCACAGATAGCGCGATTGGTGATCGAGCTTGAACATCAGCGCGTTCGACATGGCGCCGAGGTGCGCGCCGCGATGGCTGAACACGACGCCTTTCGGGTTGCCCGTGGTGCCGGATGTGTAGAGCAGGCAGATGCTCTCCCACTCGTCGATGATGCCGGGATAGGCAAAGTCGGGATCGCCGCCGGCGATGAAATCCTCGTACTCGGTGTCGGCGATGACGGGGCAGTGGGCGGTTTCCACATCGGCGATGTCGACGACTTTCGGTCTCGACTTCGCGAGGTCGAGCGCGGGCGCGATGGTGGCGTGGAACTCGCGGTCGGCAAGCAAGAGCTTCGCCTCGCCGTGGTCGAGGCAGAAGGCAATCGCCGCCGCATCGAGCCGGATGTTGATCGGGTTCAGCATGGCGCCCAGCATCGGCACGGCGAAGTGCGCTTCCA
>JANMNO010000037.1:0-7381 GCA_031374115.1 Hyphomicrobiaceae bacterium | reverse complement strand
TGCGGACGCATCTGCATGCAGCGAAAGAAGATCAACGTCTCGCATGTGCTGGCCGGGCAAAAACTTGGGCTCAAGGAGGTCGACGACGGCATTTGGCTCGTCTCCTTCATGCGCTATGATCTCGGATATATCGACCTGGAGCAGAGAACCTTGCAAACCATCGACAATCCGTTCGGCACGAGATTGTCACCCATGTCTTAGGTACAATCTGTTACCCATGTCTCCGGGTCGTACACAGAAATGTTTGGTGGGCGATGTAGGATTCGAACCTACGACCCGGTGATTAAGAGTCACCTGCTCTACCAACTGAGCTAATCGCCCCACCACGAGTAAACCGAAGGCTTCGAAAGTGGCCTTCGACTTGTCGCCCGGTCACAAAGACTCGATGACCGAACGCTCGGACGTTCAAGCCCGGAGGCGAGCCTGTAACACCGGCCGATCGGCCTGTCCAGTGTCGCACGAACTTTGCTGGTGGCTGTCGTTTGAGCATCGCCGTCAGCCGGTTCTGAGACCCAACGGCCGGTTGACGAACGCGCCCATGGCAAGGCCAAGCGCGATCATTACCGCCGGCATAACCGGCAACCGGCCGATCGTAAACAAATGCGTTCAGACACCACCAAGCTGCTTGCGCTCTTCGCCGGTCGATTGGGCTGTCGTCTCTCGCTGCCGCTTGATCAAGAGCTTGTTGAGAGCGCCGATGTAAGCTTTCGCCGAGGCAACTAACGTATCGGGATCCGCAGCTTTGGCGGTCACGGTGCGGCCTTCTTCGTGCAGTCGCACGGAAACCTCGGCCTGCGCATCGGTCCCCTGCGTAACGGCATGAACCTGATACAGCTCAAGTACCGCGCGATGCGGGACCAGTTTGTGGATCGCATTGAAGGTCGCATCGACGGGGCCGTTGCCCGTCGCCTGCACGGTTTTCTCAACGCCATCGATGTCGAGCGTCAGGGTTGCCGACTGTGGGCCCATGGTGCCCGCAATGATGATCAGCGCGACCACCTTGATGCGGTCCGACGCCGTGGCAATGCCCTCGTCGACCAGTGCCTCGATGTCTTCGTCGTAAATGACCTTCTTGCGATCGGCCAAGGTTTTGAACCGGGTGAATGCATCTTCCAGCTGGTTTTCCCCAAGCTCGTAGCCCAGTTCCTGCAGCTTATTGCGAAACGCGTTGCGGCCCGAGTGCTTGCCCATAACCAGCGAGGTCTTCGACACACCGACGCTTTCCGGCGTCATTATCTCGTAGGTTTGCGTGTGCTTCAGCATCCCGTCCTGATGGATGCCGCTCTCGTGCGCGAAAGCATTACGACCGACGATCGCCTTATTGTACTGCACTGGAAAGGAGGTCGCTGCCGAGACAAGTTTTGAAGCGCGATTGAGCATCGTGGCGTCGACGCGACAATCATAACGCAACACGTCGTTCCGTGTCTTGATCGCCATCACGATCTCTTCCAGTGCTGCATTGCCAGCCCGCTCACCAATACCATTGATGGTGCATTCGACCTGCCGCGCTCCACCTTCGAGACCAGCCAGGGAGTTGGCAACCGCCATGCCAAGATCGTTGTGGCAGTGGACCGAGAAAATTGCCTTGTCCGCGTTGACGACGCGCTCCCTGACCGTGCGAAATAGAGCGCGATACTCATCGGGCGTGGTGTAGCCGACGGTATCTGGGATGTTGATCGTGGTGGCTCCCGCCTTGATCGCGGCATCAACGCACTGGCACAGGAAATCCAACTCGGTGCGCGTGCCATCCTCGGCCGACCATTCGACGTCGGCAACCCAGTTGCGTGCGCGCGTGACCGATGCCGTCACCATTGCCAGGACTTCTGCCGGCTCCTTCTGAAGCTTGTATTTCATGTGCACGGGCGACGTGGACAGGAACGTGTGAATACGTGGCCGCGCCGCCCCTTTGACCGCTTCACCAGCCCGATCGATGTCTTTCATGCCGGCGCGAGCAAGGCCGGTGACCGTCGAGTTTTTGATGCGCTTCGCGATCGCCGCGACCGCTTCGAAATCACCGTCGGATGCGATGGGGAAGCCAGCTTCGATGATGTCGACGCCCATATGCTCCAGCAAATCCGCCACTTCGAGCTTTTCCTCGAACGTCATGGTTGCGCCGGGGCATTGCTCACCGTCACGCAGCGTGGTGTCGAAGATGAATACGCGATCTTTTGAATTTGAAGATGTCATGAGGTTGGTTTCCGTTTCGAGATGCAGCGCTTGATCCGCTGCCGGGTTGATCCCTTCAGTCGGTGAATATCGCGTCCCCTGAGGTTCCGTCCGCGGCGCGATGCCCGAACTGTCGAAACTCAGGGGCTGATAAGCAGAAGGACCGCACGCAGATCCGCGCAGATCGCCAATGGCGTTCCATGCGTCCAGATCGATGCCGTGTAGGGAACCATAAAAGTTGTATCCACTCGCCCAGTCTTGAGCGTCGTCAAGCCAATAAACCGAATCGCGGTCGCAATTGCAAGGGGCTGGAACGAACCTCACTGAGGTCTTCAGTTCAGTATGACCAATGATCGATTCAAATTCGTATCCGGCCCTCGCTCACCCGCACCGCCGAACCACCGATTCGCACCGACGTCAGTTTTCCGCCGTTCACCTCCATGCCGAGGGATATGTGGCTCGGCCGGCTCATCTCGAAACCTTGCTCGATAATGCGTTTATGCTGACCATCGCGAAGGCCATCGAAGCGGTGAACGGCACCGGCGAACGCAGCGGCGGCCGAGCCGGTCGCCGGATCCTCGGCAACGCCAGCCGCCGGTGCGAACACCCGGGCATGGAATGCGGAGTTCGAGTTGATCGTCTCCTGCGTATAGATCGACATCTTACCCAATTTTGTTCCCCCGAATGCGGCCGCCCAGCGCTGCGATTGCACCTCCGCGCGCGCAACGGCAGCAAGCGAACTGACGGGTAGAAAGGTAAAGGGAACCCCCGCCGAAAACTGCGTCGGCCGATGATTGGAAAAGCCGATTTCGCGTGGCTCGAGACCAACAGCTGCCGCCAACAATTCCGTGTCGACAACGGCGCTGGCCTCTTCAGGAAGTTTTGGCGCGTCGAACTCCGCGAATGCAGATTGCTCCTGCTTCAGTCGCACACCCACGCGGACGACGCCGATATTCTCCTCGAGCACAACAAGACTGTCGGCATCACCCGTGAGCAAGCCCGCACGCATTTCCGCCAACAGCACGGCTGTGCCGATCGTAGGGTGGCCGGCAAAAGGCAACTCGGATGCTGGCGTGAAGATGCGGATTTTCGCCGAGTGGGAAGGGTTTTCCGGTTTCAATACAAACACGGTCTCTGACAGATTGAACTCGCGCGTAATCGTCTGCATTGCAGCCGTATCCAAACCATCGGCGCCGTGCACCACGGCCAGTGGATTACCCGCAAAGCGACGATCCGTGAACACGTCGAGCGTGTGAAATGCCAGTTCCATTGGTGTCCCCATAGCGCGGCTTCCAAAATATGACTGCTTCCAACTACCCGCGAAAACCTTCGCGCGCTAGCTACTGATAAACCCAGGTAGCACCCTCGAAAGTTTGCAGCGAGCAACAACCAATCGAATACAGCACGAACCAGAGTTGGCATCTCGACGCTGCTGCGCACGCCAGTGGGGCGGCCAGCGCCAGTTCAACTGCTCGCGTAATTGCCTGTGACGGCGGTAGGGCTTACGAGCTCATTGTCGAGATCGCGAGCAATCGCGGCCGGATCCCGTTGAGAAGGATCGCCCATGCCACCGCCGCCGGAAGTTTCGATGACGAGGCGTTCGCCCGGCGGGATCAGTTGGGTGCCCTTGCCCTTCATGATGGCACCAGACTGCAGACGAACGCGACCACTCGCACCGTTGCCACCACCATCGCGCCCACGTGGGGGATGATCGATGCGATCGAATGCAGCCAGCAGCTCAAACGGCTGATCGATGCCACTTTCAATCTCGATCACTTGGCCAAGACCACCACGCGTGCGCCCTGCCCCGCCCGAGCCCTGCCGGTACTCTTTGCGCCAGAAAATCAGCGGCATGATCTGCTCGGCGATCTCTACCGGTGTGCCCTTGACGCCTGACGGATAGGCAGTCGTGGACAGCCCATCGCTCATTGGGCGCGCGCCCGTGCCGCCATTGGACGTGAACGTGGTCGCGAAGCCGTAGTTGCCGGTGTCGTCATCGGCGAGCCTGCCGCGTAGAGTGATGTTCCACAAGCATGAGGTACCTTCGGCCGGCACACGATCGGGCACTGCCTGACGCAGACAACCAAACACCATGTCTGGCAACATCTGACCGGTGATGTGCCGGGCAAGAACGGCGGCTGGCTTCAAGGCATTGAGGATCGAACCCTGGGGCGCCGTGACGACAAACGGCGACAACGAACCGGCGTTGTTCGGCACGCGCGGAGACACGACGCACGCGAGCCCGAACACGGTGTAGGCTGTAGTGTACGCCAACGGCACGTTGATGCCACGGCGGGCAGCAGGGCTGGTGCCGGTGTAGTCGACGGTGATGCTGTCGGCTGCCACAGTCACTTTTGCTGCAAGTTCGATCGGCTGCTCGTAGCCATCGATCGTCATCGTGTTCGACCAGGTACCTTTCGGCAGCTTCGCGATTTGCTCAAGCACCGCTTCACGCGAGCGATCACAGACGTGATTGGCCAGCAGATCGAGATCGTCGAGCTCGAATTCATCCATCATCGCCGCTAGCCGCGTGACGCCGACCTCGTTGCAATTGGCGAGCGAATATACGTCGCCAATGGTGTCGACCGGGGTACGTGTATTGGCGCGGATCATCGCCATAAGTGTTTCGTTTGGCCGTCCCTCGTCGAACAGCTTGAGGAATGGGATGTAGAGACCCTCCATGAAAACGTCGGTGGCGTCGGGACCGAATCCAATGCCACCGATATCCATCAGATGGGACGTACACGAGAACAGCCCGATCAACTTGCCATTCCGGAAGCACGGCGTCGTGACCACGAAATCGTTGAGATGTCCGGTGCCCATCCACGGATCGTTGGTGATGTAGACATCGCCGGCGCGCATGGTATCGGCTGCGAAATAGCGCAGAAAATGCTCGACCGATAGCGCCATCGAGTTGACATGGCCCGGTGTGCCTGTCACCGCCTGCGCCAGCATCCGTCCCGAGGGATCGAAGATACCTGCCGACAGATCGCCGGCCTCGCGTACGATCGACGAGAAAGCGGTGCGCAGCAGCACTTGTGCTTGTTCTTCGACCACTGCGATCAGCCGGTCCCACATGATCTGCAGCTCGATGGCCGAAAACGTGTGCTCTTGGGTTCCCATTGTTCAACGCCCCTTCATAGTGAGAACTAGCGCACCGCCGTGATCGACATGTACCCGGAAGCTCGGTGTAACAATCGTCGACGTGCCGTCTTCGACGACGACAGCCGGACCATCGAAGTGCATGCCGGGCGTTAGATTTGGTCGCAGATATACGGCCGCCTCGCTCCACGCCTTGCGAGCGGTATCATAAAGCCGCCGCGTGCCAACCGGCTCGGCGCCGTCTCGCGGATTTGCATCCGGCAGTAAACTGGGCCGCATTTCCGCTGTCGAAACGAGCACGCTCCAGCTCATGATTTCGATGAGCGCGTTCGGGATGTGCCGCGCGAACAACCGCCGGTATTCGGCCTCAAAGGCATCGCGCAATGTTTTCGCATCCCCGGCGATGAGCGCACGCTCCGGCAATCGAATGGCGATCTCGTGGCCTTGGCCGACATAACGCATGTTGGCGTGATGCGATGACGTTAGCGGCTGATCACCGGCCGCCGTCTTTGCCAGCATCTGAGCTTCCCGCTCCATGCCCGCGACCACGTCCGTTGCCATCGCCGGATCGAACCGGTCGAGCCGCATGTGGCGAGAGCGAACGAGCTCGTACGCGGCCGGTGCCTGCAGGAAGCCAACTGCCGAGCCGACACCTGCGTCCGCTGGAACGATAACGCGGGTGATGCCGAGTTTCTCAGCGAGCCGCGCGGCGTGGAGCGGTGCTGCGCCGCCAAACGCGATCAACGTCCGGCCAGCAATATCCGTGCCTCGCTCGACCGCATGGACGCGAGCGGCATTTGCCATGTTTTCGTCGACGATTTCGGTGACGCCGTACGCAGCAGTGACCGGATCGAGACCCAGCGTTGCGCCGATCTTCTCATCGAGCGCCGTGGTTGATTGCCGGGGCTCGAGGGCGATCGAGCCGCCAGCAAAATGAACCGGGTCGATACGGCCGAGCACGACGTCGGCATCGGTTACGGTCGGATCGGTTCCACCGCGACCGTAACAGGCAGGACCCGGCTCCGATCCGGCACTGCGCGGGCCGACCTGTATGCGCTTTAAGGCATCCACGCTCGCGATTGAGCCACCGCCAGCACCGATCTCCACCATCTCGATCACCGGGATGCGCACCGGCAAACCGCTACCCTTCATAAAGCGCGCCGAGCGATCGACTTCAAACGCACGCGACTTCAACGGGCGACCGTCGTCGATAAGGCAAATCTTGGCTGTCGTGCCGCCCATGTCGAACGAAAAGATCGCGGCTTCGTTACGTTCGGCGGCGATGTGGGCTGCCAGGATCGCACCGCCTGCCGGTCCGGATTCGACCAGGCGCACGGGAAATCGCATCGCGGTATCCAGGCTCGCAAGGCTGCCGCCCGAGGTGATCAGGTGAATCGGTGCCTTCGAACCTTTGCCAGCAAACGCTTCATTGAGCCGTGCGAGGTAGCCGGCCATCAGTGGCTGCACATAGGCGTTGGCAACGACGGTTGAAGTGCGTTCATACTCGCGGGCCTCAGGTGCCACTTCGCAGCCAAGGGAGATACTTAAGCCTGGGCAAATCGATTTCACGATTTCCGCGATCTGCCGCTCGTGCACGGGATTGGCATAGCCGTGCATCAGAACGATTGCGACAGCTTCGATCTTTTCTGCGGCGATGCGCGAGGCGACACGCTTTACCGCATCGACATCGAGGGCGAGCCGGATCGCACCGTGAACATCGACGCGCTCCGGCACCGTAAAGCGCAGCTTGCGGGCCACCAGCGGCTGTGGCCGCTCGATAAAGACGTCATACTGGTCGAACCGCCCCTCATCGGCAATTTCGAGGCTGTCGCGAAAACCTTCGGTTGCAATCAGCGCTACGTTGGCACCCTTTCGTTCGATGATCGCGTTTGTGGCGAGCGTGGTGCCGTGCACGAATAAGCCGATGTCGGCGAAGGCCAAGCCGGCGCGCTGCAAGACCGCGGCTGTACCATCGATGACGGCCTGCTCGGGCGCCCTCGTCGTCGTGAGAACCTTCGATGTCAGCCGTCCCGTTGGCGTATCCAGTACGATGTCCGTAAACGTACCGCCGATATCAGCCGCCAGCCGTATGCTCATTCGCCCGCCTCTCCCC
>JANMNO010000194.1:0-2727 GCA_031374115.1 Hyphomicrobiaceae bacterium | reverse complement strand
GCCGGATTGATTGCGCACGGCTGCTCCTGCAGTGCCAGCAACGCATCGATGTCGGTGACGCCGGCGTTGGAGGCGTCGCCACGCAGATCGTGATAGATGCCATCGGCCGGCAGCGTGCCATGTTCGACGATCAGCTGATCGGTGACGCGCTCCACGGTCGAGGCTGTCGCCAGATTGCGGAACACCACGTGGAGACGGTTGCCGCGCCGCTCAACGTTCTCGATCTGGTAGTCGAAGTGCATCTGGACGCCGAGCTCGTAAGCGCGCTTTTTCCAGATAATGCGCT
Organism: Hyphomicrobiaceae bacterium; assembly: GCA_031374115.1. Lineage (GTDB taxonomy): Bacteria > Pseudomonadota > Alphaproteobacteria > Rhizobiales > Hyphomicrobiaceae > JAKFWF01. Next base: position 2,441 of record JANMNO010000194.1, on the reverse strand, counting down.
CGGCATAGGTCAACTCCTGCGCGAGCTGGTAGTCGATTGAGTAGAACGCAAGCTGCCGGCCATCGTGGGCGGCGAGTTCCATCACCTGCGCAGCTGGATGCCGGCCGGTGCCGTCGTAGACCAAAACGTCGGTGCCCAGCGCAACGGTGCCCCCGATTACATCCCAGGCCGAGGTGACATGCTCGGCGCCCTTGATCCACTCGATATCGGGCGTGCCGCCGGTCGCGACGATGACGACATCGGGCTTTAGTGCCAGCACATCGTCGCGCTCCGCATAGATATTGAGGCGGACTTCGACGCCAAGCCGCTCCAGCTCGGCGCGGCGCCAGTCGACGATGCCGATCACATCGCGGCGCCACGTGGCGCGAGCAGCCATTAGCAGCTGCCCGCCGAGCTGGCTGGCGGCCTCGAGCAGCACCACTTTGTGGCCGCGCGTCGCCGAAACGCGTGCCGCTTCGAGGCCGGCGGGGCCGCCGCCGATCACCACCACCTTGCGTCCGGCGCGTGGCGACCGCGTGATTTCGTGCGGCAGGATCTTCTCGCGGCCGGTCGAGGGATTGTGCAGGCAGCTCGGCCGGTAGGGCGACTGGCAATGTGTGGCGCCGACGCAGGGTCGGATCTCCTGCTCCCGGCCGGCAATGATCTTGGAAACCAGATGCGGATCGGCAATCTGCGCCCGAGTCATGGCCACCATGTCGAGTAGTCCCTCGGCGATGGCATGGCGGGCGCTCGCGACATCGGCGACGCGGGCGGCATGGAACACCGGCAGTTTGACCTCGCGCTTGAAGGCACCGACGCGCTTTAGCCATGGCGCGATGCCGGACGCCATGCCCGGCATGTTGTCGACGGCGAGCCCGATCTCGGTATCCATCCGGCCGTAGATGGCATTGAAGAAATCGATATGGCCGGTGCTCTCGAAAATCTTGGCGATCTCCAGGCATTCCTCAAAGTTCATGCCCGCCGCCCCCTCATCGACCACGTAGCGGAAGCCGAGCAGGAACTTGTCGCCGACCTGCCGGCGCATTTGCTCGTAGACCATCAGGCCGAAGCGACAGCGGTTCTCGACAGAACCGCCCCACTTGTCGGTGCGGCGATTCATGCTGGGCGACAGGAACTGGCCGATCAGGTGGCCGCCAGCCAGCGTCTCGATGCCGTCGAGGCCGCCCTCCTGGCAGCGCTTGGCGGCGGAACCGTAGGCCTTGATCACGCGGGCGATGTCATACTCGTCCATTTCCTTCGGGAAACTGCGGTGCAGCGTCTCGCGGATCGGCGACGGCGCGATCGTGGGCAGCCAGTTGGAGGCATAAGGCTCGCCGCGCCGGCCCAGGTGCGTGATCTGACACATGATCGCGGCGCCATGGGCATGAACGCGTTTGGAGAACTCCTGCAGGTGTGGGATGACTTCGTCGACGCCTAAATTCAGCTGACGGAAAATATTCGGGCTGTCCGGTGCAACGTTCGATGAACCGCCGAACATGGTCAGCGCCAAGCCGCCCTTCGCCTTCTCGGCGTGATAGAGTTGGTAGCGCTCGGTTGGCATGCCGTTTTCCTCGAGCCCGCAAGCGTGGCTCGTGCTCATGATCCTGTTGCGCAGAGTGAGGTGGCGGATCTTGAGCGGAGCGAGCAGCGGGTCAGATCGGCGGGCCCTGGTCTGGGCTACTGCTGGTTCAGGTCGCGTCATGCTGGAGCCTCGCGGTTTGGTGTCCAGTGGAACTATGCGGCCCGGCTAGGCCGATCTGCAAGCGCATGCTGCCGGCCGAGCCGCGGTTCAGCCAAGAGTTAGAAGGTCGGTCTTTGGTCTAACCGCTCTTGCATGCGCTCGATGAGGGCGTCCCGGTCCCCGCGAGTGATGCGGCGTTTGTTTTCCTGATATCCGGGTGTATTGGCGCGCTGACCGCTGCCGTGACCGGTTTTGCGGCACTTACATCCGCTATCAGACGATCAGCATGCACCTTGCAAATCTTTTACTTCGAATTGAGTTTATCCATTACGTTTGCTGATTTTTCTCAAATTCATATTAATACTCATAGGCGGTTCATTTCGGGCTTTTACAAGAGGTTGATTGATTGGTTTTAAGTTTCCTTCTCGCAGCCACATTCTGTCCCAATTCAACCACCCTTATATCATTACGTAATCGTCGAGAGTGTTGTCGTTCGATTTGGATTTCGATTGGAAACGCGTGGGGCTTCCAGAAAACAAATCGATTCCGTCGAGACGAAGCTCAAGCTGACGCAGCTGCCTTGTGGGGAAGGCGGATGCAGTTGTTACCGGAGTGGGTAACACCGCATTCGTGCGTTTCGTCCATATCTGACCAGTTTGGTCACCAGTTGGGGGTCGTCATGCCTAAATCAAAACCCGTTTCGTAACGTCTCCGCGCAAGCGGTCAACTGCGTAGCCGGCGCTAAATCGAATAGCGCCGCGCAAGTAGCATGATTGTGAGC
>JANMNO010000170.1:0-5898 GCA_031374115.1 Hyphomicrobiaceae bacterium | reverse complement strand
TTGTGCAAGATGAGCCGGAGTGGCCACGGCTCGCTGCTATCGTTAATGATTTTCTCAGGACGGGGACCGACTGCGACGCGGGCGGTGAAGCTGGACGCTGGCCGTCCCAGCCAGCGTCCAGACCTGGGTCCGGATAGGCTACGCGGCCTTGTATTCGGCCATCTGCAGGACCGCGCGTGTCAGACCACTGTTGGGGAGTCTAAGTTCATCCAGAATCGTGAAGTGGTTTGTCTTGGCGATCGGAACCAAGTCGCCGGGGAGATGAGTCTGCCCCCGGTAAGCATGGTAATCCCGGCTGCTGGCGATCATCGCCGGCAACTCGCCCGTGCCATAGGCGATCGAGAGCGGCTTGTTGGCGGCCGGACGACGCATCGGCGAGAGCGTTTCGATTTCGACTTCGGTCAACTTGACCTTATCGTTGACATGCGGCGAGTCGCGTAGCGCGGCGAGGTCAAAAACTCCCGAAATCGCCAACCCAGCCGCCACCTTTCGATGATCCAAGATGAACGCCGTGAGATGCCCACCGGCCGACCAACCAGTGACTATGACGGGGCCCGCAATACCGCGCTCGGCGGCCTTCGCGTCGAGCCAGTCGAATGCTGTTCGCAGCTCGTTCGTGATCTGCGTCAGGCTCGCATCAGGGGCAAGCGTGTAGCCAGGCAGCGCTGCCGACCAGCCGCGCGCCAAAGCACCCTCGGCGAGGCAGGCAAATATCTCCTTGCTGCCGCGCTGCCAATAACCGCCGTGAATGTGAATGAAGCACGGCGCTTTAGGATCGGTGGCAGGGTACAGGTCCCACTTGGTCCGATCTCCTGGAGCATAAGCCAGATCGAGGTGCTTCGGGCGCTGCTCGCGGAGAGCCTTTGAGGCTGCGGTCCACTCTGCGACTTTCTTCGCAGCGACTTCGGGTCCCACATGCGCCACGTTATGGTAAGCCAAGTTACGTGCCTCAAGCGACATGGTCTGCCAGTCCATGCCGGCTTTCGCGACTTCCTTTGCACCAAGGACAGTCGGAGCTACGACACTCGCTGCAGTCGCAGCCATGAAAGTGCGACGGTTAAGAGCGGTCATGATGATCCTCCCTGATCCCTGAAATTCGGCGGTTGTCCGGCAGGCACTGCCGCGGCTCGTCGCGCCGAATGCGTATGTTTTAGGATCGCATGAACGGTAATACTCTTCCGGAATAGTGTAAAGTTATGGTTGCGTGAAGGAAGGAGGGTGCGCGGCAGCGCGCCGGCCGGCTACGTCGATCGCATCCTCAAAGGCGAGAAGCCGGCGGACCTTCAGGTGCAGGCGCCGACCAAGTACGAGCTGGTGGTCACCCTCAACACCGCCAAGATGCACGTACTTGAACTCCTGCGGCGCATGTGCTCGCGCTTGCCGACGACGTGATCGAATGAGAGGGGCGCTGCATGTCTCTTATGGGTCTTGGCTGTGTGAGAACGCTCTGGGGGGGCCTTCGACGCGCCGCGAGTGGGAGTTGCGCTGCCAGATGACGGGTTTGGGCGATATTTTTGCCAATTTGGGTTTGAACGCAAACCTGGCGCGTCGCTGGGCGATCCTGAGCAGCGTTGAAGCCCCGTAGAGACCGAAAGCGAGGATGCCTCAAGCCGCGATCGCGGCGATCAGCGGCTTGATGCCGACGATGTTCATGACGCGCGTCAGATTGTAGGCGAGCACGCAGAGCGCCATCTCGGTGGCGACCTTGGGTAACGTCTTCGTCAGGAAGTGGGTCGCCCCCAAGCTCCGGAAGTCAGCTGCCGAACGCACAATCGGGCCACGGAACGAACCCGCTCGCGCGGGAGGCTGCTGCACGAGGGGCCGGTGGGTGTGGCTGGCACCCACGCCGCTGGCCGCTGCTGACAACACCACCGAGCCACCGGCACTGGCGCGGCCCTGCCCCTGCTGCGGCGGTCGCATGTTCATCATCGAGACCTTCGAGCCGGGCTGCCAGCCACGCTATCGGCCGCCCATGCCGGTTGCGACCATCAGGATCGACACGTCATGAGCAGCACGCCACGCGCACGTCGAAAAGTTGGCCATCTCCAATGCTGATGCACAGCCGGCTACCCTGACGCTCGTGTCGATCGCGATCGGCGCCGACAGTCCAGCCCGTGTCGATGGTCATCGAAGGCCACCCGAACGGCTCTGAGCGCCCTCTCGAACGCCGAAACAGCCATCACGCAGCGTGCCTCGACTTCACGGTCGCCAACAGTGCCGGCATCCGTGGCGGCCAAATCGCCATAGCGATCGCGGCACCATCGGTGCCCAATCGCCCGCGGGTTCTTTCCCTGGAGGCTTTCGGACGACGGCCCCGGTGCGCCCCGACCCATCCGTGTGGGCCGTCATCCGAAACCCTTGTATGGGGCTCCCGGAGTCAAGTCCTGATTTTGCGGCGCAATCCGCTTCTTTCTTGTCTCTGGTCATTTCTTTGGTTCAACCTCTCCGACGGCTTTCTTCCGTCCCAACCGCAAATCGGGAACGCCGGCGCGCGCAGGGGCGGTCAAGGTCGGCCGTCGCTCGGACCTCTCCACAACCTCAGGCGCTTCTAGGCCGGACCTTGACGGCTCCGAGCACGACGGCAAACTGGTCGGGTTGGGCCGACGTGTGCCTCCATCCGTTCAGGTTGACGATTACGAGGGGAGCCCGCATTCGCAGCGCAAGAGATCGCGCCGGCAACCTTGTATTCGGTGGGCCTTGATGACCCGGACCATGATGCACGTAGACGCATCGGTTGCGAAGCTCCGAGGCAGCAGGCCCAATCTGCACAACGGCATGAGAGCCAGGGTTTCGGCGGGTCCCCGCCACCTCGAACCGTCATCGGCGATCTGTCAGATTGATCAGATCGAGCCGAAACTATTTCGAACGTTGAATCCAGAACCTAAAATCGCGAACGCTTCGTCAAGCTGGTCGCATGATGACGCCCTCAGGCACGATCCCTTCGCGCGCCAGCCGCCAGAGCGCGACCAACAACTTTCGCGCCAACGCGACGATCATGGTCTTGCGTGTTCGTGCGGCATTCTCCGTGCGCTGGTAATACCATCGGGCCAGCGCACTATTCTTCTGAAACAACAGGAACCGCCACGCCAGTTGAACCATTGTGCGTCGGACCCGGGCATTGCCGGATCGGGCAAGGCCCTTCTCTCGGTTCATCGAGCCGCTGCGCTGTGGCGAGCCTGTCAGTCCGGCGTAGCGCCCCACGGCGCGACGATCACGCATGTCGCGCTGGAGTATCTCGTTGACCAACAAATCAGCAGTTTCTATTCCGACCCCGACGACGCGTGCCAGCAGACGAACCATGATATTCGAGCCTGTATTTGGGGCCCGCTTCAAACGTGCAGCGCGCTCCTCCTCGATCTTTCGGATCTGGTCGTAAATGAACGCCCGACGCTCCAAATCTCTCTTGAGCTCCGCCAGCGTGTTGGGCGGAAGCGCCCCACCCTCTGGAGTTCGTAGCTTTTCCAGGTTCTCCGACGCGCGCTTCAGTTTCGGATTGAAGCCTCGAATACCGAACCGGACGAGAGCTGACTTCATGCGATTGATAAGTCGGCTCTGTTCGGCAACGAGGCACTCCCGCTCGCGGCTCGGTCGTTTGGCGTCCTCATCATCGAATGTCGGAATCGCCACCATCTTGCAGTGATCCCGCTCGCCACGCAGCCAACCTAGAAATGCGCGTTTCAACATCTCGGTATCCAACCGATCCGTCTTGGCTCGACGATGCTCACGCGACACCGCGACACTCGAAGGATGAATGACATGCCCTTCAATGCCGTGGGCCCCGAGGAACCGGGCCAACCAAAAGCCATCGCGGCCAGCCTCGTACGCTACCGCGAACCGAGTTATCCGATGACCCGATCTCTCCGCTTCAAGGCGCCAGCGCTGCAGCAACTGTAGCAGGACGTTCGGCTCCGGTTTCAGCTTCTTGAGCGGCTGGCGCTCAACGCCAGGCACGATCCCTGACACGAGCCAACTGGACAGGCTCAATTCTATGACGGCAACCAGCGTTTGATCGGCATCCAGCGGGACAAGGCAGCGGCTCAAGTCATTCGGGGTACGTTGCTTCGACTGGCAGCGTTTATGGTCGGACTGCTTGCTCTTTCGCATTGCGGGCTCCATCGGTCGGTTCACTTCCGCGCCGATAATCGCCGACTCCTCGTCGCTCGCCCCATAGCATCTGCACACCTGCAGACTTGGATGGGCTTCAAGACGGGACTACTTCGAAGCTACGATACGGACGCCTCCTAGCTTTCGCTGTTGAATGAGTTCAACAAAGCGAATGTATGATTGGTGGAAAGCATCATGTCCCATCGGGGTTCCGGCCTGTCTTGCTTCCTCACGCAGCCGCTGATACATCGCAAGCCGTTCCTTGAGTATGGGACCCCAGCCAGCCGTCAGATCGGTAGCCGAATGGATCTTGAAGCCAGCGCCCTCAACTAACCGGCGATAGTCGGAGATCGAACGCAGCGGCTGAATAGCCATTCCTTCCCACATCAATTGAGCATCATCGGCAGAGAGCTGCTCATTGGCGATCCAATCTGTGAAAGCCAGCCTGCCGTCCTTCCGAAGTATTCGATAAGCCTCGGAGAGCGCCTTCCCTGGGTCAGGTACATGGCAAAACGATTCTTGGCTGACGACGGCATCCATAATGCCGTTCCCAAGTGGAACGTTCATGACGCTTCCTTCAATGACCTGTGCCCTGTCTTGAAGCCCAACCCGCTGGGTCAATTCCTGAGCACCTGCGACACGCGATGGCGTCAATTCAATTCCGGTAACATTGGCTCCATATTTGTGGACGAGATACCGGACAGTGCCACCAAGTCCTGCACAGAAATCTGCTACACGTGTTCCGCTTGTGATCTGGCCTCCGCGCGCCAGTTCATCCGTTGCTGCTAGTCCGCCGTAGTGATCTTGGTCATGCGGAAACAGATCATCCGGTCGCAAATCATCAAGATGACCGCGACTTGCGCGTAACTTCGCGAGGATGATGTCGCAGGAAATTGGATGCCGATCATAAAAATAGAGGGTCTGTGCTGTTGCGTCGCGCATCAGCGTTCTCCCGGTCAGTCGCAATGGTGCTTCAGCGTAGCGGGTAAGTCCGCTATCTGGAAGGAGCGCGAACGAAACTCGTGATGCCCGTGTTGGGTCAGCCTCAGCGATTGCGAGATTGCTCGTCGCTGGTCGGTCTACCCCCAGTAGCCTCCGTTGGCAGCACGAACGGCGAACCACGACGCGTTACCTTCAAGGGCTGACGTTCTGGCCGGCAGGGGCAATCGTCAAGATGGGTCGACGCCATCTTCACGTGTCCCGCGATTGGCCGCTCTCTCTATCGGCGGGGCCAGCCGCCTTGCCCCTCGTACAGCGTCACGGCATAGTTAGAGAATGGGTCCATTCAGATGAAGGTACGGGCGACGATGCGATGGGTGCGGCTCGCCGTTACGGCGATGGGAGTCGCGCTGGCGGTCACAGCCAATGCGCAGACCAACGATCTCGAAGCGCTCAAGCGGCAGGCGCTAGAACTCTATCAAGCCGCCAAATATGCCGATGCGATGCCAATCGCCGAACGCTACGCCGAGGGTATAAAGGCGCAGCACGGGGCCGAGCACTTCGAGTACGCGACGGCGTTGAGCAACCTCGCGGCTCTCTATGAGCGCCAGGGCCGCTATAGCGAAGCCGAGCCGCTGTTCAAACGCGCGCTTAGTATCGTCGAAAGATCGTTGGGGCTCGATCACCCGGCAGTCGGCAACAAGCTGGACCGCCTTGCCCTGTTGATGAAGTCAACAGACATTGCCGTCGTGGCGGACAATGCCGACATGCTTGCGGGCCTTTCCCATGCGGCCCAGAGCGCTGGTCGCAAACTCGACGTGCTGGTCGAGTTCGATACGGGTTCGGGCCGCAATG
>JANMNO010000167.1:0-28113 GCA_031374115.1 Hyphomicrobiaceae bacterium | reverse complement strand
CCTGTTGATGTGGGAGCACTCGCATGACGAACGGTTACGACGTTCTGAATTGAGCACCAGCGCTCGAGACCGATTCGGATTTCGTATCCGGACCGTAATCACCGGCCCCATCGACGCCTAGAAGAGCAATCAAGCGGCCCCGTGCTCTGTTGACCCGGCTTTTGATCGTTCCGATCGCGCAACCCGATATTGCGGCAGCTTCTTCATAAGAAAATCCCTCAGCGCCAACGAGAATTAGTGCCTCTCGTTGATCATTCGGAAGCTTGAGCAATGCCTTCCGGAAATCAATAAAATCCATATGCCCGGGTTGCTCTGGATGCACCGCTAAGTTGGCGGACAAGTTACCGTCTGCATCCTCGATCTCACGCCGCCGGCGACGATGCTCAGAAAAGAAAATATTCCGCAGAATCGTGAACAACCATGCCTTTAGATTCGTGCCTTCGTGAAAGGATGATAACTTATCCCACGCCTTGACCAATGTTTCCTGCACCAAATCGTCAGAGCGCGTCGCATCCCCACACAGCGACATCGCGAAAGCTCGCAAATTGGGTATTGCGGCCATGAACTCTGCACGCAACGCAGCGGACGGGTCGGTCACTGCTTCTTCTCCTTGCGCTGCAGTTCGTCAAGCAAGTTTCGGAATTTATCGGGAACTGGTTGCTTGATGAGTTCCTCGTACGAGGCTTTGAGCTTTCGCCCGATGTGGCGCTGGATCTTTTCATCGATCGCCGGCGCAGCGGCACACTCATCGGTTTCATTTCCGGCTTCCGGATCGGGACTTTTCTTGATGTGACTGCTGAAGTTCGAAGCATCAGCTTCGCTCGACAATGTTGTCAAATTAAGTGATGCTGACTTCGGTTGCTTCATCGTCGCAATGCCTCCCCATCTGTTCTAATTCGATGTATGAATCGCAAACTGGCGACTTCGCCCACCAATAAGTCACGACCGGGGCATAGCGAAACACGCATGCGATGGAATACGACCGGTAACGAAGACGAGCGAATAAAGTTCCACTCAGCGGGAACTTTTTTCGCAGCTCGGCGTTAACTTGGCGTCAGCTGATTCAATGTTGGGGTGGAAGCATGTCGATTGCCGCTAAGATTACTCCTCATTTGCCGTACTTGCGCCGATTTGGACGTGCACTGACTGGGAGCCAGGAAAGCGGGGACGCTTACGTAGTCGCGCTTCTGGAAACCTATATTGCAGAGCCAGACACGTTTAAGGACGACGAGGAGCCGCGCGTTGCACTCTATAACAGCTTCCTGAAAATTTGGAACTCCGTGGATTTGAACCATAGACCTTCCTCGCCCATTTCAGAGGAAACTGCGCAGAAGAGCTTGGATTCGATCAGTGCATTGGCGAGGCAAGCTTTCCTGCTGACTTCCGTTGAAGGATTTACGCCCTCGCAAACCGCGCGCGTTCTTGACCGAAGCTCAGATTCCGTATCCGAGTTGCTGCAGCAAGCAGGACGCGAAATTGCGCAGCAAATCGAGACCGACGTATTGATCATTGAAGACGAGCCATTGATTGCAATGGATCTCGAAAACCTCGTTGAAGGACTGGGGCATCGCGTGGTGGGCTTGGCCCGCACTCACAAAGAAGCGATCACTGCGGCCCAAGCAAAGCGCCCCGGGTTGATCCTGGCAGACATTCAATTGGCCGATAATAGCTCGGGATTGGAAGCCGTTAACGAGATATTGCTTGGTGTTGAGGTGCCGGTGATTTTCATCACAGCATTTCCAGAGAGGCTGCTTACTGGCCAGCGGGCTGAGCCGACCTTTCTTCTGACAAAACCATTCGACGTCAACATGGTCCGCGCATTGATCAGCCAGGCCCTGTTCTTCGGAACTCGCGCTTCGTCTCCGCATCTCAAAACAACCTCCCCCACCGAAGCTTTGCGACCGTAGGAGTTGATGCCAAACTTTGCCATCGCGTCCTCTTAATGGCGGAACCGAATTTGTTCGTTCGCGTTCTGCTGTCACCTGACAAAAACACGGAGGTGTGTCGATGCGAGTTGCGTCCATGCAGATCAAAGCAGTTACTGTCGCCAGTGCGATCGGCGTACTTATCTCTTCTATGGCGCTCGCTCAAACGTCGCCGACGACGCCTCCCGCTTCGACGGCGCCGGCAGCAACGACTTCTGAGAGCCCCCCACTATCCGGCGCCAATAGTTTTACAGCTGCACAAGTGACAGAGCGCCTCGCGTCCGCCGGATACTCGGCGATAGCCGATCTCAAGAAAGATGACAGGGGTATCTGGCGCGGTAAAGCGACGAAGGGCGATAAAGCCGTCAATATCGCTTTCGATTTCAAAGGCAATATTGTCGAGAGCCAGTAACGCTGGCGGTACTGAGCGCCTCGGATATCCCATCGCGATCTCCCGCCGCAGACTGCCGCGTCGACACCTTGACCTTCGTCAACGCGGAACTCGCCGCGATATCAGCCTCAGGGAGAATCCATATGTACAAGCATCTTCTTATTGCGACGGATGGGTCAGAGTTGGCAAGTAAGGCATTGTCGCAAGGCTTAGGGCTTGCCGAGGCGCTCGACGCCAGGGCGACCGTCTTAATGGTCAGCGAACCGTGGACAGCCTTCGTATCAGGGGAAGCCGCGATCGCTTTCCCTATCGAAGAATACGATCGTGCAGTCACGGCCAAAGTCCGCGATGTGCTGACGGCTGCGGCGACAGCCGCCAAAGCGCAGGGTGTCACATGCGAGACCGTACACGCCAAAGATCAATATCCAGCTGAAGGCATAATAGCTGCTGCTACCAGGTATGGATGCGATTTGATCGTGATGGCATCCCACGGACGCCGGGGTCTGACGCGACTTTTCCTGGGCAGCCAAACCAATAACGTCGTAACGCAGAGCACCATTCCGGTATTAGTCTGCAGGTGAAAGCGGCGGTCCATCAGCTGGAAATATGCGCTTGCCCGAGTTCGACTATCCCTGCATCACCGCGACCTCCTCGTCACGTCCTGCGGACGGATCTGCATGCATCGCAAAAAGATCAACATCTCCACCGTGCTCACCGGACAGAGGCTCGGAATAAAGGAGGTCGACGAGGGAACCTGGCTCGTCGGCTTCATGACCTACGATCTGGGATACATCGACTTGGAACAGAAAACCTTGCAACCAATCGACAACCCGTTCGGCTGGAGGTTGTCACCCATGTCTTAGGTACGTTCTGTCACCCATGTGTCCGGGTCGGACAGGGCCGGACAGAGGGAAGTTGGAGCGGGCGAACGGATTTGAACCGTCGACCCTCACGTTGGCAACGTGATGCTCTACCCCTGAGCTACGCCCGCATCCAGGTCTTGGGGTACATCGCGGCAGCCAATGCGGCTGCTACGGCACGGTGTATGGCCGAAAGCTGCGGCCAATGCAAGAGGTGCCCACCTCCGTGCCCACCTCCGACGTGATTTCACTTCAGCGTTGGACTTGCGCACGCGCCAGTATTGGGCTTTTTGGGCGCACGCAACTTGAGCCACCTAGACGGCGATTTGACATGACAACACCTACAAACACGTCGCGCCTGGAACTATTCGAATTCCTGGATCGACTGGGTATATCCACCCGCACGGTCGAACATGCGGCGGTGTTCACCGTCGAGGAAAGCGAGAAGCTTCATCGCGAATTGCCCGGAGGGCATACCAAGAACCTGTTCCTCAAGGACGCCAAGGACCGGCTTTTCTTGGTCGTTGCCGAAGCCCACGCAAGCATCAATATGAAGGCACTTCACAAAACGCTCGGCTGTGCCCGATTAAGCTTCGGTAAGCCTGAACTGTTGATGCAGATCCTTGGCGTTACGCCCGGCTCGGTTACGGCACTCGCAGTGATCAACGACCGCGCACAGCGCGTTACCGTCGTCGTGGACGATCAATTGATGAAATTCGAGACGATCAATTCGCACCCGCTGACGAACACCGCGACAACCAATATCGGCCGTGACGATCTGATGAAGTTTTTCCGTGCAACAGGGCACACGCCGCTGATCGTGCAGCTGCCGATTGCGACATCGGACCAATGAGCGCAAGTAGGCAATGACTGTCGCATCGAACAGCTTTCTCGGGTAACCTGATGGTCAACATAAACGAAGCCAGGGTAGGAACTTGTGGTCGGAATTTTCTGACCAGCCGCGCGGCCTCGCTCGATATGGCCAACACCTACAGGAGCATTGAATGATTATCGGAAACCCCACTCCTGCGAAAGCTGGCGCGAGTACTGCCGCGCCTGGCGACATCATTCGCGACACGACAACCGCGACCTTCGTGAAGGACGTGATCGAGCCGTCGAAACAGGTTCCGGTGCTCGTCGATTTTTGGGCCGACTGGTGCGGACCGTGCAAGCAACTGACGCCGATCATCGAGAAGGTGGTGCGTGGCTATGCGGGCAAAGTGCACCTGGTCAAGATGAACATCGATCAACATCCGACGATTCCGGGTCAGCTCGGCGTTCAAAAGTTGCCGACGGTGATGGTTTTCCGCGACGGACGGCCAGTCGACGGGTTCATGGGTGTGCAACCGGAAAGTGCTATCAAGGCGTTGATCGATCGCATGCTGGGTGGGGACGCTGCCAGCGACATTGCTGCCGCGATCGCTGCTGGTGACGAAGCACTCGCTGCCGGTAATGTCCAGGACGCAGCCGAAATTTATGCTTCGATCCTGGAAGAAAATCGTGAAGAGCCCGGTGCACTTGCAGGATTGGCGCGCTGCTATCTCCAGACTGGCGATTTAGCGCGTGCCGAGCAGACGATCGGGCTGGTGCCACCCGACAAGCGCAACACTGGGCCGGTCACAGCAGTCCGCGCCGCGCTTGAGCTCGCGCGTAAGGCCGAAGGTGCCGGCGACACAGCCGAACTGGAAGCCAAGGTGCGGGCGAACCCGGGCGATCATCAGGCGCAGATTGACCTGGCAGCGGCGCTCGCGGCGCGCGGCGACAAAACTGCGGCGGTAGATCATTTGCTCGAGAGTTTCCGGATGGATCGCAACTGGAACGATCAGGCGGCGCGTAAGCAGCTGATCCAGTTTTTCGAGGCCTGGGGGCCGAAGGACGCAGCGACACTTGATGGCCGACGCAGGTTGTCATCTCTGCTATTTTCCTGAGGCGTTTAGGACCTTAAGGGGAGGTTTCGTGGCTCCAATTGATCGCTATCGACGACCTGCCGATTTGCCCCGCCAGATTCCGGTGTTTCCATTGCGGGCGGTAATTCTATTGCCGCGCGCTACCTTGCCGCTAAATCTGTTTGAGCCCCGTTACCTGCAGATGATCGAGGATGTCGTCTCTGGCAATCGCATCATCGGCATCGCTCAACCCGAGCGCACCGCGGGTGATGAGGAAAGCCCGTCCGGCAAGAACACTGCACTTCGGCGCGTTGGATGTGCCGGACGGGTCACGGCATATCAAGAACTCGATGATGGGCGTGTCGTCATAACCTTGACCGGTATTTGCCGCTTCGACATTGAACAGGAGATAGAGATCACGAACCCGTATCGAACGTTCGGCGTCGATTTTGGCAAGTTCGCAGACGATTTCAATCGCGGCGCGGGCGAGGACGAAGTCGACCGCGAGCGCCTTCTTCACGTGCTCAAGCGCTATCTGGAATCGCATCACTTCAATGCTGATTGGAAAGCGATCGGCAATGCACCGAGCGAACATCTCGTCAACTCGCTGTCGATCATCAGCCCGTATTCAGCGGAAGAAAAACAAGCACTGCTGGAAGCGCCGGATTTGAAGTCGCGCGCCGAAGTACTGGTGGCGCTTGCGGAAATGGAAATGGCTGCCGGTGACGGCGGCACCGGCACCACGATGCAATGATCGAAGAAGGTCCTGGGCATGACAGACGAACCGGCGCCCGATGCGGCCATCGAAGGCGAAGCGCGTTGCGATCGTCGCTTGCTTGAATTTCTCGTATGTCCGGTGACCAAGGGTCCACTTACCTATGATCCAGCCGCACAGGAGTTGATCAGCAAAAATGCCCGGTTGGCCTTCCCAATCCGCAAGGGAGTGCCACTGATGACTGTCGACTCAGCGCGGCAGCTCGACGAGTAAGAATGCGCTCAACGAGCAGCGCTGCCATTAAGACTTGCCGATGTCGCCGGCAACCCGCTGCAGCTTGTTGCGCCCTTCATTACGCATCTGCCGGCGCGTCGCCTGCTGCAACGCACCGAATTCGGCCTTGCGTTCGGCAACATAGCTGCGAAACCGATCATCAAGCACGCCGCGGCGATCGGCGATCTGCGGTAGCATATGGTCCGGCGTTTCGTTCGGCTCGACGATCACCGGGCCGGTGTCCGTAATCGCGATATCCCACCCGATCATCCCCATCTTCGGGAAGACCTTCATCCCGTCGAGCGCCAGAGCCTTGGCTTGCGACCACATCGGCAATTCGAAATCGACGAGGACAACGCCGGAATCGGGATGGGCGCGCAATTCTACTTGATCGATACCCTTGCCCCGCACCACGCGCTTGATGCGACCGGTTTCGATATCGATTTCGCCGAGCAGGTTGCCGGCGCGCCAGAAGTTGTCGGCCGCGTTGGCGCCGGCGGGAATCTTCCATGCCGTGCGCAGTATCTCGGGGCCACTTTTCGGATTGATGGTGACAATACGAACCGTCGCAAGGCGGTTGCCGCAAATGTTGCGGATCGCGGCGTGCGGGAGCAAACGCTTTTGGAACAGATAGCCGCTCTGATAGTGGGCCGTCACATCGGCAATGAACGTTTCAAGCTCTACCCGTGAACCGTCGACTGCAGTCAACACACCGTTAACGGTATCGTAACGATCAAAACTCATCGAGCCGAGGCTTTGCAGGGCATCCTTAGGTTTGCCGAACATTGGATAATTCGCAGGTTCCCGCAAGAAATTGCGCAAACCATCAGCCGTCTTCAAAACTTGGCACGGCGCCAACGGCAAAGCGAGCGATGGAGAATAAATGGCGACGATTGGAATTACCGGAAAGCCATAAGCGCCCAGCAACGTCGCCGACGCCAACTTGTCATTCATGATGCCGTACCAGGTTTGATCGAAATTAACCTGGTCCCATAGCTGGCGCATCACATCTAGCCCGACGAACTGACGCTTATCGGCGCCGGCGAGAGCAGCGTCGTCGAACAATCGCAGATCGAAGTATTCCTCGACCGAAAGCTTGCCGGGGCCAAAACCCAATTTGGCGAAGTCGGTGAAGAGTTGGTTGAATGACTTGCCATAGTCCGCGGCAACCTTGCGCATCAAGAGCGGTAACGACAAGTCCGTTTGCGTTCGTTGAACCGTGAGAACGGCAGTTGCAGTCCCAGCTTCGGCGGTCGTTGCCTGTTCGGCTTCTAAGGCTGAACTGATTTCGGATAAATACCTTGCCGCTTGGGTCACTGTGGCCTCATCGCTGAAAAACCGGGGAGAAAATCCCCTGGATCGGATCGCTCCAGTGTCGTCCAGATTGGCAAAGGAAAGACTAACGTTTGTTGAATGAAATATAGCGAATGCGATCAACTGGCATTTGCGCGCGACCGCGACTATGAAAGCGCAACAGACGGTTACTACCACCGAGGATTGCATGGCCGAACGCAACAAATGGCATGATGCTGAAGCACCAAGCCTCACCGACGTCGAGCAGCTCGCCGGCGCTGCGTGGGCACGCTTGCCGGGCGAGTTTCGCCAAATGTGCGGCGATCTTATCATTCGCGTCGAAGATTATGCATTGGATGAGGTACTCGATGAACTCAACATCGAAAGCCCCCTGGATTTGATGGGGCTTTATCAGGGTGTTAGCCTCGACAAGAAAAGCGTCTCGGACGTTGCGCGCGAGCCCGATATGGTCTTTCTGTACCGGCGGGCCATTCTCGATTACTGGGCCGACAGCGATGAAACACTGGGCGAGATCATAACCCACGTTCTAGTGCACGAAGTCGGGCATCATTTTGGCTTTTCCGATGCGGACATGGAAGACTTGGAGGCCTCGGTTGGCCGATGAGCGCGGGAGCTTCACAGGTCGCAGTTTTCGTTGCCCGGTGCGACCTGCCGGTCCTTGCAATTGGCGAAGCTTCACGCGATGGTCCAGGCTTAAGCGAACCAACCGCAGCGAATGGCAAGCATGAATCTGACATTGGGGTCTCACCCGATCTCACGCGGAGCACAGCGAGCCTTGTTGGCCGCATTTTGCGCGATATCGGCCGTGTTGATCACGACTGGCGCGCGGGCAGATAAACCACCAACGCCTGAGGAATACATTGCCCACGTTGGCGGCGACGCTAAGCTCGTGCCCCCAGGAGAATTGGTGTTTGACCGGCGGCGTCTGTCATGTGGTCAGCGGCCCACCGTTCTTGATAGCCAACTCGACGATTTTGGCGCGGCCTATCCGGGATTCTTGATCCTCAACCCACGGTTGATGGCCAAGGTTTCCATCCCCGTCAAAATGTGGATATTCGCGCACGAGTGCGGCCATCAGTTTCGCGGCCCGGACGAGGAAACCGCAGACTGCTTCGCCGTGCAGCGCGGACGTCGCGAAGGTTGGTTGTCGGCCGATGGCGTTGAGGAAGTCTGCAGGTTCATCTCGCCCGCCAAGGGCGACAGCATGCACTTTTCTGGATCAAACCGTTGTGAGTACATGCGCAAGTGTTACGCCGATCCGAAGGTACATTGAGGGCAACCTGCTCTTGACCTCGGTCGTTCGCGTGGCGCATGAACAAAGACGCAGTCGCACTTAAGTTTCGCCGGCGAGGATTTGATGCAAAAATTTGGTAAGCTGACCAGCGTTGCGGCGCCTTTGCCGATGATCAACATCGATACCGACAAAATCATCCCCAAGAACTATCTGAAGACGATCAAGCGCACCGGACTTGGCAAGGCGCTGTTTGCCGAGATTCGCTACGACCAGGCCGGCAAGGAAAACCCGGATTTCGTGTTGAACAAGCCAGCCTATCGTAAGGCCGAGATCTTGGTCACCGGCGAAAACTTCGGCTGCGGCTCGAGCCGCGAGCATGCGCCCTGGGCTCTCCTCGATTTCGGAATTCGTTGCGTAATTTCAACGAGCTTTGCCGACATTTTCTACAACAACTGCTTCAAGAACGGCATCTTGCCTATCAAGGTGACGCCAGAACAACTCGAAAAGCTGATGGACGACGCCAATCGCGGCGCCAACGCGACGCTGACCGTCGACCTCGAGGCACAGGAAATCCGCGGTCCCGATGGCGGGGTCATCAAGTTCGACGTCGACGCTCATCGCAAACATTGCCTGGTCGAAGGGCTCGATGATATCGGCCTAACGATGAAGAAAGAAAAGAGCATCACGGAGTTCGAGACCAAGGCGGCAGCGTCCCGCCCCTGGGCGTAAATGCCAGCCGCTTAACGCGTCGCGGATCAGCCGCCTGATCTCACGATCCATGTACCGCCTGCTTCCCGCATATCGAGCCCCTGCGAAAGGAGCGAATCCGCCAGCTGATTGCCGCCGCCGGGGAAACGGACGGCAATTTCGACCGACCGCCCCGACAGGCCGCCGATCTGCAAATCTTCCACACCTGGCGTCTCGGTAATCTGCCGCCTTATCGCCTGCCACTCCTGTAACGTGCGAAACTCGATCGTCAGCTGCACGGGCTGCAAAGGTTGCGCACCGGCCGTTCCCCCGCCAACTGCCGGTCTCGCCTTAATCGCTTTCCAGCGGCCTTCCAGCGTGCCCAACGCCACCAATGCGGCAAGCTCGGTCGTGTAACCGAAGTCGTCGATCTGGAACTTGTACGACCGTTTCAGCGCAAATTGCCCGACCGCATCCCGGCCCATTAATGTGACATTGAGTTTTTTCGATCCAAGTTCCGGTTCGGCGAGCGCAATCAACACCAGTTCATTGCCGAACTCTTTGGAAACGATACGCATCGCGCCGCCATCGCCATCCTTCGACATCATCTGCAATGTGTCGGCATGAATTGGAGCTTTCGCGGTTTCGAGTTTGGCCGGCGCCAGCGAATGCTCGAGATCAAGCCCCTTCCAAGCATCGTTCCACGCTTTCTGGCCGGCTGCTTGTTCCAGCCCCGCGGGTGCCGCACCCTGTCCGGCGGCGGGTGCCTGATAAATCGGCACCAACACGATCGATGGCGCCTGCAGATCGACGAATGGCACGCCCTCACGCCGCAGCAACTCCCGTACTTCGTTCGCTTGGAAAGAAAAATCTAGGTTCGCAATATATTGCGTCGTCGAGTTGCGTTCGGAGCGCACCGAAACGCCGTCGATCAGATCGGCGGCTTTGACGTTTCTCAGCTTATCGATCCGCTTGTAGGAGGTGACCGGCACCAATCGCTTCAGGAGCGAACGGAATGCCGCCTTCTGCCCATCGGCCAGCGCCTGCTCCTTGGCCGCCACTGAATTTGCAGCAGTTGCATCGACCGGATAATTGCCGATGATGAACGGCTTGGTCGTTTGCTGGGCGGTAGCATTAATGCAGCCAAGCGCCGAACAGAGCCCGCCAACCACCAGCAACCGCGCGCGCATAAGCCTTCTCACCTGGTCCATCCCTGATTGCGCCATGCCGTTCATTGCCGCGCCACTCAATACTCTGCTACCACGCTTGCGAACAGTCTCAAGGCGTTCCACCGCTGGCTTTCGGCTGCCAATCGGGCGAAAATCCGGTTTACCCGCTACGATTGCGTCGCATTGTTGATTTGAGCAGGAACAAGAGAATGACCGCGGAGCCAAGCCGTCCCAACGCGCCGATAACATATCGCGATTCCGGGGTGGATATCGATGCCGGCAATGCGCTGGTCGAGGCAATCAAGCCGCTGGTAAAAGCGACCCGGCGGCCTGGAGCAGATGCCGATCTGGGTGGCTTCGGCGGGCTATTCGATTTAAAGCGCGCGGGCTTTATCGATCCGATCCTGGTCGCCGCCAACGACGGCGTCGGCACCAAGCTGCTGATTGCGATCGAGAGTGGTGTGCACGGCTCGATCGGCGTCGACCTGGTGGCCATGTGCGTCAACGACCTCGTCGTACAGGGCGCCGAGCCATTGTTCTTCCTCGATTACTTCGCAACCGGCAAGCTCGACTTGACCTCCGCCACGGCTGTTATCGCCGGAATCGCTGCCGGTTGTAGCGAAGCCGGATGCGCGCTGATCGGCGGCGAAACGGCCGAAATGCCCGGCATGTATAAGGCGAAAGATTACGACTTGGCTGGCTTTTGCGTCGGTGCCGTCGAACGCAACGAGATCCTGCCGCGCAACGACATAGCGATCGGCGATGTGATCATTGGCCTGCCCTCTTCCGGCGTGCACTCGAACGCGTTCTCGCTCGTGCGCCGTCTCGTTGCCGAGGAGAAACTCGCTTGGAGCGATGAGGCACCGTGGGCCAATGGGCAGACGGTTGCCACGGCTTTGCTCGTGCCGACCCGAATTTATGTGAAGCAGGTGCTGGCAGCCATCCGCGCAACCGGTGGCGGCGGCCTCATGGGTGCCGTGAAAGGGCTGAGCCATATAACCGGCGGCGGGTTATCGGAGAATATTCCTCGCGTCATGCCCGCCGGCCTTGCAGCGCATGTCGATTTATCGGCGATCGCCATGCCGCGGGTATTCGGCTGGTTGAAGCAAGCCGGCCGGCTCGACGATGCCGAGATGCTGCGCACGTTCAACTGTGGCACCGGCATGATTGTGATTGCCGATAAGGCACACGCTCTTGAGGTGATCGAAGCGCTCGAGACCGCCGGCGAGCATCCGATTGTAATCGGCAACGTGGAAGCCGGCCGTGGCGTCAAATCGAGCGCCAAGGGAAAGGGTGAAGCCGAGGCCGTGCGGTTTAGTGGTAGGTTGGCCATAAAGGTCGACTGAGCTAACGCAAACCCGCCATCACGGCCGCCGCTATCGCGCGATAGGCGCCCGCTTGCGGACCATCCGGGTCGGCGATCACGATCGGCATACCGCTGTCGGCGCGCTCCCGAATTGCTGCATCCAACGGTATCTCGCCCAGGAATGGCACGCCGAGCTTGGCGCTCTCGGCCCGTGCGCCACCATGCGCGAAGATGTGGTGTCGCTTGCCGCACTCGTCGCAGATGAAATAGCTCATGTTCTCGATCAGCCCCAGGATCGGCACGTTGACCGAGCGGAACATCTCGACACCACGACGCGCATCGATGAGCGCCAAATCCTGTGGCGTCGACACGATAATCGCACCTGCCAACGGGGCCTGTTGAGCGAGTGTCAACTGTGCGTCCCCCGTGCCGGGTGGCATGTCGACAATCAGCACATCGAGTGATCCCCAAGCGATATCGCGCAGCATCTGCGTGATCGCGGATGCGACCATCGGCCCGCGCCAGACCATCGCCTTATCGGCATCGACGACGAAGCCAATCGACATCACCTTGCAGCCGTAGGCTTCCAGCGGCGACAATGTTCTCCCTGCCACGACTGTGGGCCGGCCCCTGAGGTTGAACAACTTCGGCATCGAAGGCCCGTAGATATCGGCGTCGAGCACACCGACGCTCAAGCCCTGCGCACGCAAGGCCAGCGCCAGGTTGCACGCCGTGGTAGACTTACCGACACCGCCCTTGCCGGAAGCCACTGCGAGGATCCGGGCGACCTTCGCGAGGTTAGGAAATCTCGGCGGTGGCGCGAGTTCTGATGCTTTCGGCAGCACCTTTGGCGGCCGCTGCATTGACGCTGGTCCGGCGCGTTCTCCCGTCAGTGTGACCAGGGTTCGGCCAACGCCAGGGATGGCATTTACCGCCGCTTCGACGGCCAGCCGGACCGGCTCCCACTTCGCCGCATCCGCTGCATCGATCGATAACGAAACGTCCACCCGATCAGCGGTGATCAAAACCTCTGGGGCATGTAGACCCGACAGTGTGTTTCCATCTGGGGCCTGTAGACCGGCCAGCACCGACAGAACCGCATCGCGGGAAGGGCTCACCAGCCCCGTCTCCAAAACGATCGAGGCCGGACAATGCGTGCCCGGCCCCAATTAGCTATCATTGATCGTTGCACGATTAATTCTTCACGGGTGTGCCGCCAAGGCGCGGGTCGGCGTCGACGCGTGCGCCGATGCCTGCGTAGGCTTGGTCCGCAGTTCGCTGGAATCGCTCTAACACGAACGATGCCCCGACGCCGACTACGGCGACGGTCAAGACAGCAGCAATAAATGCTTTCATCGGTTTCTCCTTATTCGCCAGGCGCTGGAGAGCGCGCGCCGGAAATGTCTTCCGGGCGCTTCATCGCTACCTTGTCGACCCAGATCGAATGATGCTCCTTCGCCCAATTCAGATCGACGCGGCCGGTGCCCATCGCGCTAAATGCACCTTCCATGCCTAGTGAGCCGATGTACACGTGGGCGATGATGACCGCCACCAGAATGACCCCGACCAAGCCGTGCACTACCGTCGCCAACTGCAATCCAGCGATGTCAATCTCCGGTGGCTTGAACATGAGAACGTAGCCAGACGCTGACAGGGCAAAGCCACCCAGGATCGTTGCCCAGAAAATCAACTTCTGGCCGCCGTTGAAGCGATCGGCGGGCGGGTGCTTGGAGCCGACGAGACCGCCACCCTGCTTGAACCAGCGCACATCGATCGATCTTGGAAGATTGTCCTTCACCCACATGACAAACATCAAGACGATCGCAAATGCGAATGCGAAGCTGACATAGTTGTGCACGAATTTACCCGCCTGCGTGAGCGAGGCGAATGCTTCAGGACCGATCAACGGCAGCAGCAGCGATCGCCCAAACACGAGATTGAGCCCGGTCAATCCGAGCAAAATGAACGATGTTGCCGCCGTCCAATGCGCGTAACGGCCAATACTGCCGAAGCGCTCGATCGTGCGGCCGGATTGTCCGCCTTCGACCCGAATGCGGCCGCGAAACACGAAGAATAGCGCCAGCACACCGATCATGCCGATGATGACGTAGGCTCCGACCTTGGGGATGGTCTCTTGATGGAGAACCCGAAAATCCTTGCCGGCCGGTTGAATGAGATTGCCTGCCCGGCTATCGGGAATCGAAACGCGGCCCGACAAGATCTCCGGCCCGCCCGGTTTCAAGGCATCAAGCAATTGCTTCTCTTTCACCGAGCTCGCCGTCGGATTGACCGAGCTCGGCTGTTGCGCGGCAACGGGCGTCGCCGCCAGCAAGCAAGCGACGAGTACAGGTGCCAAACGATTGAGGATTGCTGTCAAGTTCATTTGTGGTTCCAAATCCTTGGACGCTCGAGCATTGGCGGATCTGCCCGGAGACACGACCCGCCAGCTTCATGATCAGCTCGCGATGTCTTCCTTGTAAGCAGTCTTCCAGCCCCAAGCACCGGAGCCATAGCCACGCTTTACGACCCGCTCCTTATAGATCTGCGCGATGATCTCGCCATCGCCAGCGAGAAGCGATTTGGTCGAGCACATCTCGGCACACAAAGGCAGCTTGCCTTCGGCCAAGCGGTTCGAACCGTAGGCGACGTACTCGGCTTTCGTATTATCCGCTTCGGGACCGCCAGCACAGAAAGTGCACTTGTCCATCTTGCCCCGAGACCCGAAGTTGGCTGTCTTCGGATACTGCGGCGCACCGAATGGGCAAGCGTAGAAGCAATAACCGCAACCGATGCACAGCTCTTTCGAGTGCAGCACCACGGCGTCATCTGTCGTGTAGAAACAATCGACGGGACAGACCGCGGCACAAGGCGCGTCGGTGCAATGCATGCACGCCATCGACACCGAGCGCTCGCCCGGCTTGCCGTCATTGATGGTGACAACCCGCCGGCGGTTGATGCCCCACGGGACATCGTGCTCGTTCTTGCAAGCGGTGACGCAGGCGTTGCATTCGATGCAGCGATCCGCGTCGCAAAGGAATTTCATGCGTGCCATGTTGATCGATCTCCTTAAGCCGCACGAATTTGGCAGAGAGTTACTTTTCCTTCGTGCATCGCCGTTACCGGATCGAAGCCGTAGGTGGTGACAATATTGACGCTCTCACCGAGCACGACCGGGTCGGTGCCAGCCGGGTAGTTCTTGCGCTGGTCTTCGCCCTGATACCAGCCGCCGAAGTGGAATGGCATCCAAGCGACGCCGCGACCGACGCGCTCGGTGACCAGTGCCTTCACCTTTACCTTCGATTGCGACTCCGGCCCATACACCCAGACCCAGCCGCCCTCGGAAATGCCCCGCGAACTTGCATCCGCCGGATTGATCTCGACGAACATGTCCTGCTGCAGTTCGGCGAGCCATTTGTTGGAGCGCGTTTCTTCGCCACCGCCCTCATATTCGACGAGCCGACCTGAGGTCAGAATGATCGGAAATTCCTTCGCCACACCCTTTTCGACTGCTGCCTTTTGTACTGATCCGCCGGCATTCGTCATGCGGAAAGACTTGAAGTCCGGCCGGGTTGGGTACTTGGCGACAAGATCGACGCGTGGCGAGTAGATCGGTTCGCGATGAACCGGTATTGGATCGGGCAAATTCCAGGCATTCGCGCGCGCCTTGGCGTTGCCGTAGGGAGCACAGCCGTGGGCCACGGCGACGCGCTGAATGCCGCCCGACAGATCGATAGCCCATGATACGGCGCCAACATTGTTGCCGCCGATCTTTTCGATCGTGGCCCGCTCTTCGGCGGTTAGGTCGACGTCCCAACCAAGCTTCTGGAGCACCGCCATTGTGAACTCGGGATAGCCGTCCTTGATTTCCGATCCAAGCGAGTAGGAACCTTCCGCGAGGAGGTTTTCCTTCACTTCACGCTCGATCTGCTGGCCGTTTTCCTGCGCTTTGACTTTCATCATACGTTCGACGCCGAACCGCGTGCGGAAGGTGCCGCCGCCGTCCTTGACGTGCAAGTTGGTGTTATACAGCAACGGCGTGCCGGGATGTTTCATCTCCGGCGTGCCCCAGCATGGCCACGGCAGGCCGTAATGGTCGCCAGCGATCTCGGCGGGTGCACCAGCTTTGGCCTTCAGGGTCACGATATCGAATTCGCCCTGGTGCTTCATATGGGCCTTGAGACGCTCAGGTGACTGGCCGCAATAGCCGGTCGAGAAGCCACCGCGATTGATCTCCCGCAGGAGCGATTCAGCTTCCGGTTCGTCGCCGAACTTACCTTTGATCATCTTGATGTTCTTGAACATCTTATCGGCGTAGCCGAGGCGCTTGGCGAGCTCATAGATCGCCCAATAATCGGTGGCGCTTTCAAAGATCGGCTCGACGATCTTTTCGCCCCACTGCAACGAGCGGTTCGAAGCCGTGCGTGAACCGTCGCACTCGAGGCTGGTCGCGATCGGCAGCAGGTAGGTGCCATTCTTGCGGCCGCCGAGCGAGACGAAGTTCGTCGGGTGCGGATCGGCGACGACCAGCAGATCGAGCGCCGCAAGCCCTTTCACCATTTCGGGCATACGGGGCACGGTGTTGCCACCATGACCAAAGATGATTGCCGCCTTCAATGTATCGCGTTGATCGATTTGGTCCTTCGGCACCGTGACGGCATCGAACCAACGGGTCGATGGGATGCCAGGCAGACTGCGATAGTTTATCGTGGTATTGTTGGGGCCAGGCTTTTTGTCGAAGCGGCCGTCCAACCACTCGAAGTCCACTTCCCATACACGCGCCCAATGCTTCCAGGCGTTGTCGTCGAGTCCGTAGTAGAGCGGCAGCGTGATAACGTCCAACCCGAGATCGGTGGCACCTTGAACGTTGGTGTGGCCACGAAAGATGTTGGCGCCGGTGCCGGGTGCGCCGACGTTACCGGTGGCGAGCAACAAGATGCAGTACGCGCGAACGTTGGCGGTGCCGACGGTATGCTGGGTGGCTCCCATGCACCAGATCAAGGTCGAGGGCTTTTCTTTCGCGAACAACTCTGCGACGCGCTTCAATTGCTCGCCGGGAACACCCGTCACATCTTCGACAGTCTTGGGGTCCCACTTCTTCACCTCGGCCCGGACCTCGTCCATGCCGTTGACGCGGCTTTGGATGAAACCCTTGTCCTCCCAACCGTTCTCGAAGATGTGCCATAGCAATCCCCAGATGATTGGAATATCGGTGCCTGAGCGAATGCGGACATACTCAGTGGCGTGAGCGGCGGTGCGCGTCATGCGTGGATCGATGACGATCAGATTGGCGCGGTTGGTTTCTTTGCCCGTCAACACGTGCTGCAATGAAACCGGATGCGCTTCCGCCGGATTACCGCCCATGATGATCATGGTCTTGGAATTACGAATGTCGTTGTAGGAATTGGTCTGGGCGCCGTAGCCCCACGTGTTGGCCACGCCAGCGACGGTCGTGGAATGACAAATGCGAGCCTGATGGTCGACCGAGTTGGTGCCCCAGAACGCCGCCATTTTGCGATATAGATACGCACCTTCGTTGGTGAATTTGGCCGAGCCCAGCCACCAAACCGATTCTGGACCGGACTTCTCGCGGATCTCTAGCATCTTGGTGCTGATTTCATCGAGCGCCTGTTTCCAGGAAATTTTCTGGTACTGGCCATCGACAAGTTTCATCGGGTACTTCAAGCGCCGATCACCAAATACGATCTCGCGAATCGCAGCGCCCTTTGCGCAATGGGTGCCACGGTTGATCGGGCTATCCCATGACGGCTCCTGACCCACCCAGACGCCATTTTGGACTTCAGCCGTCACCGTGCAACCAACCGAACAATGGGTGCAAATGTTCTTCTTGATCGCCATCGGTTGCGAATGATCCATCGGCGTGATGGCGTGAGCCTTCTGGACCGTGGCGGAACCCAGGGTGCCGACAACCGCCAGTCCGGTTGCGCTGACGCCCGCGTTGCGCAGGAACGAGCGCCGATCAAGCGGCGAGGCGCCGTTGGCTGCAATTGGGGCAAGCCTGGACTTGCGGGACTTCGACTCGAGGCGTTTGGTCAACATGGGTAGTTCCCCATTTCGGTTCGATCAGCGGTGATGCGATTAGCTTCGTCGCACTCAGTAACGGTTGGTGGCATAAAACTTTCTGACATGCTCGGACTCGCGATAGCGCACCTTCTTCTTGTCAGCGGCAGATTCGACGGCTCCGGCTGGCGATGAAATTCCCGCACCCGCTGCGACCGTGGCGGCGCCCGCGGCGCCGGTGCCGATACCCTTTAGGAAGCCACGTCGGTCGAGCTTGGCATCAACCTTCAATTTCGACATGCGAATAGTCTCCTGTAATCAAGCAGCGATTGAGAGTGCGCGAGTTTCGAGATCAATCCAGTGCCCGCCGACATCGGCGACTGCACGATAGAATTTAGCCGATGGGGCAACCGCCACATCGGCGAACATGCGCGGCGCCCAAGACTTGATGTGCGCGTCGAAGAACGCATCCTGATCGGCGGGATCGGCGGAATAGCTGCCATCGATCAACCCGGCCATCACATCGAACAACGTCGCAATTGCATCTTCCGGCTCGTGGATACCCACTTGACGCTCGACACCGAAGCGTTGCAAGTCCGCGCGGATCGCAGCTAACGGACGCTCATTGAGGAAGCCGGCAAGATAGAACGACGCGTACGGCAGCACATCGCCCCGCCCCACACCAACGAACAACTTGAAAAACTCCTCGCCCGTCTCGGCCTCAGATGTTTTGCGCGCGGCATCGGCGAGTGCGATCCAAGCTAGTCCTAACGGCGTTGCGTCGCCGGAAATCCGGCCGACTTGATCGAGCAGCTGCTGAGAGGGCGGCTTCGCCAGAAGATTTGCCAGCAGACGGTAACCGCGCGCCCGCGCGAGATCGACATCGTCGAGATGCACCGGCGCGCCAGTAACGGTCGACGCTGCGTAAAGGTCGGGTCGCAAGAGAGAACGTGAAACTCCGGTTGCTGCTTCGACTGCAATCACGCGATCAACAGGCAGACGTGTCCAACCGGACACAGACGGTTGCGCCAGACCCAACAGGCGAGCCAAGGCACCGATGCCGCCCGCAGCGTCGATCGCGCTCTGTAAGCCTCTATCTCGCATCCCGCCCTAACGTTTCTGCAGATGCGCGGCGCAAGACCCTGTGGCCCGCTCGCGCTCCTGCGTTTAGAATGATGATATCAGGCGGACGCACCCATAGCCATACCCTATGGCTATTTGACGCTAGGGATAAGGTGGATTTTTTGATGCTACTTTAGTTAGTTAGCTCATGCAGCAATAAACAGCCTTCAGATTATACCGGCACCGCGCCGCCATGCCTGCGGCGCCTCGTATGTTCCCGCGTGTCAGTGATTTCGCTATCGGCAGGGGTCACATGGTCAGGAGCAGGCGATGCCGGCGCGTCGGCTCGAATGATCGCAGATATAGCACAGCCGGTCGTATCCGCGATCGTATCCGATCGGGAAACAGGCAGTTGCGATCCAGACACAGCCACTTCGTCCGCATCGGCTTCGAGCTTTGACGAATCTGTATCGGCAGCCTTTTCCGGCGGCAAGACGCTGGATGTGGCTTGGGCCAGCCAGACGCTTATGTCGGTGCCTGGCTCGACTTCCTGAAACAGCCCGTAAACCCCACCAGGCGCATTAAAATCCCATTGGTTTTCGGCGACTTCGACGAAGTCACGAATACTTGGTTCCAACGACCACATACGGCGGAGCGCAAGCCGCTGAAGCGCCTCGGGCACGCCCTTTTGCATGAATGCCGCAAAGTCGCTACCTTCCGTTAAATCGTCGATGTTGGGGAGCGTCGACGGATCGAGCGGCAGCTCTTTGTTTGTGGCGGCGGGGGCGGCAGGCTGCGGTCGCGATCGCTTTTGCCTCGACCAGCGGCTCAGAAAAGGCTCGTCGTCGCGATCGTTGCTCATGATTGATCGCCTCGCTTGGGACCATCGCGCCAGCGCACATCGGGTTTGGCGCCGTCACGGCGGCGTTTGATGATCGGACGCTCGATATGATGCGCCTCGATGAAGGCTGCCACCACACCCGCGATTTCGACCGGCATATCGATTGTCTCGACGGTATTGGCGCCTGCCTCAGTATTGGCTTCGCCCTCGGCCGGATCGGCGGTGATCGCCAGAACATCGATGGGTGGCTCAGAGCTGGCTGGGCGCAGAACGACCCACAGCTTCGGCGCGCCGCTGGCGAGGTTGTCGCGATAGTTTGCGGTCTCAGTCGAGTACAGGCTGATGGGGAATGCACCCGCATAGTATTGCATCGCAGCGCGACCGCCGCCCAGGGCGGTCCACGGCTCGACCTCCGGCGCATTGGCGAAAATCGTTACCGGCCGCCATGCATAACCACCCCATTCGCCCGACAGCATCCAGCGTTCCAACACCAGCCCAACAACGACCTGCTCTTCGATCATAATTGAAGTGTCCTCATGCACTGCGCTCGCGCAGCGGCAAACCGGTGACGAGGTTCTGCGGTTTCAGGCGGACGATCCGGTTCGGCGTCATGCCGAGGATCAAGTAAACTGGTTGACCGGCAACACGCGTCAGCATATCAGCCGGATCGGCAAATGTCAGGGTGAACAGCGCGACAATGCGGTCGCGACCACTGTGCGATGGCTCCTCCCCGTTCCAAAGAGAATTGCCGATGCGCGTGCCTTCCTGATCGAGACCCGCGAACCAGGCCCATTCGGCATGTTCGACCTTCTCGAGCGGTGCAACCCGAACTTTTAGGCCGTGCAGATGCTCGACCCAGCGCGCGATAACGTTCGCGAACGCAAGCCGTGCCGGCTGGCCATGGCGGAAATCCATGACCAGATCGAAGGCGTCGCTGCGCTCGAAATAGCCCAGCGCCAACTCCGGCGTCATCACATCTAGATGGCGTACCTTTGCATCACCGAAGATTGCGACGAGCGGCGAGGTGTGATCGTTGACGTTGGTGCCGTCGACCAACTCCTCGTCAGCGAGAAGCATCACGCCATCCTTGATCGTCAGGCGCTGCGGGCGATACAGCGCCTCGGCGGCGCGAACGATATAGGGATCGCGCTCGCCATCGAGCATGTTGCGAGCGATGACGTGCACCAACTGATTCAAAAATAGCGGTGGCGTCGCGACCTTTGGTGCCCGCACGAGATTGATGTAAGCAGACTCGATGGTCGGCGCATCGACGAGCACGTCACGCAAAGCCACCAGCTGTTGCCAGTTCTCGCGTGCGTCGCGGTCGGCGACATCGCGAATTTCGCTCGTCGCGACGGACGCGCGCGGATCGCGAGCAAGCTTTTGATAGATGCCGCGTTCGACGATACAGGCATCGTCCGGCGGCATGATCTCGGGCCGGGCTAGGTAGATCTTGAGAAATTCATCGGTGACGACGAGCCGGCCATCGGCGTCGTGATCGAGCAAATGATGCCCGCTCGACAGCCAGAAATCGTGGATTTCGGCGGTCACGACTTAGCTCCGGAGGCCGCGACAAGTATCGCAAAATCGATCTCATCAGCCTCCGGTCCGGAATGGTCCTCGACAACGGCGAAGGCCCCGGCGCTGCACGGCATGGCGGTTGCACGCTTTGCATCGGCCGAGTGAAAAGTGCGGAACTGTTCGGAGATTTCGCCATCCTCGTTCACCGATCGATGCACGGCGACCAAGGTTTGCACGGGGTGGTCGGCGAGGCTCTCCGCAAATGCGATCTCTTGCTCCGCAGCCACCCGAGCCGCATCGTGATCGGGCGCGCCATGTTCGGCTACGAGATGCGAGGCTAATGCTTCTATTACAGCAGTGCGCTCCTCCCCGGTCGCCTCCACAACGACCGCAAGCGTCGACCAGCCGAAAGTCGATAGCCCAAGGAAGCCAGACCTGAACGCTTGTTTGGCGCGGCCCTGCAGCGTCGAAGCATCCTGATCCCAGAACTTGAACGCGCCGCTAACAGCCCATTCGCTGGCCGACGCCGCGCGTTCGAACACAAACGTGTCCGAAGCGTCGAGGCGGATCGTGCGGAGGAGTTTGAGCGTCACGGCCATCACATCCAAGGTTCGCCGGTCGAAGGATCGAGCCATTGAGGGACCGCCAGCGCCGCCGTCAAGGGCTGACGCGTGAACTCCTTGAGATCGGGCAACCGGCGTTCGAGTAGATCGCCGTTGACGTCGAGGCCACGGCGAAGGCCTTTAGCCGGTTGCAACCGGGCAAGATAGCGGTCGGCCAGCGTCCTGAAGCCACCGGCCTTCCAGCCGTCGAACGTTGCCATCAAATGCCGCGAAAAACTCTCGATGATCTTGTTGCCGTCCATCATCTCGAAGCCTTCGGTCGTCAAGCTGGTGCCGCGCTCAAATATTTGATCGACGGTGACCTCGACCACGCTGCGCAAGTTGAGGCCAAGCACCAGCCAATCCGGTATCTCGTCTTCCGACGCCTTCGTAGGAGTAGCCAAGCGGCAGCCTCCTATAATGCCGCCATCCAACATGATCGTGTCGGGCCAAGCGAACTCGATCGGCTTCTCCGGCGGGCAATAGCTGCCGAGCGCGTCGGCGGCAGCATTCATTCCCGCGTACAGCGCGCAGCGGGCCTCCGCAAGCTTCTGCTCTGGCTCCAGCACCACGGCGAACTCGATCGTGTCGAACCGCCGCACCCAGACCAGCGTCCCCGCTCCCTCCTCGGCCGCTATTGCTTGCGCGTGGGTAAACGCATCGCGGTACTCGCGCAGTGCGATCGCGCGATAGACGGGAGGCAGATCGAGAGCCTGGGTATCGGGATTGGTGTTCATCTTGTGCTTATCTATAAGGTAGCGCAAACAGCGCAACAATGCTCGCGCCTTTAATTGCGGATACCACCTGTTATGGCTGCGCCTACTCGAACCATTCTGCTGTGCTCTTGCGAGGGCACCATGCCACTCGATGCGGAACGGGTGGCGAAAGGCTGTAAAGGCGCGCAGATTACGACCGCGAACCACTTGTGCGGACCCGAGCTCGGATTGTTCCAGAAGATTGCGGCGAGCGGTGATGTAACTGTCGCCTGCACCGCCCAGCGCCCGCTTTTCGAGGAGGTCGCCGAGGACGATAATCTGGGCGCGTCGCTGACGTTCGCCAACGTCCGCGAGACGGGCGGCTGGTCGAGCGAAGCCGCAGACGCCGCACCAAAGATGGCAGCGATTTTAGCGGCGGCAGCAATTCCGGTACCGGCGCCGACCGCCGTGACATTCGACAGCGACGGCGTGACCTTGATCTATGGGCCGGGGCAGATCGCACTCGACGCAGCCGCAATGTTGAAGGATCGCCTCGACATTACGGTGCTGCTGTCGGATGTGGGAGACGTTACCCCGCCCGCCATCAACGAATTCCCAATCCGCCGTGGCCGCATCAAAACTGTGAAGGGTCATCTAGGGGCATTCGAGATCACCATCGATGCATTGGCAGCACCGAGCCCCTCGTCACGAGCCACCCTGCAGTTTGGTGTGCCTCGCAACGGCGCCGTATCGAAGGCCGACATTCTGATCGACCTGTCGGGCACTGCACCTTTGCTGCCAGCGCCCGACCTTCGTGAGGGCTATTTGCGGGCCGATCCAGCCAACGCCGTCGAAGTGCAGAAATTGCTTTTTAAAGCCGCCGATCTCGCCGGCACCTTCGACAAGCCGCGCTACATCGAATTCCATGCCGGGCTTTGCGCACATTCGCGATCGCGCAAGGTCGGCTGCACACGCTGCCTCGATCTGTGCCCGGCCGGCGCGATCACACCCAACGGCGACGTTGTCGCGATCGACCCGCATATCTGCGCCGGCTGTGGGCAATGCGCGGCTGCCTGTCCGACGGGCGCGGCCGCCTACGCACTACCAGCCGTCGACGTTCTGTTGCAGCAGATCCGTGCGATGGCGCAGGCGTATCACGCGGCCGGTGGCAGCAACGCCGTTCTCCTGCTGCACGATCGCGAACACGGCAGTGCACTGATCGATGCCGCCGCGCGGTTTAGCGATGGTTTACCCGCGCACGTTCTTCCGCTCGAGGTCAACGAAGTGACGCAAGTCGGCTTGGAGGCGATTGCGGCGGCTGGCGCATATGGCTTCCGCGCGATCCGAGTGTTGACGCGCGCATCGCCGCGCCACGACATCGCAGGATTGCGGCAGACCGTCGAAACGTCATCGCGGGTGCTCGGTGGGTTGGGCCACGGCGCCGATGCAATCGCCGTCATTGAGACCGACGACCCCGACCAGATGATCGCAAACCTGCGTGCTCCTTTTGACGTCATTGCGAGCAAGTTGCCGGCGACCTTCCTACCCCTTGGCACCAAGCGCGACGTGATGAAACTCGCACTGCGCGAATTGCACCGCACTGCACCTGCTCCTGTAGATCGCATTGAACTGCCAACGGGCGCGGTGTTCGGCGGCCTCGCCATCGATACTGCCGGTTGCACGCTATGCCTTTCGTGCGTCTCCGCATGCCCTGTGAGTGCACTCGGCGACGGTGAAGACCGGCCACTACTCTCATTCGATGAAAGCCTTTGCGTGCAATGTGGACTATGCGCCTCGACCTGCCCGGAGAAGGTCATCAAGCTCGAGCCACGCATCGATTTTGCAGCGTTCGAGGCCGGCCGCATCACCGTCAAGCAGGAGGAGCCGTTTCGCTGCATCGAGTGCGGCAAGGCCTTCGGCGTGAAATCAACGATCGACAAAGTGACGGCCAAGCTCAAGGACCGGCACTGGATGTTTTCGGGCGAGAACCAATCTCGGCTCGATCTCATCCAAAAATGCGACGACTGCCGTGTCGAAGCGATGACCAATGCCAAGTTCGATCCCTACGCTGCCACCGCGCGCCCACCCGCCAAGACCACCGAAGACTATTTCAAGGACCGCGAAGCCGCCATGCAAGCCAAAATCGACAAAGGCGAGGTTTAGCGGGGTCTACGGCGTCGTCACCTTTGCCAACCAATCGACCAAAGCTTGGCGATCGGTTGGATCGGTGATGCGTTGCTCGGGCATTTTGGTGCCTGGTGTGTACAGGGCCGGGCCGACTTCGAACAGCTGGGCAATGGTCTCAGGTGTCCAGACGATATCGAGCTTCTTAAGCGGGTCGGAGAAAGCATAGCCTGGCACGCTGGCGATCCGCCGCCCCATGACACCGTGCAGCGTCGGCCCAGCGAGGTTGGTGTCGGCGGCGGTCAAACCGTGACAGGCTATGCAGGCGCGGAACACCTGGGCACCGCGGTCCTTGGGCTCGGGCAATTCGGTTTTGTTTGCCGGTGCGATCGACGTGCCGATAACGGTTCCGGTCGCCACGTCGAAGCGTCGCACCGAGCGGTCTGCACCGCCTGTGTAAAGCTCGCGACTGTCGAGCGAGAATGCCAGCGCCCAAATCGGCAATCCAGGTCCCAATATCCGCGACCTCACCTCGCCGAAGGCTGCCCCTATCAACGTGACCGGCGTGCGCATGCCGGCCGTGGCGATAGTGCGGCCATCTGGTGAAACCGCAACCGTCGTCAGTGCTCCGTCGGGCAGCTCCGTCCTTCGAACGATGTTCAATTCGCCGTCAACCTCGCGCAGGACGCCGTCGGCGCACGCGAGCACAAAATGCCCGTTGCTCAGAGCCGCCGCGCCGTTGACGGAGGCAGGAAGTTGGAGGGTTAGAATTCGGCTGGTTTCACGCGGTGTGCTGAGGATTACGCGTCCATCTTGGCTGGCGCTCAGGAATGCACCGGTGCTTCCTGTGAAAATACTAGTGACCGGCGCCGGATGCCTGGTCGATTCTTGATCGGTCCCATCCGGCATCCAAACCTTGACCGACCCGTCCCAGCCACCGCTGACAAGTCGTTGCTGATCCTGCGCGAGTGTCAGCGACGACACTGGTCCGTTGTGACCAATCAATACCTGAGCAGGCTTCGTCCCCGCGCCACACCAAACCGCGATCCGTCCATCCTCGCCACCTGAGACGAGGCACCCGTCCGCGCGCGCGAGCAATACATTGACGGCCGTATCGTGAAACCGCAGCACGCGCTCGGCACGATTGGCCGTCACATCCCAGATAATGATCGCGCCATCGAAACCGGCCGAGGCGACGCGACCATCACGCAGCACAGCCATCGCGCGGATCGGGCCGCCGTGGCCGCGCAGACCTTGGTCCGGCGTCTCGGCCGCGATCGGTGCAGCCAACAGCAGACACACGGCGATGCTTGCAAACGCGATCACTCGAAACGGCGTAACGATCATCGGCACAATTGATTAGGTCTCGTCGACGATCGCATTTTTCAAGATGCCGATGCGTTCAATTTCCACTTCGACGACATCGCCGGCTTTCATCCATGCCGGTGGCTTGCGGGCATGGGCGACGCCGGACGGCGTGCCGGTCGCGATCAGATCGCCGGGTTCCAGCGTCATGAACTCGGACAGGAGCGACACGCACCTGGCCGTCGAAAAGATCATGTCGCTGGTGTTTGACGACTGCATCGTCGCGCCGTTGACGCGGGTCATGATGTTGAGGCCCGAAGCTCCGGGCGGCAATTCGTCGGCGGTGACGACAACGGGCCCCAGCGGGCCGGTCGCGTCGAAGTTCTTACCGGCCAGCCATTGCGTCGTCTTACGCTGGAAATCGCGCACCGAGACATCGTTGAAAAGCGTGTAGCCGAACACATGGTCGAGCGCGGAAGCTTCCGGGATGTTGCGGCCACCCTTGCCGATGACGATGGTAAGCTCGCACTCGTAGTCGAGCTGGTTCGAGACCTTCGGCCGGATTACCGGCTGCCCGGCGGCGATCAGCGAACGGTCGTAGCGCGCGAAGAAGGAGGGATACGTCGGCGTTGCATGCCCGCCCTCTTTCGCATGTTCCAGGTAGTTGAGGCCGACGCAAATGAACTTCGGCGGATGCGCGATCGGCAGCGCAGGTTTCACGCTGGCGAGCGCATGCTTCGCCGACGCCGATGCCTTGGCGACAGCGGTTTTGACGGCTGCGAGCGCTGATGGTCCGGCAGCAATCAACGACAACAAATCCTTGGGCAGGCCAGCATCCGCCGCCGCGAGATCGATCACCGTTTCGCCCTCGACCAACCCGAGCGCCGGGCCCTTACCCGTTTCGAACATCATGAACTTCATGATAACGCTCCGACATACGGCCTATCGAGCGAAGATAGATTTTGCTGGTGCTGCAAGGGGGGATCGAACCCCCGACCTCTTCATTACCAATGAAGTGCTCTACCACTGAGCTACTGCAGCTTGCGAGCAAGCAACTGCCACAAGGTGTAACGCACCGCAAGCCATTTGCATGGATCGCAATCACCTGTGCATGGTAGAACATCCCTGAGAGCGGTCCGCAAAAGGTTCGCCGTGAGCGACGACAAAAAAGCAAAGCTCGAACGTTCGAAATCCCGCGACGCGCGGCTGGCCGAACAATTGCGCGCCAACCTGTCAAAACGCAAGGCGCTCGTGAAGGGGAAGAAGGCGGGTGGGCAGAAGAGGGAGGGGGAGCCGGAGGGGTGAGGTGGGTCGTGCGGCGATATTTTAGCTGTTCCCTCGCTATTCCCTTGGCGATTATCCGGTTCGGATAATCACTATCCCCTTGACTTGTGCGCTGCAACATGACATCTCCACTGCATCGCTGACATGCTCAGCGATTTCCGGCGCTCCAGCCGCGTGAAAGATTGCGCATCAAGTTTCGGCCGTCGTAATGGCCAAAGCCGCATACGCGCAGTTTCCTGTTGAGCGCCTATTGATCTTCCCAAACCCGACTCCCAGGCCACGCGGGGTGTCACCCAGCAGAACCGCGCCGGCCTCATGGCCTGCCGGACCCGCGACGTATGTGCGTCGGGCCGGCTGTTGCGCGGACTCAAAGAAAGTACCGCAATTGACCTCGTTTACCGATCTCAAACTCAATCCAGCACTCCTCAAGGCCCTCGAAGGCGAAGGCTACACCACCCCAACCCCAATCCAAACCCAGGCCATTCCTTTCGTCATGGAAGGCCGCGATTTGCTCGGCATCGCGCAGACCGGCACCGGCAAGACGGCTGCCTTCGCCCTACCGATCATGCATCGTTTGGCCGCCAACCCGCGCCCAGCCCTGCGCAAGGGCTGCCGTTGCCTCATTCTTTCGCCAACCCGTGAGCTTGCCTCGCAGATCGCCGAAAGCTTCCGCACCTATGGCCGCCATCTCGGCATCAAGGTCGCTGTGGTTTACGGTGGCGTGGCTCACCGTCCGCAGATCCAGGCAATGGCGCAAGGTGTCGACGTGCTCGTCGCCACGCCCGGCCGTCTGATCGACCACATGATGGAGCGTAACGTTCAGCTCGAAGGCACCGAGATTTTCGTGCTCGACGAAGCCGACCAGATGCTCGATCTCGGCTTCGTCGTGCCGATCCGCCGC
>JANMNO010000115.1:0-21931 GCA_031374115.1 Hyphomicrobiaceae bacterium | reverse complement strand
GCAGGCTTTTGTGATGCGGGGCGAGGTGCTGGACGAGGACGTACGCCATGCCGGAGTCGGCGGGCACGTTTGACAAAAAGTTTTTGAAGGCCGCGAGCCCTCCAGCGGAGGCACCGATGCCGACGATCAGCGCTGGTGGGTCTTCGGACAGTTGGCTAACCTCTGAACGACCTCAGGCCGGATTTACGGCGTATCCGCGGAAATCGCCGAATTAACCTACGCTGTTAAAGTGTATCTTACATCCCGTTGCAAGCGGGTTCCGGGTCAGAGCATTGGCATTGCACAATAGCATTAATGCGACGACCTCGCTTTCAGGCGCAAGGCTGTCCCGGCAGTAGGAAGCGCGGCGTCGAAAGGCCAACGTGTGCTGCAGCCTCGGCGCGATTGAAACCAAGTTCCCCGCCGTAAGGTCTCTCCGTAACCTTGGCTAGCTTCGCACCACCATCAACCCGCCCAGCAGAAGCAAGGTCAGCAGGCTGATCCGCCTGAACGCCGAAACTGGTAGCAACCGGCGTGTAGCGTTTCCACACGCGACGCCGAGGAGCGCTGGCACCGCCGCCAGACTAGACAAGCCGGCCAATGCCAGCGTGAGCATTCCATTGTACATCAAGCCGAGTGCCATCATCGATGTGCCGATGATGACCGCCAAGTTGATCGCCTGCACCATCCGCTGCGGCTCGAGATCGAGCGACATGATGTAGGGGAACAGCGGCATCACCTGTGCGCCGGTGAGCCCGGTCATGACGCCGTTAAAGAAACCAGTCGGCATCTGCAGAGGCATGTGCCAGCTGGGCGGAAGTAAAAACTGTGGACGCGCAAGCGCAAGCAGCGCGTAGGTAACGATGACGAACCCCAGCATCTGAACCGCTAGGACTGCCGATGCCAGTATCAGAAGTTGTCCGCCGACAAGGATTCCTGGAATCATGGCGATGTAAAGGAGCTTGAAGCGGGCGATGGTCTCGCGCAGACCACCCGCCGTGATAGCCAGCCCGACGTTCGTCGCCACAGCCGGCACGACGATCAGAGCCATGGCCGACGGCAGCCCGACAGCCACGACCAGCAGCGGCAGCGCGCAGGATGCATAACCGAGCCCGGTTACACCCTTGATCACGCCAGCAATGAACAGGGCTGAAAAAGCCAGTGACCAAGATGAGAGATCAACGTCTAGCATGGGACAACCGACGCACTCGACAGGAACTCATAACGGCTTCCGGGGTCACGCAGCGACGATGGCGTCCTCCATGAACCACGGTTTGACCGCAACGCCCTTCTTGACTGAATACATGTAGAAGATCGGGAGCTCGCGCGGGAATAGCGGGCGGAACTGGCTGTTGTTGAAGGTAATGAAGATCGTGTCGGGATAGGTTTGAGCCACTGCCCGGCGTTCGATCATGTTGAGCGCAAAGTACCGTACGGCGGCAACAGATGGGTCATCGGACCCAAGATACCATTTGGCGGCGCTCCGCGATAAGTTGGCGAGCAGCTGTGGATCTGGCCGTTCGAGTGGCTCATGGTTTATTGAGGACTGCGCACTATTCGTCACTTCGCTGAGGCGTCTGCAGGTAAATCCATACCGCCCGGCGGCTTTCGTGATCGAATCGAAGTACGCGTTGATGTCCTGCTCCTGATATCCATTGAGCCGCGCGTGACTATCAGTCATCAGCAGGTCGAAGCGAGCCCCTGGCGGGAAGATCCGCTGCACCCGTTCGCCGAGGCTTGCGAGGTACGCCAATGATTGCGCTTCCATTCCCGCCGCCTCGACCCGTGGACCTTTCCCCCAATACAGGACGAACGGCACTGGAGTGTGCTCCACAACCGCGTTAGCCACAGCTTGGCGCAGCAATGCCGTGTCGGAGGGCTGTTCACGCTTGAATGCCCAGGTATTAAAACTCCCAACGATGGCATCGATGTTGCTGCTGATATCGGTTGCGGCCGATCCCGCTTCGCGCACGCGCCTCGGAATTTGTGCATCAATCCGCATCGGCCCCTCCCTCCAATTGTTCGGCAGATAAAGGGGTTTGGTGTGGTGTGAGCCGGAGTCTCGGTCGTCGATGTGCCCGGTTCATTCTCACGTAAGCTGATTGAACGCGAAGACGTCTCAACTGGCTCGTGACGGGGCCCGACGAACTCGGGCTCTGAAACAGTTGCGGATGCTGACGCATGTACAAGATCCCCAAGGCCGTCGACCACTGCACGACCTTAGGTACTATCAAACTACCTTAAGTATTTGTCAACCATTAGGGCTCTTGGGCTTCGCAGGTGCTTCCTGGGCCAGGACCTGGGCGATCGCGATTAACTTTTCGCGCACCGGCTTGGGCAACTGACGGTAATGCTCGACAAGACGTTGTTCGTCGGCGGTTTCTGCTTGCCCCTCTTCTTTGCCAATGGCCACTTGCGGCAACCGCTCGAAAAACCAGATCACGGGCACGCCGAGTGCTTCTGCACACCGGACGAGACGCGACGCTGAGATCCTATTGTTGCCGGCTTCGTACTTTTGCAGTTGCCGGGCGGTGACATTGATCCGTTGCGCCAGCTCGTCTTGCGTCAGGCCCATCTCGCTGCGCCGTTTGCGAATGAGTTCACCGATCAAATGATCGGTCAGCGTTGCATCGCGAGCCGAGCCTGCCGGGTTCGACTTCTCCTTGGCTGCGCTGGACATGGCCACACTTCAACTCACTGACGGCGGGAATAGATTTATAAATCAACCGACAAGGCCCACACCACCTTTGAGCGCCCGACGGAAGCGTCCGAGTGAATGAAGTCCATGAGGTGCGGCCTCAATCACAATGGCAAACGGCACCAGATCCGTTCAATTGTCAACATAAGTGTCCACACTGCCGCGCTATTGTCAGTCCATCAACATCGTGCTAGCGCACTCCCGGTACGAAGTGGCGCGTGCCTGCCAACCAAAACGCGCTGCAATGGTGTCGGGGATTTGGCTGCCACGAGAGGTACCAGATTGGCAAGGTCGCTACCCCAGCTGGTAGTAGGCCGCAAGATTGCGGAACGCCTAACATCAGGGCGTGTCTCCTTGACTAAATCAGGTCGCGGCGGCCGAACGGCGTCCAGTCGCCACTGCAAGCGAGCCTCAGATGGAGCAGTCGGTGGACGACATCGTCATCGATGAAAACGGGGTGTCATGGGCGATCGATAGCCCGGAACTGGCATCGTACCTTTCCACATCGTTGCGCGGGGAGAAGTTTTGCGCATACGCGGTGAAAAATCTAGGATGGATCGCCATCCGCGCACGGCAGAGCGGACTGCAGGTGCGTTGCCGGCCGTCGCTGTTGTCGGACAGCGCCATCACTGCCCTGCTCTTCTATGTGCACGACTGGCCAACCCCATCGATTGCGCTCGACCTGTTGCTCGCCGAGCGGCGGTACTTCCTGTTACGTGATCGCCGCATGTTCGTTAGTTTCTTCGCGGCCGTCGTCGCCAGCGAAAAAAAGAGCGGTTTCTGGAGCGGGCCAAGATTGCTCAACCGCTTGAGCCCGCCAGATCAAAGCCCATTTCGAACGCGCGCTGCCCTCGCCCGGCAGGCGGCCGAGGCAATTGAGGATGCGAGCGAGTTGCGTGGTCTCTTCGACCGATTGTTTACCCGGCGTTGGGCCTTGCATACGCTCGACACCGAGCGCGGGCACTCGGTGATCGAGGAGATTGGTACGACCTACACGCCATTCAATCCAAAATGGCTCGGCACCGCTCGCGGACAGACGTTATGCGCCTACGGCGACGAGCCCTATGGACTTTGGATTGCAGAGATGCAGCGTCTGGCGCGTGATAAGGACCAGACGATCTACGACGATGTCGACGCGGTTGTTGCCTTTCCTGGAATTGGAGACACGCGTCTGCAATATTCACGAATGACGTTGCCGCTGCGGCGCCCGGACGGACGTAGCTTGATCCTCAGTTCCGCGATTAGCAACAGCAACATCGACCTGCGCTCGTTG
This sequence comes from Hyphomicrobiaceae bacterium, assembly GCA_031374115.1. GTDB lineage: Bacteria > Pseudomonadota > Alphaproteobacteria > Rhizobiales > Hyphomicrobiaceae > JAKFWF01. Next base: position 17,981 of record JANMNO010000115.1, on the reverse strand, counting down.
CACCGCAAGAAACCGAGCTAAGTCGGTAACCAGCTCTTCCGCATCCATCCACATCAAGGACCCGACCATATCCTGCGCCATCAGTCCGCTAATGCGAAACGTCGGCTCAATCCGTTGATAGCCGTACATCTCAAACAGCGGCGACTTGGCAATCTGGTCGCTGACCAGCGCGATCGTGTAGCGGGTGTTCCAGTGCGCCAAGGCAAACGCCCGTGATAACCGCGGCAGCAAGCGTGACAGACGCTGACCGCGATAGTCCGGCCGCACCCAAAGCGCGCCCGAGTAAACAAACGTTCCAGCGATGGCCGAAGCAGACGGCGCCGAGAGCGCAATCCTTGGCGAGTCGAAGCTCGGTGTAGTACCAGCCGCGTAGAAGAAGGACTGGTCACGCGCGATGTCATCCAGGGATCGCTCGCCAGTGCTGTAGATGCGACCGCCTTGGGCACATACGACGTCACCTTCAGCATTGCGGCCCACAAGAGCGTACGACATGTCCTCGGGGATCGCCGACAGGCGGACATCGAGCATGGGCGGAAACAGGGCCCATGAAGATTTATGCCCGCTTTGCAACGCGGCGAGATCCGAAAGCGTTGCCCGACTCATGGATATACCGAGGTCGCCGATCAACTGTTGCGCCAGCAGGAAGAAGCGGCCCAGCATGTTGACCGGGCCATAATCGATCTGGATGCTATCGATTAAATCGATGGTTGGCGCGACCGGAACTCGCGCGATCTGAGGTGCCACACGTGCGATGGTAACCGCCATTTCGTTGTCTCCTGGTTGAAGGAGCCGGTACGCTAGATGATTCGAACACCTCAACCCGCCTGTGCACGACCTAGGGTTCGTACTTTTCAACGGTCTTCCGTTGTGCTGAGGTTCTGATCAGGCCATGGATTCGGCGGTAACCATGCCAGTGGCAGAGGCGGCACAGCATCCTCCACCCAAGGCTGGTACGGCAGCTGATTGCGCGAACTCGTGCGAACTGCGCTCGGTGACATGGGTCGCCGACCCCTGAGCTGGACGCTGGGTCAATGTTGCGTGGTGCTTTGAAGCGGATGCAAGTCCTACGGATCCGAACAGCGATGCGCCAATGGACAAGACAGCTCAAACTACGCAGGTGCGCCAGCCTTAGTCCGATCGCTGGGATGGCGGGTCAAACGCTGCTTGAACGATCCTACTTGCACTTGCTTGTCGCACGTTGCGTCGCCGGCCCGGTGCAACGTCAGCTTTTGGTCGCCATCCTCATGCGCATCGGGGCAGGTATCTTGACAGTGATCATGGCCGCCGTAGTCCGTTTGCTGTCGCCGCACATGCCAGTGGGCGAGATCGTTTTTGGACGCAGCGCGGGCGCACTGTTGCTCATCGTGACCACACTCGCGATCAATGGCCATGTGCGGACGGCTTTCACCACGAGCCGCCCTTTAGCGCAGATCGTCCGTGGACTGACTGGATCGGCCGCCATGGTGCTCAACTTCCTGGCGCTCGCCTATCTGTCGCTCGGCGAGACGCAATCGATCATGTACACGTCGCCCCTGTTTACCGTCTTGATCGCGGCGGCCGTCCTTCGCCACAGGGTCAGTTCATTCCGTTGGGGGGCCGTCGTCGTGGGATTTTGTGGGACTGCACTCGTTCTCGGGGCGAACCCCGTCGCGGCGTGGCACGCGTCCCTGCTTGGTTCCAGTGTTGCCGTGGCGGGCGCAGCATTGACGGCCGCCGCCCTGCTCCAGGTGCACAATCTGGCGAGAACAGAGACGACCCCGTCCATTGCCACGTACTTTACGCTGATCGCCGCACTAGGGTCGCTGGCAACGTTGCCGTTCGGTTGGATATGGCCGACCATCGAGCAGTTGACGCAACTCGCTCTGCTTGGCGCTTTGGGTGCGCTTGCGCACCTGCTTTTGACCCTCTCACTGGCCAAAGCCGAACCGACGCTTCTGGCGCCGTTTGAATTCCTCAATATCATTTGGGCGATCACCGTTGGCGCGGTGTTCTTCGACGAACACATCACCGCCTCGTCGTTGGCCGGTGCCGTCCTTATTATCGCCGCCAGCTTCGCCATCACAATCACGACCGCGCAATCGGGACCAACTATCAAGACCGAGCATTGAGCAGGCACACCATTGCGATGCTGTGTGGCGCTGCCGTCGAGAAACCGGCCAAGGCTCTCGGCACGCCAAGGCCGTGCGTCGGTCGGCACTGCACGACGCAGGACTGTTCGTGGAGTTGCAAAGGCCCTTCGACTTTAAAACGGTCGTCAGGAGCCCACGGAAATCTGTCGGGAGTCCGTGCCCTGCATCCGGCTCGAGCATATCTGCGAGGATGAAAAGCGCGTCAAATATGGTCGAGTGCTGCGGCGCACGCATGACACCTAGCCGTTGCAACGAATTTAATGCGGCTTGTCAGGGGAGGCACTGCATTCCTACACTCGTGCGTCAACTCTTGGAGATTTGCCAAGTGCAGTCAGGGAGTAGGTTCATGTATAATCAGTCACCATCACGGCGCTCTGCTATGGGCGCCGGGGTCATACTGGCGCTCGCAATTGGATTGGGCGCCGTCGAAGTCCAAGCTCAGCAAACAATAAAGATTGCAGCGGGTGCGCCGCTTACCGGTGCTCTAGCCAAACCCGGTCAGGAAGTTTTCAATGCGGTCCAATTGGCGGTGGAGGAATGGAACGCCAAGGGCGGCGTATTAGGCATGAAGATTGAGGTCGTCGCTGCCGACGATCAGGGCAACCCGCAAGTTGGCGTTGCCGCCGCTGAGAAGGTGGCCGCAGACGCATCGATCATGGGCGCGGTGTGGGGCATCACCTCATCAACCTGCATTCCAGCATCCGAGGTGCTCGAGAAGGCCAACATGGCGTTTATCACGCCGGGCTGCAGCAATCCGAAGGTTACCGATCGCGGTCTTAAGAACATGCATAGGCTCTGCGCTCGCGATGATTTCCAGGGGCCGGCCGGCATCATCTTTGCGGTCAACGATCTCAAAGCCAAGAAGCTCGCGATCTTCGACGACGGCACCACCGGCCCGCGCGGCGCGGCGGATGAAGCGGAGAAGCAGGCAAAGGCGATGGGCGTGACGGCGCTCAGGTATGTTCTGCGCGCCGGTGACAAAGACTTCCGCGCCGTACTCGGCACCGTTCCCAAAGATGTCGATGCAATCTACGCAAGCGTTTGGGCACCGGATGCCGCGCTGATGGCCAAGCAGCTGCCCGATGTAAACCTGAAAGCAAAAATGATCGGCCCCGATGGCCAGTTCGAACCGGTCGACTATGTCCAGGCCGCCGCTGGAGCCGCCGAAGGTAACTACGTGACGTTCTTCGTGCCCGACATGAATAAGATCCCCGCAGCTGCCAGCTTCGTCAAGGCGTTCGAGGGCAAGTACGGCCAGATCAGCTCCTACGGCCCGATCGCCTACGAAGGCGCAAATATCTTGATCGAAGCGATCAAGACAGCAGGCAAGGCAGACCGGGCCGCGATCCGCGACGCAGTGCGTGCCAGTAAACACAAGGGCGTTCTCGGCATGGAAATCACGTTCGATGCCAAGGGCGATGTCGCAACACCATCGCTGTCGGTCTATCAGGTCAAGGGTAAGGGCTTCGAGTTGGTCAAGACCGTGACCAAGTAAGAGGCTTAACCCGATGGCACTCTTGGACGTCCAAGGCCTGAAGAAGAGCTTCGGCGGGCTGCAGGCCGTCCAGGGTTTCAACTTTTCGATTATGCCTGGCGAGATCGTGGCCGTGATCGGACCGAATGGTTCAGGCAAGACCACGATCTTCAATGTCCTCACCGGCATCTATGAGTCGAGCGGCGGCAGCGCTAAGTTCGAGGGCCGCCACGAGCTGCTTGGTCTCAAGTCACATCAGATCACGGCGCTCGGTATTGCCCGCACGTTTCAAAACCAGCGCCTGTTCAATCAGATGACAGTGCTCGAGAATGTTTGCGTCGGTTTCCACTGCCGGACGCGGGCGGGAATTGCCGGCATCTTGCTTGGCCTGCGTGGTGCGGCATCTGAAAAGGCGCGCGTCCTCGACGAAGCGCGAGAGCTCCTGAGGTTATTCGGCGACCGCCTCGGACCGCGCGCGGATGAACTTGCGATCTCTCTTTCGTATGCCAATCGCCGTCGCCTCGAAATTGCCCGGGCGCTCGCGACCAAACCGCGACTGTTGCTGCTCGACGAACCGGCCGCCGGCATGAACCAGACGGAATCTCGCGACTTGACCGCCGACATCCAACGCATCCGCGCGCTTGGCGTGACAATCGTCCTTATTGAGCACGATATGACGGTCGTCGGTCGCATCGCGGATCGCGTTGTTGCGCTCGACCATGGCGTCAAGATCACCGAGGGTGATTTTGCATCCGTGCGCCGTCATCCGCAGGTGATCGAAGCTTACCTCGGACGGCGCGCCGCCCATGCTTAAACTTAGCGACCTTGTCACCCACTACGGCCCGATGATGGCGCTCAAGGGCGTTTCGCTCGAGGTCGGCAATGGCGAAATCGTCTGCCTGCTGGGTGGCAATGCTTCCGGTAAGTCGACGACTATGAAAACGATCCTCGGCATTGTGCGGCCTACGCGCGGAACGGTCGAGTTCGAGGGCCGACGCATTGATGGCACCGCCACGGGCGAGATCGTACGTCGCGGAATTTCGCTGGTGCCGGAAGGTCGGCGCATCTTTGGCCGCATGACAGTGTGGGAAAATCTGGTGATGGGCTCCTACGTCCGTCGCGCCGATCCGCAAGCCGACATCGACCACGACATGGAACGCGTGTTCGCATTGTTCCCAAGGCTGAAGGAACGCACCCAACAGTACGGCGGCACCATGTCGGGCGGTGAACAGCAGATGCTAGCGATCGGCCGCGCACTGATGTCGCGTCCCCGCCTCCTCTTGATGGATGAGCCGTCGATGGGATTGTCGCCGGCATTCGTCGACCAAGTGTTCGACACCATCCAGCAGATCAATAAGCTGGGCACCACGATCCTCGTCGTTGAACAAAATGCAGCGGTTGCGCTGTCGATTGCCGATCGCGGGTACGTATTGCAAAACGGCCGTGTCGTTGCGGCCGACACGGCGCAAGCATTGCTCAAGGCCGATGATGTGCGACGTGCCTATCTCGGTGAGGATTGAGGGGTCCGGATGTCGATTTCCGATATGATTTCGATTCTGCCGCAACAACTTGTGTTCGGGCTCACGCTCGGCACGGTCTATGGGCTGATCGCGCTCGGCTATACCATGGTCTACGGCGTACTCTTGATGATCAACTTCGCGCACGGCGAGGTGTTCATGATCGGCGCTTACATCGGGTGGGGCATACTTAGCACCCTGCTCTTTAACGTGGTTGGTGGACTTAATCCGATCTGGGTATTGCCTGTCCTGCTGCTGCCGGCGATGCTGATGTGTGGCTTGCTTGGGATGTCCATCGAGCGCTTCGCCTATCGCCCTCTGTACATGCGCGGCGGCACGCGCCTTGCTCCTTTGATCAGCGCGTTCGGTGCGTCGATCTTCCTGCAAAATGCGGTGATGCTGACGCAAGGCGCGCGCATGAAAGTCTACATGACCAACGAGATTTTCCCGCGCACCTGGCGCTTCGACATCCTCGGCGTCAATATCTCGGCACTGGTCATCGTCATTGCGGTGATTTCACTTGTGCTGACGTGGGGCCTTATCCTTTTGGTCCAGAAAACGACACTCGGCCGCTCGATCCGCGCTGTGTCGGAAGACCGTGAAATGGCATCGGTGATGGGGGTCAACGTCGGTCGCGTCGTTGGTCTGACGTTCTTTCTCGGTTCGGCACTGGGTGGGGCGGCAGGCGTGCTGATCGGCCTGTACTACACGCAGATCGACTTCGTGATGGGTTATTCCGCCGGTCTCAAGGCGTTCACTGCTGCGGTGCTCGGCGGCATCGGTAATATCAAGGGCGCGATGGTTGGTGGTCTCCTCCTGGGGGTGATCGAAAGCGTCGCGGTCACGTTCATCAATCCGGCCTTCAAGGACGTCATCGCCTTCGGTGTACTCATTCTCGTGCTGATGTTCCGGCCGGAGGGGATCTTTGGGGAAACGCTCGCCGACTGGAAGAAAGTATGATGGTGGATTTCCTGCGCCGTCACGGACATTGGATGCTGCTGGCGCTCGGCGTGCTCGCACCTCTGGTTTCTCCAAACGACTACGTGGTTGGCGTTTTAGCGCGTATTTGCCTCTATTCGATGCTGGCGCTCGGGCTCAACATCGTCGTCGGTTTCGCCGGATTGCTCGACATCGGCTATGTCGCGTTCTTCGGTATTGGTTCCTATGTTTATGCGTTCCTTGCCTCACCCCACTTTGGGCTGCATCTGCCGTTCATACCGGCGATGGCGATCGTCACGATCGTGACGGCGATATCCGGTATCCTGATCGGCGCACCGACGCTTCGGCTACGCGGAGATTATCTGGCGATCGTCACGCTCGGCTTTGGCGAGATCACCTATATTTGTCTCGTCAACCTCGATCGTCCGATCAACATCACCGGCGGCCCGAGTGGCCTCATTCGCATCGACTCACCGCAGCTCTTCGGCTTCACGTTCGAGACCAACGTCCACTATTACTATCTGTTCTTGAGCACGCTCATCCTGCTGCTCTTTGCTTCGATCCGCCTGCGGGATAGCCGCATCGGTTGGGCCTGGCGGGCGATCCGCGAAGATGAGCTGGCCGCCGCCTCAATGGGCATCAACACGACCGTCTCGAAGTTGCAAGCCTTTGCGCTCGGCGCCACGTTTGCCGGCTTTGCAGGCGGGTTGCTTGCGTCCTGGCAGCATTCGGTGTTCCCCGACAACTTCCTATTCCAGGAGTCGATCAACGTATTGGCGATGGTGATCCTGGGCGGCATGGGAAGCGTGTTCGGCGTAATCCTTGGTGCCGCCATCATTGTTGCACTGCCCGAGATATTTCGTGATTTGGCGCTGTATCGCCTGCTCGCGTTCGGCGGATTGATGATGGTGTTGATGATCATTCGCCCACAGGGGCTGTGGCCTGAACGCGCGGCCGCCAAGGCTGGCGAGACGAAGGATGATGCATTGCTCCGGTAGCTCAACCGTTGACACCGGCAATTTGGATAGGCAAACGTCGACCCGCAACGTGTTTGAAGAGCACTTTTCCAAACCCTCCTTTGGGTTAATGGCGAGCACTATTTTGGTCAGTGCCGACCATGGGGAGCGATAAACCTTTCGAGACTTCAGTCGAGCGCTGACGGCTCGGTCCGACACCAATTAGGGAGATGACACCTCATGCGGCCCGTGATCACAGTGGCGCTCAGCCTCGCGACTTCGATTTTGCTCGCGGGGGTGGACGTCCACGCACAGCAGCTCTCGATCTCCTCGGGTGGCACGGGGGGTGTCTACTACCCGCTCTCGGGCGGGTTCGCCAACATCCTGTCGAAGGGCCTACCAGGCGTGTCCGCGACCGCCGAGGTCACGGGCGGCTCGGTCGACAATCTCAATATTGTCGGCGCCTACAAGGGCGAACTCGGCATGGCGCAGGTCGACGCGACCATCGATGCTATCAAGGGACAGGACAAGTTTAAGAAGCCGCTGGCGATCCGTGCGCTCGCTGTGATGTATCCCAACGTCATGCACGTCGTGACTGTCGAGGGGACGGGCATTAATAAGCTTGAGGATCTGAAGGGCAAACGGGTCTCGACCGGATCGCCGGGAAGCGCGACCGAGGTCTACGCGTTCCGAGTTATCGAGGCGGCGGGCCTCGATAAGGATAAGGATATGCGGCGCGAGAGGCTGGGCGCGGCGGAATCGGCCAATGCGATGAAAGATAAGAAGATCGATGCCTTCTTCTTCGTCGTCGGCGTGCCCACCTCTTCCATCACCGACCTCGCCAATACGCCAGGCACCAAGATCAAGCTCATCGATCACGATCATGTGCTGGAGAAGATGGTCGCCAAGTACGGAGCCATCTACGCGCCCTACTCGATCCCGACGACGGGCTACAAAGGCATGGACGCCCCCAATAAAGCGACGACCGTGTGGAACATCCTGTTCACCAACGACAAGCTGCCCGACGACCTGGCGTATCAGGTTACCAAGCTGTTCTTCGATAAGCAGGCTGATCTCATCGCGGTGCACCAGGAAGCGACCAACATTCGGCCAGAACATCAGACGGTGGCGAAGTCGGGCGCACCCTTCCATCCAGGTGCGCTCAAGTATTTCGCCGAACGGGGTTGGAAGGTCGAGTAGTAGCTGGCGTTGGACAGACCAAACTTTGTTCGCTGGTCGCTTGGTTTCGGCGGTATTTTTTGAAAGCCAACGGACCCGGAAAGAAATCACCAATTGCCGCCGCATCGGCCCGCTCGATAGGATCGATGGTGCTTGACGGCTTTCGGATCGGGGCCGCGGGGGAGACCACATGACCACCGAGCAGGGGAAGGCTGATGGGTTGACGAGCAAAGTTCCGCCCGGCGCGGAACCGGCTGTCAGCGAAGAGGCGCTGAAAACAGCCGAGAAGTTCGTCGAGGAGGAGGAGGGCGCGACCAACCGGATCGGCGGATTGTTCGGCGCGGGCATCACCGCATTTGCTGTATTCGTTACGCTGTTCCATCTCTATGCGGCAATCGCTGGCTCATGGCCATTCACCGGTTCGCCGATTGTGGCGACGTACCTGCTGAGGCCCCTGCATGTCGGAATGGTCCTGGTGCTCGCATTCCTCCTTTACCCGATGATGAAGCGCTGGCGCCATCGCGTCACGATCGTCGATTGGGTGCTCGCCGCGGTCAGCGCGGGCGTGATCGGTTACATCCTGTGGCAGGGCGACGAATTCGGCGACCGCGCGGTGAGCCCCGAGCGGCTCGACCTGATCGTCGGTGTTGTCTTCATCGCACTTCTGCTCGAGGCGACGCGGCGCACCACCGGGCTGATCATGCCAATCATCTCGCTCTGCTTCATCGCCTATGCATTGGCGGGACCCTACCTGCCGTTGCCCTGGACGCACCGCGGCTACGCACCCGACCGGCTCGTCGGCCAGCTCTACATGACGCTCGAGGGCATCTTCGGTACCGCCGTCGACGTGTCGTCCAGCCTGATCATTCTGTTCACCATCTACGGCGCCATTCTCTCACAATCGGGAGCCGGCAAGTTCTTCATCGATTTCGCGCTGGCGGCGATGGGGGGCAAGCGCAACGCAGCGGGGCGGACAGTGGTGTTGTCGTCGTTCCTGCTCGGGGGGCCTTCGGGCTCAGGCGTCGCGACGACGGTGACGATCGCCTCGGTCGCCTATCCGATGCTCGCCAGGGCCGGGTACGACAAGAACGCGGCGGGCGGACTGCTCGCTGCCGGCGGCCTCGGCGCCATCATCTCGCCGCCAGTGCTCGGCGCGGCGGCGTTTCTGATCGCGGAGTTTCTCAAGATCTCGTACTTCGACGTGATCCTGATGGCGACCATCCCGACCATGCTCTACTACCTGTCGATTCTCGTGATGGTTGAACTCGACGCGGCGAAGTATGGCGGCGCCGGCCAATCCATCCAGGACTCCACCTTGAATCTGTGGCAACTGACCAAGAGCTACTGGTTCCATTTTGGATCTCTGATCTCGATCATCGTCTTTATGCTGATGGGCTTCTCGCCGACGGTGTCGGTGTTCTGGGCCACCATATTGGCGATCGCTTCGAGCTTCGTCAGGCGCGACACGGCACTGGTGCCCGCGAAGCTCATCAAAGCGCTCGCCGAGGGGACGACCGGCGTGCTTAACGCGGCGACGACATGCGCTTCAGCCGGCATCATCGTCGGCGTTGTCACGCTGACCGGGCTCGGGCTCAAGTTCTCGTCAATCGCCATCGACTATGCGGGCGGCAGTCTGCTGCTCACCACGATCTATACGGCCGCGATTGTATGGATCGTTGGCCTCGCCGTGCCGGTGACGGCGTCCTACATAATTTGCGCCGTGATCGCGGCACCGGCGCTGACCAAGCTCGGGGTACCCGATTACGCCGCGCACATGTTCATCTTCTATTATGCGGTGCTCTCCGAGGTGTCGCCGCCGACCGCGTTATCGCCGTTTGCCGCTGCCGCTATCACCGGAGGCAATCCTTACCTGACGACGCTGCAGTCGTGGAAATACACTATGCCGGCATTCCTGGTGCCGTTCGTGTTCGTGCTCGATCCGCTCGGGATCGGGTTGCTCCTCAAGTTGCCTCCCGGCGCCGGGTGGATCGACGTGGCACAGATCACACTGCTGACGGCGCTCGGGATCGCAATGCTTGGCATCGCCTTCCAACACTGGTTGTTCAAGAAAAGCTCGGTCGTGGAGTCGGTGCTGTTCGCAGTGGCAGGACTGCTGCTGGTGTTTCCGCTGCTGATTGATGGCATCCTGAAATCGAGCGTCGGCATTGGTCTCCGCTTTGCAGTCCCCCTGGCCCTTGCAATGGCGATTGCCGCTGGGGTCATGCAGCGGTTGAGATCACCCTGACGTGTCAATGCTGTCCAGCATTGTTCAGCCGTTTGGCACAATGGTAATCGGTCTGGATTTGGCCCGTCGCGTGATGCGGGCCACCCAAGGTTTCCGATCACTCCGTCCGTTGATGAGGGATCTCGCCGCGGTTGCACCGACCGCGCGGTCATCTACGTCCGGACGGCTTGATCTCAGAAAGCGCTGCGAGAAGTTCAGCCGACGTCAATACGGCATGGGCGTAGGTCGGCCCATTGATGTCGTGGGCGCAGCGCATCGCCTCGTGGCTTGCCGCGGCAGTGGCGTCGCGAACCAATGTCACGTGGTAGCCGAGTTCGACGGCGATTGGCGGTGGTTTCGATGCACGTGTTGGCGATCAGACCAATCAGAATGATCCGGGTGATACTTTTTTGCTTGAGCGGAGTATCAAGATTGGTATTGGCAAAACCGCTCTGCCCCAGTGCTCGGTGGCGATCAGGTCGCCCGCGCGAGGGGCGAATCACTCGCCACCCCAGCTATCTTTCGCGAAGGTTTGCTGCTTGTGGCCGCCGAGCTGGTAAGGATTGGGATGATCCCAGCCCTGAAAGTCCGTTGGCTCGGCGCGGCGTCCAAGCAGTGGGTGCGCGCCTACCAACTAGTGTGAGTATCGTGTATAATTGGGACCGCACTTAGCAATAAGCTGGCGCTCTCGGCAGTGGTTCTCGAGGGTTATGTTCATGGCAGACAAACCCGTTACGGAAAAATCGCTGACACAGCGCCGGCTTGCCGCGCTCTTGGCCGCGGACATTGCCGGTTACAGCTCTTTGATGGCAGCCGATGAAGACGCGACCGTGCGCGATCTCAAGGAGCACCAGTCCATTATATTGCCGATGATCGCGGCTCATGGTGGACGGGTTATCGACACGGCCGGAGATGGCATCCTTGCGGAGTTCGCCAGCGTTCTAAATTCGGTCAACTGCGCGCTCGCCATTCAGAACGTCATGACGCAAAGGAATACGGCCATCGAACCCTCGCGCCGCATGTCGTTCCGAATCGGGATCAATCAAGGTGACGTGATCTTCGATGCCGACCGTGTTTACGGAGATGGCGTTAACGTCGCGGCGCGTTTGGAAACCATTGCCTACCCCGGTGGCATCTGCGTCTCCGGTAAGGTCTTTGACGAGATTAAGGACAAGCTCGACTTCCAGCACGACGACCTCGGCGAGCAACGGCTCAAGAATATCGCGCAGCCTGTCCGCGTCTATCGTGTACGGCTCAACAAAGCTGCGATGGTGGAGAAGCAGGCTCCCGAAGGCGTTTCACCCTCCGACAGCTCGCTCATAAAAAGAGAGAACACAAAGGTCGTCAATCGACTGACGCACGCCGCTCAAGACTTAGTGATTGAAGAACAGGGCCCCCTCCGTTGGCGGGTTGGACGAGCCGCTCCACTGGAAACTCTGGACGGTGCGACTAAGCGAATGCTCGCCGGCGAGAGGCAAGTCGTCTTCATCACGGGCGAGGCAGGAATAGGCAAGACCACGTTTATCGAGATGGCCTTGGAACGTCTTTCACAATACGGCGTGGTCGCCTTGTGCGGGCGCTGCACGGAGCGCTTCGGGACTGACGAAGCCTTCCTCCCACTGATCGATGCATTGATAACTCGTTGTCGCGGTCCAGACGGATTGGTTACTCTGGAGGCAATTCGGACCTATGCGCCAACCTGGCTGCTCCAAATGCCCGATTTCCTCAAGGAAACTGACCGAGCAGCTTTCCAGAACGAAGTGTTCGGGGCCACACGAGAACGGATGCTGCGCGAATTTTGCGATTTGGTGGAAGCAATGAGTGCGGATTGCCCGTTGGTGATCGTTCTCGAGGATCTTCACTGGAGTGACTTCGCGACCTTGGACTTTCTCTCTCGCTTCGCGCGGGGGGATCGCAAAGCTTCGATGCTCGTCCTCGCCTCATATCGCCCAACCGATACCATTATCGGAGGACATCCGGTTCGGCGACTGCATCAAGACCTTGAGATTCATGGCCGCTGCGGCGAATTGCGGCTCGATCGACTGACCCGTGCCGAGGTCGAGCGCTATCTCGCGCTGCGGTTCCGAGACGACCAACTGGCTTTGACCCTCTCCGAGCCTCTGTTTGGGCGCACCCAAGGGCAGCCGTTGTTCGTTGCGTCTCTTCTCGATTACTTCGTCAATCAGCAAGTGATCTTTGAAGTTGATGGTGCTTGGCGACTGGGCTCCGAAATTGCCATTTCTCAAGATGTCGTTCCGGGCAATCTAATCAACATGATAAATCATCAGATTGACCGCCTCACGGAAGGGGAACGAGAGCTGCTCGAGGTCGCCAGCGTTGCGGGTGGTGAAGTTGCCGCGGCCCTCGTCGCCGCGGGATTGTCTCGCGACACTCTGGAAACGGAACAGATGCTCGAAGCCTTGACACGAAAGCATCGCACTCTGGTCCCGACCAGGGTGGCGGAATGGCCGGATGGGACTTTCTCAGGATCATACTCTTTCCACCATATTCTGTATCAAAACGTGCTTTACCAGCGGCTTACACCCGGACGGCGCGCTCAAATCCATCGTCGTATGGGCGAGCGGCTGCAGGAAGGCTATGGCAATCGAACAGCGGATATCGCACCCACGCTGGCACTTCATTTCGAACACGGCCGTGATTTCCCGAACGCACTGCGCTATCTCAGCGAGGCCGCAGAGAGTTCTGCGAAACGTCTTGGTCACGAGGAAGCCGCCAACTATTTGACCCGGGCCCTTGGCATTCTGGATCGTCTGGGAGCAGTGGATCAGCATGGGCCACGCATCGCTCTGTTGCGGCAGCGCAGCTGGGCGCGGCGTTCTTCAGGGGATCTCGCCGGTTCGGTTCGGGATCTTAAGGAAATGATCGCCTGCGCGGCGGCGGCGGGGCAACTTCGGTACGAGGTCAACGGCCTGTTGGCCGTGAGCCGATTCTGTCTTCATGCAGACCGGCGCCTCTGTCTTCAGGCGTCAGACGAAGCGCTCGCGAAAGCCGACGCGCTTAAGGACGACGGCTTCAAAGCCTTGGTGCAAGGCAGCAGCGCGAGCATCAATCTCTATTTGAAGGGATGGCGGGAAGATGACGCCGCGCTTTGCCTAAAGGCTATGAACCTAACTGCAGACGCGAAGGACCACGGCACGTTGATCCGGCGGGATGGGATCGAAGGTATTCTCGAATGCTCAAGATCGCGTTATCTGGAATGCCGCCTTTCGGCGACGCATGGCAAGAGACTGGCGCAAGAGGCCGGAGATGTTTACGTCTTCGTCCTATTTAACGTCATGGAGTCGACCGCGCTTCTACATCTTGGCGAATGGCGACAATTACAGCAGGAAACTGCCGAAGCCCTGGCAATGGCGGAGAAAAACGCGAACCAACCAGCCCGAGCGCTGTGTTGCTTAACCTTCGCCTGGCTTCATGCCGAGGCAATGGATTTTCAAGGAGCCCGCGAGCTTTGTGAACAAATCGACGATACGATACTCGACGAAAACCCATTCGCCTTTTTCTTTCATCGGGCAGTCCTGGCGAAGGCCTTCGTGGGATTAAACGACCGGCAAAGCGCGCTCAAGCAACTCGACGATGTCCAACGCAGGGTCGATGCCGATGGCACCGGTTTGGATTTTACAATATACACACAGTTCTATCATTGTTTTGGTGAATATTGTCTTTTGGTGGGTGACATCGACCAAGCCCGGACACGGGCGGCCCAACTTCGTGACTACGCGGCACCGGCACCCGATCGGAATCATTTGGCGCTGGCTTATGGGCTACTGGCCCGTATTGCCCTTGCTGCCGGTGATTTAGACGATGCCCGGGCTCAACTCTCCCGCGCCCTCGCGACGCTCGACAATGCGGACATGCCGCTCGCCGCGTGGCGCGTTTATCAGACGGCAGCAGAGGTTTTCGAAAGCTTCGGCGAGACCAGCAAAGTGTCTGAGTACCGACGTCGTTTTGAGGACGTGATTCGGACCCTCGCGCAAAATTTTGATCCCGAAGATCGCTTACGAGCGTCTTTGTTGGCAGCTCTCGAAATGAGGAGAACATGACGCGGCGCCAGTTGCGCCGCATTTAAGCACGCAAATCGAGAGCGCTACCCGAGCAGAACTCGTTGGGTCGGTTCGCCGTCGCATTAACTGCGTTCTCACTGGGTGTTGGCCAACATCAGCGTTGCGCCTGATCACGAGCCCGGTCAGTTTGCGCGCTCGCAAAAAAATCAGAGCTGAAAATGACTTGCAGTTGAGATTTCGCGGCTTGAGAGCCTTGCAATCGACGAGCTGCGCCAAGAATGGCGGCGTCTGCACCAGACGCCGCCACCGCGCGAATGGTTCGACTTCACATTCACTGCAGTTTGGGGACGGGGCGCGCCCATTCGTGCCCGAAGTTTTGGATTACCTTGACCACCATCCCATTTGAGCCTACGCGTGACCGCAGTAGCACTCACTCAATGCGAGTGCCAATTCAACTAATCCCCGCATACGAAAATCCAAAAGGCCCCTGCCCCGCGGTGGCCCTGTTTGAATTGGAGCATGATCACTATGAAATTCCGTCCCCTTCACGATCGCGTCGTCGTCAAACGTGCCGAAAATGAAACCAAGTCAACTGGCGGCATTATCATCCCCGATACCGCAGGTGAAAAGCCTCATCAGGGGGAAGTTGTAGCCGTAGGCCCCGGCGGCCGCGACGAATCCGGCAAGTTGATCCCGATCGATCTGAAGAAGGGCGACAAGGTGCTCTTCGGCAAGTGGTCCGGCACCGAGGTCAAGATCGATGCCAAGGAACTCCTCATCATGAAGGAGAGTGACATCATGGGTGTCCTCCACAGCTAGGGTCCGATCTGCCGACGCCATAGCTTTCGCAACGTACGCCTTCTCCCTTTTTAAAAGGATGCTCGAAATGACTGCCAAGGAAATCAAATTCGGTGGCGATGCGCGCGATCGTATGATGCGCGGCGTTGATGTTCTCGCCAATGCCGTTAAGGCAACGCTCGGACCAAAAGGCCGCAATGTCATCATCGACAAAAGCTATGGCGCTCCGCGTACGACGAAGGATGGCGTGACGGTCGCCAAGGAAATTGAGCTCGAAGACCGCTTCGAGAACATGGGTGCGCAGATGGTGCGTGAGGTCGCCCAGAAGACGAACGATATGGCGGGGGATGGCACCACCACTGCAACGGTTCTCGCTCACTCGATCCTTCGTGAGGGCATGAAGTCGGTTGCTGCTGGCATGAACCCGATGGATCTGAAGCGGGGCATCGAAAAAGCGGTCGCCCAAGTCGTCGAAGAAATCCAGAAGAAGGCGAAGAAGGTCAAGGATAGTGCCGAAATTGCTCAGGTTGGGACGGTAGCATCCAACGGCGACAAGTCGATCGGCGAGATGATCGCCAAAGCGATGCAAAAGGTCGGCAACGAAGGTGTGATCACAGTCGAGGAAGCCAAGAGCCTAGATACCGAACTCGAAGTCGTCGAAGGCATGCAGTTCGATCGCGGCTACCTTTCGCCGTACTTTGTTACCAACGCTGAAAAGATGACCGTTGAGTTGGAAGAGCCGTACATACTCGTGCATGAGAAGAAGCTCGCAAACCTGCAGGCGATGCTTCCAGTACTTGAGGCCATCGTGCAAACCGGCAAGCCGCTTCTCATTATTGCCGAAGAGGTCGAAGGCGAGGCGCTTGCAACGCTCGTTGTCAACAAACTACGCGGCGGCTTGAAGGTGGCAGCCGTCAAAGCGCCGGGCTTTGGCGATCGACGCAAGGCGATGCTCGAAGATATCGGCATACTCTGTAGCGGCCAAGTGATCAGCGAAGACCTCGGCATTAAGCTTGAAAATGTCACCGTCGCCATGCTGGGCAAGGCCAAGCGCGTCTCCATCTCCAAGGAGAACACCACGATCATCGGCGGGTCAGGAAAGAAGAAGGATATCGAAACGCGGATCGGTCAGATCAAAGCGCAGATCGAGGAAACCACCTCTGACTACGACAAGGAGAAGCTGCAAGAGCGGCTGGCGAAGCTTGCCGGCGGTGTTGCGGTGATTAAGGTTGGCGGCGCCACCGAGATCGAGGTCAAAGAGCGCAAGGATCGTGTGGAAGACGCGCTCAATGCCACGCGTGCGGCGGTCGAGGAAGGTATTGTGCCGGGCGGCGGTGTGATGCTGCTGAAAGCTACCAAAGCGATAACGGTTAAGGGTGACAATGACGACCAGGATGCCGGCATCAACATCGTGCGTCGTGCTTTGCAATCACCGATCCGTCAGATCGCCGAGAACGCTGGCGTGGAAGGATCAATTGTAGTCGGCAAGGTGCTGGCAGATAAATCTAACTCGTTCGGCTACGACGCTCAGGTTGACGAATATTGCGACATGATCGAGCAGGGCATCATCGACCCGGCCAAGGTTGTGCGCATTGCGCTGCAGGATGCCGCCTCTATCGCAGCGATCATGATTACAACAGAAGCGGGTATTGCCGAGGCGCCAAAGGTAAGCAGTTCCGATGTTGGCCACGGCGGCGGCATGTAATCGCAGGTTCCGGAAGACGAACCGCGCTTCCAAGCTTGTCAGACAAAGAAATGCTGGTCGTTTCAATAAATGGCACGACCAGCATGATTTCTTCTCGTTTGGTGGAACGGCGCACACCGAATTTTGGAATTGAGGAGGTTGTCGCCCATGTCGTTGAACTTCCCGAACCCAAGCAGAAGCTATGACGTGTCGCGCACCGGCGTTCGTTTTTGGGGGCACGAGGGTGCCTTAGAAGTATCATTTTTTCTAGAGCGCGAGGCGCTCCAGCGGATCAGTCCTGGCACGACACAGAGCGAAGACGCGTTGCTCAGTGCCTTCGATCGAAATCGTTCGCAGATACTCGTAGTTGCAAGAAAAGTATACGCGCGACGGCGGTTAGGCTCGTACACTCTGACAGCTTCAGACTTTTAATTTCACGCGCTTCACCGAACGGCTGCAACATCCGCTCCGACCGCTAACAGTTACGTCGCGACTGGAATCATTTCGGGATGCAAGCTGGTCACTCTAATTTCTGGTGAGCCAGTCGTCGGCTTCTTGTAGGGAAAAAGTAAACTCCGCGCCGATTGCGCTGGATGTGACCCGCGAACCCTGCGCGATGTTCACAATGGCGAAACGACCATGATGCGCACCCTTGCCGACCTTCTCCAAGCGGAAGCCTTTGGCCTGTGCAGTGCGAGCAATGCGTTTTTCTTCAGAGTTTGACAAGAATTTGCTCCTGTTGGTTCGCGGCTGCAGACAGGCTCAATATTTCGATCACTTCCAATCTGTGCCGCACGGGTGCCGTTCAGCGGCGCTTGCGGGTGAACCGTCGCCGCGCTGAACGCCCGGCGACGGCAGATGATCAACGCGACTTCTTGCCGGCCCCACCTGATGACTTCGCACTTTCGAACGGCGATGCCTGTGACGCAGGTGGTTTCGATTTCGCGGATTTAGGCTTCTTTATCTCTCGATTGCCTTTTTGCTGACCCTTGGCCATACACTTTTTCCTTCTTTCGAAACGCGATGCTGTCGTCGCGGCAAGTTAGTCAAACCGAACTC
>JANMNO010000106.1:0-172026 GCA_031374115.1 Hyphomicrobiaceae bacterium | reverse complement strand
CCGGCGGCCGGCTCCCCGCAGGGGTGTCGCCAGGCGCAATGATAGCTGGCCCCGCGCCCGGCGGCCGGCTCCCCGCAGGGGTGTCGCCAGGCGCAATGATAGCTGGCCCCGCGCCCGGCGGCCGGCTCCCCGCAGGGGTGTCGCCAGGCGCAATGATAAGAGATATTCGAGTACGGGTTGCCATGCGCAGCACCGACCGCACCGCCATCGAGACGATGCTCTGGGAGGTTGAAAGCCTGCTGTGCTGCGGCCCCGCTGGTGGTGGTGGCTATCGCGGTCAAATCAGCCCGAGCGTGATCACCCATTCGGCGTTGATCGACCGGAATTTGGTGTCGCCCACCGTAAAGGTGTTGGTCGCATGAGCCATCGCGTTCCGCTGCACAAATTGGCGCACGCGCGCGCCGGTGACAAAGGCGATACATCGTCCATTTCGGTCTGGGTATACGACGCGGGCGACTATTCCCTGGTGAAAGAGCAGCTGACGGCTGAGCGGGTGAAGGCAGCATTTCCGCGCCTTATTCGTGGCAACGTCGTCCGCTATTGCCTGGATGAATTGTGTGGCTTGAACTTCGTGGCGTACAATGCTTTGGAGGGTGGGGTAAACACTTCGCTCAACTTGGATAGTCACGGAAAATCATGGAGTTCCTTGTTACTCGGCCTCGAAATCGACGTACCCGAGAACAAGCACAGCAGCACCGGGGCTTGAATGGCATCTAGGCAATCCATGCGATGGCGAAGTGGCCTCCTGACGGTGGTGATGGCCTGCGCCGGGATCGTCCCGCTCGGTGCGCAGACTTTCGACGGGCATGAGTGTTATGGCGAAGACAACGAGCGCCGAATCCAGGCCTGTTCTGATCTTATCGACACGCCAGGCTTGGCCACCGACGCCCAAAGTGCAGCACTCGCGATGCGGGCGCTCTCCCACTCGCTCAAGGGTGCTTACGACAAAGCGATTCGCGACTACGATTTCGCAATCCGCCTGATGCCCGATTTTGCCATCGCGCTGAATAATCGCGCGTGGGCATATTTCAAATCCGGCCGGCCCGCAATGGGACGCGAGGACGTCGAAAAATCACTGGAGCTCGATCCCAGCAGTCCGCACACTTACGATACTCGGGCGCACATTCGGCAGTGGACCGGGCAACCGGCTGGTGCCTTGTCCGATTATGATCGCGCGATGGCATTCGGCGGTCAGCGCATGATCAAGCTCTACCAATGTGGCTTAGCCGCAGCCGGTTTATACAAAGGTCCCGCAGACGGTCAGTCATCGATCGAATTGCGCCGTGCATTCGAGGCGTGCGTGATGGGGACGACGTGCGATCCACTCCCCGCCGACGAAGAATGCAAGGCTGCAACCTCGTGATCATGCGACGAGCTTGACCGCGGCGGAGCCAAAGCCGTCGATCTCGCCAACGACGTCAAGCGGCGCGTTCACCCAAGTGATCCCCGTGAGGCTGCCGGTGATGATGAACTGGCCGCCGCCAATGGCATAGCCGGCCGTCGCCAATGCCTTAGGTACCAGCGATAACGGCATCAGCGGATCGCCATTAGGATGCGAACCTGTGCGTTCGATCTCGACCTTGCCATTGAACAACTGGCGGCAAGTCGCGGTCTTGAATTCCCTGGTGCGGTCGAAGCGATGCGCGGTGCCGGCGACGACACCCAGATTGGAGATCATGTCGGCAACAAGAAGTTCTTTCGGCTTGCCGTCGATGGTGTCGTAGCGCGTGTCGCACAACTCGATCATCACGACCATGGACTCTACGGCTGCGAGCATTTCTTCCGTTGTCGCTTCAGCGGCAACGGGGACGCCAAAACGGAAACCGAACTCCAGTTCGATGCCGATTTTGGAAGCGGGCGCTAAGCTCTTGGTCGCACCATCGCCGACGATCAATTCTGCCAGGATCGGTGCAACGGCTATCGCGCCATCGGGAAAAATGGAAAGTTTGTAACCGGCAGTCCGCGCACCGAGCGCTGCGATGACGGCGTGTTGAATGGCGTAGCTTTCGTCTAAACTCCGTGGCGAGCAATCTTCCGGCAAGCCGTTGATCGACCGGCCGGTGCGGCGAGCATCGAGCAGCAGGCGCGCGGCTTGGTTTACACGTTCCGACATATCAAACCCTTTCCATGATGAGGCTCACGCCTTGACCTACGCCAACGCACATGGTGGCCAGTCCGCGCTTGCCTTTTGTCGTCTCCAGCTGATTGACCGCGGTGAGCACCAGTCGTGTGCCAGACATTCCAAGCGGATGACCAAGTGCGATCGCTCCACCGTTGGGGTTCACGATCGGGCTATCGTCGGGCAATCCCAGCATCCGGGTAACCGCGAGGGCTTGCGCGGCAAATGCCTCGTTGAGCTCGATCACATCGAAGTCGGTGATCTTCAGATCGAGCCGCTTCATCAGCTTTTCCGTCGAGGGCGCTGGACCGATGCCCATTGTCTTGGGTGACACGCCGGCCGATGCCATGGCGACGATCCGCGCGCGCGGCTTCAGCCCGTACTCCCTAATTGCCGGCTCACTGGCGAGAAGAACCGCTGCAGCTCCATCGTTTACACCGGACGCGTTGCCAGCCGTCACGGTGCCGGGGCTGCGGAACGGAGTTTTCAACTTGGCGAGTTCTTCGGCCGTCGTCTCCGGCCGCCCGTGCTCATCCTTGTCAAACGTCGACGTCTTGCCGCGCCCTGCCGGGATTTCGACACCGACGATCTCGCGCGCATGGAAACCGGCGGCTTGCGCCGTTGCTGCCCGTTGTTGGGAGCGCAAGGCAAATGCATCTTGATCGGCGCGGCTGACGGTGAACTCACTGGCCACGTTCTCGGCTGTTTCTGGCATTGCATCGATGCCGTACTGCTCTTTCATGAGCTTGTTGACGAAGCGCCAGCCGATGGTCGTGTCATAAATCTCCGCATTCCGGGAAAATGCTTCGGTAGCCTTCGCCATCACGAACGGCGCCCGCGACATGCTTTCGACGCCGCCAGCGATGCACAACTCCATTTCGCCAGATTTGATCGCCCGGGCAGCCGTACCAATCGCATCGAGACCCGACGCGCAAAGGCGGTTGATCGTCATGCCGGGCACCGAGGCCGGGATGCCGGCGAGCAGTAGCGCCATACGCGCGACATTGCGGTTATCCTCACCCGCCTGATTGGCGCAGCCATAAAACACATCGTCGACATGGGCCCAGTGTACCTTGGGGTTTCTGGCCATTAACGCTTTGATCGGCAGCGCTGCTAGATCGTCGGTGCGAACCTTGGAAAGGCTGCCGCCGTAGCGGCCGATTGGTGTGCGTATACCGTCGCATACGAAGACTTCGCGCATGGTGGGCTTCTCCTATGTTGGCCCTTGCGGCTGATCGCCGGTTTGCTCGGACGTCAAATTCGGGCATAAGGGCGCTGAAAACGCAAGCGGAACAAGGCGTCGGGCATTTGCGCGAAGCAACTGCCGTGCGCTCGAAGGTCTCAAATCTAATGTCAGCAATACCGACAATTGCGATCGTCGGCCGGCCGAACGTCGGTAAATCGACCTTATTCAATCGCATGACAGGCAAGCGCACCGCGCTGGTATCGGATCTGCCCGGTCTCACGCGTGACCGTCGCGAGGGTGAGGCGGAGATTTGGGGGCACCCGGTTCACGTCGTCGACACCGCAGGGCTCGAGGAGGCGCCGTCCGGATCGATCGCGGATCGCATGCGCCATCAAACCGAGACTGCGATCTCTGATGCTGATCTGGTGTTGTTCGTGATCGATGCGCGCGCCGGCATCACACCTGCCGATCAGGAGTTCGGCCGCATTGCCCGTCAGTCGGGCCGGCCGGTTATCCTCATCGCCAACAAGTGCGAAGGTTCAAAAGGCACCGAGGGCTTCTATGATGCCTACAAGCTGGGCCTTGGTGAGCCAGTTGCCATTTCAGCCGAACACGGCGAAGGCCTCAGCGATCTATATGCCGATATCGTTGACGCGCTGAAGTTCGAGGAGCCGGCGGTCGACGACACGGGCGAAGGTGCCGAGCCTGCGATCGCCGAGGAAGACGATCCGGCGCGCCCGATAAAGGTTGCGATCGTCGGCCGTCCCAATGCGGGTAAATCCACGCTCGTCAATGCGCTGCTCGGCGAAGAACGCATGATCACCGGGCCCGAACCTGGATTGACGCGTGATTCCGTTTCGTCCGATCTGCTCTGGGGCGGGCGCGCAATCAAGCTGTTCGATACTGCCGGCCTGCGTCGCAAGTCGAAGGTCGAGGATACGGCGGAAAAGCTCGCGACCAGCGATACCATTCGCGCCATTCGCTTTGCCGAAGTGGTCGTGCTGCTCGTCGATGCCGAGCGCGGCATCGAGCATCAGGATCTGACCATCGCCAGCATGGTTGCCGATGAAGGTCGGGCGCTGGTCATCGCAATCAACAAGTGGGACCTGATCGTCGAGAAACAAAAGCGTTTGAAGGAATTGCACGATACGGTGACGGACCGCTTGGCGCAGATGCCGGGATTACGCGTCGTCACACTATCGGCGCTGGGCGAGCGCGGCCTTGAAAAACTGATGCCGGAAGTGCTGGACGTCTACGCGCTGTGGAACAAGCGGGTGTCGACCAACGATCTCAATCGATGGCTGCGCGAGGCGCTCGACCGGCATTCCCCGCCGGCTACCAGCGGGCGGCGCATCAAGTTGCGCTATATGACACAAGTGTCCGCCCGCCCGCCGACGTTCGTTGCCTTTTGCTCGAAGCCGCAATCGCTCCCTGACAGCTATGTGCGCTATCTGGAAAAAAGTTTGCGCCAGACTTTCGGCCTACCCGGCGTCCCGATACGGTTCAATTTGCGCAAAGGTGATAATCCGTACGCCGATCGATAACCATGCGAACAAAATGTGGGAACCATGCCCGCATCATGCTGTTATTCGTGCGCGTGATTCGCTTCACGCGCAGGGGGAATAGGAGAGATCATGATAGGTCCGGAACGAATTCGTCATATGATTGCTTGCGTTCCAATTGCCATGGCCTTGTCCGCCGCCACACCGGCGGGTGCCTTTAGTAAGAAAGTCGAACGCGTGTGCCTCGCCGACTACAAGAATTTGTGCCCGCAGTATCGCCCGAACTCGCCGCAGTTGCGCGCCTGCATGGAAGGCAAATCGAACGAAATCTCGTGGAATTGTATCGAGGCGCTGATCGATAGCGGTGAGGTCGATAAGAAAGCGCGGTATCCAGCGCTGCGACGGTCGTAGGAGCGCAGCTTGTCGCGAGCTTGAAAAGGCCAGAGGACAACGTGTCCTCTGTTTCAGGTGCAACTCCCGCGTTTCTGCCGGCGCGGTTACGTCGGTTGAACGTTTCGAGCTTCAGCGGCCGTTGCCGCCGCCACCTCCACCGCCGCCATTTCCGCCACCGCCCTTCGGATCGAACACGGTGATTGTCCAGTCGGGCTCCCTGACGTCCTTGATAACTTCGATCGGCGGTTCCATCGGCGGTGGCTGAGTGGATCGCTTTGCCCGCGATTTATACTGATCGTTGCCGTTGCAGCGTTCGAGACAAGCGTTACTCGCGCGATCTTTGCAAACGGCCTGGCAATATGTTGCAGCACCGCTGCTGAGCGCAGTTGCGATCGAGAGCGTCAATCCGGCAGCGAGCGCTAGACCTGATAGAGCTACGGTGCGGGCGAAAGCTCGAGTGATTGTCTTCACATCAAGTGGGTTGGCGGTCATGGCGTGGTCCTCTGTTGGGCTACGGCGATTTAGTACGTCTGCGCAATGTTCGTCGCTGGCGGTCGCGAAAAGGTTCACGTCCCCCTTCAGGCGATGCTAAACTTGGCGCTAGCCGTAGCTTTGCTCCCACCGGTGCCATCGTTGAAAACCGAAGTGCTATTCTATCACCTGGAGCGTCGCCCGCTCGATGAGGTGCTGCCGCAGCTCATCGACAAAACGCTGGCGCGGGGCTGGCGCGCCGTCATTCAGGCCGCCAGTCCCGAGCGCGTCGATGCGCTCGACCAACTGCTATGGACCTACAGGAACGACAGTTTCTTGCCCCACGGGACGGCGAAGTCCGGCCACGCGGATCGCCAACCTGTGTTCCTCACAACGGAGACCGATAATCCGAACGCGGCAACAGTGCGCTTCATGGTCGATGGCGCGCAGCTCGAGCCGCTCGACGAACAGTTGCGCACCTACGCGCGTGTCGTCTTCATGTTCGACGGCGGTGACCGGCGCGAGTTGGATGCAGCGCGCGCAACGTGGAAAGCCGTCAAGTCTACCGGTGCGTCCGCCACGTACTGGCAGCAAGGCGACGTGGGCAAGTGGGAGAAGAAGGCGTGAGCGGTGTGATGCCCGCCAAGCCGAGTGCCGTCCCACGCTCGTCACAATGTACGAGCCTGATACGCGCAGCGGGTCAGTCGCCTTGCATCGAGTTAAGGTGCCAGACCTACAGGGGTGAGGTTGCAGCCAAGCTTATGGGATCGAGATTGAGAACCTTTGGACGTTCGATCCAGGCCGCTGCGGCAGTTATGGCCGTCGCGCTCGGCGCATCGGTGGCCGAGGCTGAGGAGATCAAAGTGCTCTCCGCCTCGGCGCTGAAGGTGATCGTAACTGAGCTTGCCGAACAGTTCCGCCACGAGAGCGGCCACATGTTGAAGCTGGAGTTCGCGACCGCCGGTGCCGTCGAGAGGCGCGTGCTAGCTGGCGAGCAGGTCGACGTCATGATTGCAACCGACAACCAAATAGCCGGGGTCGCCAGCAAGGGGCTGGCAGTGCCGGCCTCCCGGGCTGTCATCGCCAGGGTAGGGGTCGGCATCGGCATCAAGGCCGGCGCACCGCAGATCGATATCTCGAATGCCGAGGCCTTGAAGCGTTCCTTGCTGGCGGCAAAGTCCATCACCTATCCCGACCCTGCCAAGGGCGGCGCCAGCGGTATCCACTTCGCGACCGTCATCGACAAGCTCGGCATCGATGCGCCGGTAAGGGCCAAGTCGATCCTCGGCGCCAATCCAGATTTCGTCTGCGTAGCCGTCGCGAAAGGCGAGGCTGAGCTCTGCGTGCACCAGATCAGCGAGATCATGCCAGTGAAAGGAGTAACACTCCTCGGACCGCTGCCGAAAGAGTTGCAGAAGGTGACGACGTTTACCGTTGCCGCCTCGACCAAGGCTGTCTCATCCGACGCGGCCCTCGCCTTGGCCCGTTTCCTCGCGCGTGCGGACCTTAAACCTAGATTTGCCGCTGCCGGGCTTGATTACGATATGGATTGAGGGTCGACCGTTACTTCACCCACAGCGCCAGCGGGACCGGTTTCCGGTCGGGGCAGACCATTGTGCCGATATAGGCACCCGACAAATCGCCACTGTGGCGGCACGCGACGCCGTCGAACATTAGTTTCACGTCAACAGTGGATGACAATCGCGACACGAGGACCTGCATCGCGCCGGTTTTCTGTTCAGCACCATCCTTGCTGCAAAACCCGACGTGCTTCATGTTCATTGGCCCCGAAAGATCATGATCGCCGCGTGCGCCGTTTCTCCCGAGGGTGGCTGTGAGCTCCCATTCCCCGAGGTGACCGGCATAGCCCACAATGTGCATAGAATCGGGCACGCGTGAGAATCCAAGTGCGCCCCAGCCTGCGAGCGCGATTGCCCCGAGAGCGATCGACAGCGCGAGCCCTGCCACAAGACGTTTGGACCCGCGCGTGACCGGAAGAGCTTCACCGGCACTCGCGTTGCGATCATCCATCACTGGTTCCGGCTCATGAATGCGCGGGCCTCAGCGACTTCGGTTTTCGCGGCATCGGCTTCCGCCGTCAGCTCGACGACCTTCGCCCAATACTGACGGGCCTTGGATTTATCACCGGACTTCTCGGCGGCTCTGGCAGCGCCTACGGTAGCGCCGAGCCTGTTTGGCTCCTTCTTCAATACCGCTTCGAAGGCTGCCAGCGCTTCCGTAGTCAAGCCACGCTCCAGCAGCATTTCGCCGTAGAGTTCGCGCGCTGGTTTCGGCACACCCGGCGTCACCGGATGCTTTTCGGTCTTGTCTTCGGCATCGGCGGCAGCGCTGATGGCTTTCAACGCGTCGTCATGCTTGCCTTCTGCAAGAAGCAGCCAAGCCGACGCGACCTGCCACTGAATGTCGACCTGCTCCGCCCAATACGTGTCTTTGGCTTGGCGCAGCTTGTCACGCAGCTCGGCAATCTTAGCGATGTCCACCCTGGCTGCTTCCACATCGCCTGATCGCGCCGCTCCCAGTGCGCGTGCAAAATGCGTCATCGCGTCTGGATAGGAGAGTGGGGTCGGGCGGACCTGAAGTTTCGCTGCCGCTTGCCAATCGCCGCGCTCGACGACATAGCGGGCGGGGCTGACAGCGAGGGCATAGTGGCCAGCGAAGCGTTTATGGTCGGTGATCTTCTCCATTTCGTCGATCACGCTGCGCGCGTTTTGGTCCTGGCCCAACTGCAGGTAAGCGTAGACCGAATAGTCCAAGCCGTGCAGCTGGTCGTCCGATTCCTTGCTTTCCTTCGCGGCATTGGCCGACGCTAGGTTGGATGATATCGATTCCTTCCAATATCCGACCCGTGTAAAGATGTGCGAGGGCATGTGCAGCGCGTGCGGCGCGTCGGGCGCGATTTTGGCGTAACGCCTCGCCGCCTCGATGCCTTTCTCGGCAATGGGCGGATAGTCGTGCAGATGGATCAGGTAATGAGTGACGCCAGGATGCTGCGGTTGGCGTTGCAAGATCGCTTCCAACAATGCTGCGCCCTTGAGCTGATTGGCATAGCTCTTGTCGCTCGGTGAAGCTGCGACATTCAACGTGATGGCATAGACGATCTGCGCTTCGTCATCGTTCGGATACCGTTGCGCCAACGCTTCCATCGCCTTGAGATAGGCCTGCACGCGTGCACCATGGCCGACCTTGTCGAAGTCGGTATAGAAAACAAGCAGGGCGTCGATGTAATCGCGCTCGCGTTGCGTCTTGGCGCCGAGCGCTTTCGCTTTCTGGAGCGCTGCCAGACCCTGGGGTAAATTTTCCGCTGGCGGCGGCGCGTGCGGATTATAGAGCAGGCTGAGCGCGATCCCCCATTGTGCAATGGCACAGTCGGGATCTGTTTTCAGGGCCTCCTCGAATGCCCTTTGGGATGCACGATACCAGAATGAGTGCTGGTACAGCATCGCCCTGTCGAATTGCGTCTGCGCCGCAGGCTTGCACGACGTCGAGAAGTGAACTTTCCCGAGCCGGATATCTGTCGATTGCGCCAATGCCGATGGGGCGAATGTAATGCCAGCTGCTGCCAGAGTGGCAATTGCCATGACCGAGGTTGTTTTTCTCATCGACGACCTCCCGTTGGCTAGGAGCATGTAGGCCGATAGTGGTGTGTTGGCTAAGGCCGCGATCGGCGCCAAGCTCGATTTCATTAGATATGAAATTTCGCATTGCGCCTATACTAGCGAGGCTCACCAATGCCCGCAACAGCGCAAAATCCGCGATACGCCTTATTTCACACCGGCGATCGATCTGCTCTCCCGCCAACAAAAGAACTCCATCGCTCACGCCGTCTCGTGTAACCCATTGCAGCGACTTATCTGGCGAGTTCATCCATGTCACGGCCGTATGCAGATTTGCCGAGTTTCGATGCGTTCGAGCGCGTGGTCGATCCCTCGGTGTTCGAAGCCGTCGCCAGCGATAGCTTCGTGTGCCTGTCAGACATTGTGAGCTCGACGGCGGCTATTGCCGAGGGCCGCTACAAGGCCGTCAACATGGCAGGTGCGGCGATGATCAGCGCGATCATGAATGCGCTCGGTCACCGAAATTTTCCGTTCGTGTTCGGCGGCGACGGCTCGAGCTGTGTGGTCGAAGCGGGCGAACTTGACAAAGCGCGCGACGCGATGGAGCGCACAGCGCGTTGGGCCAGCGAAGACCTGGATCTCGAAATGCGTGTTGCAGTTATCCCGGTGTCAGCGATCCGCGATGCCGGTCTGGATGTTCGGGTGGCACGCTACGCCCCGTCGTCAGCCGCGAGCTACGCCATGTTCACCGGCGGTGGCCTCGCCTGGGCGGAAGGACAAGCCAAGGCAGGTGGATTTGCGCTGGCTTTGGCCCCGCCCGGCTCGAGGCCTGATCTGACCGGTCTATCGTGCCGCTGGCAACCGCTGCGAAGCCGGCACGGTCAGATGCTGTCGCTGATCGTCCAGCGCGCCGCAAATGCCGCTCGGCAAGACTACGCGGGCCTCGTGGTGGCAATACTCGAAATGGTGAAATCGGCGGAAGAGAACCAGGGACATCCACTGCCTTTCGAGGGACCGTCTTATCGTTGGCCGCCACTGGGCCTGAACCTCGAAGCGAGAGCTACTCGCAAAGTGCAATCACTCGCCCAACGCCGCCGATCGCTGTGGTGGCAGACGCTGCTGGGCCTCGTGCTCTTTCGCACCGGCTTGCCGATGGGTAAATTTCAGCCCGGCCACTATCGGCGGCAGACGGCGCTCAATACCGATTTCCGCAAGTTCGACGACGGTTTGCGGATGACACTCGATTGCCGGACCGAAACCGTCGATAGCCTGGTCCGGGTATTGGCAGAAGCGGAGGCTGACGGGATAATTCGTTTTGGTGTGCATCGCCAAACCGAGGCGCTGATGACGTGTATCGTTCCGTCCATCGTGACGGACGATCACTTGCATTTCGTCGATGGCGCAAACGGTGGTTACGCGATGGCAGCGTTGCAGTTGAAAACCAAGGCGATTGCCGGCACGGCTGCTTGACGCGGGAGCATGCGGAGGGCACAGCAAAGGGATGGCAAAATCGACCGATGAACGTGCCGCGAAAACGGCAGCAGCGATGCCAGTGGCGGGTGTGCTGCCGGCGCAAGCTCTCCGCGAACTGACCGAATCCGGCGCGATCGTCCTTTCTGAACCGCTAAGCGCGCGTCAATTGCAGCCAGCGAGCCTCGATCTTCGGCTGGGTAATGTCGCGCATCGCGTGCGGGCGAGCTTCTTGCCTGGCCCGGCGGCGACGGTCGACTCAAAGCTCAAGGGCCTGTTGCTTCACACCTTCGATTTGGCCAAGGGCGCGGTGCTGGAAACCGGCTGCGTCTATATCGTGCCGTTGTTGGAAGCGCTCGCATTGCCAGCCGGACTTTCCGGTTCGGCCAATCCCAAAAGCTCGACTGGCCGCCTTGACGTATTCACCCGCGTGATCGCCGATTGTGCAATCTCGTTCGATCAAATCCCGGCTGGATACAATGGTCCGCTCTACGCCGAGATCTGCCCGCAAACGTTCCCGATCGTGGTGAAGCAGGGTTCGACCTTGAGCCAGTTGCGGTTACGTAGCGGCATGGCGCAAATCTCAGATGCCGAATTGCGCGAGCTTCATGTGGAGCAGGTGCTTGTGACCGGCGGCGTCGAGGACATCGACGATGGCATTGCGCTGTCGGTTGATCTCATCGGCGATCAAAGCGGTTTGGTCGGCTATCGAGCCAAGCGGCACACTGGCGTCGTCAATGTCGACGTACCGGGAGCCTGCCCGATTGCCGACTACTGGGAGCCGATCCGGGCCAGCGCTGGAGAGCGGCGACTGATCCTCGATCCAGATCAATTCTATATCCTGGCCTCCAAGGAAGCGGTGCACGTGCCGCCGACTTATGCCGCCGAGATGATGCCGTTCAATCCGCTGGTCGGCGAGTTCCGTGTGCACTATGCGGGCTTCATGGATCCGGGCTTCGGTCATGAACCGGCCGGTGGATCGGGCGCGCGTGTGGTGCTCGAGGTGCGCAGTCACAAGGTGCCTTTTGTGCTGGAGGATGGCCAGATCATCGGCCGCCTGATCTACGAACGCCTCACCGAAATCCCGGAGGTGCTTTACGGCCGCGATCTCGGCAGCAACTATCAAGGTCAGGCACTCAAGCTGTCGAAGCACTTCAGGTAATGCAGCGCTGATGCGCATGGTGAGGCTGGCGCGTTTGTGCGCGAACCGCTTTGATGCGGCTTGAGTTCAGGGAGGCAAATCACAATGGCGGCGCCGGCAATCGATGCCCGGGACGAGGGCACCGTGTTCGGCATGAGCCCGGTGGTGGCAGCCGTCGTCATGATGTTGATCGCAGGCGTCATGTCGTCGATGCTGCACATCGGCGTGCGCTATATCAGTCCGCATATCCCGACGATCGAGATCGTTTTCCTGCGTTCGGTTTTCACCATCCTGGTGACCCTGCCAATCGTGTTTCGTCCCGGCCAAGTTTCCTGGCGCACGAACAATCTGCGCCTGCAAATTGCGCGCGGGCTGGTCGGCGTCTGCTCGATGACGGCGTGGTACTATGCGCTCGGACAAATGCCGCTGGCGGATGCCGGTGCGCTCAGTTTCACAACTGCGATCTTCGTCACGATCGGGGCGGCGATCTGGTTTCGCGAGAGGGTCGGACTGATGCGCTGGTCGGCGGTGATCGTCGGTCTGATTGGCGCCTTGATCGTTTTGAAGCCCGGTTCCGGGGTGCTTTCATGGGCGGCGATCGCTGCCGCCGGATCGAGCGCGTTGTGGGCGGTCTCGCTGCTGATGTCGAAGGCGCTCGCCAAGTACGATAGCGTCACCACCATCACGTTCTATCAGCCGCTGATGATCTTGCCCGTCGCGTTTTTGGCAACGATACCGGTGTGGACCCTGCCATCTCTGGAAGTGTGGCTCTGCTTATTTGGCATGGGCTGCGCCGCCGCGATCGGCAACTACGGTTACATCAAGGCCATTCGTATCGCCGATGTCAGCATCTCGATGCCGGCCGACTATCTGCGTTTGCTGTGGATGTCGTCGTGGGGGTACTGGTTGTTCGGCGAGATTCCCGGATTGAGTACATGGGTCGGCGCAGCCCTCATCATTGCGGCGGCATTTTTCATCACCATCCGCGAACGACAATTGGCGTCAACGAGGGCACGCTTGAAAATCGTTGCCGCAACAGTGAAGGAAACGCGTGTATGACTGTTCCCGACACGGCTGAAATGCTGGCCGGAATCCGCGAATGGGTCGAAATCGAAAGCCACACGGCGGATGCAGCCGGCGTCAATCGGGTGATGGACGTTTGTGCAAGCGGCTGGGCGAATGCAGGCGCCAAGGTGGAGCGTATCAAAGGGCGCGACGGATTCGGCGACCTTGTCTCAGTTTCATCGCCCTGGGGTGCAGCGGACGAGCCCGGCATCCTTGTGCTTTGCCATTTGGACACGGTGCACCCGCGCGGCACGATCAAAGACTTGGCGTTTCGCATCGATGGCGACCGCTGTTACGGCCCCGGCATTTACGACATGAAGGGTGGCGCTTATTTGGCGTTTGCCGCCTTCCAGGCGATTGCGAGAGCCGGCAAGTCGACGCCGTTGCCGTTGCGCTTTTTATACACTTCGGACGAAGAAGTCGGCAGCCCGACTTCGAGGGACATCATCGTCGGCCATGCCAGCCGGGCAAAATACGTCCTGGTGACGGAACCAGCCCGCGACGGCGGCCGGATCGTCACATCGCGCAAGGGCGTCGCGCGTTTCTTGCTGACGGCGCACGGCCGGGCCTCTCACGCCGGCGCATGGCATCAGGACGGCCGCAGTGCCATCCTCGAAGTGGCGCGCCAAATCGTCGATATCGAAGCAATGACGGATTACCAGCGTGGCGTGACATTCAACGTTGGTCAGATCACCGGCGGTACCGCCGAGAACGTGGTGCCGGCGATGTGCGAAGCGTCCATCGATATGCGCATCAAAACCGTTGCCGATGCCGAACACTTCGAAGCTCATTTCCGTGCACTCAAAGCGCATAATCCGGATGTCACCGTGCACGTGACTGGAGGTCTCAATCGGCCGCCCTACGAAATGAATGCCGCTGGCGCGAAACTTTACGCTCATGCACAGAAGGTGGCGTCCGAGATCGGTCTCGACCTAGTTGGCGTTTCGACCGGCGGCGGCAGCGACGGCAATTTCACCGCGCCGTTCGTCGCCACCCTTGACGGGTTGGGCGTCGACGGAGACGGCGCCCACACGCTGCATGAGCATATGCTGATCTCGTCGCTGCCGCCACGCATGAGCTTGCAAAAGCGCTTGTTCGAGACGCTTTCCTGAAGCAAACCGGCGCAGGGGCTCTGGGAGGTCGGATTGGTTCGATCGTTTGACCAGCTGTGAACTCAGTTTGAACACAAGGTTCGGCGCTTAGTCGATCTTTGAACTGTCACACATGCGGCATCGCGTTCGATCACACCTAGTTGATGCTCCCCGCGACCCATGCTAAGGCCACCCCAACTTGATGAACGAGCCGGGTGGCGCCATTAGCGCTGTCCGATTTATTTCGTTGAGCAATGAGGACGCGCTGTCGATCGCTGCGGCCGATTCGAATGTTTTCCCAAACTGATACTCACCCCTAACGAACGAGAGCGTTCGACGTGGCGACCGATGAAGCAATGATGGCCAGTGTCGCCGGACGTTATGCGTCCGCGCTGTTCGACCTGGCGACCGAGCAGAACCAAGTGAAGCCGGTCGAGCAAAGTGTGATCGCGCTGCAAGCACTACTCGATGAGAGCGAAGATCTTCGCCGCTTGATGCGCAGTCCAGTCTTCTCCGCCGATGAGCAGACTAAGGCGCTGGAGGCGGTGCTAGCGAAGGCCGGCATCTCTGGATTGACTGCCAATTTCGTCAAGCTGATCGCCAAGAATCGCCGTTTGTTCGGTGTTCCCGACATGATCAAGGCATTCCGGACGCTGGCGGCGCGCGGCCGCGGTGAAGCCTCAGCCGAGGTCACGTCGGCGATTGCGCTCAACGACGCGCAGATGCAACAGCTAAAGGAAACGATGAAGACTTCGGTCGGCAAGGACGTGGCAATCACGTCGCGCGTCGATCCAAGCATTTTGGGTGGCCTCATCGTCAAGGTGGGCAGCCGGATGATCGATAGTTCACTTCGCACGAAGCTGAATAGTCTCAAGACCGCCATGAAAGAGGTTGGCTGATGGAAATTCGCGCCGCTGAGATCTCCTCAATCCTGAAGGAGCAGATCAAGAACTTCGGCAAGGAGGCGCAAGTCTCCGAGATTGGTCAAGTGCTGTCGGTCGGTGACGGCATTGCCCGCGTCTATGGTCTCGACAACGTCCAGGCGGGCGAAATGGTCGAGTTTCCAGGCGGTATCCGAGGCATGGCGCTGAACCTCGAGGCCGACAACGTCGGCGTCGTGATCTTCGGCGACGACCGTTCGATCAAGGAAGGCGACACCGTCAAGCGCACCGGTGCCATCGTGGAGGTCCCGGTCGGCAAGGGTCTGCTCGGCCGCGTGGTCGATGGCCTCGGTAACCCGATCGACGGTAAAGGTCCGATCAAGTCCGACAAGAAATCGCGCGTCGATATCAAGGCGCCCGGCATTCTCCCGCGCAAGTCCGTGCACGAGCCGATGGCGACCGGCCTCAAGGCAATCGACGCTTTGATTCCAATCGGCCGCGGCCAGCGTGAGCTGATCATCGGCGATCGGCAGACCGGCAAAACTGCCGTCGCTCTCGACACCATTCTCAATCAGAAGGCGCTCAACAAGGGCACCGACGAGAACCAGAAGCTGTACTGCGTCTACGTTGCGATCGGCCAGAAGCGGTCGACCGTTGCGCAGTTCGTGAAGGTGCTTGAAGAGAACGGCGCGCTCGAATACACGATCGTCGTGGCCGCCACCGCCTCCGATCCGGCGCCGATGCAATACCTGGCGCCCTTCACCGGTTGCACGATGGGCGAGTTCTTCCGCGACAACAAGATGCACGCCGTCATCATCTACGATGACTTGTCGAAACAGGCTGTCGCTTACCGCCAGATGTCACTGCTGTTGCGCCGTCCGC
The DNA here is from genome assembly GCA_031374115.1 of Hyphomicrobiaceae bacterium. Lineage (GTDB taxonomy): Bacteria > Pseudomonadota > Alphaproteobacteria > Rhizobiales > Hyphomicrobiaceae > JAKFWF01. The sequence continues at coordinate 156,250 of JANMNO010000106.1, read as the reverse complement.
CAGGCCGCGAGGCCTACCCGGGTGACGTGTTCTATCTTCACTCCCGTCTGCTGGAGCGCGCCGCCAAGATGGGTGACGGCGCCGGCAACGGTTCGATGACGGCCCTGCCCGTCATCGAAACCCAGGGCAACGACGTCTCGGCCTTCATTCCGACCAACGTGATTTCGATCACCGACGGCCAGATCTTCCTCGAGACCGACTTGTTCTATCAGGGCATCCGTCCCGCCGTGAACGTCGGCTTGTCGGTGTCACGCGTAGGTTCGTCGGCGCAGACCAAGGCGATGAAAAAGGTTGCGGGCAAGATCAAGGGCGAGCTCGCGCAGTACCGTGAGATGGCGGCGTTCGCTCAGTTCGGCTCCGATCTCGACGCTGCAACGCAGAAGCTTCTGGCACGTGGTTCGCGCCTGACCGAGCTCTTGAAGCAGGGTCAGTTCGCGCCGCTCAAGATGGAAGAGCAGGTTTGCGTGATTTATGCCGGCGTCAACGGGTATCTCGATCCGCTGCCCGTCGACAAGATTAAGCCGTTCGAAGACGCGCTGCTCGCAAATCTTCGGTCGTCGAACATCGCCATCCTCGACGACATCCGCACCTCGAAGGATTTGTCCGACGCCACCGCCGACAAGCTCAAGGGCGTCATTACGACGGTCGCAAAGGCGGTTGCCTAAGTTGGTTGGATCACGCTGTTTGTCGCGATCCGACTCCTGTCTGCTGGCTTCAAAAATGGTGGGTCGCGTGCCTTGACCCAACCCACGGAAGTGACCGATGGCCTCACTTAAAGATATGCGCAATCGCATCGCCTCGGTTAAGGCGACGCGCAAGATCACCAAGGCGATGCAGATGGTTGCGGCAGCCAAACTGCGCCGCGCTCAGGAAGCTGCGACCGCGGCTCGTCCCTATGCCGAGCGTATGGCACAGATGCTCGCCAACGTGAACGCGCGCATTACCAACACCGAAGGCGCTTCGCCACTGCTCGTCGGCACGGGTAGCGACCAGGTCCACTTACTGGTCGTGATGACCGCAGAGCGCGGACTGTGCGGCGGCTTCAATGGCAATATCGCCAAGCTCGCTCGCAATGATGCGCAAAAGCTGATGCGCGAAGGCAAGACCGTCAAGATGCTGGCGGTCGGCAAGAAGGGGGCCGATGCATTGCGCCGGGAATTCGGCCGCCAGATCATCGATCGCGTCGACCTCAAGGCGGTCAAAACTCTGGCATTCGACAATGCGGAAGACATCGCAAACCGCATATTCAAGCTGTTTGAAGCCAAGGAATTTGACGTCTGTACGCTATACTTCTCCGAATTCAAGTCGGTTATTGCGCAAAAGCCGACCGCGCTCCAGCTGATCCCGGTCAAGGTGCCGGACGTTTCGACCGCTCTCAGAGACGTCAAGTCTGGAGGCACCCCTGCCGCGGCTTCGGTCAATGAATATGAGCCGTCCGAGGAAGAGATCATCGGCGTGCTGCTGCCGCGCAATATTTCGACCCAGGTGTTTCGCGGGCTGCTTGAGAACGCCGCATCCGAGCAGGGCGCGCGCATGTCGGCCATGGACAACGCGACCCGCAACGCCGGCGACATGATCAATAAGCTGACGATCAAGTACAACCGTCAGCGGCAAGCCAATATCACGCGCGAACTGATCGAAATCATCTCGGGCGCCGAAGCGCTCTGATAGTAAATACGAACGTTTAAACGAGGACGAGAGAACGATGGCTGCGAGCAACAAAGTCGGCAAGATCTCACAGGTGATGGGCGCCGACGTCGACGTGAAGTTCGACGGCCATCTGCCGGAAATTCTGAACGCCCTCGAGACCAACAACCACGGCAACCGGTTGATCCTCGAGGTCGCGCAGCATCTCGGCGAGAACACCGTTCGCACCATCGCCATGGACTCGTCGGAAGGCCTGACGCGCGGCCAAGAAGTGACCGATCTCGGCGAACCGATTTCCGTGCCGGTGGGCGAAGAAACACTCGGTCGCATCATGAACGTGATCGGAGAGCCAATCGATGAGGTTGGCGCGATCAATACGCCAGGCCGCCGCGCCATCCATCAGCCGGCCCCTTCGTTTGCGGATCAGTCGACCGAGGCGTCGATGTTGGTCACCGGCATCAAGGTTGTGGATCTGCTCGCGCCGTACGCCAAGGGCGGCAAGATCGGCCTGTTTGGCGGCGCCGGCGTCGGCAAGACCGTGCTGATCATGGAGCTCATCAACAACGTTGCCCGCGCGCACGGTGGCTACTCCGTGTTCGCCGGCGTCGGTGAGCGTACGCGCGAAGGCAACGATCTCTATCATGAGATGATCGAGTCGAACGTCAACATCGATCCGAAGAAGAACAACGGCTCGACCAAGGGCTCTAAATGCGCCCTCGTGTATGGCCAGATGAACGAGCCGCCGGGCGCCCGCATGCGCGTCGCGTTGTCGGGCCTGACCGTCGCCGAGGACTTCCGCGACAAGGGCCAGGATGTGCTGTTCTTCGTCGACAACATCTTCCGCTTCACGCAGGCAGGTTCCGAAGTGTCCGCGCTTTTGGGCCGTATTCCTTCGGCTGTGGGTTATCAGCCGACGCTGGCGACCGACATGGGCGCGCTGCAAGAGCGTATCACGACGACGCAGAAGGGTTCGATCACTTCCGTGCAGGCGATCTACGTGCCAGCCGACGACTTGACCGATCCCGCGCCTGCGACCTCGTTCGCCCATTTGGACGCAACCACCGTGCTGTCGCGCTCGATTGCCGAGAAGGGCATCTATCCGGCGGTGGATCCGTTGGATTCGACGTCGCGTATTCTCGAGCCGCGCGTCGTCGGCCAGGAGCACTACGACACCGCGCGTCGCGTCCAGCAGGTCTTGCAGAAGTACAAGTCGCTGCAGGACATCATCGCCATTCTCGGCATGGATGAGCTGTCGGAGGAAGACAAGTTGACCGTTGCCCGCGCGCGCAAGATCGAGCGCTTTCTGTCGCAACCATTCTTCGTCGCGCAAGTTTTCACAGGAGCAGACGGCAAGCTCGTCGACATCAAGGACACCATCAAGGGCTTCAAGGGGCTTTGCGATGGCGACTACGATCATTTGCCAGAGCAGGCTTTCTACATGGTGGGTACCATCGAGGAAGCCATTGCCAAGGCAGAGAAGCTGGCCGAAGCTGCCTAGGTGATTCCGTCGGTCGTGTCCGGCGTTCGCAACGTGAGGCTGAGCAATGTCCGAAGTTACCAAGGCCGTACCCGGCGCTGATTCCAAGTTTGGCAAATGCTGCACGGAACTCAAGGAAGCGATGATGGGCGAGGATTTCGATCCGCTCATCACGGAAGGCGAAGATGGCGTTTTGTACATGGCCGTCGGCCTGATCGATCTGGAAGAAGAAGAGCCTGGCTTGGTCGATCATCCGTTGTTCTTCTGCCCTTTCTGCGGGACGAAGTTGCAGTCGGTAGACGAGGTGAAGGCCAAAGTTGGCGCCGATAGCGACACGCCCGATCTGTTGAGCTGATACATTGACGATTTGAGAGACGGAAAACGAAACGCGATGGCGGGTACATTTAAATTCGAGCTAGTGTCGCCGGAGCGCGTGCTCCTATCGGCCGAAGCTCAGCAGGCGATACTGCCAGGCGCTGATGGCATTTTCACAGTCCTGCAGGGACATGCGCCGGTCATAACGAACTTACTTCCAGGCGTCGTCCGCATTACTCTCGCCGACGGGATCAAAAGCATCTTCGTGAAGGGCGGCTTCGCGGAAGTGTCCCCAGATAGCGTTACTGTGCTCGCCGAGCGCGCTTTCATTACCGATGAGGTTGATCCCCGGCAGATCGAAGCCGAGCTCGGCGCCGCGCAGAAGTCGCTCGACAACGGGCTTGATGACGACGCGAAGCTACATATCACCCGCGCAATCGACGAGCTGCGGGCGTTGGTTGGCAACAAAGTGACGCCTTGAGATTGTATTTAGGCGGCACGCACCGCCACAGTTTAGTCTGCTAAATGCTCGAATTCGCGGACCACCGTGCGGTAGGTCTCCCGCTTGAAGGGCACGATGATGTCCGGCACGACCTTCATATCCACCCATTTCCAGGCGTCGAACTCGGGCTTTTGACCACGGCAACCGGAGATGTCGATCTCACGATCGCTGCCAAAAAATCGCATGGCGAACCAGCGTTGGCGCTGACCGCGAAATCGGCCCTTCAAGGCAATTCCAAGTAAGTGATCCGGGAGTTCGTAGGTGAGCCAGTTCGAAACCTCACCGATGACGCGGGCGCTCGTCACGCCAGTTTCTTCCTCTAGTTCGCGGATGGCAGCTGCAACCGGCGGTTCCTTCGGATTGAGCCCGCCTTGCGGCATCTGCCAGATGGGTGGCTCATGACGAGCGAGCCATCGTGGCGACCGCCGGCCGACCCACACGCGACCAGCATCGTTGATCAACATGATGCCGACGCTCGGGCGGAAAGGCAATTGTTCGGTCAGCATCTGCATCTTGCGGGTCAATACGTTTGGATGTCCTGTCGATAAAATCGAGTTGACAAAACATACATTGAATCTCCTCAGGATTTGTGACGGGCCGGACCTTTTTTGATGCACGTGGTAATTTTGAATCAGCACCCATGAACCCTACTTCGCTACAAGATGGGCGAACTCCGCGAGCACCTTTTCATAGACCTCGCGCTTGAATGGCACGATGAGCCCCGGTAATTCGGCAGCTTTTGCCCATCGCCAGGCGACAAACTCCAACGGGTGCCCAGCCTGCGGTTCGATGTTGATTTCGCTATCGGCGCCTTCGAAGCGCATCGCGAACCACTTCTGACGTTGTCCACGGTAGCGCCCACCCCAAGCCTTGCCAATCAATTCCGGCGGCAGGTCGTAGGTGAACCAATCGCTACTTTCAGCCAGCTTCGACACGCGACGAATGCCGGTCTCTTCCCACAATTCGCGCAGCATCGCTTCGGCCGGATCTTCATCCTCGTCGATACCGCCTTGCGGCATCTGCCACCACGAACCGGGGCCCTCGGGATCGGTAGGTGCATCGTTGCGCCGCCCGATCCAGACGAGATTATCGCGGTTTAGGACCATGATGCCGACGTTTAGGCGGTAGCCGAGATTTGCCGTGTCCATGGAGAGGCCTGTTGGGTTGCACTGATGAGAGCCGCTCATACAATGCGGGCGCCCCACCGGAGCGCCCTAACTTTATTTCCAAACGGCCGGAGCCGATTATTCGGCTTTCTTTTCCGGCGTTGGTGTCGGGATCGACGCGCCTGGAGCTGGAGTTGCCGGCGCCGGTATCGTCGTCGTAAGTGCCGTCAGAGGCGGCACTTCGGTGCCATCGCGAAGCATAGCGAGAGCGTACTGAAGCTGCGTGTCCTTTTCGGGCTCGCGCGGCACGTAGGCGGAGGAGCCAGACTGCTCTTTCTCCTTGGGATCGTTCTTCAAATGGCCCCGCAGGCTCGCTTCACCGCGTGGTTTGTCCTTGCCCTTCATGTCCTCCGGCAACTCCTGCTCGACGATGATGTCAGGGTCGATACCCTTGGCCTGGATCGAGCGGCCGGACGGTGTGTAATAGCGCGCGGTGGTGAGCCGTAACGCGCCGTTGGCGCCGAGCGGTATGATCGTTTGCACTGAGCCCTTGCCGAACGAGCGGGTGCCGATGACGGTCGCCCGCTTGTGATCCTGCAATGCGCCAGCGACGATTTCCGACGCCGAGGCCGAGCCGCCGTTGATCAACACGAGGATACGCTTGCCCTCGGAGATATCACCGGCGCGCGCTTGGCTACGCTGGGTCTCTTCCAGGTTGCGGCCTTTGGTGAGAACGATTGCGCCCTTCTCCAGGAAGTCGTCCGATACCGAGATCGCCTGGTCGAGCAAACCGCCCGGATTATTGCGCAGGTCGATAATGTAGCCTTTGATTTTTTTGTTCGTCTGCTTCTTGAGCGCTTCGACCTGTTTCACCAGGTTGCCATGGGTCTGTTCGTTGAACGTCGACAGCTTCGTGTAGATCACCTCCCCATCGAGCTCGAGGCGCGACTTGACCGCGTTGATGCGGATGACGTCGCGCGTCACTTTGATGTCAAACGGCTCGTCACGACCCTTGCGGATCACCGTCAGCGTGATCGGCGTGTTCACCGGTCCGCGCATTTTTTCGACCGCCTGTTCAAGTGTCAAACCGACGATCTGATCATTGTCCAAGTGGGTGATGAGATCGTTGGCCTGAACACCGGCCTTGTAAGCCGGCGTGTCGTCGATTGGCGACACCACTTTGACAACGCCATTTTCCATCGTCACTTCGATGCCGAGACCGCCAAACTCGCCGCGCGTCTGCACCTGCATGTCGCGGAAGCTCTTTGGCGATAGGTAGGCAGAATGCGGATCGAGCGCCGCGAGCATGCCGTTGATTGCATTCTCGACCAATGACGCATCGTCCGGTTTTTCGACGTAGTCGGTGCGAACGCGTTCGAGCACGTCACCAAACAGGTCGAGCTGCCGGTAAATTTCCGTGTTTGGAGTTGTCGCCGAATAGGTGCGGCTGACGTTGAGCACGGTCGTCGCACCTGCGAGACCCGCCATCGCCATGAAAGACCAGAATGCGAAGTCAGATTTGCGCGTCATCCCTGCACCTTTTTAGAACCATCTGACCACCAGGGCTCAGGGTCCACGGGGCGCCCCTCCTTGCGGAACTCAACGTACAGGACGGGGGCATTGTCCTGTGCCTTGCCTTTTGGTGCGGCACTCATCGTTCCGATCGGCTCGCCAGCGAGCACGAACTGACCGAGTTGCACATCGATCTGCGATAAGCCAGCAAGAACGACATGGTAGCCATTGCCGCCGTTGATAATCAAGAGTTGACCATACGACCGGAACTCGCTTGCATAAAGGACCCAACCGTCACAGGGGGCAGTTATCTGCGCGCCGTGCCGGGTTTCCATGACCAAGCCTTTGGAAGAACCACCCGAGGGCATCTTCTCGCCAAAAGTGATCACACGCTTGCCTTGCGCTGGCAAAGGCAGCTGGCCACGTGCTTGATGGAACGGAATCGCGGGCATGAGCCGGCTCGGATTAGCCGACATCGCGCCGCCCTGCGGAGCAAGCTCATACGAGGGGTTCTGCAGTTTCGGCAATGCCGCTATGACGATTTTCGGCTCAGCTTTGGTGATGGGCGCGTCCGGCGCCTTGCCCATCGCCGGATCGATCGGAGCTAGTGCCGGAGCCGCCTGGATACCTGCCGGGACCGGTTCGGTGGACGCGGGCAAAGGCGCTGATGCTGCAGCAGCTTGCTTCTCGTAAGCACCAAGCGAAGTATTGTCGGCGACCGCGCGGTCGAGCTTGGTTATCAATTCCGACAGGTCCGTGACGCTTTTTGAGATTTCGCTCGCAGCTTTGCGAACATCCTCCAGTTGTTCCTGGCGTTCGGACAAGGTGCGGCGCTTGACCTCCATCAAGCTGGCAAGCCGGAGCTGGGCATCCTTCAACCGCGTCGTCTCGGATTCGAGTTTGTCGCGTTCATTCTTGATGTCACTCATTACACGAGCGAGTTCGCTCAACCGGCTTGCTAAATCTTCGGCCTGGGTGCGAAGTTCCGGGAACGCGCGGGCAAGCAGCATGGCGCTGCGCACCATCTGCAAAGCGTCTTCACGCTTGGTAATGATGACCGGCGGCGGGTTTCGGCCCATCCGCTGCATGGCGGACAGGAGGGCAGCGATCTGACCATGACGCTGAGCAAGGGAGCCTTGCAACAACTTCTGCTGGCTATCGAGTTCGTCCCGGCGCGCTTCGATGGTCGACATTTGACCCTCGCTGCGTTGAATAAGGCGGGCGGTGTCTTGCAATTGCGCGTTGAGGCGTGCGCGTTCGAGATCCATCTGGGAAACGTCGGACTGCAGCTGCTTCGCCCGCGATTCGGCCGCTTCGAGCTTTTGCCGGCTGGCTTTCAAGTCGCGGGTAGGCTCTTGCGCAAGTACCGGGGGATAGCACGACAGCAAGGCAGCCAAGCCGACGGACGAGAGACGCCGCCAGCCTTGCCCGATCGGCGGCCCGGAAGCTGTCGTTGCGTTGGTCGGAATATGCAAGCTTAATCCAATTCAATCAAATTTGGCTTCGCCGGTTGCCGGAAAGAAGCGATTCTTTCAACAGCGCCATGATTAAGGCAATTGTTTTGCAGTGCAACTCACAATGATATTTTTCGGTATCGTCCGGGCGATCGCTGTTGGGCGCGTTGCAGCGGGACAACTTGGTATTTGCATGCCTCCAAACTCGCGCCTATGACCGCGTGATCGGCCACAGGCGGGAGCGCGGATGTCGGATTTATTTTTCCATCTTACGACGGTTGCCGCGATCGCTGTGCTGATTGCGCTTGGTTTTGGTCTGTACAATATGCTGAAAGGCGACAGCTCCAGCCGTAGCCAACTCTTTATGCGCTGGCGTGTCGGCCTCCAGTTTGTCGCGATTGTCGTGATTATGTTGGCTGTGTATTTCCGGCGTTAAACAAAAAATAGCAGGCACGTCCCATGGTCGTCTTGAACAAGATCTATACGAAGACCGGCGACGATGGGACGACGGGCCTCGGCGACGGCGAGCGGGTCCGTAAGGACGGCGCGCGCGTGTCCGCTTATGGCACTGTCGACGAGGCTAATTCAGCCATCGGCATGGCACGAATTCACCTGACCCCGGCCGACACTCGCGTCGACGCGATGTTATTGCGCATCCAAAACGATCTGTTCGATCTCGGCGCTGATTTGTGCGTGCCGGACCGCAGCAAGAAACTCGAGTACGAACCGCTGCGTATCACCGAAGGTCAGGTTGCGCGTCTCGAGCGTGAGATCGACGAACTCAATGCCGAGCTCGACCCGCTGCGGTCGTTCGTTCTGCCGGGGGGCACGGCCGCCGCCGCAGCGTTGCATGTCGCGCGCACCGTGACACGGCGAGCGGAGCGGTTGATCGTCGAGCTAATGGCCGACACACACGAACCGGTGAGCAAGCCGACGCTGACCTATGTCAATCGCTTGTCCGATTTTCTGTTCGTCGCCAGCCGCTATGTGAACGACAAGGGTAAGGGTGATGTTCTCTGGGTGCCGGGAAAGAACCGTTGAGCTGAGCAACATTCGCCGGAGGCAACTTAAGTGTTCGTGCCCGTATATGATACCAATCCGCTCCGCTTGATAAGGTTTCAATACGTCACCTTCACCCTGGTCGTGATCAATCTCGCGATCTTCGCCTTGGAAGCGACTGGGCTGCCAGCACACGTCGTCGCGGGTTTCGGCGTCGTCCCGGCCGATCTGCTCGGCGGCCGAACCGTTGGGACGACAATCGCGCTGCCATCGGAACTGTTAGGATTGCCGGCGTGGGCGACGTTGCTTTCGTACATGTTCTTTCATGGCGACATCTGGCATGTCGCCACCAACATGTTATTTCTCTGGGTGTTCGGCGACAACGTCGAAGACGCGATGGGACACGCGAAGTACCTGTTCTTCTATCTTGCATGCGGCGTTTTCGCGGGCATCGCCCACGCCGCCATGCAACCTGGCTCAGCGGTACCTTTGATCGGTGCGAGCGGAGCCGTAGCAGGCGTTATAGCGGCTTACGTGCTGTTATATCCTCGGGTGATGGTGTGGGTGCTTGCATTCCGATTTATACCGCTACGCATTTCTGCGGCGTTCGCCCTTGGCGCTTGGATCGTGACGCAGTTGGTGATGGTCGCTCTACCGCAGTCCGGTCCGCCGATGCCGATCGCGTGGTGGGCACACATTGGCGGTCTGGCCGCAGGTGCGGCTCTCGTCCTAGTGCTTCGGCGGCCGGGCGTACGGCTATTCGCGTGAAAACCGTCCGCCTGCGCATTGCCCGTATTCTAGGCATGACCGCGCAACTCGGTTGCTCACAATGGCGCAATTGACAGCGCCGAACCTCATGAATACGCTGCTTTGTGCAGGTGCGAAGGCTGGAGGCTGACGCGCCGCGTAATTAGCCAGTTGCATTCGCTTGAAACAAAACAAACGCCGCCGCGTGGTTTTTGGCAGCACGTATAATCGTTGCTGCACGACGATGCGATGCGGTCGCCGCCCGATTCCCAAGTTCAGGAGCTGAGCTGAGCCATGAAAATCCTCGTGCCCGTCAAGCGCGTGGTCGACTATAATGTCAAGATCCGCGTCAAGCCTGACGGGACGGGCATCGAACTCGCCAACGTCAAGATGTCGATGAATCCCTTCGATGAAATTGCCGTCGAAGAGGCAATCAGGCTGAAGGAGAAGGGCGTTGTCACTGAAATTGTCGCTGTTTCGATCGGGGCGGCTAAGTCTCAAGAGACGTTGCGCACGGCGCTCGCCATGGGCGCCGACCGGGGCATCCTGGTTGAAACGCCAGAAGGTGAAAGCGTCGAGCCGCTCGCAGTCGCGAAGTTGTTGAAGGCAATCGTGGACGCGGAAAAGCCGGGCATCGTAATCCTCGGAAAGCAGGCGATAGACGACGACTGCAATCAGACCGGGCAGATGCTTGCAGCTCTTCTGGGTTGGGCGCAGGCGACGTTCGCATCGAAGATTGCGATCGATGGCGAGACTGCGCATGTCACCCGTGAAGTCGATGGCGGGTTGGAAGTCTTGGCTTTGAAGATGCCAGTTATCGTCACCACCGATCTTCGACTGAACGAACCGCGTTATGCGTCGTTGCCAAACATCATGAAAGCCAAGAAAAAACCGCTCGACATCAAGAAACCGGCGGATTTCGGGGTCGATATCGCGCCACGCCTTAAGGTGTTGAAGACGGTCGAGCCGCCCGCTCGTAAATCGGGCGTGAAAGTCGCAAACGCTGCCGAGCTGGTGCAGAAATTGAAGTCCGAGGCAGGGGTAATCTGATGACGACGCTGTTGATCGCAGAGCATTCGAACGACGCGCTGAACGCATTGACCGCAAAGGCACTGACGGCTGCCATCGCCATCGGTGGCGATGTGCATGTGCTGGTCGCTGGCCACAACTGCAAGCCAGCGGCGGAAGCCGCAGCCAAGCTCAAGGGCGTAACGAAGGTATTTGTCGCCGACGGCCCGCAGTTTGCCAACCAAATTGCCGAGGAGATTACCGCGCTCGTGGTGCCGATGATGCCGGGCTATGACGCCGTCGTTGCCGCTGCTACCGCCGCCGCAAAGAACCTGATGCCTCGAATCGCTGCCAATCTCGACGTGATGCAAATTTCCGAGATTACGGCGGTCAAATCGCCCGATACGTTCGAGCGCCCGATATACGCCGGTAACGCCATTCAGACGGTGCAATCGCTCGATGCAAAGAGGATCATTACGGTGCGGGCAGCAGCGTTCGCAGCTCAGCCGGAGGGTGGCTCAGCCTCGATCGAAAATGTAAGTGTGCCCGCAGTGGTTGGCTTGACGACCTTCGAAAAGGCCGAAATTGCTCGCTCCGACCGGCCAGAACTTGCCTCGGCCAAGGTCGTCATCTCGGGCGGCCGCGGCATGCAGTCCGGCGAGAACTTCAAAAAGTACATCGAGCCGGTGGCCGATCGTTTGGGCGCTGCCATGGGCGCGAGCCGCGCTGCGGTCGACGCGGGCTTCGTGCCCAACGACTACCAGGTCGGCCAGACCGGCAAAGTGGTAGCACCCGACCTCTACATCGCGGTGGGGATATCCGGGGCCATTCAACATCTGGCGGGCATGAAGGATTCGAAAATCATCGTCGCCATCAACAAGGATGCCGAGGCGCCGATCTTTCAAGTCGCCGACTACGGCCTGGTGGGAGATTTGTTCCAAGTGCTTCCCGAACTCGAAAGCGAATTGCAAAAGGCCGGGCGCTAAGATAGCGCCGGACAGCAGTCGCCAACAAGGATCACACGACCATGGATGCCCCTGCGAAGATCAAGCCAGCAGCGTTTCTGGAGAAGAGCAATACGATCAAGCGTATTGGCATCATCGGTGCCGGCCAGATGGGCAGCGGCATCGCGCACGTAATTGCTGCTTCGGGATATGACGTCGCACTCAACGATATCGAGAAGACACGTGTCGAGGCGGGCCTGGCGGCCGTAGAAAAGAATATGTCGCGGCAGGTAGGCAAGGGGCTGCTCAAGGAAGCAGAAATGCGAGCCGCTTTAAAGCGGATCAGTTACGCGGCTAGTTACAAGGACCTAGGCAACTGCGATCTCGTGATCGAAGCGGCGGTTGAAGACGAGGGGATCAAGCGCAAGATCTTCGGCGAGCTTTGCCCCCACCTACAGCCGAAAGCGCTAGTCGCATCCAACACTTCATCGATCTCGATAACGCGACTTGCAGCGTCGACCGATCGCCCTGAGTTGTTCATCGGCATGCACTACATGAACCCGGTGCCGCTAATGCAGCTCGTCGAGTTGATCCGTGGCATAGCAACCGATGATGTAACCTTTACCGCCGCCAAGGTTTTCGTGGCGAGCCTGGGCAAGACGATCGCGGTTTCGGAAGATTTTCCCGCCTTTATCGTCAACCGTATCCTGCTGCCCATGATCAATGAAGCTGTCTACACCTTGTACGAAGGCGTCGGCACTGTGGAGGCGATCGACAAGGCCTTGAAGCTCGGCGCCAATCATCCGATGGGCCCGCTGGAGCTCGCCGATTTCATCGGTCTCGACACATGCCTGTCAGTGATGCAGGTGCTGTATGAAGGCTTGGCGGATTCGAAGTATCGCCCTTGCCCACTACTGGTAAAGTATGTCGAGGCAGGGTGGCTTGGCCGCAAGACGAAGCGTGGATTTTACGACTATCGTGGCGAGAAGCCAGTTCCGACGCGTTGACGTGACTGCGAACGAGTTAGACTAGACGTGGAACAATCAGGCCTTGTTTAGAAGTCTCGCTCACCTTGGCGTCGTCGATCAGATGAATGCGAGATCCCTAGTTCCTGCGACGAGCGCCGACCGAAACGGTATCTACTCGCCAATCGAGCCTTATGCAGCCGGTCGATTGGCGGTGCCCGGTGGACACGAAATCTATTGGGAAACGTGCGGCAACCCGCGCGGCATACCTGCGCTTATCGTTCATGGCGGCCCCGGCGGCGGGGCAAACCCAACCATGCGACGCTATCACGACCCATCGCGGTATCGCATCATTTTGTTCGATCAGCGCGGTTGCGGCCGCTCTGCGCCGCATGCATCGCTTGACAACAATACCACGTGGGATCTTGTCGACGATATGGAACGCCTGCGGGTTCACCTGGGCGTCGACCAATGGCAGGTGATGGGTGGGTCGTGGGGGTCGACACTCGCGCTGTGTTACGCCGAGCACCACGCCGGTCGCGTGTTGCAACTCGTGTTGCGTGGCATATTCCTTCTGCGGCGATCCGAACTTGATTGGTTCTATCAGGATGGTTGCAGTTGGATTTTTCCCGACGCATTCGAGGCCTATCGAAGTCTGATTCCACCGGCCGAGCGAAGCGACATGATTGGTGCCTACTATCGCCGTCTAACGCACCCCGATCGCTCACAGCAACTAGCCGCGGCGCGCGCCTGGAGCACGTGGGAAGGCACAACGTTGTCGCTTTATCAAGACCCCGAGCGGGTGAAGCTGTTCGGCGCCGATAGTTATGCGATCGCCTTTGCACGCATCGAGTGCCACTACTTCGTAAACCGCGGTTTCTTCGACGCAGACGATCAGCTGCTACGTGAGGCCTATCGGATAGCCAATGTTCCCGGCGTCATCATCCATGGCCGGTACGACGTCGTAACGCCGATGAAAAATGCGTGGGACCTGCATAAGGCGTGGCCCAGCGGTGAGCTCCGGATCGTACCCGATGCCGGCCATGCGATGACCGAGCCAGGCATCATGCACGAGTTGGTGGCGGCGACCTCGCGCTTCGCCCGATAGCGGCTGTTAGGGGAGAGACCAGCTACCGCAAGTCGCGGGGAATTGCCTTTTGAAGCCGGAGAAGTCGGAATCGCACGTCGGTCTCGGCTTTCTTGTAACAGTCCCGCTCAAGGCCAAGCACCAGCACTTCCAGACTTTTCGAGTTGACGTTGGACGGCTGCGCCGGGCTTGTCGCAGCCGTGCCCGGTACACTCGCATCGGTAATCATACACCGTGGTGGCTGCGGCTTGATCCAGTGGTACGGCGCAATCGCACGCTCGCCCTTCGGTGAGGTATCGTCTTTGACTCTCGGTATTGCGGTTGCTTCGCGACCCACCATCGGACGAACGGGCGGTGGATTTTCCATGCCGTGTGCTGACTGCCCGCGCGAGCGATCGTGCGCGCACCCGGAGGTCATGAGTAGGACCAGGGCCGTGCCGATGTGGATAAAAACACGCGGGCGTCCTTGGCTGGCGATCTTGTATTTGACGTCGAGCATTCGAAAAACCGCTTTTGCTAATATCGAATACAGCGTCTGCAAAATACGGACCATCTGTTTGAGACGCTGATCAGAAGCAGCATCTCGCGGTAAAACCACAAATTGTCAGACTGCCGGGAAAGCGGTGGGTAAATTGATTATCAACAGTTCAAAGGAATTATTTGCATTAAGTTGGCTTTTTTAGCAGAAATCACTTCGATTAAGCTCAGTTAATACTCTTATGTCGGTTAAAATTAAGCTCACTTGACATCAGCTTGTCATAATCGGAATGCGATCATTGTGCTGATCTAATTTGCCGTTAGTCTATTCGAATTGTCTCATTTTCTATTTCTCGTTCTGACCGGGGATTTTTGTATGCCGCGTATTCGGCCTGGACATGACACTTCGGCCGATACATCCGAAGTATCGCCCATGGATGTGTCGGAATTGCTCGGAGTTGATGGCAAAGCGAAGATTTTTGACGTTGAGTCCGGCCGCGTTTTTGATGGCGCGTCGATGCGTGATACTTACTTTGCGAGACGTCAGCCTCGTGCATCTGCTAGTCGAACGGCGAATGCTTCTCAACCTCGGAGCCGGCGCTGGGATCGATTTCGGATCGGCGCTATCGTCGCCATCTGCATGGCCGGTCCGCCCGTAGGCGCTGGCGCATTCCTTTACGTTTTCGGCCCCTCGCCTTCAAAGCCTTTAGCAGTCTTGGAGCCATCGCAAACACAGTCCATTGAGCATGAAACAAGTGCGACGGAACAAACACGTTTTCAGTGGGTCGCAGCGTCTCAGGCGAGCGGTGCGATCTCTATTCCACTTCCCAGTTCCAGTAATCACGCGCCCGAACTGCCGAGTTTGATTGCTCAACCGGAACACGCCGTGTCCGCCACCGGCGTCACCGGAGCGGCATCAGAAGAGAAGTCGTCTGGCCTGATCGTTTCCCTGTCGACTGCACCGCAAGACGGGAAAGTTTCGGCATTGATCCCGGTGGCAATAGAGGTGGAACGGAGCGAATCTTTCAACGGTTTTCCAAACCCGAAGTTAAATATCGGGCCAGTTGAAAAACAAGCTGGAAGCGATCTTTGCCCGCCGGCCACGATCCAATCGAGCGCGATGGCGGGCGGCCGGTCGAGGCTCAAGGTTCTCAGCCCCTGCCGGAAAGAAGAAGCGGTGACGCTGAAGTATGCGGGGTTATCCAATACTGGGCGGCTGGATGAAAATGGTCAGCGCGACTTCGTTGTCGATCTATTTGCCGGCGACCATACCGTCGTGGAGTTTATCTTTGCGGACGGATCGCGCACAGCACGCCTGCCAATTTCAAATGATCTCGTCCGTCTTTCTAAGGTGGCGGTTGTTTGGCGAGGACCTGTAAATTTGGATTTGCATGCGTTCGAGTATTCATCCCGGATCGGCGGCCGGGGCCATATATGGGCCGGCTCCCCGTCCTCATTTCAAATTGCGGACGCTGCTTCGGGCAATCGAAAAGGGCAGGGCTTCCTCAGCTCCCAGAGTGCCGGCGCCGAGGACGGTGATCACGTCGAAGTCTACACCTTCGTCATAGCTGAAGGCCAACGAACAGGCGTGATCGAAACGGCAATTCATTACGCAACAAGAGGCGCAATCCCTCACGGAGACACGTGCGATGGCAGGCGTCACGCATCGGTCACGTTCAGCGTTTTTCTATCGTCGAGAGGACAGCTGCTTGAAAAGGTCACACGACAGTTCAGCTCGGTTCCCTGTGGCGTTGCTTTGACAGGTAATCGTTTGCTGGTTCGCAACTCGGTACAGCGCTTGGACCGGCGGCAGGCGGCTTTGCACGTCGAGCCCTAGGCTCGAGCTTAGTCAGCGGCCATTAGCCGATCGCCAGATGGCAAAACGCGCCCTGCTTGCCTCATTGGCTGGATACACATCGAACATCGGTGCGCCCTTGCAGACTTCCTCGACCGCAAAGTCATCGTAGGCCGTCATCTCGAAAGCTTCTGCCGCGACCTCGTTGGCAAGGTGGGCCGGCAATACGATCACGGCCTCCGCGTCGCCGACTATGATATCGCCTGGAAACACGGGCGCGCCACCGCAGGCGATCGGCACATTCATGTCCACCGAAAGGTGATGCAGCAGGCTGATCGGCGCCGATGGCTTTACTTGGTATACCGGTAGTCCGATGGCTGCGATTTCGGCACAATCACGCATGCCGCCATCGGTAACGCATCCGGCGGCGCCGCGTACATGGAGGCGCGTCATCAGGATATCGCCGCCCGAGGCCGCTCTTGCGTCCCGTCTGCTGTCGATCACCAGTACATGACCGGCCGGACAGGCTTCGATCGCCGCGCGTTGGGGATAGGCGCGATCGGCCAGTAAGGCTGTGGTCGCCAGATCTTCGCGCGCCGGGATCGTGCGTACCGTAAATGCTTCACCGACGAGCCGTACCGGGCCACCGGCAATTGGTTTCACGTCCTGGACCAGTTGTGAGCGAAAACCGCGCTTGAACAGACATGTCGTCAGCGTCGCTACACTTACCAAACCCAGTTGGCGGCGGGCGTCCGGCGTCAGGCTGTGAGATGGCATCGAGGCCGCTCCGGGGACAGTTTACTTTTTTGTTCGGCGCAACGGAACGCCATACAACTCGAGCCGGTGTCCAACGAGTTTGAAACCGAGTTCGCGGGCAACGCGCTCTTGCAACTTCTCGATTTCCTCGCTGCGAAACTCGATGACGCGCCCGCCATCGACGTCGATGAGGTGATCGTGGTGTTCGCTGCGCGCTTCCTCGTAACGCCGGCGGCCCTCGCCGAATTCATGACGCGCGAGAATGCCCTTCTGCTCAAGCAGCCGTACCGTTCGGTAGACGGTCGACAACGAGATCCGGGTATCGATGCGATGAGCGCGCGCGTGCACTTCCTCGACGTTGGGGTGGTCAGCCGCGTTCGACAGGACTTGCGCAATGGTCCGGCGTTGCCCGGTCATGCGCAGGCCTTGCTCGGCACACAGCCGGGCAATGCGATTGGCAGGGCGCTCGTCGATTACCGTCATCGTTGGGCCGTCGCTGCATAGCGGTCAGTAACGCAGTTATAGGAAGCATTGCCATTCTCGTCCACGGTCAAGCGCGCAAATCGAACCGGCAATCGATCATCGCGAGGGGAAGACCACGGCAGCGTTCGAGTAGCGTTCTTTGAGGATGCAGTCATAGGCCGCCAAGAGTTGGGCGCGCTCGGTTTCCCATCTGAGCAGCGCCTTCGCGCGTGCCCGGCCGGTATCGGCCAGCGCGCCACGCAACTTCATGTCATTCAGTAGCCGCGCCATTTGACCGGCAAACTCGACCGGTGAGTTGTGGCGGGCGACCAGAGCGGCTTCACCTGCAACCTTCATCCCCTCGTCGAGGTCAAACTGCACGAACGGAATGCCTAGGCTCATGTACTCGAAGACCTTGTTCATCGAAATCTTATCGTTGTAGCCGTTCTTCGGATCGGGAATCGCACCGATGTCGAATGTCGAGAATGCGCGGAGCAGCGGTTGGCAGGACAAGAAGCCGGTGAAAGTCACGTAGTCGGTGAGGCGGTGCGTCACGACCATTTCTTTCAGGCGATCGAGTTCCGTGCCTGAGCCAACGATCACGCATTGCGTGTCGGTTCGGCCCTGAGCGTTTACCAAATGCGCCATCGCTTCGATGAGCAGGTCGACGCCATCTTGCGCGCCCATAATGCCGACGTAGCCAACGACGTTGCGACGGCCATTGCGCAAGTCATGGTTAGGCTCGATGCGTTTGAAGCGCGACAGGTCGGGGATCGATCGCACGACGAACACGCGATCGGCATCCATGCCGCCGCGCGTAGTGGCAATCGATTTGAATGTCTCGTTGGTCGCGATCGAAGCGTCAGCGGTCACGAACGTCCAACGCTCGAGCTTCAGCAAGAGATGATGAAACGCGCCGCGTCTGCCAAACTTGGCTTCGTACAGTTCAGGATTGATATCGTGATGATCGAACAGGAACGGCTTACCGAACAGGTATTTCCAGAACGCCCCGATTATGAAGATCAGGTCCGGCGGATTGCATGCTTGAACACAATCGAAGCCAACCTTGAAATATACCCTTACGCTGAGGATGAATTCCCAGATCAGCGCCCACGAATACTCGAGGGCATATCCAAGCGCGCCGTCGGCCTCGAACGGGAGCGGATGGCGGAACACGTGGATCCCATCAAGCAACTCGTAGCTTTTTGTGTATTGCGCGCCCTTGGGACAGATGATCGAGATGGTATAGCCGGCGTCGCGAAGCGTCGTCGCCTCCTGCCACACGCGCCGGTCGATCGGCACCGTCAGGTTTTCGACGATCATCAGCAGGCTTGGAGACTTCGCCAACACTATCACTCCCGCGCGGAACACTCGTGGGGCGACATTGCCAGTTCAAGGTAAACGTTCCTTCTGCAAACACGACTAACGCCAAACCCGTGAATGTCTCGAAACGGGACGGTGGAACGCGCATGATGATTAATCAAAGGTTATTGCCGGGTGGTCCATTTCTTGCGATCATTGAGACCATCAAATGCGTGTGCGGCTGAATGAGACGCTACCGCAAAGTTCCGAGGTAGCAATGTTCAAGATCTCGCGTAATCGCGCCTGGCCACCATCCATCGATTTGACGACTGTGCGCCAGACCGTGCACTACATGCACGGCGATATGGCGCGCGTGCCAGGCCTGGAAAAGATCGCGGCGGCTCTTGAGAGCGCACTCAAGGAGATCGACGCGGTGCAGACGCGCCCCTCGGTTTCGAACTTGAACGATCCCGTGTTGCGCGCGCGTTTCTTGCCGCGCCGCCACTGACGTAGCTAGTCGCCGGCGATGCGGTCCATTGCAGCGGCAAGCTTGAAGTCCAAACCCGTCAGGCCTCCTGCGTCGTGCGTCGCCAGTGTGACGTCGACCCGGTTCCAGACGTTGAACCATTCAGGATGATGATCTAATTTTTCAGCGACGAGAGCTGCCCTGGTCATAAAACCGAAGGCGGCATTGAAGCTCGCGAACTTGAACGAGCGTGTAATCGCTTCGCGATCGGGCACTTTCGACCAATTCGGTAAAGCTGCCAGTTCTGATGCAATTGTTGCTTCGTCTAGCTTTTCTGCCATCGGTCGCTCCTCAGTAATTGTTTTCATCCGCGTAGTCCGCGTATTGGCCACCGCTGAGCACGAATTCATCCTCGACCACGTACGGTCCGCCGCCAGCGCCGGGTTTGGCCGACATCAATGCAAACTTTGCAACAAAGAATTCAGCAGTGTTGAAGGTGGCCTTTCGCTCCAGGATGCGCACGACGGCATCAACAGGAGTGTGGCGCAGGCGTGCCAAGGTCACATGGGGCTTCCACGTTCGGCCATCCGGCGGCAATCCCGCGTTGCGAGCAGCTCGATCGCAGGCGCGCGCCAAGCTTTCGAGCGGTTCGCTTGGTGCGACGCCAGCCCACAAGACACGCGGCTCGTCGCCGCCGAACGAACCCAATCCCCGAAGTTTCAATGTGAATGCCGGAAGTTCGATGCGCGCAAGCTCGTGGGTAAGATCGCGGGCCTGAGCATTCCCGATATCGCCGACGAATCGCAACGTGAGATGCATATCAGCCGGTGGTATCCACCAAGCACCCGGCGTCGGCTGTCGCGCACGATCTAGCGTTGCCGATATTTCATCCGGCATCGTGATTGCGGCAAATAGGCGGGGCATGATGCATCACCTGATCGACAAGACCGGCAACCGGTTAAAATAATCGAACTTCAAATCTTCCCTGCGCCGCGCCGTTTGACCGCTACGCGTTCCAAGAGCTCGGCGACTTTCGCCCCGATTCGATCGGCGATCAAAGCGACGCCCTTTGCATTCGGGTGTAGCCCGTCAGGCAAACTCAGTTCCGGCTTCAAGGCTACGCCTTCGAGAAAGAACGGATAGAGCAGCGTGTTATGCTTCTGTGCCAATTCCGCAAACATCGGATCGAACGCTTTCGTGTAGCTCTCGCCCCAGTTGCGCGGAGCAGGAATGCCTGCCAGCAGCACTTCAATGCCCTTGGCGCGCAACCGGCCGAGGATCGTATCGAGATTTTTCCTTGCCTGTTCGGGCGGCTGACCCCGCAGCGCATCGTTGGCACCGAGTTCGACGATCGCTGCATCGACGCCATCGGGGATCGCCCAATCAAATCGTTCGAGTGCGGCCGATGTGGTATCGCCGGATACACCGGCATTGATGATCTCGACGCTCAGTCCCTTTGCCTTCAGTGCCCTCTCCAATTGTGCCGGAAACGCATCGGAAGGTTTCAACCCATAACCCGCAGTCAAGCTGTCGCCGAATGCGACGATGCGAATCGGGTTGGCAGCGTTTACCACTTGCGCTTGCAACCGAGTAGACGTGCCCATCATAGCGAAAATGACCATCGACGTCGAAATACCAATCATGAGCATACGCCGGGAAATGGCTGTCGCCGCGTCAATCGGTCTTGTGCAATAGCGAAATGAACCCATCTTCTTGCCTCGGCCCTCGTGCATCTTCAAACTCTGAATTGGAAATGGGTGCCCATTAAGACAAGAGCCAGCGGAGATCTGTGTGACTTCAATGAATTCCCTCGCGGCCAAGGCGTCTAGCGTTGCCCTGCCACCGATGATTGCGATGCAAGACGTTCATTTGACGCTGAACAGTCGCGCCGGTCCAATAGATATCTTGCGCGGTGTGAGCCTCGATATACCGGCTGGGCAGTCGGTCGCGGTTGTCGGACCATCGGGTTCGGGCAAAACCTCGCTGTTGATGATCGTCGCAGGTCTGGAACGGGTGACCCGCGGCAAAGTTGCGGTCGGCGGCCATGACTTCGTGTCTTTGAATGAGGATCAGCTCGCTCTCGTGCGCGGTGCCGAAATTGGCATTGTGTTCCAGTCTTTTCATCTCATTCCGACGATGACCGCGTTGGAAAACGTGGCACTGCCGTTGGAGTTTGCGGGCAAAGCAGACGCGTTCGAGATTGCGTCGGGATTGTTGGACGAAGTTGGTCTGAGACCGCGCAAGTCGCATTTTCCAGCACAGTTGTCGGGTGGCGAGCAGCAGCGCGTTGCCCTCGCACGTGCATTGGCACCGCGTCCTAAATTGATACTGGCGGACGAGCCTACCGGCAACCTGGATACGAAGACGGGTACGCAAGTTGTCGAGTTGTTGTTCGACATGCAAAAGCGGCGCGGTGCGACTTTGGTTTTGGTGACGCACGACGCGAAGCTCGCCGGCCTCTGTGAGCGCACGGTGCATATGGCGGATGGCCGGCTAGATCCTCACGCTGCCCGATTGATAGAGCGGGCTTCGGCATGAGTAGCATTAGCGTTTCGGATGCCGCTATCACACGAACGTGGCAAGCCAAATTGCCGTTGCCTATCCGTTTCGCGATCCGCGAGATGCGAGCCGGTTTGCGCGGCTTCTACGTTTTCGTCGCCTGCGTCGCGCTGGGCGTCATGGTAATCACTGGAGTTGGCGCGCTCGGCGACGCGTTGCGCGCCGGTTTTGAGTCGCAAGGGCGAACCATTCTTGGCGGCGACGTCACTTTTGCCCGAGCCCACAAACGGGCAGAAGCGGCAGAGCTCGCGTGGTTCAATGCACGCGGCCGTGTCAGTGAGACAGCCACGATGCGAGTGATGGCTCGCACGCTCGATGGCAACGAGCAGGCGCTGGCCGAGCTGAAAGGCATTGATGCGCCTTATCCGCTGGTAGGTGAGGTGAAGCTCGCCGGTAGCGTAAATCTTGATGTAGCTGTGCGGTCCAAGCCGGGCGCTGCCGTCGATCCAATCCTCCTCGAGCGGCTAAACTTGAAAGTCGGCGATCCGATTTCGATCGGTACAGCGACGATGCCGATCACCGGCGTGATCGATCAAGAGCCGGATACCATTTCCGACCGTTTGACATTCGGGCCGCGTATATTCGTTTCTCTGGCGACGCTCGATACGACCGGTCTGATCCAGCCGGGCAGTCTCATTCGCTGGCGCTATGCGCTGGCACTAGCCGCGCCCGAGGCGACAACTGGTGACGGCTTGATCAAATTCCGGGACGAGATCGCCAAGGGGCTGCCAGAGTCTGGTTTCGTGATTGCCGACCGTCGTGATCCGTCGCCGCAAGTGACCCGCACGCTCGATCGTCTCCGTCAGTTTTTAACCCTGATCGGGCTGACCGCCCTGCTCGTCGGCGGAGTTGGCGTTGCGAACGCGGTTGCGACCTTTATCGATCGGCGCCGCAAAGTCATCGCGACGTTCAAGATCCTCGGCGCTTCAAGCCAGTTGATATTCAGCATTTTCCTCGCCCAGGTGATGGCGATCGCAGCAATCGGCGTCGTGATCGGCATTGCGCTCGGCTACCTCGTGCCCTTCATGCTCAACAGCTTTTACGGCGCAAGTTTACCGATCCGGGCAGAAATCACGGTGAGCCCGTGGAGCGTGCTGTCGGCCGCAGCTTACGGATTTTTGGTGGCGCTGGTGTTTACGCTATGGCCCCTGGGACGGGCTGAAATGGTTCGCGCCGGCGTTCTGTTTCGCGAGGAGGTGGCGCCCGAAAGTATATGGCCTCGCCCGGCGATCATTGCCGCGACTGTGGCCGCCGCCGGTTCGCTCGCAGCATTTGCGATCATCAACTCCGATGCTCGCAGGATCGCGATCTATTTCTGCTTGGGCCTAGTGCTCGTGTTCAGTGTCTTCCTCGGGCTCGGCGAACTCGTTACGCGCTTTGCCGCTCGAACGAAAAGATCGCGCTGGCCAGAGCTTGCACTTGCTGTCGGCAATCTGGGCGCACCGGGTGGCCTGACGCGATCGGTGATCGTGTCGCTTGGTGCCGGACTGTCACTGCTCGTTGCCGTGGCGCTGGCGGACTCGTCGATCGTGAAGGAACTGACAGGGCGGGTACCAACCAATAGTCCAAATTATTTCGTGCTCGATATTCCAAAAGGCGATTTGGCCGCCTTCACCGCAACCGTGCGCGAGGTCGTGCCCGAAGCTCGCATCGAAGATGCACCGATGCTGCGTGGCAGAATCATCCGTTTGAAAGGGGTGCCGGTTGAGGAGTTGAGTGCGCCGCCCGAAGCACAATGGGTGCTCAATGGCGACCGCGGGCTGACCTATGCCGAGGAAGTGCCGGATGGCTCGCGCGTCATCGCCGGCGAATGGTGGTCTAAGGATTACGCTGGCGAACCGCTGGTTTCCTTCGAGGCCGAGCTGGCGGCAAAACTGAACTTGACAGTCGGTGATCAGGTAACGGTCAATATACTTGGCCGCAACCTCACCGCGCGAATCTCGAACCTGCGCGAGGTGAAATGGGAGAGCCTAGCCATCAATTTCGTGATGGTATTTTCGCCGAACGTGCTGAAATCGGCGCCGCATAATCTGCTCGCAACCATTTCGTTGCCCCGCGATGCTACTCTTGCTGCCGAAGCTGCAGTCGGCCGGGCCATAGGCAAGGCCCATCCAGCGACCACAGCAATCCGGGTAAAAGACGCCATCAACTCTTTCAACTCGGTTTTCCAGCGAATTATGACGGCGGTCAGGGTCGCCGGCAGTGTCACGCTGTTAGCCGGAGCGCTCGTGTTGGCAGGCGCGCTGGCGACGGCGCAGAGGCGGCGCATACAACAAGCCGTGGTTCTCAAGGTTCTCGGCGCGACCAGGCGTCGAATCTTAACGTCGCACGCCATCGAGTACGCCATTCTGGCGGGGATAACTGCGATCGTTGCAGTCGCACTGGGATCTCTTGCGGCGTGGATCGCGTTGACGAGGGTGATGGATGTTCCATTCATTTTGTCCCCACTCGCAGTGGCGCAGGCATTGGGTGTAAGTCTAGGACTGGTCATGATCTTCGGCGGAATTGGCACCTGGGCAGTACTGCGCTCGCCAGCCGTGCCTTACTTGAGGTCGGAGTGATGTCGGAGCTATGCAAAAAGCCTCAAAACCCTAGTCCTGCGCTTTGAAATAAACTCTGCACGAGCCTTGAAAGCAACGCCAGTGCAGTGCATATCTAGCCAGCGGGCTGAAAAGTGCGCCCGCCGATAATTTATAGGGAACCTGAAAAATGGCTCAGTACGACAACAGATATGTGCAGCCCGGCACGACAGCGCGCCAGACTGGTGCGGTCGTCGACGAGGGTCTGCGTTCTTACATGCTCGGCGTGTACAACTACATGGCCGGTGGCATCGCCCTTAGCGGATTGACAGCCTATCTGACGGTGATGGCTGCCACTGGCGGTGCGACCGGTGCTGCAGGTCGTGCCGCACTGACGCCATTCGGTCAGATGCTTTACACGTCGCCGCTGCGTTGGGTCGTGATGCTTGCGCCGATCGCGCTGGTATTCTTCCTTTCCTTCCGCGTCTATAAGATGAGCGTGCCTGCGACGCAGCTATCGTTCTGGTTGTTTGCAGCGGTGATGGGCGTGTCGCTCTCCTCGCTGTTCCTGGTGTTCCAGCTCGGCTCCATCGTCCAGGTATTCTTCGTGACGGCGGCAGCGTTCGCGGGTCTTAGCCTCTTTGGTTACACGACCAAGAAAGATCTGTCGGGTTGGGGATCATTCCTGATCATGGGCGTGATTGGCATCTTGATCGCGAGCGTCGTGAACATCTGGCTCGCTTCCTCGGCCCTTCAGTTCGCGGTGTCGGTGCTCGGCGTGCTGATCTTCGCGGGCCTTACCGCCTACGACACGCAGCAGATCAAGGATGGCTACTACCAGATCGCAGGCGATGCGACGTTGATGGCCAAAGGCGCGATCATGGGTGCCCTCAACCTGTATCTCGACTTCATCAACATGTTCACGTCGATGCTGTCACTGTTTGGTAGCCGCGACTAACCAACGCGGAATTGGTCTAGACCATCGGGAGAGCTCTGCCGCAAGGTGGAGCTTTCTTTTTTGGTGTCGCGGCCGACCACGCGTTCCGCGCGCCGGCCGGCAGCGACGTACTATTGTTGTCGTCGTTGCGCACGCTCCTGCCGAGCGCCAGCCGGTAGCGACGTAAAAGGATGAGCTCCGGTGGTTGAAGTTCACGTTCGCGCTGTTACCACGAGCGATATCCCGGCGGTGACCGCGATCTATCGCCCGGCGGTGTTGACGGGCACTGCGAGCTTCGAACTGTCGCCTCCCGACGAAGCAGAGATGAAGCGGCGCATGGAGGCGGTGCTCACCGCAGGCTTTCCCTATCTTGTCGCCGAAGTTGCCGGCGTCGTCGCAGGCTACGGTTATCTCGGCGCCTACCGGCCTCGCCCGTCCTATGCGTGGAGCGTCGAGAACTCGATCTATGTGGCGCCAGAAGCACAACGTGCCGGTGTCGGCCGGGCACTACTCGACGCATTGATCGATATCGCAACGGCCCGAGGCTTTCGGCAGATGATCGCGGTGATCGGTGATAGCGGTCAGCGCGGGTCGATCGGCCTGCACCGGGCGGTTGGCTTTACCTTCTGTGGTACCGTTCACGCGGTCGGCTTCAAGCACGGACGCTGGCTTGATCAAGTGCTGATGCAGCGCGCGCTGGGCGAGGGCGATACGACTGCACCGTCTGCAGGCTAGCTACCGACCCGCCAGAGATAGTAAGGCCAAGACGGCAGCGGATCGATTGGCAGCGCGCTCCAGCCGTCTACGTTCAGCTCGCGATCCGACAGAACGATGCCGCCCCGGCGCATAAGGGGCTGCAACAAAGCGCCAAGTACCTTGGCCTGCTGGGCATCATGAGCTCGATCAGGACTGCCGAAATCCGCGTGCGCCAATGCAGTGATCCGCCCGCCCTTTGCAACCGCTGCCAGAGTTTCGGAAAATTCCCCCAGAAATAAGTGCGCGGCATCTGGCGCGGCCAGCGGTGGCGCGTGCAATTCCCGATCGAAGGCATAGATCGTGCGCTCCGGCATCCGCCTGCGCAGGTAGTCGAACGTTCGTCCCTTGCCAAGACCAACCTCCAGCAATGGTCCGTCCACCATTGCGATCAGGCGC
Organism: Hyphomicrobiaceae bacterium; assembly: GCA_031374115.1. Taxonomy (GTDB): domain Bacteria; phylum Pseudomonadota; class Alphaproteobacteria; order Rhizobiales; family Hyphomicrobiaceae; genus JAKFWF01. The sequence continues at coordinate 130,062 of JANMNO010000106.1, read as the reverse complement.
ATCGCCTCATCGAGCAATCGCTGTTGCGTCGTCAGTCGCGCGATCATTTGCTCGAGTAAACTCAGCGCCGGCCGGGGCTTCATTACCGTGTTGACCTAAATCTTTCTTGCCTTCGCCTTGTGACGCGCGCCGACCATAGTACCGGCGCCGTGTTCGGTGAAAAGCTCCAGCAGCACGCAGTGGGGTACTTTACCGTTGATGATGACAACTGCCTCGACGCCAGCTTCCACCACTTCGATACAACCTTCGATTTTTGGGATCATGCCGCCTGTAATCGTCCCGTCGCGGATCAGCGCGCGTGCTTCGTCGACGGTGAGTTCGGTAATCAGTTTCTTGTCTTTGTCGAGCACGCCCTCGACATCGGTGAGCAACAACAAGCGCGCGGCTTTCATGCGGGCGGCAAGCGCGCTGGCGAACGTGTCGGCGTTGATGTTCAAGGTTTGGCCATCGCGCGAAAGGCCGATCGGTGCGATGACGGGAATAAGGTCCGATTTCGAAATCACATCGACGATGTGCGGATTTACCTCGATCGGATCGCCGACATAGCCGATATCGACAACTTTCATGAGGTTGCTTTCGGGGTCCGGCATCTCGGTGATCTTTTTGGCGATCATGAGATTGGCATCCTTGCCGCAAATGCCCACCGCCTTGCCGCCCTGCCGGTTGATCGCCGAGACAATTTCCTTGTTGATGGCGCCAGCTAGGACCATCTCCACGATCTCGACGGTCGGCTTGTCGGTGACGCGCAAGCCGTTGACGAAATCGGACTTGATTCCGAGTTTCTTCAACATGGCGGCGATTTGCGGACCACCGCCGTGGACGACGATCGGGTTGACGCCGGATTGCTTCAGGTAGACGACATCTTGCGCAAATGCATCGGCAAGCGCCTGATCGCCCATCGCGTGTCCGCCAAACTTGATGACGACGGTCTGCTGGTCGTAGCGAATCAAGTGCGGCAAAGCTTCCGCCAAAATTCGAGCTTGTAGTTGCGGCGGCGGCGCCTCGTCCCATCCCGCACCTGTATCTTCGCGCTTAACAGTCATCGATCTCAATCTCACGTTGCTAGCGGCATGGGATAGACTAGAACTGAAGTGTTATAACCGCTGCATCGCCGGCCTCAACGGAATTCCCTCACAATTGGTGAGTAGGAGCCTCTCTCAGGCCGGGTATTCCGCTTTGGGGCCAAAGCTGCGATACCACGGCGTGGAAATCGGTTGGTGTGGTTCGTTCGAGTCGTTTGCTGGGCTCAGACCCATAAACTTGCCCCCGCGAGAGGAAAGGCATGTCGCAGTCGTTTGCCGAAGCTTTGAACTGGGTGCCCGTATCGGCGACGTTATCGGCGACGCTGGGTAAGGCGCATGAGTACGCGCGGGCGCAGTCCTACCGCACTGTCACCCTCGAACATTTGTTGTTGGCGCTGGTCGAGGATACTGATGCTGGTCACGTCATGCAGGCTTCGGGCATCGATATCACCCGCATGGTCGGTGATGTGTCGCAGCATCTCGGCCACAGCGAAGACCGTATTCTGAACGGCGAGCCGATCGACCCGGCGGCAGACGAAGCACTGATGCGCATTCTAGATTATGCTGCCGCCGCTGCCCGCCAAAGCCGCCGGCGCGAAATCAATGGCGCGATCGTTCTTGCAGCAATCGTCGGTGAAGGCCATAGCGTTGCCGCGAGCATGCTGCAGTCGCACGGACTGACCTTCGAAGAGGCGATCAAGGCGCTCCAGCGTTCGCAGCCATCACAGGCGCAGCCCCAAGCGCAACCGGCACAGCCGCAGCCGGCCCAATCTCCGGCTCCACCACGACAGCAAATGCCGGTGTCGGTGGCACAACCGTTACCGGCGTCTCATGCAACGCAACCGCCGGCCCCGGTCGAGCAGCAACCGGGTGCGCCAATCGGGCAATTGGTGGGGCTTAGCCCAGGTTTCCAAAATGGCGTAGCGGCCCAAACCAACGAGCAGATACTCGCGAACGTGCGCCGGCGCATCGACGCCACGCGGAAACAGGCAAAGCCGAAGCCCACGCCGGCAATGCCCGCGCGGGAGCCCTATCCAGCCCCGCCGGGCTCGGCAGCGCAGCTTGCGCCCGCGCGGGCGGAACTGGCCCCACTACCGGCCGTATCGGTTTCGTCGAGCGAGCCGCACTTAACACAGCCAGCTGCCGTCGTCTCTGCGGCCGAGCCTGAAGTGCAACCGGCGGAAACCACGCCCGCCCAACAGGATGGCGAATATACCGGTCTTTACCTAGAGCCCGCGACCGCAGCGGAACCGCATCTCCATCACGACGAGCCTCGACCAGCCGAGATTTCACAGCCGGCATCGGATATCGAAGACACCGAGGTCAGAATGCTCGAATCGCTTGGTTGGCAGCAACCAGCCGTCGAGGCACAAGTCAGTCCATCGCGAGAACCGACGCATCGCCCGCCGCCGCTGCCACCGACACCGGTTGCACCTGCGGTTACCCGGCCCACTTTGGCGGAAGTGCCACCGAGCCCGCTTCGGCCGCGTCAACATGGGTTGCCGATCGCCCCCCCGTCGTCGGTCGCCTGGCCCGAGCCGGTGGTGCCGCAGCCCAACGCGTTGCCCGCGGCTCGTCCAAGTCCTTTGAGCACGCCTGCTACCTACGATGGGGGGATTGCGGGACTTCCATTTCCCGAGACCGATTGGACGCCGCAGCCGCCATCAACAGGAATACCCGTACCTGTTCAGCGCACTAAGGTGCCAAGGGCGCAGCCAAAGCGGCCGCAAGTGCCTGTCGAGCCAATGCAGCTGACGGAAAACATTCCGCGCTCGATGCGGGTGGATCAAACCGAAATCGTCGAAGTCAGAATTGCAAAGTCACAAATGCAGACGCCCGCCGCCGGGATGCCGGGTGCGCAAAAGTCCTACCTGCACGAACTGATCGTCACCAAGGCAATGTCGGTGCGGTTGCGAGCACCGGATGGCGGATTTGCGATAGAGACCGGTTCGCCTGAAACGCAATGGCTGGATAACAATGCTGGCGTATCGGCCGACGATTTCGCTAGCTGGCGCTGGAACGTAACCCCGGCGCGGCGCGGCGCTGGCCGGCTGCAGCTTATCGTTTCGACACGGACCATCGCCTCGGATGGCCTTACCGCCGATACGGCACTGCCTGATCAAGTGTTCGATGTTTCTGTCAAACCGAACTATGCGCGGATTCTCCTGCGCGCCGCAGGTTGGGCCGGTCTTATGATCGTTGGCGCGGCACTTTCCACATTCGGACAGAACGGGTTTGAAACAGTGGCGACGCTCTGGCGCGGCTTCGAGTAAGTCAGCTATCGCTCAATGCACATTTGAGCGATAGTTGCGCGCAAGACATCGATGCCCGTGCCGTGCTCCGACGACGTGGCAATGACTTGTGGAAACGCAGCCGGCTCGGCCGTTAACGCCTCCAGCGTGGCCGCAGAGACCTTCTGCTGTTCGTGCGCGTTGATCTTGTCGGCCTTGGTCAGCACGACTTGGAACGACACGGCAGCTTCATTCAAAAGCTCCATGATTTGTTGATCGACAGCCTTGATGCCGTGCCGTGCGTCCACCAATAGGAAGACGCGCTTCAGCGTGACCCTGCCCCGCAGGTAGGCTTTGACGAGGCCGGTCCACTTCTTGACTTTGTCCTTGGGTGCCTTGGCGAAACCGTAGCCGGGCATGTCCACCAAGTATAACAGCCGGCCTGGACCTTGATCGGGCGGCCGGAAGTAATTGAGTTCCTGCGTGCGGCCGGGCGTGTTCGATGTGCGCGCCAGCGCCCCTTGCCCCACAAGCGCATTGATCAGGCTCGATTTGCCGACATTCGAGCGGCCCGCAAACGCGATCTCGGGCCGATCGCTCGGCGGCAGAAACTCAAGCTCCGGCACGCCGCGCACGAAAATCCAGTTACCAGCGAACAGCCGCTCGCCCTCGGCTAACCATGTGGGGTCGAGCGGTTCCGCTTCCACCTCAGGACTTCGGCGTGTCGGTCGACTTGAGATCCGCCGTCGATTTGATAACCGGCTTCGCTGGTGATGGAACAGGCGCGCGGGGCGATCCTCCGAAAAGCTTCGAAAGGCCCATATTTTCCAACAGCGGCACGTCGACACCCTGACGTTTCATGATGAGCGACTGTTGCAGGATCGACAGCAGGTTATTCCAGGCCCAATAGATGACCAGACCGGCGGGGAACGAGCCAAGCATGAAGGTGAACATTACCGGCATCCAGTTGAACACCATCTGCTGGACGGGATCGGGCTGCTTCGGATTGAGCTGCATCTGGACCCACATCGTGACGCCCATGATGAGGGGCCAAACACCGATCAGCAGGAATTCCGGCACGGCGAACGGGAGCAATCCAAAGAGGTTGAAAAGTGACGTCGGATCGGGCGCGGACAGGTCCTTGATCCAGCCGAAGAATGGCGCGTGGCGCATATCGATGGTGACGAACAGAACCTTGTAGAGTGCAAAGAACACCGGCACCTGCAACAGCACGGGCAAACAGCCGGCCATCGGGTTGATCTTCTCTTTCTGATAGAGCCCCATCAGCTCTTTCTGCATGCCAGCCTTATCGTCCTTGAAGCGCTCGCGCAGCTTCTCCATCTCGGGCTGAAGCTTTTTCATCTTCGCCATCGACGCATAGGATTTGTTGGCGAGCGGATAAAACGCGCCCTTCACAAGGACCGTGACGGCAAGGATTGCAAACCCGAAATTGCCGAGGATCTGCGCAAGCCAGTGGATCAGCTTGTAGAGCGGCTTGGTGATGAAGTGGAAAACCCCCCAGTCGATCATCAGATCGAAGCGATTGATCTTGAGCTCCTCGGTATAGTTGTTGATCAGCTGAACCTGCTTCGCACCGGCGAACAAGCGGCCCTCTACGGTCTTCTTTTGGCCCGCCGGAATAGTTTGAGCTGCCAGCGTATAGTCGGTCTGGAAGCTTTCCTTGGCGGCGCCGGCTTTCTTGTTGCCCCGGAAGTTGGCGGTAAACATATCGCCCTGCGATGGCACCAGCGCTGCAGCCCAATACTTATCCGTGAAACCGAGCCAACCGTTGCCAGCCTTTTCGATGGTCTTGCCGCCGCCATCCTTCAGCAGGTCGGCGTACGCCAACTCTTGCAGGCCGGCCTCGCCGACGAACCCTATGGGCCCTTCGTGCAAGATGTAAAAGCCCTGCACAACGGGCGTGCCAAGGCGGAAAATGCGGGCGTAAGGATAGAGCGTCACATCGGCGCTCGACGTATTCTCGACGGTGTCGGTCACAACGAACATGAAGTCGGCATCGACGGCGATCGTGCGATTGAATTTGAGGCCCTGGCCGTTATCCCAGGCGAGCGTAACTGGTTGGCTGGGCGTCAAAGCGCCGGGCTTGGTCTGCGTCCAAAGCGTATCGCGATCCGGCATTTTTTGAGTGACGCCAGGCGCACCAACCCAACCATGCTCGGCGAAATAGGGCTCGGGGGCGTCCGCGGGTGAAAGCAGTTTGATATTCGGACTGTTGGGTGCAACCGTCTCGCGATACTTCACCAACGAAACGTCATCGATCCGCGCGCCCTTGAGGGAAATAGAGCCCTTGATCGAAGGCGTCTCGATTGCGACGCGCGGCGCAGCAGCCAATGCTTGTTCGCGGCTGATCGCTTGCGGTGCGGAAGGTGCCCCGGGGATGGCTGGTGCTCCGGCGGCGCCTGGCACAGGAGTGGCGGCGCCGGGTGAACCGGTGATCGGTTGAGATTGCGTTTGCTGACGCTTGAGCCGGTCCTGCTCTTCCTTCATCTTCGGACCAGCATAGAAATACTGCCAACCGAACACGACCGCCATCGACAGAACGATCGCGAGTATCAGGTTCTTTTGCTGCTCGGGCTGTTGGCTCTGCATCGGCGCCTCGGCTTGGTCGAGCGATCCGGGTTAGGAACTCGCCGTCCTTGTTGGTTGTCTCACGCTTTGGCGTGACTTAGTGAAGTGACGCGGTTGTGTCGAGTTTCGCAGTTTGCCGCCAGTGACAGCAGGTCACGTTTGCGACGAATTCAGCAGCTTCGACGTGCGATTTCGACTTGATACCTGCGGCCGCTTGCTGTGGGCTTTTTCGAAGGCAGTCACAAAATTGGCAACCAAGCCGTCGAACGCATACGTTTCCGCCGCTTCACGTGCGATAATCACGTAGTCGAAACCTGGCCTCGCAAACTGCGGTGCCGTAATCTGCAGTGCCGAACGAAGGCGGCGCTTGATGCGATTACGGTGCACGGCGGAGCCAAGTTTCTTCGTCACCGTGAAACCAAATCTCGAAAGTTCAGAGGCCACTAGTGTTGGCGAAACCCATCCATCTCGCGATTTTGCCTCCAGCACGAAGGTCGAAGTGGACCATCGCAACCCGTTACGCACCCGCAGAAATTCCGAGCGCCGCTGTAATGTCACAAGGCCCCGTGCAGGCGTCTTCATCGACGCCCCCAAATCAGGCCGATAGGCGCTTGCGACCTTTGGCACGGCGGCGCGCAAGGACGCGCAGGCCACCAACCGTCTCGCAACGCTTACGAAACCCGTGACGGCGCTTACGAACGAGCTTGCTCGGCTGATAGGTACGTTTCACGACACACAGTCTCCAGATCGTCTAGCCGATACGACGTCTGTCGTCACCGGTCTTAATTATACAAGCAGTACCACGGTGCCGGCATGCCGGAACCGTGGCGCACGTTGTCTGAAGCACGGCTTATAGTTTCGCTGTAGTGTGAAGTCAATTAATCACCGCGATGCGATGCGGCTCGAAAAAGCAGGCGTTACTCTCGTATATGAACTATGTTCATATACGTATCTTTTAGCGTCTGGAGCGAGTTAAGAGAGCACCGACGCTAAATACGAACATAGCGGCTCGGCGGGCAAATGCTCTTCGCCAAGGATAGGATTATCGAATGCTTGCTCAGACGCCACCATCACTGCCAGCGATACCGGTCCTCACCGTCGGACGGGACTTCCCCTCGGCGACGTTGACGGCCGAACTGCCGCGTGCGCACGCACTGCTCGATTTGGCGACCAACGGAGTTCCACCTCGCGCCTTGCGCATGCTCGACTTCATATCGCGCAAGTGGTTGCTCAGGAATGCCAATACTCACCTAGCCGAGATCGACGCGATCGCACGAACGCTGGATCGGCCTGGTGCATACTTTCTGAGCGTCAATTATGAATGGGGCTGCACCTGCAAAGTAGGACCGAGCCCGGATCATGCATCCGCGCGATTGATACGGGTTCTTGATTGGCGAACCCCGGGGCTCGGTCGCAACATAATCGCAGCGAACGTCGATTGCGACGCTGGATCGTTCGTCACGCTGACTTGGCCCGGTTACACCGGCGTCCTGCAGGGCATGGCGCCGGGCCGGTTCTCGGCAGCCCTAAATCAGGCGCCCATGCGCCGCGCGGGTGGCGGCTTTCTTCCCCTCGATTGGGCAATGAACAAAAGGCACGTCTGGCGTATGCCGCATGGCACGCCTGCGCACCTTTTGCGGCAAGCTTTCGAGCGTGCTGCAACATACCAAGATGCCCGACGCTTACTAATCGAGACGCCGATCGCATCGCCGGCGATCTTCAGTCTCGCGGGCATCAAGCCCGGAGATACGTGTGTCATCGAACGAACTGAACTGGCAGCGCACGTGCACGACGGAGCGGGCGTAGCGGCTAACAATTGGCAAGCTGCCGGCTGGCATGGGCGTCCGCGCGGCAACGATAGTGCGGGACGTGCCTGCCAAATGGCCGCCGTCGAGCTTTCGTTCGAGGACACCTTGCCTTGGCTCCAAGCGCCCGTCCTGAATAGCTTCACTCGGCTCGTGGTGATTGCGGATGCAAAGGAGGGCCGCCTTATTGCACAGGGCTATGAGAGCGACGGGGCGGCAACGGCTGTCCTGCACTACGCTGCCTGACAATGGCGCAAATTTCGCGCTAGGGTCGTAACGCTCCTGCCGAATCGGTTACGAGGGACCTCGCACATATGAAGGCACGCGTTCTCGTCGTCGACGGCGGCCCCGCCGCCAACCAAGAGGCAGTCGTTGCGCTCGGCGGCGCGCGCGCGGGCGAAAACTATGTGGCCGCATTGAAGTCTCAAACGCCTGGCGGGCCCGACAATCTCGAATGCTTCGTGCTCGCTGCCGCCGACGGCGAGCGGTTGCCTCAAGGCATGCAGCTGCGTGATTTCCATGGCATCGCGTGGACAGGGTCACCACTCAGTACCTATGAGACGACGGCCGCAGTCACCAGCCAAATCGAACTGGCCCGGGTGGCGTTCCAATCGGGGGTGCCTTGCTTCGGCAGCTGCTGGGGCTTGCAGGTGATGGCAGTCGCGCTTGGCGGCAAAGTACGTCTAAACCCGAATGGGTATGAAATCGGCATCGCGCGGCAGATCCGTGTCAATTCGGCGGGCCGCGCTCATGCGATGTTCGATGGCAAGGCCGATGTGTTCGACGCGGTCTGCGTACACCAAGACGAGGTAAGTGAATTACCTGCCGGTGCCCGCGTTCTAGCCGGCAACGAGATCAGCGCAATCCAGGCCGCAGAGATCACGGACGGTGAACGTTCGTTCTGGGGCGTGCAATACCATCCGGAGTTTACGCTCGCCCAAGTCGCCGCATTGTTTAGTCGTCGCTCGGTCCGGCTGGTCAGGGATGGATTTGCCCGCACGGAAGCGGACTTGCAAAGTCTTGCCGCCGATTACATGGCGTTGCACTTCGACCCATCTCGCCGAGATATCGCATGGCGCTACGGTATTGGAGCCGACGTCCTGGACCCGCTCGTCCACCGGCGCGAATTCGCGAACTGGTTGACGGCCAAGGTGTTGCCGAAGGCAGGTGCGGCGCCCGCGGCGTAAATTTCATTCTAATCCGCGGGAGATTTGCAATCTACGCGTCTAACCTGATGGGCCAGACTCGAATATTTTTTGTTATTGATCGTTCGGTCGCGCAAAGCGCAGGCCAGCATGCTAAAATTCAGACGTATAGATCAGACGCTGACCTTCCTTGCGCAATTACTATCGAGTTCGATCGCGACTGGCCTTTGACGACTGTTAAGCGACCAACTGTTGATTTGTGTGTTCCATCAATGCCAGAAGCGCACTTTGCCAAGATCGACTTGAACCTTCTTGTCGTATTCGACGCGGTAATGGCTGAGGGCTCCGTCAAGAACGCAGCGCTCCGGCTCGGTATGAATCCGCCCGCCGTCAGCCAATCGCTGGGTCGCTTGCGTGACGCTATCGGCCAAGACCTCTTCATCCGCGTGGGTCATGGACTGCGCCCGACGCCCTACGCATCGAATATCTGGTCGGGGGTGCGAACCGGTCTCGGGCTGATCAAAACGAGTATCGCATCGGAGCAGCCCTTCAACCCGGAAACCGAGGCGCGCACCTTCGTGATCGATTTTCCGTCCGGCACGGACGCATTGGTCACGCCAGAGCTCGCCGCTCGTGCCGCCAGTGCCAATGGGCTTCAGTTTCGCATTTCGAACGCGCGCGCGTTCAACGTGCTCAACGATTTGCGGTTCGGCGATTGCTGGATCGCCATGGACTACCGGCCGATCACGGAGCCCGGCTACCGCTGCGAACTTTTGACTGAGCAGGAGCTCGTCATTGTCGCGCGAACGAATTTTGCGGCTCTCGCAAAGGGATTGACCAAGGAGCTCTATCAGGAATTGCCGCAAGTTGCGGTGGCAGCCGTGCGCTCGACGAGTGTGTTGCCGGTGAACGAGCGTCTCGAGGCGGTAGGAATGGCGCGGGTCGTGAAATATGCGGTGCCGGGATTGTTCAGCGCCATCCAAATGTTAACCGCATTGGACGTCATATCGTCCATGCCGATCTGCACAGCCAAGCTGTGCCAGGAGTGGGGTGACTTCACGATTCACAAGCTCCCATTCGACCTTGCGAAGGTGCCATTTTATATGGTCTGGCACGAGCGGTTCGACGGTGATGCCGGTCACGTTTGGCTGCGCGACAACATCCGCGATATCTGTGCCAAGCTCTGAAATGGATGCATAAACGAAAACGCCCGGCTCCATTTCTGGTGCCGGGCGTATCTTTTGCTTAAGCGGTCAACTAGCCGTGCGTTGACTTTCCGTCGAACAGATTGCGCTTGTAGGTCTCAGGCACAAACAGGGTGCCGATGACGACCGTCATCAGGGCGATCGCAATCGGGTACCAGAGGCCGAAAAACACGTCTCCGGTTTGCGCCACCATGGCGAAGGCGGTTGCCGGCATCAGTCCTCCGAACCAGCCGTTGCCGATGTGATAAGGCAGCGACAGACCCGAGTAACGGATGCGGGTCGGGAACAGCTCCACGAGAGCGGCGGCGATCGGGCCGTAAACCATCGTCACGAAGATCACCAAGAGGGTCAGGATCGCGATGATCGTCAGACGCTGTTCCGTGAAGATGTCGAACATCTTCGCAAAGTTGGCGAGGCCGGCCTTCGGATCGATCGCGATTTTCACCACCGACGGATTATTTGCCGCTGGGTAGCCCGCCGCCGTGATGGCATCGGACATGCGTTTGGCAAACGCCGCGGGCACGTTCCTGACATCGTCGCCGGTGAGCTTCGTCGTATCGTAGGAGGGGATCTCGACATTGCCGATCTTCACGACTGCGGGGCTGCCCGGAGGAGCGCCGACCGTCTTGTAGGTGACGGACGCGCGGGCGAGAGCTGCCTTGGCGTTATCACAAGCACTGGTAAACTTGGCAGTGCCGGTCGGGTTGAACTGGAACGAGCAATCGTTCGGGTCGGTGCGGACTTCAACAGGGACCGACTCCCAAGCCTTCGTCAATGCCGGGTTGGCCGCCCGCGACAACCACGAGAAGACGCCGCCGCCGGTTGCAGCGATCGGCAAATAGCATATCGCCGCTAGCAAGCAGCCACCGAGGATAATGGGCTTGCGGCCGATCTTGTCCGACAACGCGCCGAAGAAGATGAAGAAAGCGGTGCCAAGGGTCAGCGACCACGCCACCATCACGTTGGCGGTGAAGTTGTCGACCTTCAGAATGGTTTGCATGAAAAATAGCGCATAGAACTGTCCCGCGTACCAAACGACGGCTTGCCCTGCGGTGAGGCCAAGCAGAGCGAGCAGGGCAATCTTGGCATTCTTCCACTGACCGAAGGCTTCCGACAACGGCGCCTTCGACATCGAGCCTTCCGCTTTGATCTTTTGGAACGCCGGGCTCTCATTCATCTGCAAGCGAATGTAGAGAGAGATCAGCAGCAAAACGATCGATGCCAGGAACGGAATGCGCCAGCCCCAGGCGTTGAAAGGCGTGAGCGTGGCTGCACCGACTCTGACTTCGGGATAGTTGGCGTTGACGTAAATCTGCGTGAACATGATCACGACCAGAGACAACAATAGACCAAGCGTGGCCGTTGTCTGGATCCACGACGTGTAGAAACCGCGACGGCGCTCAGGCGCATGCTCGGCAACATAGATGGCAGCGCCGCCATACTCTCCGCCGAGCGCAAGACCCTGGGCCATGCGCAGAATGATAAGAATTACCGGGGCAGCGGTGCCGATCGTTTCATAACTCGGCAAACAACCGACTAAGAACGTCGCTAGGCCCATGATCATGATGGTGATCAGAAAGGTGTATTTGCGACCAATGAGGTCGCCGAGGCGGCCGAAAAAGAGCGCACCGAAGGGCCGAACGATAAAGCCAGCGGCGAAGGCGAGGAGGGCAAAGACGTTACGCGTCGCCTCAGGGTAGGCCGAGAAGAACTGTGCGCCGATGACCGCTGCGAGCGACCCGTAAAGGTAAAAATCGTACCATTCGAAGATGGTACCAGCGGAAGAAGCGATGATGACCTTCTTCTCTTCCGCCGTCATCGGTTTGCTTCGCACCGAAAGATCGGTTGTAGCAGTGGACATAGATGGGCTCCTCCCAGTTCAAGACGCGTTGATGCGCTCGATTCTTCTTTGACCAAACAATGCCAAATTTGACCAAACAATGCCAAAGCAAGTCGTTAAGTCAACTTGCGGGCTATGGCCGGCACGCCGCCTACACTATCCAGCACGCAGACGCGCACTGAACGCAGTACATCGGTACTTGAATGAGCCGCCCTGCTTTCGTCAATGATACCATCGTTGAATTCAACGTATTCAAATGTTTAACGGTGCAAATGTAGCGCGCACGCGCAATTCGCATGTTTGCGTCGATCGCAAGCACGTTTAAGGATCGATTGCGAAGTCTAAGACCTCGACCAAAGTAGTACAGCAAAACGGGTGCGCTAACCGCCACGATCTAGCTAGGTGGGGTCCCAAATGCTTTCCGGCATCGGTAAACCACCAAGTGTTTCAGGGCCAATTGGCCGGTCAGGGATGATTCCGATAGTGCTTTCCATCATCCACATCAGTTGCCGGGTGTGTTGCCCAGCGTGCCATGTGGTGCGCTCGAGATAATCGTGCATCGTCTGCTCGGCATAATAGACATCGGCCGGACTTTTCCAGTTTCTGGATTGGCCCGTTGTCTCCCACCATGCGGTGACGCGCTCGCGCACGTGTGTGCCATAGGCAAGCAACTGCGGCTTCGACATCGTTCCTGGCGCGGGCTCCCGGCAGTAGGCTTCGAAGGTGAGCGGAACGCCCTCTTCGTGCTCGACCAACGCGTCGGCGACATTGAAAAGATGATACCCGAGTTGGGTGAGCGATCGCGGGCGATTTGGCAGAACAATCGACTCGAGTTGTTCCGCCGGCACCTGCTCGATGTAACGGCAGGCGCCATCGATGACGGCAAACAACCGGCGAACTAGTTCATCAGGCGGGTACTGCCGGGTCGCCGTATGCTTGATGCCGACGAGCCGTGCTACATCCTTGAGCGATTGGCCGTCGACCCATTCGTTGCCTTTCGAAACGATCGGCACGCGCTTGATGCCGAACCGCTCGAGCTCTTCATAAGCGCTGGTATCGGCCAAGACGTTGCGCGAACGAAAGGGAATATTGTGACGTGTCAGGAACTCTTTCGCCCGGAGGCAGCTGGTGCATCCCGGTTGCCAATAAACGGAGATGCTGCTTGCATCTTTCATGACTATGCTCCGAAATCCGCCGATCTTGCACAAGTTTAGGTCATATGGCAGCCTCTGCTAATAGTGCATTAGGTCTGATAAAACAATTGGCCGGAAAGATCGGCGCGGGGACCGAACAGGGAGACTTCCAATGCGGATGTTCGCGGCACTCGTTGCCGCATTCGCTTCGCTTGCATTGGGAGCGGGTATAGCCGATGCCAAAAGGACCTTGCGCCTCACGGTCCAATTGCCACTGAAAAGTATTCTTGGGCAGAACCTTCTGCAGTTCAAGGACGAAGTCGAGAAGGCAACCGGCGGTAATCTCGAGGTCCAAATATTCGATAGCGCGCAACTGTACGATGACAAGGACGTGCCGAATGCCGTCGGCTCCGGGCAGATCGAACTCGGCGTGGTGTCGCTCGCGCGTTTCGCTGCGGATGTGCCCGCGGTCGACGTTTTTCACGTGCCTTTTTTGTTCGATTCGGATGCCAAGCTGCGCGCCGCCGTGACGGCAGGCTCGGCTGTGCGCGGGCCGATCGATGAAGCCATTTCGACGACTGGTAGCAGAGCACTGTGGTGGCAGCCCTACGGCGGCACCGTGTTGCTGTCCAAAGGCGGGCAGCCGATCAAGACGCCCGCCGACATCAAGGGAAAGAAAGTCCGTGCCCTCAGCAAGCTTTTGGGTACTTGGATAACGGCCAACGGCGGCTCGCCCGTGAGCATCGTCAGTGGCGAGCAGTATTTCGCATATCAACGCGGCACCGTCGACATCGGCATGACGGGCCCCGACAGCATAAAATCTCGCCGGCTGTGGGAGGTTATGGATACGGTGACGGTAGCCAATATGGCGGCGATCGAATTTGTCGTTGTGATCAATGAAAAGATCTTCCAGACGCTTGCCGACGACGAGCGGCAGATAATACTGGCGGCCTCAAAGAGCGCTGAGATCAAGCTGCGCAATGAGTTTACGCAAATCGAGAAGCGAGCGCTCGAGGCTGGGAGGCAGAACAAGATGACGGTGTATGCACCCAACGCGACTGAGGTGGAGGCGTTCCGAAAATCCGCCGAGGTCGTGCGCAATGAGTTTCTGAAAACCTCAGGGCCTCTTGGAAAGGTCGTTTATGACGCCGCGCTTGCGTTGAAGTGATGGAGACGCTGATGCCGACTAAAGCTGCCAAACTCAGGCGATTACTCGCCCATGACATCTGCCACATGGTGCCTTGCTGTTGGGATGCGCTATCGGCCAAGATGATCGGGCAAGCCGGCGCTTCGTTTACGTTCATGAGCGGTTTTGCGGTTTCTGCAGCGCGGCTTGGCGAGCCCGATCTCGGGCTTATCTCCTATGGCGAGATCGCCGACCAACTACGCAACATCTGCGCCGCGACATCGATCCCGGTTATCGGTGACGGCGATACCGGATACGGCAATGCACTCAACGTCGAGCGCACGGTGAGAGGCTACGCCGCTGCCGGTGCCGCGTGCATCATGATCGAGGATCAAGTTGCGCCGAAACGTTGCGGTCACACGAAGGGTAAATTGGTGGTCGATCGCGGGGAGGCAATCGACCGGATCAAGGCTGCCGCTCACGCGCGAGTTGAGGTGCGCAAGGGCGGTGGCGATATTCTCATCCTTGCCCGCACTGATGCACGCGCCATGCACGGTCTCGACGAGGCGATTTGGCGCGCCAACGCTTTTCGCGACGCGGGCGCTGATATCTTGTTCGTCGAGGCGCCGCAGTCAGCGTCCGAAATGCAGCGGCTGACGCGCGAGGCGTCTGGCATTCACATGGCCAACATGGTCGAAGGTGGCGCAACGCCGATCCTGCCGATGCACGAGTTGCGGGCGCTTGGTTACGGCTTTGCAATTTTTCCGCTGACTTTGATGTCGTCGGCGATGAAAGCCATCAAGCTCAGCCTGGCGGCCATGATGGCCGGGCGGCATCCCGCGGAAACTGTGATGGACTTTACGGTCCTGCGTAAAGAGATCGGCTTCGAGGCTTACTACGAGGCCGAGTTGCGGTATGCCGGCGCGCGGAAAGCCGAATAGCGTGAAGAGCTTGATGTCCACACCCTTCCGTTACTATCTGCGCGTGCGCTACCAGGAGTGCGATGCGCAAGGCGTCGTCTTCAACGCGCGCTATGGCGACTACATCGATATAGCGACGATGGAGTTCTTTCGCCAAATTGGATTTGCCGAGGAAGTGGCATCGGCCGCACTCGACATGCAGCTGGTGAAGCAGACCACGACGTGGCGGGTACCTGCGCGCAACAACCAGGTGCTCGAGATCGCCATCGTCGCGAAGACACTAGGCACGACGTCTTTTACGCTACGTGCGCAGTTTTGCATCGCCGGGACGGACGCCGTCTCATGCGAAGCCGAAACGATTTACGTGAGGGTTGATGCAAAGACGCTCAGCAAACAGCCGCTAGGCGATCGCTTTCGCGCAAGCTTGCACCGCGGCGCTCCCGGCGTCACGATCGATCACGCCGCATTTTTAAAGCAACAATGACAGCGCGGTCGCGCGCTAACGGGAGCATGACGCATGGCCAAGGCTAAAGCATCCAAAACCAATGCACTGAAGATAGCGGTCATCCCCGGCGATGGCATCGGCAACGAAGTCGTGCCCGAAGGCATCCGCGTGCTGGAGGCGGTTGGCCGGCGCTTCGACATCGCCTTCGAGTGGAAGCATTTCGACTGGAGCTGCGAGCGCTTCAAGAAGAAAGGCGCAATGATGCCCGGGGACGGTCTCGCTCGCCTGAGCGAGTTCGACTCGATCTATCTCGGCGCCGTCGGTTTTCCCGGCGTACCCGATCACGTCTCGCTTTGGGGATTGTTGATCCCGATCCGGCGCGGCTTCCAGCAGTACATCAACCTGCGGCCTGTACGATTGTTCGAGGGCTTGGCATCTCCACTTGCCGGCCGCAAGCCAGGCGACATCGACTACTGGATCGTGCGTGAAAACAGCGAAGGTGAGTACTCCTCGGTCGGTGGCCGTATGTACGAGGGCACTGAAAACGAGATGGCCGTTCAGCAAGCGATGTTTTCAAAACGCGGCTGCGACCGCGTCATGCGCTACGCGTTCGATCTGGCGATGACACGCAAGCGCAAAGAGGTCGTGTCCGCCACCAAGTCCAACGGCATCTCGATCTCGATGCCTTACTGGGATGAGCGCTTTGCCGGCATCGGCAAGGAGTATCCGAAGGTCAAGACCAGCCAGTTCCACATCGACATTCTAACCGCTCACCTCGTGCGCAACCCGCACTGGTTCGACGTGATCGTCGGCTCCAACTTGTTCGGCGACATCCTGTCGGACCTGGGGCCCGCCACCACCGGCACGATCGCGATTGCACCGGGCGGCAATATCAACCCCGAGAAGGAGTATCCCTCGATGTTCGAGCCGGTGCATGGCTCGGCGCCGGACATTGCCGGCAAGGGTATTGCAAACCCGATTGGGCAAATCTGGTCCGGCGCGATGATGCTCGAACATCACGGGCATAAGGACGCCGCGCGCGCGATTGAAAAAGCGATCGAGGTATTGCTGGCAGAGCATCCGGACGTGCGTACACCTGACATGGGTGGCAAGGCATCGTGCAAAGACCTGGGCAAAGCATTGGCCGAGCTCGTGAAGGCCTAAGGGTTGAGGCGGAGGCAGCTCGCGTTATGCGTGCGGCACACACCGGCTGCCCGCAACCAATACTGACAATCGCTCGTTAAACCGCGTACCCATGCCGGCACATCGGCATGGATGCGGTGGAGCTGGCGCCCGGGATCATGCAAAAATCAACGACAGATACGCCGGTCGCATCGCCCGCCCGCGACCGGCTGCGTGCGATCGGCCTGATGATGATTGCCGTGTCGATGTTCGCCTGTCTCGATGCCACGGCGAAGTATCTGGTCACGCGCTCGCAGCTGCCGCTGCCGCAAGTCGTATGGATACGGTTTCTGGGTCAACTCGCGATAATGGTGCTCGCGCTCGGATTGCTCGCTGTCCCACGACTGTTCAGGACCAGGAAGCTTGGCGCGCAGTTGTTGCGGTCGTGTCTCCTGTTAGCGTCGACGGTGCTGAACTTTCTGGCTTTGCGAACGCTGCGGTTGGACCAATCTCTGACGATTCAGTTCCTCGCGCCGCTGGTCGTCGCGTTGGTGGCTGGCCCATTGCTTGGCGAATGGGTCGGCTGGCGGCGATTTCTCGCGATCTGCATTGGCTTTTGCGGCATCTTGGTGGTGATCCGGCCAGGCTTCGAGGAGGTGCCTCCCGGGGTGATCTTCGCTTTGGGCTGTATGCTCGCTTATGCAAGTTTCATTCTCTTGACGCGCTACATCGCGGCCTACGACCCGGCCGAGGTAACGATGACTTACTCGATGTTGGCGGGGGTGCTTTTGGTTGCGCCGATCGCACTCGGTCAGTGGGTATGGCCAGCCGATACGCTCAGCTGGGCCCTGAGTATTTCGATGGGCCTGTGGGCGTCGATCGGCCACTTCATCTTCATCGTGGCATATCGGCTAGCACCGGCCTCGATGCTCGCGCCGTTTCTGTATACTCAACTTCTGTCGACCACGATCCTGGGGTTCTCGATATTCGGCGATGTGCCGGACCAGTGGACGATCATCGGGTCTGCCATCGTGATCGCGTCGGGTATCTATCTTGTGCATCGCGAGCGGGTGAAGAAGGTGCCGCCATTGGTGCCGGCACCTTTGCCTTGATCGCCGGTCACTGCATGTGCTGTCCGCCATTGATCGCGATGTTGGCGCCGGTCACGAACGCGGCCTCCTCCGAGCACAGATAGATGATCAGTCCCGCGACTTCCTCGGGCTTGCCCAGCCGCGACATTGGGATTTGCGGGATGATCTTGCTGTCGAGCACTTCCTTGGGAATCGCGGTCACCATCTTGGTGCCGATATAGCCGGGCGAAATCGTATTCACGGTTACGCCCTTGCGCGCGCTCTCCAGCGCCAACGACTTGGTGAAGCCGTGCATGCCAGCCTTCGCAGCGGCGTAATTGGTCTGTCCGAACGCACCCTTCGAACCATTGACTGACGAGACATTGATGATCCGTCCCCAGCCGCGTTCGATCATGCCGTCGTGCACTTGCTTCGACATGTTGAATGCGCTGTCGAGATTGGTGTGGATGACGGCATCCCAATCGGCCTTCGTCATCTTCTTGAAGGTCATGTCTTTGGTGATACCGGCGTTGTTGACCAGGATGTCGACTGCGCCCATGTCCGCTGTGACCTGCTTCACGCAGGTAGCGCAGCTGTCGTAATCAACCACGTCGCAGGGGTAGGCCTTGAACTCATAGCCCTTGGCCTTCATGCCAGCGAGCCACTCGCCAGATGTCTTGTTGGATGGCGAATAGGTGACGGCGACCGTGTACCCGGCATCGGCCATTTTTGTCGAAATCGTCTCGCCGAGCCCACCCATGCCGCCGGTTATGATCGCTACGCGTTTTGCCATATGACGTCTCCCTGGTTTTCTTGAAGTATTCAGTCTATTTGTTTCGTGGCTGCGGCTGCTCTGCAAGCGATAAGTATCGATCGGGCGAAAGTTTCTTGCGCGACACGAAATTGCAGCGGCCGGTGCTGAGCTTATTTGCGGCATTCGTTCCTGCGGTCACGTTGCATACAGCTGAGGCCGGGGCACAGGCGGAACTGCCCTATTTCCGCCGCGGCATCGTCGGCAACACCCTCGCCACCGGTGGCATGAAGGTGATGGTGTCGTGATGCGCTCGGCGCGAGACGACGCCAGAGTGGCGGGCACCACAGATCGCCGCTGGCCGGAACGGGCGCGGGCTTCGCGATTGCTGCCGGCGTCGCGATTGCGGGCGCTCAAGACATAGATCCCCGCCCGGGCAAACTTGACAAGGCTAGCGGTGCGTGTGCTTTTCCCGCTCCAACGAACCACATCCTGTTCAGGACAACGATCCAATGGCAGCCACGCCCGCGACCCACCGCTATCGCTCGCACACCTGCGGGGCGTTGCGCACTTCGGATATCGGCGCGACCGTGCGCTTGTCGGGCTGGGTTCATCGGGTGCGCGATCACGGCGGCCTGCTTTTCATCGACCTGCGCGACCACTACGGCATGACGCAGATTGTCGCCGATAGCGAAAGTCCCGCGTTCAAGGCGATCGAGACTGTGCGTTCGGAGTGGGTGGTGTGCATTGACGGCATCGTGCGCCAGCGTCCGAAAGGCACGACGAACAAGGAGCTTCCGACCGGCGAGATCGAAGTTCTGGCGGCCAGCCTCGAAGTCCTGAGCCAAGCCAAGGAACTTCCCGTTCCGGTGTTCGGCGAGCCGGACTATCCGGAAGATCTGCGGCTGACCTATCGCTTCCTCGATCTGCGTCGCGAAACGCTGCATCGCAACATCATGACCCGCTTGGCCGTCGTGAAATCCATTCGCCAACGCATGGAAAGAGCCGGCTTCAACGAGTTTGCAACGCCGATCCTCACCGCGTCGTCGCCTGAGGGCGCGCGCGACTTCCTGGTGCCGAGCCGCATTCATCCCGGTAAGTTCTACGCACTGCCGCAAGCACCGCAACAGTACAAGCAACTCTTGATGATGTCGGGGTTCGACCGCTATTTTCAGATTGCGCCTTGTTTCCGCGACGAAGATCCGCGCGCCGACCGTCTGCCGGGCGAATTCTACCAGCTCGACGTCGAAATGAGTTTCGTCGAGCAAGAGGACATTTTCCAGACCATGGAGCCGGTAATGACCGGCGTGTTCGAGGAGTTCGCTCACGGCAAGCCGGTGACCAAGGGGTGGCCGCGTATCCCCTACGACACCGCGATCGCCAAGTACGGCTCCGACAAGCCCGATCTGCGCAACCCGATCGAGATGGCCGACGTCACCGAGCATTTTCGCGGTTCGGGCTTCAAGGTGTTCGCCGGTATGATCGACAAGGACCCGAAGGTTCGCGTGTGGGCCATCCCTGCACCGACTGGCGGGTCGCGCGCCTTCTGTGACCGGATGAACGGATGGGCACAGAAGGAAGGTCAGCCCGGCCTAGGCTATATTATATTCAAGGATGGCAAAGCCGCTGGCCCAGTTGCTAACAACATCGGCCCCGAGCGCGCCGCAGCTATCCAGGCGCAAGTCGCCGCCCAGGAGGGCGATGCCGTCTTCTTTGCTGCTGGCGATCCGGCTAAGTTCTACAAATTCGCAGGCCTCGCCCGCGATCAGATCGGCCGGGAACTCAAGCTGATCGACGAGAACCAGTTCAAGTTTTGCTGGATCGTGGATTTCCCGCAATACGAGTGGAATGAAGACGAGAAGAAGATCGACTTCTCGCACAACCCATTTTCAATGCCGCAAGGCGGTCTGCAAGCCTTGGAAGACGCCAAGACCGAGGCCGAGATACTAAGTCTCAAAGCCTTTCAGTACGACGTCGTGTGCAATGGCTACGAGTTGGCGTCTGGAGGTATTCGTAACCATATTCCAGAGGCGATGGTCAAAGCGTTCGGTATCGCCGGCTATCCGCCGGAGACGGTGGAGCAGCGGTTCGGCGGCATGTACCGGGCATTCCAGTATGGTGCACCGCCACATGGCGGTATGGCGGCTGGCATCGATCGTATCGTGATGCTACTTTGCGGGACGAGGAACCTGCGCGAAGTTGCCTTATTCCCGATGAATCAGCAGGCCAACGACCTTCTGATGGGCGCACCAGCCGAGGCGACGCCGAAGCAACTCAAGGAACTGCATGTCCGCATCAGCACGCTCGAAAGGAAACCATGATCGGTTGCTAGTCCAGCGCGACACTGTGCTTGGCCCGCCGTTCCTTGCTGAAAGCCGCTCGAACGGCTAGCGTGCCGCCTGTTTCATGGTGGGTAAAATATGCGCAAGCTCTTGTTTTTGACGATCGGATTGGCGGCATCGATCGCCGCCGTAGTCACGTTTGTGCCGGAAGCCCGCCAACGTGCCGAAGCCCTGACCGGCCTGAAGTTGGGCGCACCTCCCGTTGCGTCGACAGACACGAAAGCCGCGCCTAAAAAGTCTGGTCCGGCCGCCGCGCCGGTAACGGTCGCAACCGTCGTCGAAACCGACATGCCGATTATTCTGAGTTCGCCAGGCACGGTCGAGGCGCTGGCCACCGTCGCCGTCCGTACGCGGGTCGATGGTCAGATCGTCTCAGTCGGCTTCAACGAAGGTGATCTTGTCAATGAAGGGCAGGTCCTGTTTCAACTCGATGATCGGCTGGTCAGAGCGCAGATCCAGCAAGCCGAAGCCAATATTGCCAAGGATGAGGCGAGCCTTGCCGACGCGACCGCGACGCTGGGTCGGCGCGAGCAACTGGTGCGCCAGAGGATCACCACCGAGGCGCTGCTGGACACTGCCAAGGCTGTGGTCGGCGCACTGAGGGGCAGCATCGCTGCTGGTAAGGCGGCGCTCGACGTGCAAAAGACCCAGCTCGATTATCTGACCATCAAGGCTCCGATCACGGCCCGCACGGGCAGCCTCAGTGCCAAGTTGGGCGCCAACATTCGTGCAGCCGATCAGATACCGCTGGTCACGCTGAACCAGACCAAGCCAATCGTTGTCGGGTTCGCTATGCCGCAAACCGATCTCACCGCCTTGCGTGAAGCGTTGAAGCGTGGCGCAAAGGCTGACATCCTGGTGCCGGGTTCCAAGCCTGTGCGGGTTACCGGCGACCTGACATTCGTCGACAATCAGGTCGACAGGACCACTGGTACGGTGACCGCCAAAGTTACCAGCGCGAACACGGAAGAATGGTTGTGGCCGGGACTGGCCGTCGAAGTCGAACTCACGGTCGAGGTCAGGCCTAAGATTGCGGCGGTGCCGGCAAGCGCCGTGCTCCCTGCCCAGCAGGGCATGATGACGTGGGTCGTCGCCCCGGACAATAAAGTTGCGCCGCGCCAAGTCATCCTTGAACGGATCGTCGGACAGTTGGCGTTCGTCACCGGCGGTCTGAAGTCTGGCGAGCGCGTCGTGACCGATGGTCAGCTGCGCTTGGCACCGGGCGCTACAGTCAGTGTGCAGGAGCCAAAAGCGCCAGCAGCGCCGAAAAGCTCGGTTGACACCAAGCCTGCACCGGAGGCGGAGAAGCTGGAAAAGAAATCAGCGCCTGCGGCAGCCGCCAAAGGTGGGCTCCTCGAAGGTAAGATGCCTGCACCTGCACCCGGCCGGAGTTGATCGACCATGGGCCTGTCAGAGCTTTGCATCCGCCGCCCCGTCATGACGACGCTATTGATGGCGTCGCTGCTGCTCGCCGGTGTGATCGGCTACCGACAGCTTCCGATTGCTGCCATCCCGCGTATCGACGTGCCGACAATTACCGTTTCCGCAGTGTTGCCGGGCGCAAGTCCCGATGCCATGGCGGTATCGGTGGCAGCTCCGTTAGAACGCCAATTTGCGACCATCGCTGGCATCAAGGACATCACCTCGTCAAGCGTCGAGGGGGCGACCTCGATCACGCTCGAGTTCGACATCAATCGCAACATCGATTCTGCAGCGCTCGACGTTCAATCGGCGATTTCGGTTGCGACTTCACGCTTGCCCGCCGAGATCACCGCGCCACCGAGCTTTCGCAAGGTCAATCCGGCCGATAGCCCGGTCATCTTTCTGGCTCTGACCTCGGACACAGCGCAAGCCCAAGTGATGAACGAGTTCGCGGACAAGGTGATGAGCCCGCGCATCTCTACTCTGCCCGGCGTCGCTCAGATCAACATCAACGGCGCCCAGAAGCGGGCCGTCCGCATCAAATTCGATCTTGATGCACTTGCCGCGCGCGGCATCGGCGTCGATGAAATTCGAACATCTGTTTCGGCTTTGACGTCGGTCAGTCCGATCGGCTCGATCCGCACCGAGCGCCAAATCTATATTCTTGAAACGAAGTCGGCCGAGCCCACTGCTGCGTATTTCAAACCGGTCGTGATCGCGTGGCGAAATGGCGCGCCGGTCCGGTTGCAGGATGTGGCGAAGGTCGAGGACTCGGTCGAGAACGAGGAAGCCCGCGCCGAGTTTCAGGGTAAGCGCGCGATCACCATTTCCGTGCAGCGGCAACCCGATGCCAATACCGTGTCGGTGACCAATTCGGTGCGTGCGCTGGTGCCGCGGTTCCAGGCAGAATTACCACCAACGATCCAGCTCACCATCTTGAGCGACCGTTCCGAGTCGATCAAGGAGAGCGTCCACGACGTACAGTTGACGTTGATCGGCACTGCCGGCCTCGTCATCCTGGTCATCCTCGCGTTCCTGCGCACGTGGCGCGCAACGATAATCCCCGCCATTGCTCTGCCGTTGTCGATCGTCGGCACCTTCGCCGGCATGGCGCTGCTCGGGTTTTCACTCGATAACGTCACCCTGTTGGCGCTGACATTGGCGCTGGGCTTCGTGGTCGACGATGCGATCGTCGTGCTCGAAAACATCGTGCGCTATGTCGAGAAGGGGATGAACCCGTTCGATGCTGCCATCAAGGGCGCGAACGAAATCGGTTTCACGGTATTGTCGATCACGGTCTCGCTGGTCGCCGTTTTCATCCCGATCCTGTTCATGGGCGGCGTCGTCGGGCGCTTCTTCTTTTCGTTCGCGATGACGATCAGCATAGCGATCTTGCTGTCGGGTTTCATCTCGCTCACGCTCACGCCGATGCTCGCCGCGCGCATGCTGACCACGCATCACGACGAGCGTCCTGGCGTCGTCTCGCGCGCATTCGAGGCGGCCTACAATTCGATTGCGCACGGGTATCAAGTGTCACTCGATTGGTCGCTGCGCGCGCGCTGGCTGATGATTTTGCTGACCATCGGCACGATGTGGGCGACGGTCGTGGTCTTCGGCGCCGTTAAAAAGGGCTTCATGCCCATCGAAGACACCAGCATTTTGCTGGTGCGCACAGAGGCTGCGCCCGATATTTCGTTCCAGGGCATGGTCGAGCGGCAGCGGCTGGTCGCCGAGGTTATCCGGGCCGATCCCGACGTGCTTTACGTCAACTCGAACGTCGCCGCGGGCAACTTCAACCCGACGCTCAATCGCGGCACCGTATTTACCCAGCTGAAGGCTAAACGGGACCGGCAGGGTGGCGCCACGATCACCGATGTGCAGAACCGTTTGCGTGGCCGGCTCGCGGCAGTGACCGGCATCCGCGCTTTCCCGCAACCGCTGCAGAATATCCGGATTGGCAGCCGTGGCGGCGCGGCCGCCTATCAATATACGCTGTCGAGTGTCGATCAGGAGCAGCTGTACACCTTTGCGACCCGATTGACCGATCAGGTGAAACGGACGCCGGGATTTGCCGACGTGACGAGCGATCTCCAGCTCGGCGCCCGCCAGGTGACGATCGCCGTCGATCGCGACGCACTGGCGCGCTATAGCGTGACCAACGAAGCCCTCCGGTCGACGCTGTATTCAGCGTTCGGCACACGCAAGATCGCGACTGTCTTCACTCCGTCTAACGACTACGCGGTAATTCTCGAAGCCGATAAGGTGCAATTGCTCGACCCAGGCGCGCTGTCGAAGATCTATGTGAAGTCGACGACGGCGCAGCTGGTCCGGCTGGACACCTTGGCCTCGGTGTCCTTGGGAGCCGGGCCGATCGCCGTTGCACGGCAGAGCCAGCTGCCCGCGGTCACGATTACCTTCAACCTAGCGCCGGGGTTCACGCTCGGCGAAGCGGTGACGGCGATGGTAGCGGCCGAGCAGCAAGTGAACATGCCGGTTACCATCGTCGGGCAGTTCGCTGGTACTGCGCAGGTGTTCCAAGAAAGTTTCCGCGATCAACCGTTGCTGATCCTGGCGGCAATCATCACGATCTATATTGTGCTCGGGATTTTGTACGAGAGCTTCATCCATCCGATCACAATTCTATCGGGGCTGCCGACCGCCAGCCTCGGCGCATTGCTGACGCTGTGGTTGCTCGACACCGAGCTCACGATCATCGCCGTGATCGGAATTATCCTGTTGATCGGCATCGTGAAGAAAAACGCGATCATGATGGTCGATTTCGCCAACGAGATGAGATCGCAGGGTGCCACGCCGGAAGTTGCCATTCGAGAAGCGTGTCTGTTGCGCTTCCGGCCTATCATGATGACGACGATGGCCGCGCTGTTCGGCACATTGCCAATCGCCGTGGGCTTCGGCGCCGGAGCGGAGTTGCGGCAGCCGCTGGGGCTCGCGGTTGTCGGCGGCTTGGCGATGTCGCAGGTGTTGACGCTCTATATCACACCGGCGATTTATCTGATGTTCGAGGGGATGTCTGCACAGTGGAAGCGGTGGCGCTCGACCACCGCGACGCCGGTTGTTAAAGGAGCCGAGCCGGTCGCGGCCGAGTGAGCTTCAGACGTCCGCCAACCGTGTCATGACTTTCGCGAACCGGGCTTCCGCAACCTCCCGGATGATATGCCTCCCGCCCTCAACGACGCGGCGGCCATCGACAATTACATCCGCAATAAGCGGACGGGCGGATGCGAAGATCCAAGCGTCGGCAATGGTGTCGCCCGAGCGCCCGGCGAGTTCGACTCGCGCCTGATCCAGCAAGACTTGATCTGCAGGTGTCGCTGTCGATCCCGCGGCTTGGCGACCTCCGCTCAAGGCAGCATCGAATAGTGCGCGCCCGATCGACATGCCTGGATCGGCGAGGCGGTTGCGGCGGCGATCGCGCAAGCGCTGACCATATTCGAGCGTGCGCAGTTCTTCGGCAAGCGAGATTAGCACATTGGAATCGGTGCCGATGCCGAAGCGCCCCTGCAAGTTGCAATAGTCGACCGCTGGGAAAATGCCGTCACCGAGATTGGCTTCGGTGATGGGGCACAGTCCGACGACCGCCCCGGAGGCTGCTACGCGCCGCAGTTCGCCGGCCGTCATGTGGGTCGCATGGATCAAGCACCAGCGCTGGTCCACCCGTACCGCATCGAGCAGCCACTCGACAGGGCGCGCATGCGACCAGGCAAGACAATCGGCAACTTCCTTCTCTTGCTCGGCGACGTGGATATGGACCGGGCCTTCAGGAATGCAAGCCAGCGCGTCCGTCAATTGCTGAAGGGTGACAGCGCGCAGGGAATGGGGCGCGAAGCCAAGCACCGCGTTTGGCAACTGCGCCAACGATTTATCTGATGCTTCGTGCAGCTTTAGAAACTGGTCAAAGTCGTTGATGAACCGGTGTTGACCTGAAGCTGCCGGTTGCCCGCCAAATCCACCATGCGAATACAGCACCGGCAACAACGTCAAGCCGATCCCGGTGGCAGCGGCGGCGGCTGCGATCCGCTCTGCCATCTCAGCGATGTTGGCGTACGGTCGTCCGTCGATATCGTGATGCACGTAGTGAAACTCGACAACACGGGTGTAGCCGGCCTCCAGCATCTCGACGAAGGCCATCGCAGCGATCGCCTCGACATCTTCTGGAGTGAGACGAAGCAAAAATCGGTACATCACATCGCGCCAAGTCCAGAAACTGTCCTCGCCCGCGCCTGCCCGCTCGGCGAGACCGGCCATGCCGCGCTGAAACGCGTGGCTGTGCAGATTGACCATGCCGGGCAATGTGAACGCGCTGGTTCCGCTCGTCGCTGCTGTCATGCCTCTTGACCTCCGGCCGCCTTCGCCACAGCCTTGTACCAATCATTGCATGGAAGCCAAAGGCTAAGAACTCGATGACCACCTTCACCAATGCGCGAATTGCCACCATGGACCCGGACAAGCCCGGTCTCGGCATCATTGAGAATGCTGCCATCCGCGCCGACGCAAATGGCGTCATTACATGGGTTGGAAACGCGGATGAGTTGCCTCGCAGCCCGGGCCAAGTGTTCGACGCTCGCCATTGTTTGATTACACCTGGCCTGATCGACTGCCACACGCATCTCGTATGGGGCGGCGATCGCGCAGGCGAGTTTGAAATGCGACTGGCTGGGCGCAGCTACGCAGATATCTCGGCGGCCGGCGGTGGCATCGTATCGACCGTGCAAGCGACCCGTGTGGCCGGCATGGAAAGCCTGGTGAGCCTGGCCGCCAAGCGGGCTGCATCACTTATGGCAGACGGCGTCACGACGATCGAAGTGAAATCCGGCTACGGGCTAGACGTCGAAACCGAGTTGAAGCAACTGCGCGCCGCAAGGGCGCTGCCCTCAGCGGTTGGTGACAGCCTGGATGTGACGACGACATTCCTCGGTGCCCATGCACTGCCACCTGAGGCCAACGGCGACAAGGATCGCTATATCGATCTCGTTTGCCGCGAGATGATCCCAGCGATCGCCTACGAGCGGCTCGCCGATGCCGTCGATGCCTTTATGGAAGGTATCGCGTTCACGGCCGCGCAGACCGCGCGCGTGTTCGACGCCGCCAAGGCGCACCACTTGCCGGTCAAGCTGCACGCCGATCAGCTGTCGAACCTGGGAGGCGCGGCGCTCGCGGCACGATATGGCGCACTGTCGGCCGATCACCTTGAATATACCGACGAGGCTGGCGCGATCGAGATGGCAAAAGCTGGCACGGTAGCGGTGATACTGCCGGGTGCGTTCTACTATCTGCGGGAAACGCGCAAGCCGCCGATCGAGTTCTTCCGCACCCATGGCGTGCCGATGGCTGTGGCCTCCGACGCGAACCCGGGCTCGTCGCCGATCCTGTCGCTGCGGCTTGCGATGAACATGGCCTGCATTCTGTTTCACATGACTGTCGAGGAGGCGATCCTCGGTGTTACCCGCCATGCCGCCAAGGCGCTTGGGCGCAGCGACGTCGGGGTGTTGAAGCCGGGCATGCGGTGCAATCTCGCGATCTGGGATTCTCCCTCACCTGCGGCTCTTGTCTATGAGATGGGTCCAGCACCCCTGCAGCAGCGTGTATTTGACGGACGTATGGATCGAGGGCTGCCAGCATGACCAAAGCAATAACCCTCAAGCCCGGCGCCGTATCGTTGTCGCAACTGCAACAGTTGGCCTCTGGCGCCTCCGCGAAGCTCGATGCTGCCTTTTGGCCGCGCATCGATACGGCAGCCTCGATCGTTGCCGATGCCGCAAATGGCGGTGGAGCGGTCTACGGCGTCAACACTGGTTTCGGCAAGCTCGCGTCGAAACGTATCGCGCCGGCAGATACGGCCACCCTGCAGCGCAATCTTATTCTGTCGCATTGTTGCGGCATGGGCGATCCAACACCCGAACTCGTCGTCCGTCTGATGATGTCGTTGAAGATCATCTCGCTTGGGCGTGGCGCATCGGGCGCGAATCGCCGCGTCGTCGAACAACTGGAAGCGATGCTGGCAGCCGGCGTGTATCCGCATGTGCCGCAGCAAGGGTCGGTAGGCGCATCGGGTGATTTGGCCCCACTCGCTCATATGGCGGCGGTGATGATCGGCGAGGGCGAAGCCTATGTCGATGGCGTGGTTCAACCGGGTGGATCGGCTCTCGCCAAGGCGGGGATCAAGCCAATCACGCTCGGGCCGAAAGAAGGTCTGGCCCTGATCAACGGTACGCAGTTCTCTACTGCCTACGCGCTGACTGGTCTGTTCGATGCGTTTCATATTGCTCAGAACGCTTTGATTACGGGAGCATTGTCAGTCGATGCAGCGATGGCGTCGACGACGCCATTCAGGCCTGAAATTCAAAGCCTGCGCGGACATGCGGGGCAAATTGCCGCCGGCCGCACCTTGATGGCGCTGCTCGATGACAGTCAAATCCGCCTATCGCATCTAGAGGGTGACGAGCGCGTACAGGATCCCTATTGCCTGCGTTGCCAGCCGCAAGTGATGGGCGCGGTTTTCGATCTACTCGGGCAGGCGGCACGCACGTTGATGATCGAAGCCAACGCGGTGACCGACAATCCGCTGGTGCTGGTCGAGACCCGCGAGATCGTCTCCGGCGGTAACTTCCATGCCGAGCCGGTAGCATTTGCCGCCGACCAGATCGCGCTCTCTATATCCGAAATCGGCGCGATTACAGAGCGACGGATCGCGACTCTTGTCGATCCCGCGCTGAACTTCGGGTTGCCACCGTTCCTCACACCGGAGCCTGGATTGAACTCGGGCTTCATGATTGCGGAGGTCGCGGCCGCCGCGCTGTTTGCCGAGAACAAGCATCTGGCCAATCCGTGCTCGACGGACTCGACCCCAACCAGCGCCAACCAAGAAGATCACGTGTCGATGGCAGCACATGCCAGCCGGCGTTTGGCTCGCATGAACGATAACCTCGCTCGCATTGTCGGCATCGAACTACTCGTCGCGGCGCAAGGCATCGAACTGCGGCGGCCGCTCACGACCAGTAAACCACTAGCCCGGGTCATTGCCGAGTTGCGCGCCTCCGTGGATGGACTTGGTGGAGATCGCTACATGGCGCCTGACTTGGCGAAGTCGGCAACGCTCATTTGGACCAGCAGATTAATTGATGAATGCCGGCGTGAAAAAGGCCCGGAAGTCTTCCCGAGCCTGTCAGAGTTTTCGCCGGAGACGTGATAGTTACTCAGCCTTCTTGACGGTGTCGGCAGCCGGTATCGACAGTGGCGCCGCTTCGGCTGGCGTTCTTGAGGCAGCCGTAGAAACTGGCGCCGAAGCAGTGGGGATCGCGCCGGTCGCGACAGCCGAAGTAGCGGGCAGGGTGTTCGATGACGACTTCGCCTTGGCCGGCACCGCGCCGCTAGATGTCGCCTTGGGCTTGCCACCAGCTTGCGATGCCGATGCCGTCACGGGGACCCTTGCGCCATCCCAGCACACGCTCGCTTCGGCTTTGCAGGTGTGTTCATCGACCACAATCAAGTTGAGGTAAAGCTCGCAGCTGACGTCCTTCTTGCCGGTCGTGTACTTCTTGATGCCGCGTTCGGCCGTCCACTTGGCGATGTAGGTATCGAGCAGTGCCTTGGCGTCTTTCGTCGGGCCGTCCTTGCCGTAGTCGTTCACCGAGAAAGACAGCCGCGTGCAGGCGGCGTTCGCCCGGTCCGCGATCATGGTCACGGAGAGAACTGTGAAGGAGAGGACAGCAGCGATTGTCGAGATCGAAGCGCGCAGTCGCATGGGACCTCACTGGTCTATGTGTTGATATTCACCAACCTATAGACGCAAGCCCACGCAACTGACTAGCCGATCGCCGCTCTGACGAATGTTCTGTTGTGGGTTGTTGCGCGAATACTGCACATACGTGCTACAAACGCATGCATCAGTTCTGGTAAGGCGAGTTGCCGCCACGCGGGTTGATGCCGCTGTCAAAAAAGAAACCGCTGTCGAAGGGGCCACCTTGCGTTGGCTGATTGTAGAAATAGGTGTTGCCGCCGCCATATACCGCGCGACTGTCGCCATAGGTGTTGATGCTGTCGGGCGCGGCGTATGAGTAGCCGCCGCGACGAAGCAGAAAGCCGCGAACTTGCGGACCCCGGCGATACGAGTGCGACGAGCGATGCTCCACGCCCTCGGCTTGCGCGTATGATTTGTCGATCTTCTTCTTGTGGGTGGCGTCGGCCGGCGCCGATGCCAGAAGGGTGGCCGCAGCGGCCAGAACGGTAAACGTCGCAATCCGCAGCATGGCGCTATCCTCATTCGATTCAACGTGAGCTTAAAGTAGCATAGCGCGAAATATGAATAATTTCTTCAATACTTCGAGATTTGCCTAATCGCTTTGGAGCTGCTGTCGCTCCTGCATCACTATCGTCATCGCCATGAAGGAAACCGTGCCAGCGATCACAATTGGCTGGCACGATAGTACGTAATTCGAGCTTTACTTGCAGGCGCGCTGACGCGACGTGCAGTTCGATACTACGAGTACCGTCTCGCACTTAGTCGAAACCTTGCCCTTCGCCTTTGCCCCCATACCGGTGATCGACGTGTTAAGCGCGATGCCCGCTAGGTTCTTCGCAATCTCAGGCGTGATGCCAGTTCCTTGGCCACCGGCCAGCACGCATTTCGCGGCCGATGCATTTATCGAGCTTGCAGCAATCAAGGCGGAGGTTGCAACAACCTGGAGCAGAACGGTTCTCAGCTTCATCTCGATCTCCCTTATGTTTTCTAGACACACACTAAATTTTGCAGATGGTCGCTTGCGCAACGCATTTTACACCCAGGCCGGAGCCCTTCGTGCAACGGTATTTTGCCGGTGTGATTTTGTAGCCAGGGGTGGTCTTGTTCGCCATCCAAGACGCCCAGGCGCCCCAATCGAAGGATTGCAAAATGGCTTCATAGGCCTGGAACTTAGCGCCCTCCTCGGAGGTGTTCGTACCTTCGGCAGCCTTGTTGAAACAGTTGGATTTACCCTTGCCCTGAGCCAATGCTGGAGCGCTGGCGAGTAAGCCTGCAGCGATGACGGCCATGGCAGTGAGTGTTCGTTTACCGGCGCGCATAAAGTTGTCTCCTCGGGGCATGAAGTCGTCTCGGATGAACATGATTAACCAAGAAAAATGTTGCTCCCGGAGTGCCTCAATGTCGAGCGGTCGGTGCGATTTTTCACCGCTGCGTGGCCGTACGGCCATACCTTCAGTCGGCCTCGTGGCTCGGCTGAACCGCTAACATTTCGAGGCGGTAGCCGGCCCCATCCGCTTGACCCAACCGGTCGACAAGGGTTGGCATAATTTGACGCAGCTGCTCCGCCAGTTGCCAAGGCGGATTGACGATGGCCAGACCACAGCCGTTGAGCTTTTCGGGATGGCGCGGCGCGCGTAGCATCAGCTCCGCGACGAGGCAGGGACGGGCGATCGTTTCGCTCACGGCGCGGTGAAAGCGTTGCACGATCTTGGGATCCTTGATCGGATACCACATGAGATAGATGCCGGTTTCGAACCGGCGAATCGCCTCGGCCAGTCCCGCGGTCAGCCGGATCAGCTCGCCGGGCTCCTCGAACGGCGGGTCGATCAACACAACACCGCGCTTTTCCTTGGGTGGCAGCAGCGATTTCAGCGCGATCCAGCCGTCGAGGCCGAGCACCTTGACTTGGCGATCCTTCGTGAACAGCTCTTCCAGCCGGGCACGGTCGTCGGCATGCAGCTCGTTGACGACCAGTTGATCGCCGCGTCGCAGAAGGCTGCGGGCGATCAACGGGCTGCCCGGATAGCGCGTTATTTGGCCACCGGTTTCCTCGTTCTCCGCGGCGATGATACCGAGGTACGGTGCGAGAACCTGGGCTACATGCGCGGGAAGTGGCGGCACGTCCGGGCCGATCAGCCGGTCGATCCCCTGACGCCACTCGCCGGTTTTTTCGGCCGGGCCATGATTGAGTGCGTATAGGCCGACGCCAGCGTGGGTGTCGATCACCCGGAATGGTGTGTCTTTCAACTTCAGCCGTTCGATCACGAGTGCCAGGACCACGTGCTTCAAAACGTCGGCAAAATTGCCCGCGTGGTAGACGTGGCGATAGTTCATGGTGTGGTAATTCCATATGTCGTTCGCGCGCATAATAGCACTATCGGCTTCAACCTGCGCGTGAACTCGAAAATCCGCTTGCCAGCAGCGGTGGTCGCACACAAGACGATAGATGGGCTTGGGACAGCAGCAGGAAACTCGCATGGTATCGAACACGATCGGCGCAACTCGTGAGGCCAAACCCGCCGCCGTTGCAACGGCACCCACGCGCGCACTTGCAGGTTGGGTGATGTTCGAATGGGCGACGCAGCCATTCTACACGCTGATCGTCACGTTCTTATTCGGGCCGTACTTCGTCAACGTCGTGGTTGGCGATAAGGCTTACGGCCAATCGTTATGGGGTTACGCTGCGGCGGCGGCCGGGGTGCTGATTGCTGTAGGCAGCCCCTTGCTGGGCGCCGTTGCCGACGTCAAAGGCCGCCGCAAACCCTGGCTCGCCATCTTCGTATTGATCCTGAGCGCGAGCATGGCCTCGCTGTGGTTTGCGACGCCTGGTCTCAAGGGCCAAAATCTCTGGTTGGTGCTGGTCGCGTTCGTGATCGCGAGCGCAGTCGCGGAATTCGCCGTCGTGTTCTTCAACGCGATGATGCCGACACTGGTGCCACGTGACAAGATCGGCAAGCTGTCAGGCACCGGTTGGGCGATGGGCTACGTCGGCGGGCTCGTCGCGCTGATCTTCATGGCGGGCTTCGTGGCGGCCGATCCAGGCACCGGCAAGACGCTCCTCGGCCTCGACCCGGCGCTCAAGCTCGATGCCGCCACGCATGAAGGCGATCGGCTCGTGGGACCGTTCTCGGCGCTGTGGTTGCTGCTGTTTTGCCTGCCGCTATTCCTGTTCACGCCGGACGCGCCCCGTCACGTGACGAACGGCAGCGTTCGGGATGGCTTGCGCTCGTTCTGGGACACGGTGAAGGGTCTGCCATCGCACCCAGAGATTCTGACTTTTCTGATTGCCCGCATGATCTTCAGCGATGGGCTGACCGCGATCTTCGTATTCGGCGGCATTTATGGCTCGGCCGTGTTCGACTGGGGCCTGCGCGAGCAAGGCATGTTCGGCATCATCGTCGTGCTGGTGGGGGCGATCGGTGCCTTTCTCGGTGGGTTCTTGGACGACAGAATAGGCTCCAAACGCGTTATCATCGGTGCGCTGGTGGTGATAATCGCCGGCGCGATCGGTATTCTGTCCGTCGATAAAACGCACATTCTCTTCACGCAGGTGGTGCCGGAAAAAGTTCCTGGTAGCACGCCGTTCTCCTCAAGGGGGGAGCAGGTTTTCTTGATGTTCGCGATTTTGATCGGGCTTGTTGCAGCGCCGGTTCAAGCCTCGAGCCGCAGCCTTATTGCGAGGCTGGCGCCGATCGATCGCGTAACACAGTTTTTCGGGCTGTTCGCATTTTCCGGAAAGGCGACGGCGTTTGCAGCGCCTTTGGCGGTCGGTTTCGTCACCAACTGGTTCGCAGATCAGCGCATCGGCATGTCGGCAATCCTGGTCTTCCTAGTGGTGGGTTTGATCCTTATGCTCAAGGTTCGGGCGCCGCGGCCGTAGGCGATCATCTGGCCGAAGCTTTGCGCGGTTTGGCAGGTTGACCGCCTTTGGCAGGTGCGGCATGAGGCTTGGATGGTAGCCGCGCCTGACATCGACGATCCCATTGCCGACGCGGCCTCACGCGCTGCGCCAAGCGACGTCGCGCTCGACGCGCACGTACCTCACATAGAACCAATTGCTCGCATCGATGATCGGCGCGCCTGGCGCTGGAGTGTTGCGGTGGCGTTCTTGCTTCACGCTGGCGTCTTTGCCGCGTTCGCCTACCCTTTCTCCGACACGACCCTCGGCGGCGGCGGCACCGAACTTGATGCGATCAGCGTCGATGTCGTGTCTGCGTCGGCAATCGAAGTCGCCGCGGCAACGCAGGCGACTGCCGCCGCATCACCGGTCGACAAACGCCTGGACGATCGCGAGGGCAACGAAAAAGAACGCGCGGCAACGCTGAACATGCCTGATCAAAAAATGGAGCGTGCGCCGGAAGCGGCAGCCAAGGCGGAGGTGGCCGATCTCGTCATCCCGAATATAATCATCAAGCCTGAGCCGCCCGTCCCGGACCAGCCGTCGATCGTGATCGCGCCAGCTCCGGCGGAGCAGCCAGTCGAGGGGCCCGAAAAGCCAGAAGAAGTGAAAGTCACCGCACAGCCGCTGGAAGTCTCGAACCCGAGTGTTGCGAATGACGATGCGATGGCCCAGCAGATCGGCGGTGTCTTTCAGCGAGGTCAATCCCCAGTTGAGGTGGCGAAGCAATCGGCAGCGATTGCTCGTGCTGGCGAAATCGCGGCTTATGCTCGGCGCGTGCAATCTGCGGTGGCGAAAAATCCACCGAAGCCGCCTCCTGGTGCCGGATATCGGGGCGAAGTCGTGATCACTTTTGCACTTGGCCTTGACGGATCGCTGGCATTCGCCCGCGTACTATCGTCGAGCGGAAATTGGCGGCTCGATGATGCCGCGCTCAACGCGGTGCGCACCACCCAGTTTCCTTTGCCGCCGTCCGGTTCACAAGTCACGCAGTTGATCTACAAATTTCCAGTGAAATTTCGTTGAGGATCCGCGTCGCCGACGTCGGCGGTCATCGGCATCGCGGCTGGAATCAGTGCATGATGTGCGAGCGACCAAAGGAAGTCTCATCATGAAACCTCTCGCTCGCTCGCTCGACGTCATAAAGTCTCGTTATGACGTGATCGTCATCGGCTCGGGATACGGCGGCGGGGTGTCCGCGTCGCGTTTATCGCGGGCGGGAAAGAAAGTTGCAGTTCTCGAACGTGGCCGCGAGTTTCCAACCGGCACCTTCCCGTCCAAATTCCCGGAGTTGCGGGGCGAAATGCAGGTAACGGGCAAGCGCGTCCGCACCGGCTCCGCGACAGCGCTTTACGACGTGCGGTTAGGCGACGATATGCACATCCTCGTCGGTTGCGGTCTAGGCGGAGGCTCGCTGGTCAACGCGGGCGTGGCGCTGCAGCCCGATGCGCGCGTATTTGCAGATCCGGCATGGCCCGGCCCGATCGTGCAGGACGGATTGCTGGAGGAAGGCTTCCGTCGCGCCGAACACTGGCTGCGGCCGGCGCGGGATCCGCATGCGGCGGTGCATACGAAATTCCAAGCACTTGCCAAGGCCAGCGAAGCACTCGGCTTGGAACCGGTCGCGCCACGGGTCGCCGTCAGCTTCGGGGATACCGTCAACTCCGCTGGCGTGCATCAACCAGCCTGCACCCGTTGCGGCGATTGTTGCGGGGGCTGCAATGTCGGCGCCAAGAACACCATTGCGCTCACCTATTTGCCGGACGCGCGCAATCACGGTGCGGAAATCTTCACGCACGCCAAAGTGCGTCATGTGAGCCGCGCCGCCGATGGCTCATGGCTCGTGCACGTGGCGCGAAACGATGACACTGCAGGTGAACTCGTCGTCAGTGCCGCCATGGTGATCTTGTCCGCAGGAACGCTCGGGACGACGGAGATATTGCTTCGCTCGCGCGACCTTGGATTGACGGTGTCCGATACGTTGGGCCAGAGGTTCTCTGCCAACGGGGATATCATCGCTTTCGGTTACGGCGCGAAGATCCCAGTCAACGGGATCGGCGTCGGTTTCCCCGCCAAGCTCGAGATGGCGCCGATCGGAGCCAGCGTTTCAGGACAGCTCGAAGTTCGCGATCCGCTCGATCTGTCGATGGAGCTTTGCATCCAGGAGGGTGTCGTGCCGTCGGCATTGGCATCCGCCTTACCGGTCATGTTCCTTCCCAATGGCCGGCTCCTGGGTGCCTTGCAGAGCCTCGTGTCGGGCGTTTACAAAGGCCCGTTCGCCAGCCTGCAGACTTTCTTTGCGGTCAGTCACGATTCAGCTTCCGGCCGTTTCGCGCTCGACGGCGATCGGCTGGTGCTGAGCTGGCCCGATGCCAAGGATGAACCAGTCTATCGACGACTCGACGACATGTTGGGCCGCTTGGTCACGAGCGTCGGCGGTTCTTACGTGAAGAACCCGCTGGCTGGCACGATCATGGGGCATCAACCGGCAACTGCACATCCACTCGGTGGCGTTGGCGTGGGTCGGGACGCGTCGGACGGCGTCGTCAGTCACAAGGGCGAGGTGTTCTCGAAACTAGGATCGAACGAGGTGCACAAGGGGCTTTACGTGGTCGATGGATCCATCATTCCGCGCTCTCTCGGCGTTAATCCGCTGCTGACGATCACGGCACTGGCAGAACGCACGATGCTGCACTTAGCTCAGGACAATGGCTGGAACATCGGGCCGTGACGCGTTATGGCAGCGGCAACGTCTCGTGCTCTTTCACGGTCTTGCCAGTCTCGGCGTACACTTCGACGAGTTTCACGCGATAGCCCCACAAATGGGCAACGTGCTGCAGTGTGCGCTCGCACGTATCCTGATCGAGGGGAATGTTGTTGCGCACCCGATGCTGCAAGGTGAGGCGGCGTCCGCCAGACAGGTCGGCATTCACCACCTGGATGTCGGGATCGCGCGCCGAGGTATCGTATTGCGCGGCGAGCATCTTGCGCACGTTGCGATAACCCTTCTCGTCGTGGATCGCCTTCACCTCGACGACTGGAAATGCGGAATTGTCGTGCAGCGCGAAGAAGCGGAAGTCACGCATCAGTTTCGGCGAAAGGTATTGCAGAATGAAGCTGTCGTCGCGGAAGTTCGCCCACGCATCTTTCAAGGTGCCAAGCGTATCGTTATTGCCGGCGAAATCGGGGAACCATTCCAGGTCTTCACTTGTCGGTTCTTCGCAAATTCGCTTGACGTCCTGCATCATTGCAAAGCCTAGCGCATAAGGGTTCATGCCGTTGTAAAATTTGTCCTCGAATTTCGGCTGAAACACCACCGACGAATGCGAATGCATGAACTCCAGCATTGAGCCTTCGGTCAGTTGTCCCCGGTCGTACATGCGGTTCATGATCTCGTAGTGCACCCACGTGGCGCAACCTTCGTTCATGACCTTGGTCTGGCGCTGCGGGTAGAAGTACTGCGCCAGCATGCGGACGATGCGCAGCAGTTCGCGCTGCCAATCTTCCAGTTTCGGCGCATGCTTCTCAAGGAAGTAAAGCAAGTTTTCCTGCGGCAACCCTAGCGTTTCGCTCTCTTGTGCCAACGCCTTGCTGTCGGCATCCGGTTGCAGCTTCGGCAACGCGGAGCGTGGGACGGTGCGCCAGATCTCGTTGTAGGTTGCTTCCTCGTGCTCGCGCCGCTTGGTCGCTTTATCGCGTTGCTGCGATACCGACGATCGCTTCGCCGGGTGCCGGGAGATACCCTGGTTCATCAAAGCGTGCGCGCTGTCGAGTACCGCCTCTACCGCCTCGACGCCGTAGCGCTCCTCGCATTCGGCGACGTACTCCTTGGCGAACGCAAGATAATCGAGGATCGAAGTCGCGTCGGTCCATTGCTTGAACAGGTAGTTGTTCTTGAAAAAGTGGTTATGCCCCATCGCGGCATGGGCCATCACCAGGGTCTGCATCGTCATGGTGTTTTCTTCCATGATGTAATTGATGCAGGGGTTGGAATTGATCACAAGTTCGTACGCAAGCGCCCTTCCGCCCTTGCGATACATGCCCTCCTCGCGCGCGAAGTGCTTCCCGAAAGACCAGTGACGGTACATGTTCGGCATGCCGATGGAGGCGTAGGCATCCAGCATCTGCTCGGCGGTGATCACTTCGATCTGATTCGGGTAGATGTCGAGGCCCATTTCGCCGACGCCGATCTTCTCGATCGCGTCATATGTTTTTTTTACGAGATCGAAATCCCATTCCGCGCCCTTGAACAGCGGCTCGACGCCGGGCGCTATAGTCCGAAATGGAGCGTTCATGAACGGGCTCCTTGGCCACGCATATCTGAGGTGGCGAACAGCTCGCGAAACACCGGATAAATGTCTGACGGCGAAGATGCGCGGCGCATTGCAAAGTGGTCGTTGCGTTCGGCGACTTCCTCGTAGCCTGACCACGCGACGCTAGACATGCTTTGCATCCCGTCCTCTTGGCCAACTTCAATATAGGCGTAATATTGGGTGCACGGTAGGATCTCACCTTCGAGCAGTTGCAAACACTTTTCCATATCGTCGTCAAAGTTGTGACCATCGGACGCTTGCGCCGCGTAGATATTCCAGTCCGATGGTGAGTAGCGATCCTTAACGATCTTCATCATCTCGTCGAGCGCGGTGGATATGATTGTGCCGCCCGTCTCCGTCGCCTTGAAAAAAGTTTCCTCGTCGACTTCCTGCGCCTCGGTCGTGTGCCTGATGAATACGACATCGACTTCGGCATAGTGGCGCGTGAGAAACAGGTGAAGCAGCATGAAGAAGCGCTTGGCCAGATCCTTGAGCGGCTCGGTCATCGAGGCCGAAACGTCCATCAAGCAGAACATTACGGCTTGCGTTTTAGGCTTCGGGCGGCGCTCAAAGCGGTTATACTGCAAGTCGAGCGGGTCGATGTAGGCGACGACCTTGCGCAGGTAAGCAAGCCGCGCCAGGCGTGCCTTCAAGGCTGTAATGTGAGCGTCGTCACGCGGGTCGCGCGCTTCGTGCAGCGCGATCTCGGCTTCCAGTTCTTCCAACTCTTTGACCCGCGGACGATGCAGCGCGATCCGCCTTGCCATGCTCTTGCGCATCGTACGCGTATGGTTCAACCGCGCCGGTGGCCCATCGGTCGTGTGCCCTGCCCGGATTGGTTGCGGCGCGCGCATGTCCTTCAATTTAGCCTTGACCAGATTGGGCAGCTTCAAGTCTTCGAAGAAGATGTCGAGGAATTCATCGCGACTGAGATTAAACACAAAGTCGTCTTCGCCCGATCCATCGGGGCTACCCTTGGAGCCGGAGCCGCCGCCGCCTTCTGGTTTGCGGATCACGTCTCCCACGGAATACTGGCGATTGCCCGGCAACACGAAATCACGTTGTCCGGCACCCTGGCCTAGGCCGAACGACGGCTCGCGTAAGCTTTTCGAGCGGATGCGGACATTTTCGCCGCCTTCGACTTCGGCAATCCGGCGTTTCTTGATTGCTTCGCGCACCGCGTCCCTGATTTCGCCTTTTGCGCGGCGAAGGAAGCGTTGCCGGTTACCAAGGCTCTTGGCCTTCGGATTGAGGCGGCGATCGACGATGTCCATAAGTCGCGTGCGCTCCATTCTAGCGGTGCCGGCGACTTCCCATACGGGGAGCCGGCCGCACGGCACGGTACTTATCTAGCCGGCCGCCGGAACGCGTGCCTCAACCCGCCTTCTTCACCCGCATGTACCACTCGACGAGACGGCGAACTTGCCGCGGTGTATAACCGCGCGTGACCATGCGCGTCACGAACTCCTCGTGCTTCTTTTCGGTGTCACCGTCTTTCTTTGCGCCGAACGAGATGACCGGCAGCAAATCCTCGACCTGACTGAACATCCGTTTCTCGATAACCTCGCGGATCTTTTCGTACGAGGTCCAGCTCGGGTTCTTGCCGCCGTTGCGAGCGCGCGCGCGCAGCGAGAACTTGACGACTTCGTAGCGGAAGTCCTTGGGGTTGGCGATCCCGGCGGGCTTCTCGATCTTCGATAGTTCCTGATCGAGCACCTGCCGGTTCATGAGGTTGCCGGTATCGGGATCTTTGAAGTCCTGATCTTCGATCCAGGCATCGGCATACGACACGTACCGGTCGAATAGGTTTTGTCCGAACTCCGAGTAGCTTTCCAGGTAGGCTTTCTGCACCTCGTTGCCGATGAAATCGGCATAGCGGGGGGCAAGCTCCTCCTTTATGAACTCGATGTATCGGTCCTCGCGATCTTCCGGAAGCTGTTCGCGCCGCACCGATTGCTCCATGACGAACATCAAGTGCACCGGATCGGCCGCCACTTCATGGGTGTCGAAATTAAAGGTCTCAGACAGCACCTTGTAGGCGAAGCGCGTCGACGTACCGTCCATGCCTTCGTTGATGCCGCCGGCATCCCGGTATTCCTGTATAGTCTTGGCGTGCGGATCGGTGTCCTTCAACGTTTCGCCGTCGTACACCCGCATCTTCGAGTACAAGCTGGAATTCTCGTGCTCTTTCAACCGTGTCAGCACTGAGAACTGAGCCAGCATCTGCAAGGTGCCGGGCGCACACGGGGCCTTGGCCACTTCCGAAGTCGACAGCAGCTTTTCGTAAATCTTCTGCTCCTCCGACACACGCAGGCAGTATGGCACTTGGATTACGCAGATCCGATCCAAAAACGCTTCGTTGTTCTTGTTGGCCCTGAATGTTTGCCACTCGCTCTCGTTCGAATGCGCGATGATCACCCCTTGATAGGGCAACGCGCCCACGTTCTCGGTGCCGACGTAAGTCCCGTCCTGGGTCGCCGTCAGCAGCGGATGCAGCATCTTGATCGGCGCTTTGAACATTTCGACGAATTCCAGCATACCCTGCGTCGTGCGGTTGAGGCCGCCCGAGTAGGAATAAGCGTCGGCGTCGCTTTGCCCGTGGAATTCGAGCTTGCGGATGTCGACCTTGCCGACCAACGCCGAGATATCCTGGTTGTTGTCGTCGCCAGGCTCGGTCTTGGAAACGCACACTTGGCGCAACCGCGACGGGTTCAGACGCACCACCGAAAATTTGGAGATATCGCCGCCGAACTCATCGAGCCGCTTCACAGCCCATGGGCTCATGCGACCGGTCAGCTTGCGCTTCGGAATGCCGTACTTTTCCTCGAGCGCAGCGCCCATCGTGTTCGGATCGAACAGCCCCAGCGGGCTCTCGAAAATCGGACTTACCTCGTCGCCCGCCTTCAGAACGTAGACGGGGCGCTGCTCCATAAGCTCTTTCAACCGCTCGGCAAGCGAGGATTTGCCACCACCGACGGGGCCGAGCAAATAGAGGATCTGTTTGCGTTCTTCGAGCCCTTGGGCCGCATGACGGAAGAAGCCGACAATGCGCTCGATCGTCTCTTCGAGCCCGTAGAAATCCTTGAAGGCTGGATACACCTTCACGGTTCGATTCAAAAAGATCCGGCTGATTCTGGGATCCTTCGAGCTATCGATGAACTCCGGCTCGCCGATTGCCGCCATCATACGTTCAGCAGTACTCGCGTAGAGTAGCGGGTCGGCCCGGCAGTTTTCGAGATATTGCTTCAGCGCAAACTCGGTTTGCTTTTGCCGATCGTAACTACGCGTGAAGACCTCGAAAATCTCGTCTTGTGACGTCATGTTCGGCCTCGTCGCTTGATCGTCTGTCCACACGACCGGAGCCTCCCCGGCCTCGTTCACATCAGCAAATCGATCAGTGTCGGTGGCGGTTCCTTACAGCACCGCACTGGTCGCCTGCTTGGATCTCATGTTCCCAACTGAGTCTATCATACCTTCATTCGCGTGAACGGCGGTTGCTTGTAGGACTCGCACTCACATAAAAAGCACGAGACATCATTATCTCTCGAGGTTCTGGCAGAAGTACGTCCGTTGAGTAGAACAGTGGTGTGGCAAATTATACGATGCAACCCACTTGAGCAAAACGCTTTTCTAGCCAACTAGGGTCGATTGCTCGCCTCGTGTCACCCCATTCTGAACACATCGATTTTTCTGTGCATGAGCGCAAAAAGCTTTGCCTAGAGCGTCCGCACGACTCTGGCACCAGGCCGGGCTGCTCGATAATGCCAATGTGTCACATGCGGTAGCGTTGTTGCGCATTGATGCTGCACGGATCTCATAAAGACCGGCACCTTGTTGGCCCGCCACCGTGGCTGCCAGGGAGATGAGCAACTGCCGCTCCGCATCGCACGCGGTCGCTTGTGCCTTATCCAGAAGGAGCGCCGCCTTGAACAGCAAAACACCATATGCATCGGAGAACGCGAGGCCCGCGTCCGCCGCCGCAATTGCTGTGGCAAAGTCGCCAGCTGAAAGGGCGACGCTGGCACGCAGGTGCTGTGCATAGGGCAGCGCTTGTCCAGCCCCGGTTTCCCGATAAGCGAGGATGGCTCTGTCGATTCGTGCACCGCTGGTCTGGACCGCACGCACTGCGCCATGCCAGCCAAGGATGATTTCTGCCCAAGCCTCCCAATAGGCGAACTTATGCCTGCGGGCAACCGTGCGTGCCGCATTGGCAAGTGGAGCTGCGATGCTCCGCAAGCCCAACATTTGTGCCCGTGCCGCAAGAACGCACATGACATGGGCGCTGGTATGGGGATGCTCCAATCGCTCGGCCTGTTCGAGCGCCTCCATATGCGACGTTTCCGAGGCATCGAGTTCACCGGCAATTGCTTCTGCCCAAGCCTGGTGCGCGCGCGCAATAGCGCTTTGATCGGACGCGTAGCTGAAGCGTAGCGGCGTGTAGTCGGTCGTCTCGCAAAGTTGCTTGACGTCGCGGAAATCGCCCAGCGCCGGCGCCAAGGCGCCAGATAATAATCGTGCCAACCCCCTCAATCGCGTCGCAAGCAGGAGCTGCTTGTCGCTGCCGGCTGCACGCGCCGCGTGTATCAGGCGTTGACTGAGCTCGCCCGCGGTCTCGATCCGGCCGTGAACCAGAATGCAGGCATTGAGGCCCCAAAGAACATCGAATTCGATGTGGGAACCAGAGCCGGGCAGACCCTCTGCGATTTCCAGGCAGTGGGTGTAGACGGCAGCGACATCATGGGATCCGCTGCCCTTGAGTTGCGCCAGTAGCGGCCCGAGAAGACGAAGCGCCACCAGCTTGCCCTCTGCCGCAATATTGGAGCCCCAGGCCAATGAAAGTGAGAGCGCGCGCTCAAGATATTGCGTCGCGAAGTCGGGCGCAGCATCTTCGATCGCTTCCCTTGCGGCGTTGATCCACCAGTCGAATGCCGATTGCGCGTGCTCTGCCATTTCAAAATGCTGAGCGATCCTGAACGCCGCTTCGCGCCCCTTTGGCTTACGCAAGATCAACGCCTCCGCCGCTCGTAAATGCAGGACCTTGCGCTGACGAGAGGCGATTTCTGCATAGGCGGCCGGCCGGATAACCGGGCAAATGCAATAGTGGTGTTCCGCGCTGACGGTTGCGGCGCCGAGCAACACCAAGTCCGCCAAGTATGGATGGAGCCTTGTGACATCCATACTGAGGACATCGGCAAGCAGCGCCGCTTCGATTGGATCGCTGAGGATCGACGCTGCCTTGACGAGCGGCCACAAGGGACCAAACTGACTGGAAAGCGTTGATGGTCTGCTAGATGAGGTATTCTCACTCGACCCGTCCAGCTGACTTGCAATCCAATCGAGTGTGAATGTTGTCGACATAGCGTGGATAAGGCCCGGCTGGCGGCAACGAGAGAAACGAAGCCGTTACGAGTTATCCAGAGCGCATCAAGAATTGATTGGAATATAGCTTCAAATTTTACGCTTTTGAGAAATTGAATCGATTTTCAGCCGAGGTATTCTTGGGCTGCTCCAACGAGGAAATGCTGCAGATAAGGTCCGAACGAGCGCCAGCATTCGATGCGGTATCGAGCGCTAGAGCTGTCATCGGCGAGCTTGGTGTCGCTAAGCCGCATCAAGATGATCTCGGTCTTTCCGAGTAATGTCCGCGTTGAGTGTCCGGGCGCAAATTGATCGTCGTTCAAATCAAGCGGGCATCCGGCATTGATCACGTCAACGACGGCGCCTCCGGAAACTTCGATCGCGATGTTGCGATGGCTAATATCCACGAGCGCGTGGTGATAAGGCGAAAGTTGAGCCGAAGCTTGCGAAAGCACCGCTG
Source organism: Hyphomicrobiaceae bacterium (assembly GCA_031374115.1). GTDB lineage: Bacteria > Pseudomonadota > Alphaproteobacteria > Rhizobiales > Hyphomicrobiaceae > JAKFWF01. Next base: position 86,106 of record JANMNO010000106.1, on the reverse strand, counting down.
CGTGGTGTGGTTCGGGTGCGATCAAGATCCATTCGTCCGGGCCGAGACGCGCGGCAATGCGGTCATCGCTGAACGACGCCCGGTTGATCGATCTCGTGATGTCCATGCCAGCAAGCTGCCTGATGCTGCTTGCGATTTCGGGACTGAGACGGAGGGCGAACCGGGCCGCTGCCGGTAGCGCGCGTATCGATATCTGCGTGCCAGCGGAAAAAGGCTCGAAGGCTTCCAGCACGCCGATCCTGCGCACTGCGGGTCGGATATCAAGCATGCAAGCGCACTCCTTCGGGATCGATAAACACCGGTTCTACGACGGTGGCTTGTATGAATCCCGTGGGTGTTGTCACTTGCAGTCGCTCGTTGATGCGACGGCGGCCATCGGCCACCATGGCGAGCGCGATCGAGCGCCCGGCGTTCGAGCTCATGTAACTCGACGTGACGTGGCCAATCATCGACATCGGGATTGGTTGGTTCGGATCGGCGACGATCTGCGCGCCTTCGTCGAGCACGAGCGACGGATCGCCGGTGCGCAAACCGACCAGCTGCTTGCGCCCCGGCGCCACTACGTCTTGGCGTGCTAGCGAGCGCCTGCCAACAAAGTCGCGTTTGGCTTTGCCGACGAGCCCACCGAGGCCAAGATCATCGGGCGTCACCGTGCCATCAGTTTCCTGGCCGACGATGATGAAGCCCTTCTCGGCGCGCAGCACATGCATCGCTTCGGTGCCATAGGGGGTGATGCCGACGCGCTTGCCGCTTTCGTAGACAGCCTCCCAAACCGTTCGGCCGTAGTCTGCTGGGACGTTGATTTCATAGCCGAGTTCACCGGTGAATGAGACACGAAACAGCCGGCAGGGCACGCCGGCAATGTGCCCCGTGCGAACGGCCATATGGGGAAAGGCGGCATCAGTGAGATCGATGCCGTCGACCAGCGGTTTGATGATCTGCCGCGCACGGCGCCCTTGTACCGCGATGACGGCCCACTGTTCGGTGATGGATGTGAGATACACTTTCAAATCCGGCCATTCGGTCTGCAGGTAGTCCTCCATGTGAGCAAGCACGCGCGGTGCGCCGCCGGTCGTCGTCGTCACGTGAAACAGGTTCGGCGACAGACGCGCGGCAACGCCGTCGTCCATCACATACCCGTCCTCCTTGAGCATGAGGCCATAGCGGCAGCGGCCAGGCTCGAGTTTCAGCCACGCGTTGGTGTAGATGCGGTTCATGAACTCGGCGGCATCGGGGCCTGCGATCTCGATCTTGCCCAGCGTCGAGGCATCGAACATGCCGGCGCCGGTTCGCACGGCGCGCGTTTCGCGGGCGACGGCCATCTGCATATCTTCGCCGCTGGCGGGAAAATACCAGACGCGCTTCCACAGGCCCACATCCTCAAACTTCGCGCCATGGGTGACAGCCCAGTCATGCATCGGCGTAATGCGCGCCGGGTCGAACAAATCGCCACGGTTGGGACCGGCGAACGAACCGAATGTCACCGGCGTGTAGGGCAACCGGAAGGTGGTCGTGCCGATCTGCGGGATCTGCTTACCGAGTTGTCCGGCGACCAAGCCGAGCGCATTCATATTGCTTGTCTTGCCCTGATCGGTCGCCATGCCGGTGGTGGTATAGCGCTTCACGTGCTCGATCGACTCGAAGCCTTCGCGGACGGCGAGCTTGATATCCTTGGCCGTGACGTCGTTTTGGAAATCGATGAAGGCTTTCACCGGTTTTTGATCGGCTGGCGCCGGCATGATTCGGGCCGGCTGGAATCCCGTGAAGCTGGGCGTCGCTTCGGACTTGCGCTGGATGCCACCGGCTGCGGCGCCATCGGCGATGCAGCCGGTAAGGTCGTAAATGCCGCGCGAGCTACCCGCTGAGCTTTCAGATTGCGCAGACACATCCGGCACGAACGCATCCAAGTCCGTGTCGAATCTTAGCCTGCCGCGCGATTGCGAGTAGAGGTGCACGGCCGGGGTCCAACCACCCGACATTCCGGCGCAATCGCACGCCAGAACGCGGGGAGAACCTGGATTGCCGGTCCCATCGAGCTTGGCGACGATGAGGCCGGATACGCGTGAATGGCCTTTCGCAGCGATCACCGTATGTCCAGGAAGAACTTCAATGCCGGCGTGAACGGCTGCCATGAACTCGGGTCCGCAGTCGGCTTCCAAGCGCAGATCCACAATCGTGACGTCTAGTCCGGCAACCTTCAGATCGAGCGCCGCCTGATACGCCGATGCACCGGTGGTCGCGATGACAGTCTGGCGACCCGGCAATACCGCATAGCGATTGACGAAGCAGCGTAGACTATCCGCCAGCATAATTCCCGGCCGATCATTGTCGGCGAACACGAGCGGGCGTTCGTGAGCACCGGTGGCGAGGATCACGCGACTGGCCCGTACCTGCCACAATCGTTCGCGCGGCATGTTCGTGGACGGTTGGCGCACGTGATCCGTTATGCGTTCGGCAAGCGCGATGTGGTTGTGGTTGAAGTAGCCGAACGCGGTCGCGCGGAGCAGGATCGTGACGTTGGGTCTCGCATCGAGCTGTGCGATAGCGCGATCGATCCATGTCTGTGCCGCCACGCCATCGATCGCCGATGTCAGATCGTGCAGCAAAGTGCCGCCGGGTTCCGGCTGCTCGTCGCATACCATGACCCGTGCTTTCGGATTCTCCGAAGCAGCAAGTGCTGCAGCCAGTCCGGCCGGACCCGCGCCCACGACAAGCACATCGCAATGCGCGTGCCGTTGGGCATAGCGATCCGGATCTGGCATTGCCGGCGCTTTGCCGAGGCCGGCAGCGCGCCGGATCACCGGCTCATAGATATGTTGCCAAAATGCCGGCGGCCACATGAACGTCTTGTAGTAGAAGCCCGCAACGAATACCGAACCGATCACGTTATTGATCTCGCCGATATCGAGGCCGAGCGATGGCCAATGGTTCTGGCTCCGCAAACTCAGGCCGTCGAATGCCTCGACGACGGTCGCGCGATTATTCGGCTCGCGCCGGTCATCGCCGCGATCGACATCGAGGAGAGCATTCGGCTCGTCCGAACCATGGCTCAAAAGGCCGCGGGGACGGTGATACTTGAACGATCGGCCGATCATGTGAATGCCGTTGGCGAGCAACGCCGATGCGGCGGTGTCGCCTTCGAATGCGGGCAACGGACGGCCGTTGAAACGCACCACGATCGGCTTCGACCGATCGATGCGTCCGCCCTTTGGACGCCGGTGGGACATCGTCATCGTACACCCGTGCCGCTGGCAAGCGTTGCGGGGCGCGGATCACCGGTTTTATAGGTGGCGATGATGCGATCGCTCGCTGTGTCGCGCACGGCATTGAACCAGCGTTGGCAGCCGTGCGCGTGCACCCAGCGTTCTGCGTGCTCGCCTTTCGGATTGGTGCGATAGAAGAGAAATTCAGCCCAGCCATCGTCGTCGATAGCGGACGGATCGGTGGGACGCGCGATATGCGCTTCACCACCGCAGCGGAATTCGATCTCGGCGCGTGGGCCGCAATGCGGGCAATTGATCAGCAGCATGTGCATTATCCTCAGTGCGCAACGGCGGCGGCCGCGGCTTCGTCGATCAGGCGGCCGGTGCGGAAGCGGTCGAGCGTGAACGGTGCGTTGACGCGATGCGGCTCGTCGCGGGCAATCGTGTGAGCGAAAACGTGGCCCGACCCCGGCGTCGCCTTAAAGCCACCGGTGCCCCACCCGCAGTTGACGTACAACCCATCGATCGGCGTTTTCGAAAGGATCGGCGAACGATCGGGCGTCACGTCGACGATGCCGCCCCAATTGCGCAGCATGCGCATCCGGCGGAACTCCGGCACCAGCTCGCAGATCGCATCGAGCGTGTGCGTCGTCACATGTAGCCCGCCCTGCTGGCTATACGACACGTACTGATCAGTACCAGCGCCAATGACGAGTTCGCCTTTGTCGGACTGAGAAATGTAGGCGTGGATCGTGTTCGACATCACGACGCACGGGAAGATTGGTTTCACCGGCTCCGACACCAAAGCTTGCAACGGGAAACTTTCAAGCGGCATGCGCAGTCCTGCGCGCGCCATGACAACCGAGGTGTGCCCGGCGGCAACCACTCCTACTTTCTTCGTCGCAATCGGCCCGCGCGTCGTCTCGATGCCAGAAATGGCACCGCGGGCGTCGCGCCTGAAGCCGGTCACTTCGCAGTTCTGGATAATGTCGACGCCCAGTGCGTCGGCGGCCCGCGCATAGCCCCAGGCGACCGCGTCGTGACGCGCCACACCACCGCGCCGCTGCAATGCCCCACCGATGATTGGATAGCGGATCGTTTGCGACAGATTGAGCGGTGGACAAAAAGCCTTGATTTGAGCGAGGTTCATCCATTCATTGTCGATGCCGTTCAGCCGGTTCGCGTAGATGTGACGCTTGAAGCTGATCACGTCATGATGATTGTGGGCGAGCATCAACACCCCGCGCGCTGAATACATCACATTGTAGTTCAACGCCTGCGATAGGCCCCGCCACAGCTTGAGTGCGTGATCGTAAAGTGCGGCGCTTTCGTCATACAAGTAGTTGGATCGGATGATCGTGGTGTTGCGCCCGGTGTTGCCACCGCCGAGCCAACCTTTCTCGATTACCGCGACGTTGGTCAGCCCGTGTTCGCTGGCGAGGTAGAACGCCGTCGCCAGCCCATGCCCGCCCGCGCCGACGATAATCGCGTCGTAGGCGGGCTTGGGATCAGGCGCTCGCCATTGCCTGCCCCAGTCTTGATGACCGGAAAAGGCATTGCGAATGAGAGAGGTCAGGGAGAATTTCATGAACCGTTAAACTCAGAAAGAGTGGAAGCATGGGTGGAGTGTTGCACAAGATCTGCCTTTGATGTACATTGCTTGTCGAGGTGATCTGATGAAAACATACCCAGTGAATGAGGCGCGCGCGGAGTTTTCAAAGCTTGTGGAGGCGGCGCTGGCCGGTGAACCACAGCGCGTTACGCGGTACGGTAAGGAGGCCGTTATCGTTGTATCGGAGAAGCAGTGGGAAGAACGAGCACGGAGCGCTCCGACGCTCGGGGCTCTCCTTGCAAAGCATGCCCGTGCAGGCGCAATCCACGACGACGTAGCCGATCGCCCGTGGACCGACCGACCCCTGGGCGCAGACTTCGACTGACCATGTATCTCCTGGATACGAACATCGTATCGATGCTTGATCCTAGCCGGCATCAGTATGCACCCGAACTCATTGCGTGGCTCGAGCGCAACGGCGCTGGCTTGTATATCTCGGTCATCACAATTACCGAGATGGAAGCGGGAATTTTCAAGCTTCGTAGAGATAATAAGAAGCGGCGGGCTGACCAGATCACCGGGCTGCTGGCTTCGATCCTTGCCGATTTCGCCGACCGCGTGCTCCCAGTCGACATCGAGACCGCGCGAGACATAGCGCGTCTCGCAGCTGCGTCGTACCAAAACCAGGTCGCGCTCCCAGACTTGATCATCGCGGCCACGGCAGTTCGGCACAGCTTGACTGTGTTGACCAGAAACATGGCCGACTTTGGCAGATTGGACGTTGCCGCAATCGACCCGTTCGTGGCGCTACCGCCGGAGCTGTGAAGCACTGTGCAATGCACTCGCAAGGTTATCACCCCCTGATGATCATTTGTTCGGGGCCGCAGGGGAAATTGGTGATGTTCTCGGCGCCGGTCTCGGTCACGATGAAGATGTCGTGCTCGCGATAGCCACCAGCACCAGGCTGCCCGTCCGGGATCATGATCATTGGCTCCATCGAAACGACCATGCCGGTCTGCAACATCGTTTCACAGTCCTCGCGCAACTCCACGCCTGCTTCGCGCCCATAATAGTGCGACAGCACGCCAAACGAGTGGCCGTAGCCGAAGGAGCGGTACTTCAAGAGATCCCACGAACGGTAAAGCTCGTTCAACTCGATCGCGATCTCCGAGCACTTTTTGCCCGGTTGTATCAGTGCCGAGCCGACGCGCATGACTTCGCAGTTCTTGTTCCACAGATCGAGGTGCTTGTCCGATGCGCTCTCGCAGAACAGCGTACGCTCGATCGCCGTATAGTAGCCGAAGATCATCGGGAAGCAGTTGAGCGAGCAGATGTCGCCCTTGACGATTTTCTTGTTGGTGACCGGATTGTGTGCGCCATCCGTCATGATGCCGGACTGAAACCAGGTCCAGGTGTCCATCAGCTCGACGAAGGGGTAGCTATTCGCAATGTCGCGGACCATCGCGGCGGTCGAGGCGAGGGCCACTTCATATTCGCCCGCACCGGCCTTCAACGCGTCCAAGCAGGCTTGCGCGCCGACGTTGCAAATGCGCGTACCGTCCTTGATCAGCTTGTGTTCTTCAGCTGATTTGATCGTGCGCATCCACATCGTCGCAGCCGCGATATCGACGAGCTCGACGCCAGGGAACGCATCTTCGAGTTGCTTCTTGAGATCGAGCGATACGTGATCGAATTCGATGCCGAGGCGCTTCACGCCTTTGGTCAAGCCCTGGACCGCTTTGAAGTAGTTGTTCTTGTTCCAATCCGTGTACGTGACGTTGTCGCCGAAGCTGCGGCGCCAAGGTGCTGCGCCATCGATTGCGGGGGTCACGGTGGTGGCCGCTTTGGCGTCGATCACTAGGCCGAACTTGCGGCCGAAGTAGCAGTACAGGAAGCCCGAGTAGTAGTTGATGTTGTGGTAAGAAGTGAACAGCACTGCGTCGATCTTGTTCGAGGCCAGGTACGCACGCAGGGTGTTCTGACGGCGGCTCATCTCGGCGTCGGAAAAGGGCGACCATTCCTTCTTGCCATAGTGCCACTTGGCGACGTGGATCATGTCGTCGGTGGCGGCAACCTTGGCGCTCACAGCGGTTCTCCCTGAATTTCAGTGAGGCCAGTCGTACCGGCGATCGGCAAGCCATACCATCTCGCGCGCGACATCGAGGCGGCCCCGGTTGTCCAGAATCCGTCAACTCCGCGACGCAGGCTTTGCTGCGCCGCCCGCGACCGCTTGCAGGATGACCGCCGACAAGATCAGTGCGCCGCCGATGATGGTTGCCTGCGTCGGCGTCTCGGCGAAGTACAGGAAGCCCCAGATTGGCGACAACACGGCTTCGGCCTGCGCCAGCATGGTGAACGTCACCGCCGAGACATGGCGCGAGCCCTGGCCGAACAGAAACAATCCGGCAGATAGCAACAGTGCGCCGTGCAAGAACGCGATTGCAACGTCAGTCGTGCTGGGGATCAACGGCAAGTCCGCTAAGGTGATCGCCGCGACACCTGCAACCGCGGTGAGAATACCAACGCCGATCAAAGTCGCATCGAGATCTTCCGGCCGCGATCCGCGTGTAAACAGCGTGTATCCGGCGAACCCCAACATCGAGACCACGGCAATCAGCTGGCCATTGATGTTGGCCGAGTTGAACTCGCCACCGGTCATCAAGTAAACTCCGGCAAAACCGATGATGATCGCGACAACGGTGGTCCAGCCGATGCGCTCCCGCAACAGCGGCCAGGCGAGTGCCGCTGCCATCATCGGCGCCAGCGAGCAGATCAAAAACACCTCAGCGAAGGTCGCAGCTTTGATCGACGAGATGAACGTCACCTGGCTCAGCGCCATGCAGAAACAGGCGATCCAAGCCATTCGGTCGAGAGATGCGAGCTGGCGCAACGGGCTGCGCTTTTCCCGCAGGGTCGCGACGATAACAAGCGCTGTCGTAAACCCGATCGCGCGCCAGAAGATGTACTGCCAGGCATTGCTCGATGTAGCATTGCGCACACAAAATACGCCGAGACTCAGGATCAAGCCGGCGAGGATCACGTAAGCGCAGCCACGCAGATAGCGGCTCCGGGGGGCGCTGGTTAAGGTTGCAACAGTTCGTTCGGTCACGACGGCGTTATGCCCCGCAAGCGTTCCGACCGGCGGCGCAGCAATTCGATCGTGGTCAGCAGCGCGATCGAGATGATGATCAGGATCGTCGCCACCGCCAGAATCGTCGGTGAAATTTGTTCGCGGATGCCGGACCACATTTGGCGTGGGATCGTTCGCTGTTCGATGTCGGCGATAAAGAGCACGGCTACCACTTCGTCAAACGAGGTGACGAAAGCAAACAGTGCACCCGAAACCATGCCCGGGATAATCAGCGGCATAACGACCTTGAAGAACGTGGTGTGCCACTTGGCGCCGAGGCTTTCGGCTGCGCGGATCAGGTTGCGATCGAAACCTTGCAGCGTTGCCGTCACGGTAATGATCACGAAGGGTATACCGAGCATCGCGTGGGTGAGGATTACGCCGATGTACGTCTTCACGAGGCCAATCTTGGCTAGAAAAAAATAGGCGCCCGTTGCCGTGATAACGACAGGCACAATCATCGGCGAAATAAGCAGCGAGGTAATCGCAGTCCGATAGGGCATGTTCGGCGACGACAATCCGACGGCGGCGAGCGTGCCGAGGGTGGTCGCAATGATTGTCGCCAGGATGCCGATGATGAAGCTATTCTTCATCGCGATCACCCACTGGGCGTTGTTCCAAACATCCTTGAACCATTCCCAAGTGCCGTCTGCAAAGCGGCCCGAGGTGCCGTTATCCAGCATGTCGGCATACCATTTGAGCGAGTACGCCGCGGGATCGAGTTTCAGCATGCCAGCCGTGAACGAGAAGTACGGTTCAGTGTTGAATGACAACGGGATCACGACCAGGATCGGTAAGATCAAAAACAGCAGCACTGCGCCGCACAACGTCAGGAACACATAGTGCCAAACGCGCTCGATCGGAGTTGCGTACGTCGGGAGACCGATGCCACTCATTCTCTCAACCCATCTTCAGCCGGTCGATGCCGACGATCTTGTTGAAAGGAAAGTGTGACGCTTGAGTTCGAAGCAGCATCACACTTATCCCCGGCTCAGGCAACTTCGCGAACATGCGCAATCTCGCGCGGACGAACGGCCCGTACGGCATCGGCCGGTAGCGTCAATAGTGCAATCGTTTCGCCATCCAAGGCCACGAACTCGACTTCGAACGCGTCGCCTTTGCCGTGCACGTGCGCCACAGTGCCGACGTCCCCTTGGTTGAGGCCTTCGCTTGGCAGGTCTTTTGTCAGTGCAACGACGTCAAGTTCGTTGATCATTGCGTAGAACCTCTTACAGGAACGGCGGTGATGAGGCGCGGCGGTGCGTCACCAATTGTGATCCATACGGTCTTAAGCCAAGGTAGTTTACCACTTGGCGTGACGAGTGGGCCAGATATCTCGTACTTCGTGCCATGCACTCCTTCGACACGTCGTGACACAGCGTAAGCCTGCGCGTGGGCAAGTAGCGCATCACGCAGGACATCCGGTGTGGTGTCGTCGAACCCGAACGACCGGAAAAAAGCAGCTTTCCTTGATCCAATTGGGTGCGAACGAGACAGCAGATAATCTGAGATTTTGCCCACGGTTATTACAGCACGATCGGCATTGGGCATCATTGCGAGCGGCTTGGATCGGACGCTTCAATTGCCTCACGATGTCTTGCCATCATTCTCTCAACCCATCTTCAGCCGGTCGATGCCGACGATCTTGTTGAAAACCCAGTAGAGAACGAGAATTGCCGCAAGCAGCAGTCCAGCGAGGGCAGAGGCGAGACCCCAGTTCAGTGTCTTGCTGACGTGCAACTCGATGAAGTTCGAGATCAGCACGCCCGACTGGCCGCCAAGCAGAGCCGGTGTGATGTAGTAACCTACCGATAGGATGAACACGAGCAGCCCGCCGGCTGCGATTCCCGGCAACGTCTGCGGGAAATACACACGCCAGAATGCCGTGAAAGAGGTTGCGCCCAACGAGCGGGCAGCGCGAACGTACGTCGGCGGGATCGTCTTCATCACCGAGTACAGCGGCAGGATCATCGATGGCATCAGAACGTGCACCATCGCGACGAGCGTGCCGATGAGATTATAAATCAACTGCGGCCGGTTCGCGGGATCGACAAGGCCGAGTGCGACAGCTGCCGAAAGGACGACGCCATCGTTTTGCAGCAGTGCGATCCAGGCGGTGATGCGCACCAGAAGCGCTGTCCAGAATGGCAGAAGCACGCAAATCATCAGCAGGTTGGAGATGCGCAGCGGTAAATGGGCCAGCAGATAGGCGACCGGGTAGCCGAGCAACAAGCACAGTACGGTGACCACAAAGCTGAGCCAAAGCGTGCGTACGAAGATCGTTATGTGGATGCGTTGATCGGCTGGCACCTGTTCGATGTTGCCGGTGGGGCCAAGTGTGCGGTCCATCGCATTCAGATAGTTGATCGACGAGTACGGCTTCGAGGTGGACTTGATCATCACCCACAATGTCGGGTCACCCCACTGCGGGTCCTTCTCGATCAGCGTTTTCTTGAACGGCGCTTCCATACTGCCAGCGCTACGGCCAGCGGCAACGAACAACGAACGCGCGCCGGAATAGACATAGTTGATCTGGGCGCCGATCTTGCCGGTGGCTTGGCGTTCGCGTGCATCTTTGAGGTCGGCCACGAGCGCCGCGAACGTTGCTTCGTTCGGGAGATTCTGCTGGTCCCAGGACTTCAGCGCGTCGGTGGTACGTGGCAGTTCGGTTGCAACGACTGTATCGCCCGTCGACAATCGCAGCATCATAACGATAGGGGCGACGAAGAACACGAGTACGAACAGGAGGAGTGGCGCAACCAGCAGGAACGCTTTGACGCGGGCGCGGCGGGTGACGACTGCGAGCTTCTTGTCGAGCGGCATGCCGTCGGCGGCAAGGATTGGCCCGGTAAGGGCACTGCCACCCGAGTTGATCGTTTGTCCAATTCGACCTGCCGGATCGGGCGCCAGGCCCGCCATCGTGGTCATCCCAAACACCTTGCGTTGTCGCTTTCGCCTCAAGCTGGGCGATGCGTAGTGCGTCGGTTGGGTTAGAGTGCCGTTCGGTGGCGCTACCGACAAAGTTTTCGGTGAATATGTTCGGTTGAAAATGGAAGGCGCAACGCGCCTTCCATCAGAAGTCGTCTCGACTTACTTCGCGAGCCAGGTGTTGAACTGCTTGCCCAGTTCATCGGCCTTATCGGCCCAGAACAGGAAGTCGTTTTGCACGGCGTTCTTGAAGTTCACTGGCGACGTCGGCATGTGGGGCGCCATATCGGTCTTTCCGTCGTTGAACTTGCCGACCTTGGCGACCGACGACATGCGAGCCGGAGCGTACGAGATCCACTTTGCTTGCTCGGCAAGGGCCTCCGTCGATGTCGAGAACTTCAAGAAGTCGAGCGCGGCGTCCTTGTTGGGCGTACCCTTGGGGATGACCCAGAGGTCGAGATCCCAAACTTGGCCATCCCAAACGATGACAAACGGTTTGCCGTCCTTCATCGCGGCATCGAAGATGCGGCCGTTGTAAGCGGTGGTCATGACGACCTGACCGTCCCCGAGCAGCTGTGGCGGCTGGGCGCCAGCTTCCCACCAAACGATATCTTTTTTGATGGTGTCGAGCTTTTTGAAGGCGCGATCGATGCCTTCCTTGGTCTTCATCACCTTGTAGACTTCGGCGGCCGGAACGCCGTCGGCCATTAGCGCGAACTCGAGATTGATCTTCGCCGACTTACGCATGCCGCGCTTGCCGGGGAATTTCGTCGTGTCGAAGAAGTCCGCGATCGTGGTTGGCTTTGCGCCGGGGAATTTTGGCGCGTCATAGGCGTAAATCGTGGACCATAGAATGGTGGCAACGGCGCAATCGTGCAGCGTGCCTTTGATGAAATCATCGGTTGCGGCTTTGCCATCGGAGCCGGCTGGCAGCGCTTTGTGATCGATCTTCTCGAGCAGCCCTTCGTCGCACATACGGACCGCATCGGCGAGTTCGACGTCGACGATGTCCCAGGTCACTTTGCCGGATTGGACCTGTGCCTTGATGGGCGCGACAGTGCCATCATAATCCTCGGATTTGATCTGCACGCCGCTCTTGGCCATGAACGGCTTCTGATACGCTTCGACCTGGCTCTTCGTGTAGGCGCCGCCCCATGACACGACGGTCAGGGTCTTCGTCTGTGCGTAGGCGAAGGTGCCGGCAAGCACTGACGCGACGGCCGTGGCCCCTAGTAACTTTGCTGACTTCATCCAACTCTCCCTTTTCTGAAACTCTTCAGTGACATGCCGGCGAACCGGCATCCTTTGCTGCTCCCCCGGGCTCTAACTCAAAGAGGATCGAGGGCTCTGCAATCCTTGGTGCGCCATCCCAGCGTGACAGACTGGCCTTTTTCAAGTCGCCGCTGTCCATCGCGGTTGGGTGCTTTGACGATAAAATTGTCGCTGCCGCCGGCCGTCATCCGGGCGCGCAAATGATCGCCGAGATAGATGATATCGTTGACGATACCGGTGATCCGATTGTTGAAGTCGGGAGTTGCCGGGTCGACCTCTACGCGCTCGGGTCTGATGGAGAGCATCGTGGTCGAGCCACCGGCCCGCACGTTGATCGGCAATGCCTCGATGTTGGTGCCATCGCTCAGGGCGACGTGGCACACACCGTTGATCGCCTTGGTGACTTTTCCTGGCAACCGATTGTTCTCGCCGATGAATTGAGCGACGAAAGAGTTGATTGGTGCTTCGTAGAGTTCGGCCGGAGTCGACAGCTGCTGGATCACACCGTCGTTGAAGACTGCGATACGATCGGACATCGTCAGCGCCTCGGATTGATCGTGCGTGACGTAGACGACGGTCACGCCCAGGCTTTTTGTCAGGGTCTTGATCTCGTACTGCATCTGCTCGCGCAATTGCTTGTCGAGTGCGCCGAGTGGCTCGTCCATCAACACGATATCGGGCTCGAACACCAAAGCGCGCGCGACCGCGACGCGTTGTTGCTGGCCACCGGAAAGCTGGGCCGGCTTGCGCGCGCCGAACTGCGACAGCGAAACCATGCCGAGCGCGCGGGTCACCTTCGCGTCGATCGTCGACTTATCCATCCCGCGTACTTGTAGCGGGAACGCAAGGTTCTCGGTCACCGTCATGTGAGGGAAAAGTGCGTAGTTCTGGAACACCATGCCTATGCCGCGTTTGTTTGGCGGCGTATTGTTGATCGGCGTGCCCTTGAGGAAAATTTCACCGTGGGTCGCGGTCTCAAACCCGGCGAGCATCATCAGTGTGGTTGTTTTGCCGGAGCCGGAAGGCCCGAGCATGGTGACGAATTCGCCCTTCTGAATGTCGAGATTTAGGCTTTTTACGACAAGTGTCTTGCCGTCGTAGCTCTTCTGCACGTCCTTGAACTGAACGTGTGCACCGGACGGACTCTCGACAATCGAACTTGACGCCATTCGCCTCACCAAACGAGTGCCTACACTTCAGCAGGCGACATCACTGCTATAGGCCTACCTCGATTTTCGGGACGCTGCTATGCATCGTTGGGTCTTGTGCCCGACTTTTGCAAAGATCCCCGAAGTACTTATCCAGCACGGGGCGATGCTTACAAGCTCAATTTTTGAGCAAAATCCGTAAGGTGAGGTTATTTTTCGGCCGCCGGGCGCAGTTTGCGAAACTTTCATACGAAGTTTTTCTCTGGGCGACCTGTTCTTTTCAATCCCAGACAATCGCCCTGATAATCTAATAAAAGAAATTTGGTGGCCGAACGGCTGTCGGCCGCAACAACGCTAGCCGAACATGGCCTTGCGCTTTGCCGGCCGCGAGCTCGCCACGACTTTCTTCGCCTTTTCCTCGAACAGCTCGACGAGTTTATCGGTCATCGCACCGGCAAGCTCGCTCGGATCCGTGATGGTGACGGCCCGGCGATAGTAGCGCGTCACGTCGTGGCCAATGCCGATGGCGAGCAGTTCGACCGGCGAGCGCAACTCGATCTCCTCGATGACCTGCCGCAGATGCTGTTCCAGGTATGCGCCCGAGTTCACCGATAGCGTTGAGTCGTCGACGGGGGCGCCATCGGAGATCATCATCAAGATGCGTCGCTGCTCCGGGCGCGCGCGCAGGCGATTGTGCGCCCAAGCGAGTGCCTCACCGTCGATATTCTCTTTAAGCAGGCCTTCGCGCATCATCAGAGCGAGGTTGCGCTTCGAGCGCCGCCACGGCGAATCGGCGGTTTTGTAGATGATGTGGCGGAGGTCGTTCAGTCGACCTGGCGTGGCGGGTTTGCCGGCAGCCAACCAGCTTTCGCGTGCTTGCCCACCCTTCCAAGCCTTGGTCGTGAAACCGAGGATCTCGACCTTCACGCCACAGCGTTCGAGCGTGCGAGCTAGGATATCGGCACAGCAGGCAGCGACCATGATCGGGCGGCCACGCATCGAGCCGGAGTTGTCGAGAAGCAGCGTCACGACGGTATCGCGGAAATCGGTGTCGCGCTCGCGCTTGAACGTCAGCGGGAACATCGGATCGATGATAATCCGCGTCAGCCGCGAGGCGTCCAGCACGCCCTCCTCGATGTCAAAGTCCCAGGCGCGGTTCTGCTGAGCGAGGAGTTTGCGTTGCAGCTTGTTCGCAAGGCGTGAAACCGCGCTCGATAGCGACCGCAATTCCTTGTCGAGGAAGGTACGCAGGCGCTCGAGTTCGTCGGGTGTTGAAAGGTCTTCCGCCGAGATTTCCTCGTCGTTGGCCTTGGAGAACACTTTGTAGCCAAACGCATCAGGGTTATCGAGAACCGACTGGTTCGGTCGCCAAGGCTCGCGCGTTTCGGATGGATCTTCACCATCGGCGTCGGCATCGAAATCGTCGCTATCGGCGCTATCGGTGGCATCCTGCGTCTCGCCGTCTTCGCCTTCGGTCGTCTCTTGTTCGTCGGGTTGATCCTCGCCTTCGGAACCCTCCTGGCTGTCGTCCGACTTCTCATCGCCGCCGTCCGGATTATCCTCTTCGTCGCTCTCGCCTTCTTCCTTTTCACCGTCGGCTTTTTCATCGGTGAGGTCGAGCTGACGCAACACGTCGCGGGCAAGCTTGCCGAAGCTCGCTTGATCCTCGACGAGGTTCTCCATTTTCGCCAGCGTCTTACCGGCGCGATCCTCGACCCAATCGCGCCATACTTCGACCAGCGCCTGAGCGTTTTTGGGCGGGGCTTGTCCAGTCAAACGTTCGCGGACCATCAGCGACAAGGCTTCTTCGAGTGGAGCTTCGGCTTTCTCGGTGACGTGAGCGAAGCGGCCATGGCTATACTGGTCCTCGACCTTAGCGGTCAGGTTGCTGGCCATCCCAGGCATGCGATTAGCGCCGAGCGATTCGACGCGCGCCCGTTCAACACTCTCGAATACCGCCCGTGCAGGACCCGAGTCAGGGGCAAGTTTTCGATGCAATTTGGCGTCATGTACGGCGGCTGTCAGGGCGAAGCTGTCGGCCCAACCGCGGATCACCGCAA
The DNA here is from genome assembly GCA_031374115.1 of Hyphomicrobiaceae bacterium. Lineage (GTDB taxonomy): Bacteria > Pseudomonadota > Alphaproteobacteria > Rhizobiales > Hyphomicrobiaceae > JAKFWF01. Next base: position 70,813 of record JANMNO010000106.1, on the reverse strand, counting down.
TCTCCCTGCGCGATGGCACGCGCGAGGGCTCTGGGAGTTGCACCATATGCCCGTCGAGTTCCGGCTTGCCGGCAGCAAAGTTGACCTGCACCTCGTCATCACCCGCGATCGCGCGCACGCACAGCCCGAGCGCGTTCTTGAACGGCTCTGCCGGTGCTTCTTTTTTCTTCGAGGTTATAGGGGCCATTTACGTCGCTTCAATTGAAGAGCTCGGAAACGTCAATCTCGATGCCGGGTGGATCGAGGCGCAAGCTGCCACCGCCGACGATGCGGGTCAGAAAGGTGTCGGCCGATTGGCGATGATGGTGAAGCAGCGGCAGCCCATCTGGCTCGATAATCAGATAGTGGTGGACGGATGGGAGCGCTAGATACCCTAGCAGCTTGTCTTGGGTGTCGATCCCAGCTGTCGACGGCGATGCGACCTCAACAACTATCATAGGGTTATCGATTTTTGTGACGCTGCGATCGGCGCGCTCGCCACAATACACCAGAGCATCCGGCTGGTACCATTTGGTTTCACTCACGTGCACCGCAATGCCGTCAGCGACAGCGAAACATGGGAGGCCAGCGCTTTTGATTGCATTGCGAAGAGCCTGATGCACGTTCGACTTGATCTCGACGTGTCCAAGCCGCTCAGGTGACATCGCGACGACGTTACCGTTGTGGAGTTCGTACCGGCCGGGTTGGTCCTTGGACCAAACCAGGAATTCATTGACGGTTAGCCCTTGAGGGAGGCCGTCGTCGGTCAGATTGTGTGCCGTCGTCATAGCCGACCTCGTCTCGTGATGTTAGGTTGAGCGCGCAAAGCGCTAACTCAACCTACATAAAGTCAACTCAACGCGACGTTGGCGGCGCTCTCCGGCAGTTCCTCGCCGAAGCACCGTTGATAGAACTCCGCGACAAGCGAGCGTTCGAGTTCGTCGCATTTGTTGAGGAACGTCAGGCGGAACGCGAAGCCGATGTTGCCGAATATCTCGGCATTTTCGGCCCACGTCATTACCGTGCGCGGGCTCATGACCGTAGACAGATCGCCGTTGATGAAGGCGCTGCGGGTTAAATCGGCCACCCGCACCATGTTCGACACCTGCTTGCGCTTCGCGTCGGTTTTGGCGAACGATTTTACCTTTGACAGGACGATCTTGGTTTCATCGTCGTGCGGCAGATAGTTGAGCGTCGAGACGATCGACCAGCGATCCATCTGGCCCTGGTTGATCTGTTGCGTGCCATGATAGAGTCCCGACGTGTCGCCCAAACCGATGGTGTTGGTCGTCGAGAACAGCCGGAAGGCCGGATGCGGACGGATCACCTTGCTCTGGTCCAGCAACGTTAGCTTACCGGACACTTCGAGTACGCGCTGGATCACGAACATCACGTCGGGACGGCCGGCATCGTATTCGTCGAACACGATCGCGGTATTGGTCTGGAGGCAATACGGCAAGATGCCTTCCTTGAACTCGGTGACTTGCTTGCCATCCTTCAGCACGATCGCGTCCTTCCCGATGAGATCGATGCGGCTGACGTGGCTGTCGAGGTTAACGCGAACGCAAGGCCAGTTCAGGCGGGCTGCTACCTGCTCGATGTGCGTCGATTTGCCGGTGCCGTGGTAGCCCTGGATCATCACCCGGCGGTTGTGCTTGAAGCCGGCTAGAATGGCGAGCGTCACATCGCGGTTGAACAGATAGTCTTGATCGAAATCGGGGACGTGTTCGTCCGGCTTTGAGTAGCCAAGCACCTCCATGTCGCTATCGATGCCAAAAACTTGACGTACATTCAGCGTGATGTCCGGCAGGCCGGGGACGCCGGCTTGAGTAGGGGCGCGCATAATCGTGTTCGTGTCCGCGTTCGTGTGTTGGAGGAACCCCGGCACGAATTGAGCACCGGCACGGTGAAGTAATCATAACGCGATGATGCAGCTGATGGATCAGCCGAGCCCCGCCTGTTTCAACAGGTTATAGGCTTGGATGATCTCGCGCAACTTGTCCTCGGAGGCACGGTCGCCGCCGTTGACGTCGGGATGATGTTGTTTCACGAGGTCCTTGTATCGCGTTTTGACCTCTTTTTTCGTCGCAGACTCAGTCAAGTGCAAGGCATCCAGCGCTTTTTTCTCTAGCGGTTTGACGCGCCGGCTCGGAGAGAGTGTCTCGCCGTCGCCCTTCTTTGCGCGCCACGCATGGAAGTTCTGCGTTCTGAATGCGCGCGCATCGGCAAAGCGTTGGGCATCCGCTGCTGCGCGCCCAAGTTCAGCCCGCGTGGATGACGCGTTTGATCCACTGGTCCAAGTCGGGCGATGGCCGTACGCCGCGCCTTTTTGGAAGTCGGCCACAGCCTTGTCGCTCATGCCGTCGAAGTAATTATACGATGCATTGTATTGACGAACGTGGTCGGCGCAGAACTGGAAGAATTCGCCATCCTTCCCACGTCCCTTTGGTGCCTTATGAGGGCCCGGCTTGTCGCAGCCTTTCCACTCGCAAGCAGACACTGCGGCCTTGCGTTCGGGTTTGTCCGCACCCTTCTTGGTAATGCGAATGCTGTCGAAGTATTTTGAGGTCAGTTTCATGGGGCTGTGATTATGATCATCATTGCGTTGGTGTACAAGCAGTGAGTAGGCAACGCAGCAAGACAAGTTGCCCTACTGCGTCTTGACAACAGTCTGCACGAAACAGATGAGGTGAACTTTAATGTCGGCTGAAGCACGGATGCGACAAACTTTGATGGTTGCGCTTGAACCAACGCGTCTCGATATCATCAATGAGAGCGAGATGCACGCCGGTCATCGCGGTTCTCCGGGCACGGGAGAAAGTCACTTCCGGATCCTTGTCGTGTCGCCAAAGTTCGCCGGCAAGTCGAGGGTTGATCGGCATCGGATTGTAAATGGGTTGCTAGCCAGTGAACTTAAAGCTGGCGTTCACGCGTTGGCTTTAGCCGCATTCGCGCCAGGCGAGGCACTGCCCTCCTGAGCTGCTAAATCCAGCCCATCAGCTCGCGGCGAACGACATGCTCAATAACTTTGACACCGTCTTCGCTGTCGTTGAGGCAGGGCACGTAGCTGAACTTCTCGCCGCCGTTGTGCATGAAAATCTCGCGGTTTTCGACATCGAGCTCTTCGAGCGTTTCAAGACAATCAGCCGAAAATCCAGGCGCGATCATGGCCAACGACTTGACCCCCCGGTTGGCCAACGCTTCGACGGTTTTGTCGGTATAAGGCTGCAACCATTCGTCGTTGCCGAAGCGTGACTGGAACGTCACCATGTAGCGGTCCTTCGGCCAGTTCATGGCGTCGCGAAGAAGGCGGCCAGTCTTCAAGCACTGGCAGTGGTAAGGGTCGCCCTTAAGCAGATACTTTTTCGGCATGCCATGGAATGTCGCGACGAGCATCTCGGGTTCGAAGTCAAGCGTGGCCAAGTGCCGGCGGATCGAGCGAGCAAGTGCCTCCACATAAACGGGCTCGTCCGCCCAGGCGGGTGCGACGCGAACATAAGGCTGCCAGCGCATTTTCATCAGCGCACGAAAGGCCTCGTCTGCGGCGGTTGCAGTAGTCGCGGCTGCGTAGTGGGGATACAGCGGCACGAGAAGAATGCGGTCGCAACCTTGTTCTTGCAGCGCTTTGATACGGCTTTCGGTGCTCGGGTTGGCATAGCGCATCGCCCAGTCGATAACGATGCGGTCGTCGCCCTCCATCGCCGCACTGAGTTTCTCAGCCTGTGATCGTGTGATCGACTTCAGCGGACCCTCATTGCGTTCTTTGTTCCAGATCGTTGCATAGTCCCGGCCCTTGGCCCCCGGTCGGGTCGTCAGGATCAGGCCATTAAGCAAGGGCCACCAGATCAGTCGTGGAACCTCGATCACCCGCCGATCCGACAAGAATTGCTTGAGATAGCGTCGCATTGACCAGTAGTCGGTAGCATCCGGTGTGCCCAGATTGAGCAGCAACACGCCGATACGGCCGAATTTCACCGGCGGGTGACCGGGCGGCCAATGGCTGGGTTGAACGTCGGCCATCATCGGATCAATCATCTTGTGCATTCAAACGTATCCTTGAAGGCGGAGCTAGATGCCTATCGATGACGAGAGTTGCTTGAGGATTTGCATTGCCGCATCAAAGATTCAGCGGCATTACCTCACTATATCGTCCACGATCGACATGCGGATCAAGCAGGCTTTGCCGATGCAGACGTGCGGCAAATCCGTTACTGCCCGTCATGTGTCTATTCGAATGGGATCTCGACATGGCTGCCGTTCCGTATCGTCCGTGGATTCATGGTTGCCACCGCCCCTGATCGCCACCAATTCGCTGTTTGCACTCAAGGTTCGTCTTGCCGTGTTGTCTTGCGGACGTATACAGCATCGCGAGTATCGAGTGCAGCGTGGATCGGCATGGCCGCAAACTTGACGCACGAGCTCGATCAGCGGCGCGGCGCCGCACCGGTGGTGTCGCCACATTGAAAGCCGAAAATCAGGCGTCGCTCTTTGATCCGCTGCGCATCCGTTTTAGTTCTACCGCGGCATCCCAATAGTCTTGTAGGCGGCGGGAAACTCCATTCGCTCGTTCTCGAAGAAGCCGCCCACCACGAAGTTTTGCTTCCCGTTTCAGATCGGCCTGGCGTGAACCGACGATCGCCGTTATCGAGGCGATCATCGTCGGCGTCAGTTTTGTAGATGCCGGCCCCGAAGCGAAATCCATCAACAGCCCAAGGTCGCGCAGCTCGCCAATTAGCGCCGAAATCGAACGGGCCTCATCAATCCGCGCTTCGCAGTACGCGGGCCATGCCAGTTTGATCAATTGCATATGCCGCCAATGGGTTTGCACCGATTTGCGCCACTCGTGGATCGCCAACTCGTCGGCGCCGTCGAAAGCCGGTTCGAAAGCCGCGTGGCATGCGTGAAACGAGCGCGCCAAGCCCGAGGTATCGATGGAACTGGTGCCGACTTCGAGCTCGACGCTCGAGATCTCGTCACGCACGGACGCCAGCCGTGCAAGTATTTCGCGGTTGGCCGTGGCATCAAGCAGTTGTCGTTCAGTTGCGTCTTGCGCCAAAGCTGTTGCAGCCTGCAGACGGGCAACGACTGCGGGCTTCAATCTTCCAGCGTGCGCCAGCCCGGCGATCGTTTGATTAAGGACGTTAGCATCGCGCGTTTCCGAAAGAGATCGGCCGATATCCCGCAAATGCGTGTTCAACAGCTTGAACGTCTCGCCTTCCATGTTCGGCCGGCAGAAGCGAAGTAGCGCTCGCGTTCGCTTCAAGCATTTTCGCGTTTCATGAATGGAGGTGACAGCAGTGGTGTCCAGCGCTTCGAGATGCGCTACCGCGCGATCGATCTGCTCGGCCGCAATGCGCTGAAACCCCCGCTTCATAGGTTCATTCAGCTTGAAGCGATACGCCATGACACACCGATACAAACACGTTGGCAATACGCAAACAACGCAGTCGCCAACTACCAGTCTCGAGCCGATGGGCTCAGACCGGTAGCTGAAGAGCTACGTTTGACCGTCCATCGCATGCGAATGTATCAGTTTAATGACGATCGGGCTTTATCGGCCCAGGCGAGCCATTCCTTGAGACGGGCGACGGGATCGGCGTGCGTCATGAAGTCGGTGATGACAGCCGCGCTATCGGCCCCAGCATCTAGGACACTAGGAGCGCGCTCTACCGTAATTCCAGCGATAGCGACGAGCGGAATAGCACCCATCCGGCGTTTCCACTCGCCCAGTCGACCTAACCCTTGCGGCGCCCATTTCATTGCCTTCAGCTTGGTCTCCCAAATCGGCCCCAGGGCGATGTAGTCAGGGTTAACGGCGAGCGCAGTGTCCAGCTCTTCCCGGCTGTGCGACGAGAGACCGATCCGAATACCAAGCGACTTGAGCTTCGCAATATCGGCAGTCGCGAGGTCTTCTTGGCCCAGGTGCACGTAGTCGGCGCCTGCCGTCATCGCTTCCTGCCAATGGTCGTTGACGATAAGCTGGCACTGGTGGCGGGCACAAATTGCGAGGCTCTCGTCAATTTGCAGTGCTACCTCCGGCGGGGACGCATCCTTAAGTCTCAATTGCACCGTCCTGATGCCGAGCGGCACGATCCGCTGCATCCAGGCAAAATTGGGAACGATCGGATAAAATACGTCGATCGCGGGCTTCATGATGCGCCGCCCAGGTCGAAAAACGGCGTACCGGCGACCGGCGTCGAGGGCGAGGCCATATCGCGCGTTTCCATCAAACCTGCCTCATATGCCGATCTGCCAGCGCGGATTGCGTCGGCAAATGCGATTGCCATGCGTGGTGGATCCCCCGCTTTGGCGATTGCGGTGTTGAGGAGGATCGCGTCGTAACCCATCTCCATCGCAGCCGCCGCGTGCGAAGGCGCGCCAATTCCGGCATCGACGACGAGGGGCACGCCGGGAAAGTAGTTGCGCATGGTCTGCAGGCCGTAAGGGTTGTTGAGACCACGCCCCGAACCGATCGGTGCGCCCCACGGCATCAAGACCTCGCAACCGGCGCCCATTAGCCGCTCCGCCGCGCCTAGGTCCTCGGTCGTGTACGGAAACACCTTGAACCCCTCCTTGGATAGGTGCGCCGCTGCTTCGACCAGTCCGAACAGATCGGGCTGCAGAGTATCGTCGTTCGCGATCACCTCGAGCTTGATCCAGTCGGTGCCGAATACTTCGCGGGCCATCTCGGCAGTCGTTATCGCTTCCTTGGCGGTGCGGCAGCCAGCGGTGTTAGGCAGCACCGTCACGCCGAGGGCGCGGATCAACTCCCAGAACCTTTGTCCGGTCTTAGCGCGTGCCGCTTCCCGCCGCAGCGAAACGGTGACGATTTCGGCGCCGGAGGCTTTCACCGACTTGCTCAGCACCTCGGGCGAGGAGTAAAGCGCGGTGCCGATGAGCATGCGCGACGCAAACGGCACGCCATAGAACGTCAGTGGTTGATCGGGCGTCATTGTTGTCCCAAGCGTTGCGGGTGTCATTTGTAGCTGGTTCATCCGCCCTGGCGCGGGCTGACAATTTCTATCCGGTCGCCATCGGCCAATCGAGTGGTCGAGCGCGCACGGTGCGGTACAAAGTCTCCATTCAGAGCTGTTGCCACTTTTGCCTCAGGGTAGCCAGCTTCCAAAAGCAATTGATCGAGTGTCATGGCCGCCGACCTGATTGCCTGGCCGTTCACGGTCAAATCGATCGTTTTCAACGCGGTCGCCGCCGGGCGGTCTGTCGTACTGCTCATGACGCTTAAATAGCGCCTCAGGCGACCTTTCGACAACCCTCGACCGGGTAAAAACCACGATCCCTCCTCGTGAATACGATCGCCCGCATTTCGAAAGGGTGCCAAGTCTAGCGCTGACGGGCCGTTCTGAGCTTTCTTATTCGATCGCGCTCAATGAGCTTACTTGAATCTACCTCCGTCACAACTTCGCCGTAGTGCAGAGCCGTTGTAACAATTGAGATTTTCGCAGCATCGGCGTGGGCGGCGCTGCCAAACTCAACCAGTCGACAACCGTTGTGAGTTGCGTCCGTTGTGAGTTGCGTCCATGTCGAATGATCTGCAGTCCCCGCCAGAAATTCTCGGTAGCCCCTCTTTGCGCATGATCCTTAATCGGATCGACGGTTTTCCCGATATCGCGGCCCCTGCTGCTATATCGCTTGAGCACCAGAACCCCCCTTCGATAAAGATTTTGGATCATGCGGTGTGGGACCTTGCAGCTTGGTATCCAGCCGCGTGGCATGGTTCTCTGCCCGAGATGAGTGGACCGAATAGCCGGCTCGCGGTTGCATTTGGCGGTGGCTTCGTCATTCCGCTGCTACTTGGTATCGGTCTCGTGTCCTCGATGATTTCGGGCCCACCGCTCGCTGCCAGGGTAACGCAAGTTGACGGTCCGGCGGCCGTCGAGATGAGCGCGCCGCTCCAGCGGGTAGAGGCGTTTGCCGCCCCGGATTTCTTCGAGTCCGCGTGGACGATTCTGCCGGTTCCAACTCTCCCTCCCGCCCGCGACGCGAACCGCATCGAAGTGGTAAACGGCGTAATGAGCCCCATTGCGCAAATACGCGTCGCGGTTTCGACGGAGATTCCCATCGGCTCTGCCGCAGCACCTGGCCGGATCGAAGCTCACGCAGCGCCCGCGAGCGTTGCCATACCGGTGGCAAAGATCCCGAAACTAGCGTCTCCCACCGTGGCCAAATCTCCGGTACCGGTTGCGATGCCGCAGCCGAGTTACACTCCGCCCGTTATGAAACGAAAGCCTGGGCCAAGGGCGCCATTGGCTGTCGCCACCGTTGATCCTGCATCAGCCAAGACGCGACCAGTTGGGACCACACGCATTGGCGAGTCATGGATCAATGCATGGCATCGGTCGACGCTTGGCATGACTCAACAAAGCCAGTAACCGGGCCGTACGGCGAATCGCAAATTGCAGCTTGGCTTTGTGCGTGACGCGTTCTTGCCATGCGTGATTTCGCCTTCAACCAGCGTCACCATCGTGCCATTGGTTAATCACGTGCCGCCCGCTTGATCGCGTAGCGCGGATTGAAGCGCGATGCGGGGATGTCAAGCACCGATGACGACGACACGCGAAGGCGTGCAGAGCACTCTTCACGCAGGCGCCTCGAATGCTCGTGGTATCGCGGCCATGCTGTTCAGCATGGCGTGTTTCGTGACGAGTGATACCTTGATCAAGATCGTGGGCCGCGACATGCCGGTCGGCGAAATCATGTTCGCGCGCGGGTTTTTTGCCGTCATGATCGTCGGCGTAATGTTGCTGGCGCAAGGGGGGCTCCCGCAAATCAAGCCCGCTTTCACGCCAATCGTCGCTTGGCGCACCTTCGTGGAAGTCGGCTCGACGGTCTTTTTCTTCACCGGCTTGATGCGGTTGCCGTTCGCCGATGCGGCAGCCATCGGTCAATTCACGCCACTTGCCGTCACCGCGGGTGCGGCAATGTTCTTGGGCGAGCCCGTCGGTTGGCGGCGTTGGCTTGCGACGGCCGTCGGCCTCGTTGGCGTATTGATGATCATTCGGCCTGGCACGAGCGCATTCAATCCCGCGGCAATCCTTATAGTCATCTGCGTATTTTTTGTCGCCGCCCGCGATCTGATCACCAAGCAAATGGGTAGCGGCGTGCCGATACTGGTGCTCATCTTGATCTCGGCGGGCGCAATCGCGATAACCGGTCTCCTCGGTCTTTTGATCGAGACGTGGGTGGTGCCGACGCCGGCTATGATCGGCGGACTGGCGCTTTCAGCCATCGGCGTCACCGGCGGGTACTACGGTGCGATCGTTGCCATGCGTGCTGGAGAAATATCGGTGGTCGCGCCGTTTCGTTATTCCGCGATGCTGTTCGCATTGATGTGGGGCTACATCATCTTCGATGAGGTACCCGCTCCGACGACCTGGATCGGCATCGCTATTGTGGTGACGGCCGGCGTCTACATGTTCCATCGAGAAAATGTGCGCAAGCGCCAGGCAACCTCGATGGCGCAGGCGGCACGATGAATCGTTTCGCGTCGGCATCAAGCACGACACGCGGCATCGTCGCCATGGTTCTAGCTACTGCTCTGTTTTGTTGTGGCGATGCAATGATGAAACTTGCGGCCACTACGCTTCCCACTACCGAGACGATGTTCGTGCGCAGTTTGACCTCGGCCATCCTCGTGTTGGGTTTCGCCTGGATGACTGGCGCATTCGCTCATATCCGGCGCGGCTTGAGCAAGGCGATGGCATTTCGGGCAGGTAGTGATATCACGGCTTCGCTGCTGTTTCAGGCTGCGCTGGGGCGCATGCACTTTGCCGACATCATGGCGGTACTGCAAGTTTCGCCGCTGACGCTGACCGCGGGCTCGGCCCTATTTCTGGGGGAAAGGGTAGGTTGGCGCCGATGGAGCGCAGTAGCGTTCGGCCTGCTGGGAGCGCTGCTGATCGTCAAGCCGGGCACCAGTTCATTCAACTGGTGGGCGATAGCTGCGATCCTGTCGGTGATCGCAGGCGCGGCGCGTGATATCTCGACGCGACGCATCGATCCATTGTTGCCCACACCGCTGATCCTGGGTATTTCGGCGGTCGTCGTGGCGCTTGCCAGTTTGCTCGGCGCGGCCGTCGAGCAGTGGCAGACACCAGACGAGTGGACGTTGTGGATGCTGTTGTGCGCCGGCGTTTGCTCGATGCTGGGGCAGGTCTGCGTGATCACCGCCGTACGATCGGCCGAAATCTCGGTTGTGGCCCCTTTCCGTTATGCCGGCATTGTTTGGGCTTTGATCCTAGATTTGGCGATATGGTCGCATTTTCCCGATGCCTGGGCGATGGTCGGTATAGTGGCGGTATCGGCGGCCGGCATCTACACGTTCTATCGGGAGCGCGTGCTCCAGCGCCAGACGGCCCGGCAGGCGGCGGAGATTGTCCGATGAAGCCCAATCGAATGAAGGAAAAAATGGCGCGCGGCGAAGCAGCGCTCGGCTGTTCGATGATGTTTCCCTCGCCCCAGGTTGTCGAAATGCTAGGTTACGCCGGCTTCGACTGGATCTTGATCGATTGCGAACACGGCTCGATCGGTCCTGCCGACGTGGAGCTTATGAGCATGGCCGCCGATGCTGCCGGCATAATCCCGATCGGACGGCCAAGATCGAACTCAGCGAGCGAAATTACCAGTTTGATGGATCGCGGCGTGATGGGCGTGCAAGTACCCCACGTCAATTGCGCGGAAGATGCGCGCCGGGCTGTAGCGGCAGTAAAATTTGGGCCGAACGGAGACCGGGGTTTAGCAGCAGGGACGCGACCGGATCGATGGGGCCTGGGTGGAAAAATGATGGATTTCGCTGCGAAAGCAAACGCTCAATCGCTGGTTTGTGTCCAGATCGAGCACCAAGCCGCACTGGTCAACTTGGACGAAATCCTAAACGTCGAAGGGATCGACGTATTCTTCGTCGGCCCTTCGGATCTGTCGCAGTCGATGGGCCATCCAGGCAATCCAAAGGCGCCACCTGTTGCAAATGCGATCGCCGATACGCTGACGCGCATCCGCAAAGCCGGCCACACGGCGGGCATGCCGGCGACTACGGAGACATTGCCGGACGTCTTGGAGAGTGGCTGCTTGTATATCTACACGCACGTGCCCAAACTTTTGGGAGCCGCAACGGCGGCCTTTTTCGAGGCCCGCCTGCGCGCAAAAAAATCCCGATAGCTTCAATTTTGTGTGGGCGTTTTGAAACAAGACGAAAAAAAGGCATGCCAAACGTCATTTTTCGAATTTTTCCGTCGAAACCGATCGAATTTAAACCATGGCGAATGCCTGCAAATTTAGATTATCCAAGTAGCGCTTAAGTAATTACTCGTCATTTACTTAGATCAAAACTTTATCGTTAACCAATTGCTTTGAATGGCGTCTCGATTTGGAACAAAACCTTTAAGGAATCCCTCGTTCGGGGGAGTTGAATTTTCGTTTCGCGATTGCGAGCGCGCTTCTCCAAACCATTAAAACGGGTTGAGGAGTTTTCACATGCGTTCGAATTTTAGTCGCGCTGCTTCAGCGCTAATAGCACTAGCTTTGCCTTTCGCCATCTTGGCGCTTGCCGCCGCAACATCGACCAGCGCTGTGGCAGACGGATCGCTGGAGTCGATGAGCGGCGGGCAATTCACCAAATTCGGCGCCGACACGGTCAGCCGTGAAGAGCGGTCGACGGTGCGTCGTAGTGCCAGTCGTGCTTCGCGCAATGAGCCAGAATCTGATTCCGATGTGCCCGGTCCCCGGCGAAAAGCGAGCCGTGGCCGTCAGGTAGCAAGCCTCGGCCGCGACACCGACTTCAGCGTTCCGAAACCTGGACGCAGCCTTTCCGGTGGTGGTAATGTCCGTTGGGTCGCAAATTCGGGCTGCCTTAACGGAACCCTGCGCGGCGCGATTGCATCAGTGGCCGCAAATTATGGCAGCGTGACCGTCAATTCGACCTGCCGTAGTGCGGGACACAACCGCCGCGTTGGTGGCGCGCCGAAGTCATATCACTTGTCGGGCGATGCGGCCGATTTCCGGGTTAGCGGCAATATCTCGGGCGCGGCTTCCTACCTTGCGGGTCTTGGCGGTGGTTACAAGCACTACGGCGGCGGCTTGTTTCACGTCGACACCGGCCCGCGCCGTCCGTTCTAAATTGTGTTTGCGGGCTTGCCTGCAGATCTCTTGCGGGCGTCGGGTGACGGATCGCATAGCCGGCGGTAGGTTCAGCGCTTGCTTCAATTGTCAGCCCCTGCAGTCAGCCCAAAAGTCAAAGGCGGGCAGGCGTTGCTGTGGTCTGCGTCTCGTCGCTGCCGCTCCCGGAGAGCGGAACGGGCACGGCTGCCGGATCGAGTGTGTTCTCGGGCCGGATTGCCGGCGCGTTCCATGGGCCGGAGATCTCGACGGTTTTTGTGCGGTCCGGGCGCGAGGTTGCGGTCGGTTTGTCGCCTGCAGGACCACGCCGCACGAACAAGTTGAGTCTCGTCGCAGGCACGTCAATCGAGCCCACCATTCGCGTGACAAAATCTCCAGATTTGGCTTGCACATCGTCGGCTATCAATGTGCCGGACTTGACGAGGAAACTGGCATCCAGCTCGTCGAAAGCCATTTGACTACGGCCGTAAGCACCCCAGCCCTCGAAAGCTCGTTTTTGAACTGCGGTGGCCAATCCGGTAAGATCGACGCCCAACTTGCCGCCATTGCGTATCGCGATGTTCAAGCGGCCGTTAGATGAGGTCAAGAACTCCTCGGCGTCCCTTCCGGTCGATACCAAGTCAGTCGTCACAGTCGCGCGCCCGGATAGCACCGGGTGTCCGAATAAGCTGGTCGTCGCACGTGATGCATCGATATCTTCGACCTTGCCGCGAACCGAGAATTTCGGCGTCTGCCCGCTCATGTCTGCGATTATTTGCCCGCTCGCACGGCCACCTTCGAACTCGACAGCGCCGATATCGGCCAGCATGCGGCCTTGCGCTGCCGTTAACGTCACCGCGGATCGGCCTAGCAGGCTCGCGTTGAGCAGCACTTTGTCGGCTGAGAGCCGTATGTCCGCATCGAAGTGGCGAAGCAGGGGTAGGCTCAGATCGCTGCCGATAAAGTTTTGCCAAACCGAGAGGGCCAAGAGTGCCGAAGTAGCTGGAAAATATTTCGACAGGTCAAAGGTCTTGAATGCAAGCGTTCCGCCAACCGAAGGTCGCGCCTCCAAAAACTTTAGATTGAGGGTGCCTTGAGCTTCGTTTCCATCGACCTGGAACGTTGCCCGGTTGAAAGCCATCGTCGGGCCGGCCCAGTCAAATTGGCCGCGCCCGCTTACGTTCCGTAAGCCGTGGCCGGCCGGCCAGTTCGCACCGAACCATCGAGCAACTTGCCTGATTTGGGGAATCGAAAACTCGATCGTCCCTTGCAGCTGCGCTGGTCCAACGAAGCCAGCGCGACCGTCAAGTGAGGCTTCGATCAGTGCGCTCTTGGCGACTAGCTTGAATGGAATCGTGCCACCTGGACGTGAGTCCGCGGGCACGCCGGAGGTTGCCTCGAATTCGATCTTTTGACCACGCAACGCACCTTTGCCTTTGATGGCCAGGGCTACCTTGCGCCTATTGGTGACTTCGCCATCGATTTCGGCGATCGTCTCTGTGCGCCCGTCGGGCAGCTGCACATGCACAGAAGTGTTCCGCAGCAACAACGTGTCGAACTGTAATCCGGCTAGTGCATCGATGATGGCTGGCTGTGCGTCGCCGGCGATGGTCAGCTGCCCGGTTTGGATCCGAAGTTCGCCGTTTTCGATCATGAACCGCGCGCTGCCGGAGGTCAGCTGTGCCGCGCTCATGGGGATTTGTATTGCTCGCCCCGTGGTGTCTACCGGATAAAGCGTCCCACGTTCAATGGTAACGAGTCCACTTAAGCCTAGCGCGATTGGTGTGGACACAGCGACGCTGTCGTTTGGCGCCGCGCTCAAGCGGCTTGCAACCGAAAGCGCGTGCGGTCCTAAAGATATGAGGATCGGAAGTGCTGTTCCGACGATGATGAGGCCCGCAAGCACGATGAGAGCTACACCATTGTAACGTCGGGTCCCCCTCCACCAAGTCATCTTGTGCAGCCTTCTCATTCCGCGAGCGTAAACTTTCAGATCCCGCCATCCCCGGCAGGTAGACAGCTCGCTAGTGCACAAATTTCAGCGTTGCTCTTTTTAGATGCTCCTTTTGATCTGCGCAACCAGTAGCCGCGCGATCTCCAGTGCGATCTTAGTCGCATGAAGGTGGGCCGTCCTCCATAATTGCCGTGGACATTGGCTGTACGCCGGACGATGCATGGCGTTTATGATCTTGCGTCGATCAAGTAAGCGGGTAAAACCAGTGTATCCGAGCTAGCACGATGGCCGCGGAACCAATAATCTTTGCTGAAAATTCTTACCGCAGCGCGGCGAAGACAAACATTCGAGGATTGGCTCTCATGGGCAAAGTTTACGCGGATGCGACGTCGGCCGTGGCCGGAGTACTGAAGGATGGCATGGTGGTGATGTCCGGCGGCTTCGGTTTGTGCGGAATCCCGGATGTGTTGATTGAGGCGATTCGAGCGTCCGGCGTGAAGAACTTGACGGTCATCTCAAATAACGCCGGCATCGATGGTGCGGGGCTGGGGCTGCTGCTGGAAACCGGCCAGATCAGGAAGATGATCTCGTCCTACGTCGGTGAGAACAAGCTTTTTGCAGAGCAGTATCTCTCCGGAAAGCTCGAGCTCGAATTCAATCCGCAAGGCACATTGGCAGAGCGCATTAGGGCCGGCGGCGCTGGGATCCCGGCGTTCTTCACCAAGACCGGCTACGGCACGCTGATTGCCGAGGGCAAGGAGGTGCAGGAGTTTGATGGCGAAAAATACATCATGGAACGCGGTCTTGTTGCCGATCTCTCCATCGTCCATGCCTGGAAAGGCGATACCGAAGGTAATCTCATCTATCGCAAGACGGCGCGGAATTTCAATCCGATGATGGCTTCGGCTGGTAAGGTCACGATCGCTCAGGTCGAGCATTTGGTGGACGCTGGCGAATTCGATCCGGATCACATCATCACGCCGGGCATTTTCGTCCAGCGTATCGTTCTCGCGAAGAACGCCGCCAAACGCATCGAGCAGCGCACAACCCGCAAGCGCGCCTGACCCTCATCACTTCGAATATCCGGAGAAGAAACCCATGGCTTGGACACGTGATCAGATGGCAGCGCGCGCGGCCAAGGAGCTGCGCGATGGATTCTACGTGAACCTAGGCATCGGCATCCCGACGCTGGTTTCCAATTTCATTCCCGCTGGCATGTCGGTGCAGTTGCAAAGCGAAAATGGCATGCTTGGCATGGGTCCTTTCCCGTATGAGGGCGAAGAGGACGCCGATCTCATCAACGCTGGCAAACAGACCATCACCGAACTGCCGACAACGAGCTATTTCTCGAGTGCTGACAGTTTCGGCATGATCCGCGGTGGCCACATCGATCTATCGATCCTGGGCGCCATGCAGGTCGCCGAGAATGGTGACCTCGCCAACTGGATGATCCCCGGCAAGATGGTGAAAGGCATGGGTGGCGCGATGGATCTCGTGGCCGGCGTCAAGCGTGTCGTCGTGGTCATGGAGCATGCCGCGAAAGGCGAGTCCAAGTTGCTCAAGCGTTGCAACCTGCCCCTCACCGGCGCTGCCGTCGTCGATCTCGTGATCACAGACCTGGCCGTGTTTAACGTGGACAAGAAAGGCGGCACTGGCCTCACGCTCATCGAGTGTGCGGATGGGGTTTCAATCGATGAAGTAAAGGCCAAGACCGAGGCCAGCTTCAAGACCGCCTGAAATGGCACCCGCCGCAGTCGTTCGAGAACGGCGGCGTTTCAATCGACCCGCCGTGCGCAATCTCAGCGAAACGTCAGGGAACTTTCTTGACCGGTGCGGTGGCCACAATTGATTTGGCTTGTTCCCGCAACCGGCTGTCGCGCAGCTCACCCGCCGCATCCAGGATCGAATAGGCGACTGAGGTCAGGTGCGAATTTATGCGCTTCAGGTCGCGGATGATGTCGAGATGGATCGAACTTGTCTCGATCGACTCTGCGCGACCATCTCGTAGTCTCGCAAAGTGCCGGTCGGCTGCCTCGAACTCGTGCGCGCGCATTGATGTTTTTTCCCGCAGGAGCCGGCGCGCCAGGGTTAAGTCACGGGTCGCGAACACATTCAGCGCCAGCCGCATGTTGTCGATCACCTGGGCATGGAACCCTTTGATTTCGGCCAAGCCCTCGCTCGAGAACTGCAGCCGCTTTTTGATTTTCTTCGCGGCGAGTTCCATCAGGTTCTTGTCGATGATATCGCCGATGTGTTCGAGGTTGGTCGTGAAAGTCAAAATTTCGACGTAGCGGCGACTATCGGTCTCGCTCATTTCCGTCTTGGACGCCTGGATTAGATAGAGCTTTATCGCTTCATGAAGGGAATCGACGTCGTCATCGGCCTTTTCGACCTCCTTGACGATCTTAATGTCGTTTCCCTCGATTGCGGTCAGCGAACGGCGCATCATATCGAGCACGATATCGCCGACATGCAACGTCTCGCGCATGGCGCAGCCGAGTGCTTCGGAGGGTGCGTCGAGGATCGTCGGATCGAGATGGCGCGGCAGGCGTTCATCGGCCGCTTCCGGCGGAGTGGGTAGGGCCGATGTCGCAAGTTTCGCCAGCGGGTCGAGGAGCGGCAGGAACAGCATTGCGACAGCCAGATTGAAGGCCGTATGAAAGTTCAATACGAGCCATGCAGGGTCGGCGCTGAACCATGACAGCCAATTTGCGAGATAAGCGATCATCGGTATTGCGATGATTGCCACTGTGGCTCGAGCGATGAAGTTTCCCAACGGCACACGGCGCGCCGCCACCGGCGATCCGGATAGGGCCATGAACGGCGCAATGGCGCCGCCGATGTTGGCGCCCAACACCAGCGCTATCGCCAAGCTCGGACTGACCGCGCCGCTGGCCGCCAGCGCCATCACAAACAGAACCATCGCAAGGCTCGAGTGCGATAGCCACGTGATCACAGCCGCCACAATAATCGCGATCACTGGTTCGGAGCCCAGTGCCGTCAATATCGTTTGAACTGTGGGGCTGCCTCGCAATGCGCCAGAGACACCGCCGAGCACGCTGAGAGCGAGCAACATCAGCGCGAGGCCGATCGATATGCGTCCGAGGTTCTTGATGCGGTCGCGACTGGAGGCGTTGAATGCGACTACGCCCGCGATCATGAACCCCGCCCACAACCATTTCACATCAAATGCGAAGGCTTGCGCGACCAGCGTCGTACCCACATCCGCACCGAGCATGATCGCGAGCGCGATCGGGAGCGTCAGCAGGCCGCGACCAGCGAAAGAAGCAAGCAGTAGTGCGGTCGCCGTTGCGCTCTGCAAAACCCCCGCAACTCCGACGCCAGAGCTGAAGGCGACGAGCCGGTTTCGCGACGCATGATTGAGTATGCTGCGCAAGGCCGCGCCGAAGGTCCGTGTCAGGCCCGTGCGGACCATACGAACACCCCAGAGCAGCAGCGCGACCCCACCCAATAGCGTCAGCAGCAATTCGCTTCCACTCATTACAGTCCTTCAATCCGACATGTACTTGTGCGCGGCTAAATTCGCCGAGCAGAGAAGTGTCCGCAACTCCATCCCGATTGCAATACAAATGTCGCCATAGATAGATGAAACCTATCGAACCTATCGAACCGACAGATTGGATCAATGGCCGGTCTTGTCTTACCATGCGCTCCGAAGCTTACAATGTCAGACCGGATACCGAGGCAAATCGACCATGAGTAATGTGGCTGCGAAGCACGTCGGCACATCGCAAACCGGTGATCCGTTGTTGCTGACCCCAGGACCCTTGACAACGTCGTGGGCGGTAAAGGCTGTGATGGTCCACGACTGGGGATCGCGCGATGCGAAGTTCCTGGCGATCAATCGAGAGGTGATGGAGCGGCTTCCGGAAATCGTCCATGGGCGAGACACATATGTAACTGTGCCGATGCAAGGATCTGGGACGTTCGCCGTCGAAGCCATGCTGACGACATTCGTGCCGCCGACTGGAAAGGTGCTGATCCTCATTAACGGTTCGTACGGCCAGCGGGCGCGACGCATCCTCGAGATCGCCCGCCGTCAGATTGTGGTCCATGAAACTCCGGAGGACACACCGCCTGACCTCATTAAAGTCGAGGCGCTGTTGGGGGCCGATCCGGCCATCACACATATTTTCATGATCCATTGCGAGACCACTAGCGGCATTCTCAATCCGGTGCCGGAGGTGGCTGCGATCGCAGTCAAACACGGCCGGCGGTTCCTGCTCGACAGCATGAGCGCCTTTGGTGCTCTGCCCCTCGATGTTCGAACCGTCGCCGTCGATGCAATCGCCGCATCGTCGAACAAGTGCATCGAGGGCGTGCCTGGCCTGGGATTTGTCATCGCAAGACAAGAAGCGCTGGCCGAAACCAAAGGACATGCGACGACGCTCGTACTCGATTTGCACGATCAGTGGCAGAACTTTGTGAAGACGGGGCAGTATCGGTTTACCCCGCCAATCCACGTGATCGTGTCCTTCCATCAAGCATTGATGGAGTTTTTCGCCGAGGGCGGACAACCGGGCCGGAGCGCTCGCTATACGGAAAACGGCAAGGTATTGTCCGATGGCATGCAAGCGCTGGGATTCAAGACGCTACTACCTGCGCGGTTGCAGGCCCCGATCATTTATACATTCCACATGCCAGCTAATCCAGCGTTCAGGTTTCAGGCATTCTACGACGCACTGAAAGATCGCGGCTACGTGATTTATCCCGGCAAACTCACAGTCGCCGATAGTTTCCGCATCGGTTGCATCGGCCGGATCAATGCCGATGACATGCGCGGCTTCCTTCGTGTGGTCGCAGAGGTACTGGTCGAATTGGGCGTCGATGACCTCAGGAGTGCAGCATGAACATTGCAGTGAAACCACCCGGCATCATCAATACCGTAAACTGCAATGGTCGCTCGTATGCCTGGCCAAAGGCGCCGACGGTGGTGGTCTGCCTCGATGGATCGGAACCTGGCTATATCGAATCGGCGATCAAGGCTGGACGCGCGCCGACCTTCGCCCGCTTTATGCGAGACGGCGCAAACCTGCTGGCCGACTGTGTGATCCCGAGCTTCACCAACCCGAACAACTTGTCGATCATCACCGGCCGGCCGCCATCGGTGCACGGGATAGCGGGGAACTTCTTTTATGATCCCGCGTCCAAGACCGAAGTGATGATGAATGATCCGAAATTCCTGCGCGTGCCGACGATCATCCGATCGTTTCACGATGCCGGTGCCAAAGTGGCCATGGTGACGGCCAAGGACAAGCTCCGCCTGCTACTGTCGAACGGTCTCGATTACACGTTGGGAAGGGCAATCGCGTTTTCATCCGAGCGCGCTGACAAGGCGACCAAGCCCGCCAATGGCATCGATAACGTGCTGGAATTTGTTGATTTGCCGCTGCCGGAGGTTTATTCCGCCGGCCTGTCCGAATTCGTCTTTGCCGCCGGAGTCAAGTTGATGCAGCTCCATCGGCCAGACCTCATGTATTTGTCGACGACGGATTACATCCAGCACAAGGTCGGTCCTGGTTCGAAAATCGCCAACGATTTTTATGCAATGATCGACAGCTATCTTGCGGCGCTGGACAAGATGGGCGCCATCATCGTCGCAACTGCCGATCACGGCATGAACGACAAGCATGACCCGAAGACAAAGCGGCCGAACGTCATCTATCTCGAGACGCTGATCGAGAGCTGGATTGGCCTCGGAAAGGCGCGCGTTATCCTGCCGATCACCGACCCCTACGTCGTCCACCATGGAGCGCTGGGATCGTTCGCGACCGTGCATGTGGAGCCTAATTCCGACTACCGCCCGCTTCTTGCGCGGTTGCGAGCGACGCCTGGCGTAGAGATGGCATTGTCGCGTGAGGATGCGTGCAAGTGTTTCGATCTGCCAGCCGATCGGATCGGCGACATTGTCGTGATATCGACGCGGCACATGACGCTTGGCACTTCGGCCGATAAACACGATTTGTCGGGCCTCACCGAGCCGTTGCGCAGCCACGGCGGCATAACGGAACAGCGCGTGCCGATGATCGCCAACCGCCGCATCGAGATTGCTGCGAATCATTCGCTGCGCAATTTCGACGTCTTCGACGTCGCCCTCAATCGGGTCGTTTGAAAAGGTCTCCAAAGTCGATGCAAGAGAAAGTCTCGCGCCCGAAGCTGCCGGTCAAATCGCACGAAAAGATGCGGATCGCGGGCAAGCTCGTCGATGCCGATGCGCGGGTCGAGGTACGCAATCCATATACAAACCAGGTGGTTGCCACCGTGCCTGCGGCCGATCCGCGGCAGGTGGCGGAGGCGTTCAAGACCGGCAACGCCTATAAGTCCAAACTGACGAAGTACGATCGGCAGAAAATCCTGATGAAGACTGCGGAGATCCTGGCGCGGCGCCGTGACGAGATCGCCCTGCTGATAACGGCCGAGTCGGGTCTGTGCCTAAAGGACAGCATCTACGAAGTCGGCCGCGCTTACGACGTTTATTCGCTCGCGGGCCAACTCGCGATCCGGGATGATTCCGAAGTCTACAGCTGCGATATCACTCCCCACGGCAAGCCACGGCGGATCTATACCTCGCGCGGGCCTGTGCTCGGATGCATCGCGGCGATCACTCCCTTCAATCATCCGCTGAACATGATAAGTCACAAGATCGCACCGTCGATCGCGATGAACAATCGGATGGTCGCGAAGCCGACGGAGTTGACGCCGCTGACCGCGCTCGTGCTCGCCGATATTCTTTATGAAGCCGGTCTGCCGCCGGAGATGCTGTCGATCGTCACCGGCAATCCACGCACGATGGGTGACGCGATGATCACCGATCCGCACGCCGACGTCGTGACCTTCACCGGCTCGGTCAAGGTCGGCAAATACATCGCCGAGAAGGCTGGTTACAAGCGCCTTGTTCTCGAGTTAGGCGGCAACGATCCGCTGATCGTAATGGATGATCTGTCGGATGCGGATCTCGATAGGGCGGCCGATCTCGCGGTGCAAGGTGCGACGAAAAACTCCGGCCAACGCTGTACGGCCGTGAAGCGCATCCTGGTGTGCGAGAAGGTTGCCGACAAGTTCGCCGAACTCGTGCTCGCCAAGGCCAAGAAGCTGAAGTGTGGTGACCCGATGGATCCGACGGTCGATGTCGGCACGGTGATCCACGAGGGCGCGGCCAAGCTGTTTGAAGCGCGCGTGCAAGATGCGGTCTCGAAGGGTGCCAGACTACTCTACGGTGATCAGCGGAAGGGCGCACTATTTCCGGTAACCGTCGTAGATCACGTGCCCTACACGTGTGAGCTGGTGCACGAGGAGACCTTCGGTCCAGTGGTGCCGATGATCCGCGTGCCGGGCGACATCGATGCGATCATCAGAATCGCCAACTCGACCGCTTTCGGACTATCGTCAGGCATCTGCACCAATCGCCTCGATACCATCACGCGGTTCATCAACGGATTAGATGTCGGAACGGTCAACGTGTGGGAAGTGCCGGGCTATCGCATCGAGATGAGCCCGTTCGGCGGGATCAAGGATTCAGGTCTCGGCTATAAGGAAGGTGTTTGGGAAGCGATGAAGAGCTACTCCAACGTCAAGACCTACTCGCTCCCCTGGGCGGTTTAGATCCGTCAATCGGTGTCATCCCCTCTCAAGCCTTGGCGACCCCTGGGATGACAATTATGGTGGGACGGACGGTGCATACGGATTGCCGATGGATGTAGACGTTATGACCACTTCCGCCGCGGCGGCTTATGAGTACGACGCCGGTCGGATTGCGGCGTTGAAGGCGCACTACGTTCATGGCGGGCCACTCGCCCGCGCGTTCTACACCGCCAACGATGTCTTCAACGCCGATCTCGATCGCATCTGGCGGCGGCACTGGCTCTATGCGGGGCATGCCTGCCAGATCCCCAATGCTGGCGATTGGATGACCTGGGATGTCGGTGCCGATCGCATCGTGCTGACGCGTGGCGGCGACGGAGATGTTCGCGCATTCCACAACACCTGCCGCCATCGCGGTGCAAGGATTTGCAACGCTGGGCACGGTCACGGCCGCTCTTTCGTGTGCCCCTACCACGCGTGGACTTACGAGCTCGATGGGCGACTGCGCACGCCGACCGAGCGCGAGTTCGGCATTCACCAGTCGCAACTGGGGTTGCACCCGGTCGCATTGAAGAACCTCGGCGGGTTGCTCTTCGTTTGCCTGGGCGGTGAAGCCGTCCCCTTTGACGAAGGCGCGGCCGAAATCGCAGCGCAAATGCAGCACCAAGGTCTTGCCGATGCCAAGCTCGCACACAGCATCCGATACACAGTAACAGCCAACTGGAAACTGATCTTCGAGAACAATCGCGAGTGCTACCACTGCGATAACGCCCACCCTGAATATGTGAAGGGCGTTTACGACACTGCGCGTTTCAGCGAAGCAAACATTCCCGAAGTCGATCGGCAAACCCAACTCGCCAACGCCCGCTTCGAAGCGCTGGGACTAGGAGGGGCCGTTGCGGCCTCCGACATGACGGGTAAGTTCTGGCGGGTCACGCGTGCACCGCTGATGGAGGGGTGGAAGACCCAGAGCCTCGATGGCAAACCGATCGCACTGTTGATGGGCACATTCCGCGATCGCGACACCTGGAGTTGCGGTACTCTTCGGTCAACCGTGTTCCCGAACTTCTGGCAGCACGCCAGCGATGATCACGCGGTCGCGACACGCATCACTCCCTTATCGGCTACGAGCACGCAAGTTGACGTGTCCTGGTTCGTCCACAAGGATGCGCAACAGGATCGCGACTATACGATCGATCGGTTATTGCCGTTCTGGCAGCGCACGTCTGAACAGGACTGGGTGATTTGTCAGGCCAACCAGTCGGGCATTACATCGCCTGCGTATGTACCGGGCCCTTACTCCAAGACGCGCGAGACCAACGTCCAGCAGTTCATCGATTGGTATCTGGCAAGCCTGGATGCCGGCGGACCTTCCCTCGTTACACCGAAAAAACCGAAGTGGCGGTCGCTCGGCTACAAGGATCGACCAAGTGGCTGAGCAGCTTCCATCGTCTGCGAAAATTGTTATCGTCGGTGCCGGGGCCATCGGCTGTTCGATTGCGATGCACCTGGCGCGGGCAGGCGAGCGCGATGTCGTCGTGCTGGAAAAGAACGCGATCACGCACGGTTCGACGTGGCATGCCGCTGGCTTGGTCGGGCAGTACCGTTCTGCGGAGGACCTGACGCGGCTGATGCAGGCTTCGGTGAAGATCTACGACGAGATCCAGGCAAAAACGCCGATTGACTGGCATGCGGTGGGCTCGCTTCGGATCGCCTCGTCGAAAGCGCGGCTTGCCGAGTACGAAGCGGCGGCACCGATCGCCAGGCGCTACGGCATCGACTTTACAGTGATCGATGCAGTCGAAGCCAAGCGTCGGTTTCCTCTCATTTCGATCGAAGGTGTCGAGGGCGCTGCCTTTGTCGGTGGCGACGGCTTTGTCGATCCGGCAAGCCTAACGAATGCCTATGCGTCGCGGGCCCAGTCGCTCGGCGTGCGCTTCATCGAAGGTTTCCGCGTGATCGGCGCCGTCGTCAGAAACGGGCGGATCACGACCATCGAGACCGGTCAGGGGACCATCGATTGCGCGACCGTAATTCTAGCTCCAGGTGTTTGGGCACGCCAGGTCGGTCGCATGTTCGGCATCGATCTCGCAGTTGCGACCCTCGAGCATCAGTATGCGGTGACGGAGAAGCATCCCGGAATTGTGCGTGACCTGCCAGCCCTACGCGACCCCGATCTCAATTTCTACTTGAAGCCCGAAGTCGGCGGACTGGCGATCGGCGGTTGGGAGCCGGCAACAAAGCCTGCGGCTGAGGGCGATATGCCATTTTCATTCGGCTGCGAATTGTTACCAAACCAGCTCGATCGCCTGTCACCGATCCTGGAGGCGGCCGCTTTTCGCATCCCAATGATCGGCGAACTGGGCCTGCGTACCATCGTCAACGGCCCAATCCCGGTTAGCCCCGATGGAGAGCCGATCCTTGGGCCCTCGCCGGAACGGACCAACGTGTGGTTAGCGGCTGGGTTCACATCGGGCATCGCCGCATCGGGCGGCGCGGGCCAGGTGCTTGCCGATTGGATCGTCACTGGCAAACCGACATTCCCGGTGCCAAGCCTCGACCCAAATCGGTTCGGCACGCAGGCCCGCGATCTCGATACGCTCAATGCACGCGCAATTACCGCATACGCTGGTTATTATGCTTTAGCGCAATTGCAGCAAAAGCCGCTGGCCTAAACGGCCTTCGTCATCGTAGCGTCATCCGGCAAGTCTACGCGGCAGCAGGTCGTTGCATTCGCTAGGCTAAAAAGAGCGGAGGGAGTTCGCATGTTGAAAAACGTAATCACCGGTAGCGTCTTGGCGGCGGCTGTGTTCGCAACCGCAATCGGCCCGACCTTGGCGCAGAAAACCGCCGTCACGGTCTATACCGCGTTGGAGAATGACCAAGTAGCCCCCTACAAGGCCGCTTTCGAGGCCGAAAATCCGAATATCGAGATTTCATGGGTGCGTGATTCGACAGGCGTCATCACCGCGCGCTTCCTCGCGGAGAAGGACAATCCAAAGGCCGATGTGATCTGGGGATTGGCCGCGACCAGTCTTCTGCTGTTTAAGAAGCAGGGCTTGCTCGAAGCCTATACGCCAGCCGGTTTTGCCGCATTGAAACCTGCCTATAAGGACGCCGAAGCAGCTCCAGCCTGGACCGGCATGGATGCCTGGCTCGCGGTCGTCTGCTTCAATACGGCCGAAGGCACCAAGGGCAACAAGCCGAAGCCGGCCTCATGGGCGGACCTGGTTAAGCCCGACTACAAGGGCCAGATCGTGATGCCGCATCCGGCCTCATCCGGCACCGGCTATCTCGCGGTTGCCGCCTGGTTGCAGATCATGGGCGAGGAGAAGGGCTGGGCCTTCATGGACAAGCTGCATGATAATATCGCGGTTTATACCCACTCCGGTTCGGCTCCTTGCGTGCAGGCCGCCAAGGGCGAACGCCTGATCGGCATTGGATTTGATATGCGTGGAGCCTCCGAAAAGACGAAAGGTGCACCGATCGACCTGATCGTGCCGGCTGAAGGCATCGGCTGGGATATGGAAGCGACTGCAATCGTCAAGGGTACCAAGAACCTCGATGCCGCCAAGAAGGTCGCCGATTTCTCGTCTTCCAAGAAGGCCAACGAGCTTTATGCAAAGTACTACGCGCTCGTCGCCAACCCCGAAGTGAAGGCTGCACCTGCCAATTACCCGGCCGATGGCGAGGCCAAGATGGCGAAGAACGACTTCGGTTGGATGGCGGAAAACCGGGAGCGCATTCTCAAAGAGTGGTCGAAGCGTTACGAGAGCAAGGCAGCACCAAAGTGATCATCGTGTTGTAACGATCCGGCTTGACTTGCGGCCTCCCCCGAACAGAACCTCGGGGGAGGCCGCTCCACATGGGACCACCGATGCACCAAACTCTCGATCGTGCTGGATTGATCGTCGCTGACGGTTCAAGCCGCGCCGTGCACTGCCGCGTTCGAGATTTGACCAAACGTTTCGGCAACTTCACCGCGTTGAAATCCGTTTCGCTCGACGTGCTTAAGGGTGAACTCGTCTGTTTCCTTGGACCTTCCGGCTGCGGCAAGACCACTTTGCTGCGCGCCATCGCCGGCCTCGATCTGCAAAGCGAAGGCGCGATCGAAATCGCCGGCCGCGATGTCTCGAACCTGCCACCCGCGGAACGCGACTTTGGCATTGTGTTTCAATCGTACGCTTTGTTTCCCAATCTTTCGATTGTCGACAACGTCGGCTATGGCCTCGTCAATCGCAACTGGCCGCGCGCCAAGCGCCGCGAGCGCGTCGCCGAGTTATTGGCACTCGTCGGCTTGAGCGATCAGGGCGCGAAGTATCCCATCCAACTGTCGGGTGGCCAGCAGCAGCGCGTCGCGCTCGCCCGCGCCCTCGCTACGTCGCCCTCACTCCTTCTTCTCGATGAGCCGTTGTCCGCGCTCGATGCTCGTGTTCGCGTGCGCCTTCGCGATGAGATCAAGTCGCTGCAGCGGCGGCTCGGCATCACGACGATCATGGTGACGCACGACCAGGAAGAGGCGCTGGCGATGGCCGATCGCATCGTCGTCATGAACCAGGGCGTGATCGAGCAGGTCGGCACGCCCGCCGAAGTCTACGGTCGCCCGCGCACGGCATTCGTTGCCGATTTCGTCGGCACCATGACGTTCCTTGAGGGTCTGCTGGTGGGCGACAAACGCGTACGCATCGGCACGATCGAACTCGTGAGCGCGATCGACAGCGGATTGCCGGCGGGCAGTGCAATCCAGCTCGGGTTTCGACCCGAGGAGGTGCAGGTCCGGGGCATCGCCGACGACACGCCGAACGCGATGTCCACGACCGTCGAGGCGTTGGAGTATCTGGGCGCCTTCTGCCGTGCGACACTCAGGCCAGCGGGCGCGCCGGGCGTGGCATTGACGGCCGACTTTTCGGCGAACGCGATGCGCGATCTGAACATTGTAGAAGGCCAACCGCTGGTTATCGCGTTGCCGCCGCATACATTGCGGATCTTTCCAGCGAAAAGCGGTGCTGTACTGTGACGGTCGCTGCGAGCCACAGTTCCATGCCGGTCCAGCGCAAGCTCTCGCGCGACGATATCATCGTGCGTGCCTCGCTCTTGGTGTTGATCGCATTTCTGTCGCTGACGATCGCCTTGCCCCTCGGATTGCTGCTCTCGAAAAGCTTCCAGAATGCCAAGGGTGAGTTTGTCGGCGTCGCCAACTATGTGATGTACTTTTCGACACCCTCCCTGGTCGACTCGTTGTGGAACAGCATCCGGGTCGCGCTTCTGACGACCGCCCTCGTGATACCCTTGAGCTTCGGCTATGCCTACGCGCTGACGCGCACGAGGATGCCGGCGAAGGGACTGTTTTACGCGATCGCGTTGCTGCCGTTGTTTGCACCGTCGCTGCTGTCGGCGATCTCTTTCATCTACATTTTCGGCAATCAAGGCTTCCTGAAATCCTGGCTGTTTGGCAACTCGGTTTACGGGCCGATTGGCATAATGATGTCGCAGGTGTTTTACTGTCTGCCGCACGCGATGTTGATCATTACGACGGCGCTGTCGCTTGCGGATGGCCGGCTGTATGAGGCGGCCGACGCGCTCGGCACCTCGGCACGGCGCGTGTTCTGGACGGTGACGATCCCGGGCGTGAAGTACGGGTTGGTCAGCGCCGCCTTCGTCGTGTTCACGCTCGTCGTCACAGACTTCGGTATCGCCAAGGTGATCGGTGGTCAGTTCAGTGTGTTGGCGACGGATGCCTACAAGCAGGTGGTCGGCCAGCAGAACTTCGAGATGGGCGCCGTGGTTGGCTTTGTGCTGTTGGTGCCGGCGGTCTTGGCGTTCATTGTCGACCGGTTGATCCAACGCAAACAGGTCGCGCTGTTGTCCTCGCGTGCGGTCCCGCTCGAGCCCAAACCGCATCGCGTCAACGATGCCATGGCGACGGCCTATTGCGGGATCGTCGGTGGGCTCATCGTCGTGGTATTGGCGGTCGCAGTGTGGGCATCATTCGTCACCTACTGGCCCTACAACCTCACGCTGAGTGTGAAGAACTACAACTTCGGCGATTTTGAACCGGCGGGCTGGGGCACCTATTTCAACTCACTCAAAATGGCAGCAATCGCAGCCATCGTCGGCACGACTATAGTATTCGCCGGGGCCTACTTGATGGAGAAGGGACAAGGCTTTAAGGGCCTGCGTACGTTCGCTCATCTGCTCGCAATGTTGCCGATGGCAGTGCCGGGGCTGGTGCTCGGCCTCGCCTATGTGTTTTTCGTCAACGCGCGGTGGAACCCGCTGAACATATTCTACGGTACGCTTGGCTTGCTGGCGGTAAACTCGATCGCCCATTTCTACACGACGGCGCATATCACCGCCGTGACGGCCCTTAAGCAGATCGACAACGAGTTCGAGGCGGTGTCGGCGTCACTCAAGGTCCCGGTCTGGCGGACCTTCATGCGAGTGACGCTTCCAATCTGTATGCCGGCGATATTGGATGTTGCCGTCTACATGTTCGTCAACGGACTGACGACGGTGTCGGCGGTAATCTTCCTCTATGGCGCACAGACCAAGTTAGCGTCGATTTCGATCGTGCACATGGACGAGTCTGGCACCACCGCCGCTGCTGCTGCGATGGCAACAGTGATCGTGCTGACAGCCTTGGCCGCCAAGATGCTGCACCTGGCTGTCGATCGTTTTGTGTTCGGGCGGTTGCAAGCGTGGCGCCGGCGATAGCTCAGCCGAACAGCGCCGCTTCGAGTTCAGCAATGCTGGCAAGGCAAAGGTCGGACTCGGGCGTTAGCTCTTCGCGGCTGCCGGTACCGGTGAGCACCGCGACTGCCAATCCGGCGCCCCCGCGACGCGCCATCTCCATGTCGTGCAGGTTGTCACCAACGACGGCAATTTTTTCCGGGCCTAGCTGCGCGTAGGCGGCGAATGCGTCGAGCATTCCCGGTCCGGGCTTGGAGCCATGGCCACTGTCGTAGCCCGCTATGAAGCCCACTTCGGACGCGAAATCGAAATGTTTCGCCGTCATCCGAATTGCAAGTTCGCCGTCACTGCTGGCGATGCCTAGGATAAGCCCGCGCGCCTTCAACCGATGAAAGAAAGCCGCGAGGTCGAGCACGGGAACAGCAGTTGCGACGCCCTCGCGGAAGATCTGGTCGACGTGCCCGGTCAGTTCCGCAAGTTCGAAGGTGCTGCCAGCCTCGATCCACGTTTTCGAAATTTGGGTCGTTGTTCCCGCCGCCAGAACACTACCCGACCGCACACGACCCGTCGTCTGATCAAGCCCGCCCGCGATCAGCAAATGGGCTGCTAGCGCCGCATTCCCCCGCGCAGCAAAGTGCGCGGCACGTTTGTTGATCGGTGCCCAGCTCAAATGATAATCGAGCAGCGTGCCGTCCTTGTCGAACAGAATGCCTTTGATCGGCGTCGTCAACGATGTGCCCTCAAGATGTGATCCGCTGCTTTCTCGCCGGCCATCATAGATGGTGCATTCAAGTTGCCATATGTGATCTGCGGGAAGATCGAACTATCGGCAACCCGCAATCTATCCACGCCGGCGACGCGGCATTCTGGGTCGACAACCGTCGTCGCATCCTCCGATGCTCCCATGCGGCATGTGCCACACGGATGATAAGCGCTCTCGATGTGCTCGCGCAGAAACGCGTCGATCTCGGCGTCGGATTGAATGGCAGAGCCGGGCGAGATCTCCGCCCCTCGATAGGCCTCGAGCGCAGGCTGCTCGGCGACGCGGCGGACGAGGCGAACAACGTTGCGGAAGTCGTCCCAGTCTTGCTCGTGAGACATGTAGTTGAAACGGATGACTGGCGCCTCGGCGGGGTTCGCCGATTTTAACCGCACCGTCCCGCGGGACGCCGAACGCATCGGCCCGGCATGAACTTGGAAGCCGTGACCACTGATCGGTGCAAATCCATCGTAGCGGATGGCGGCTGGCAAGAAATGCAACTGCACGTCGGGATAAGAAGCGTGTGGGCTGGAGCGCACAAAGGCTCCCGCTTCGAAGTGGTTCGTTGCCCCGTCGCCGGTCCGCAGCAACAGCCATTCGAGGCCGATGCGCGCCTTCGACAAAAGACCCAGCTTACCGTTGAGGGTCAGCGGTTGTCGGCATGTGTACTGGATATAGACTTCCAAGTGGTCCTGCAGATTGGCACCCACCCCAGGCAAATCTGCGATCACCTCAATGCGGTGTGCTTGCAAATGGGGGGCGGGGCCTATGCCTGATAGCATGAGCAACTTAGGCGAATTTATTGCGGACGCGGCAATGATGACCTCGCGCGTAGCAGAGACGATCTCAACCTTGCCGCCACGCTCGATCTCGACGCCGGTGGCACGGCGTCCTTCCATGACGACGCGCCGCGCCAAACCACGAATCAGCTGAACATTCCGACGTTTTAGTGCTGGCTTCAGATAGGCATCCGCCGACGACCAGCGCCGCCCCTGCCAAACCGTTCGCTCAAGCGGGCCAAAGCCTTCCTGGTTGCGGCCGTTGTAATCCGACGTCGCCGGGAAACCCGCTTGGATGCCGGCGTCGATGAACGCCTTGAACAACGGGTTACACGATCCACCTCGCGTCACATGCACGGGACCATCAGTGCCCCGGACGTCCACTTCGCCGCCGTGGGCGGTTTCCATCCGATCGAAGTAAGGCGCGACATCGCGCGCGCTCCACCCTTTTGCGCCAAGCGAGTCCCAGGTGTCGAAATCGCGAGCATGACCGCGCACATAAACCATGCCGTTGATCGATGACGATCCACCAATCACTTTACCCCGCGGGCACCTTATCGTTCGCCCGCCCAGATGCGGCTCGGGCTCCGAGCGATAGCCCCAGTCGTAACGGCGCATGTTGAGCGGATACGACAACGCAGCCGGCATGGCGATCAGCGGTCCAAAATCACTGCCGCCGTACTCGATGATCGCAACCCGACTTCGGCCGTCTTCCGACAAGCGGGCGGCCAGTGCGCAGCCAGCAGAGCCCGCTCCGACGATAACAAAGTCAGCGACAATATTTGGCTTCGAGAGCATTCTGGACCTTAGTAGAAATCGCCTCGTTCGACTAATGCTCGCGAACCAGTAAAAAATGCGCCAACGCACGATCATCGCGCATCTTCTTGACAAGGCGAATGGGCCTTTGCGACGCTTGCTGGCGACCACCCGTCATATGCGCGCAGCGCATTTCGAAAGTACGTCATGGGGACTTACGTCCGGCCAACTTCACTTCTCGATGCGCTTGAATGCCGGCTAGCGGGTGCTGAGATCTTGGCTGGCGGCACGGATTTCTGGCCGGTGCGAGTTGATAAACCGGCCTATACTTCGCCGCACGCTATCATTCTCGATTTGAGCGCGCTGCATACTCTGCGGGCTATCGAAACTGTTGATACGACGCTGCGTATCGGCGCACTCGCAACTTGGACAAGTCTTGCCAGCGCAAAACTTCCGCCGGCATTTCACGCGTTACAATTGGCAGCGCGTGAGGTCGGTGGCAGGCAGATTCAGAACCGTGGCACGATCGGTGGCAATCTGTGCAACGCTTCGCCGGCAGCCGATGGGGTGCCGCCGCTGTTGATACTCGATGCGTCGGTCGAGCTGTCGAGCATCACCGGCACCAGGTCCGTCTCATTGTCAGAATTCCTGACGGCACCACGGCGCACGCTACTCCGCCCCGATGAGGTGCTGACAACGATCCTGGTACCAACGCCAGCTTGCAACGCGCGCTCGCATTTCATCAAGCTCGGTGCCCGAAAGTATCAGCTGATTTCGATCGTGATGGGGGCAGCAATGCTCTCGATGGAACACGGGCGGGTTGCTGATATCGCGATCGCAATTGGATCCTGCTCCCCCGTTGCTCGCAGATTGACGGAACTTGAAGCGGACCTCATCGGAGCGCGGGCTGATGAACTCGCGGCTCGGGTTACAACTGAACATTTATCCGGCCTGACGCCGATCGACGATATTCGTGCCGATGCCGCCTACCGGCACGATGCTGCATTTGTGGTCGTTCGCCGGCTGCTCGCGACACTTGCGGGTGATGCATGAACGATGCGCCGCCTGTCATCGAATGTCGCCTCAATGGACGTGACGTCGTGCTCGACATTGATCCAGCGACGCGCCTCAGCGACGCGGTGCGCGACCTCGGGTTAACCGGCACCAAAGTCGGGTGCAACGCCGGCGACTGCGGCGCTTGTACTGTTCTGATGGAAGGTCAGGAAGTCTGCGCGTGTCTCGTTGCCGTTGGGCAATGCGCAGGCGCGTCGATAACAACGATCGAAGGCTTGGCGGCGAATGGTACGCTCACCGCACTCCAGTGGTCGTTTCTCGCGCATGGTGCGGCGCAGTGTGGAATCTGTACGCCTGGTATGTTGATCGCCGCGACCGGGTTGCTTGCCCGTAACGCGGCGCCATCAAAACTCGAAATCGAAGATGCGTTGGGCGGCGTGCTGTGCCGGTGCACCGGCTATCAGAAAATCGTCGAAGCGATCCTAGATGTGGGAAAGCCAGCAGTTGCGAAGCCGGAACGGACTTCAGCCGTCGGGACGTCGCTCGCCAAGGTCGACGGCATCCCCAAGCTCACCGGCACCGAGCGCTTCGGTGACGATGGCGTTCCGTTGGGCGCATTGCGCGTGCGCGTGATCCGTTCGCCGCACGCGCGGGCGACTTTCGAGATCGGTGACCTGGCAGCGTTCCGCAGGGCCAACCCCGGCATCGAAGCGATCCTCACCGCCAACGACGTGCCGAGCAACGGCTTCGGGATCTATCCGAATATCAAGGATCAGCCGGTGCTGGCGGCTGGCCTCGTGCGCTATCGTGGTGACGCGGTCCTGGCGCTTATCGGCACACCGAAAGCGCTGGCCGCGATCGATGATCGCGACGTGCCGATCCGTTATGAGGTGCTGCTGCCGGTAACGGGCATCGCGGCTGCGAAGGCATCGGGCGCACATCAACTTCATGCTGACCGCCCCGGCAACATCCTGGCCGATGGCGGTGTGCGGCGCGGCGATTGGGTCGAAGCGGTCGCGACATGTGCCCACGCTGTGGCAGTTGACAACGAGACGAGCTTCGTCGAGCACGCCTATATCGAGCCGGAAGCGGGCTGGGCCGTGCGTCGCGGCGACACGATTGACCTGCACGTCTCAACGCAAACGCCCTATCAGCATCGCGACGAGGTGGCGCTGGTGATGGGTTTGCCGTCGACAAGCATCCGACTGATCCCGAGCGCCTGCGGTGGCGGCTTTGGTGGCAAGCTCGATCTCAACGTGCACGCGATCGTGGCGCTGGCCGCTTGGGCCACCGGCAAGCCGGTCGCCTATGCCTACTCGCGCCCCGAGAGCATGATGGCCTCGACCAAGCGGCATCCGGCGCGCGTGCACGTGAGAGCTGCCTGCGATGCAATGGGGCGGCTCACCGCATTTCAATCCGGTGCCGAATTCGACACCGGCGCCTATGCCAGTTGGGGACCGACCGTCGCCAACCGGGTGCCGGTGCATGCGAGCGGCCCCTACCTCGTGCCGAATGCGCTGACCCGCGGCACGGCCTATTTCACCAACGCGCCACCGTCGGGCGCCTTCCGCGGTTTCGGCGTGCCGCAAAGCGCAATCGCCAGCGAAGCTGCGATGGATATGCTGGCCGATAAACTCGGCATGGATTGGCTGGATTTTCGCCGCCTCAACGCGCTGACAGCAGGCGCTACGACGATCACTGGCCAACGGCTGGATACATCGGTCGGTATCGTCGCGACGATCGATGCGGTCGAGCCGTATTGGCGTGATTGGACCAAAGATGCGAAAGCGTTCAACGGAACGTCGAAACACCTGAAGCGCGGCGCCGGGATAGCGTGCTCATGGTACGGCATCGGCAACACCGCACTGTCGAACCCATCGGAAATGCGCGTCGGCATTGATGGCAACGGTTCAGTCACGCTTTATAGCGGCGCCGTCGATATCGGGCAGGGCTCGAACACGATCATGGTGCAGATCGCAGCAGATGCACTCGGCGTCGCGCCGGAGAAAATCCGCCTCATTTCCGGCGACACCGGTTTGACACCCGATGCCGGCAAGACCAGTGCATCACGCCAGACTTTCGTGTCGGGCAAGGCGTGTGAACTCGCAGCGCTCGATTTGCGCCGCCAGCTGTTCGTTCTCGCCGGTGCGCCCCTCGATCTTGCGGCGGATGCATCGGTGCGGTTGCTCATTGCGAATGGCGAAGTCGCGATAGAAACGTTGTCGGGAACGCACATTTGTTCCTTAAGTCAACTAGCTGCCGGTGAGGATGGTTCGGTATTGATCGGCAGCGGGCGGTTCGATCCGGTGACGACGCCACTCGATAAGGATGGCCAGGGCAACCCCTATGCGTGCTACGGTTTTGCAACTCAGGTCGCGCTGGTCGAAGTCGATATCGAACTGGGCCTTACGCGTGTTCTGAAAATCGCCGCGGCCCACGATGTTGGACGAGCGATCAACCCGCAACAGGTCGAGGGGCAGATCCACGGTGGCACCGCGCAAGGTATCGGCCTCGCGCTGATGGAGGAATTCATTCCCGGCCGCACCGAGAACCTGCACGACTATCTGATCCCGACCGTCGGCGATATGCCGGAGATGATCGCGATGATCATCGAAGATCCGGCGCCCGATGGGCCGTTCGGTGCCAAAGGCGTCGGTGAGCCGGCGTTGATCTCGACCGCGCCTGCGATCTTCGGCGGTATCTTCAAGGCGACCGGCGTACGTGTTCATAAAATCCCCGTGCTGCCACACCGCCTGCTGGCCGCTCTCCGCGTCAAGCAGGGGGCAGCAGCATGAGTGATGCGCCGATCATCGACGAGCCGATACGCTGCGATGCGTGCCCGGTGCTGTGCCGAATTCGTCCCGGCAAATTGGGCGCGTGCGACCGCTACGGCAACGTCGATGGCAAGCTGGTGCGCACCGATCCGCTGGTCCTGCTCGAACGTGCGGTAGAGGAAGGTCGCGATGCGGTCCGTTTCCTCGATCAAGGCCGCGACTGGGACGGCACGATCATTCGCGGACCGGAGGTGTTTGTGACCGGCATCGGCGCAACCACAACGTACCCTGACTACAAGCCCGCACCCTTCATCGTGTCGAGCCAGCTCGATGGCATCGATTTCGTCACCGTCGTCACCGAGGGCATTTTCAGCTATTGCGGCGTAAAGGTGAAAATAGACACCGACCGCTTCATCGGACCTGAAACGGCCGCCGTGCGCTGCAACGGCGAGCAAATCGGCCACGTCACGACGCACGAATATGGCTCGCAGATGCTGTCGCTTGGCGGTGTGCATCACTTGACCGGCGGCTCCAAGGCCGAGGGCAATACCACGTGCGACGCGCTACTCAAGCTGTGCAACAAGGAGGCCGTGGAAGTCTCGATCGATGGCGGTTCGACCGTTATCGTGCAAGCCAACCGCGCACCTATCATCGATGGCGCGACGGAAGCCCGCATGCGGGTCGGTTGCGGCTCGGCGGTGACCGGTATCTTCGCCAAGCAGTGGCTAGGGCTCGCCGATGAAGTCGTTGTCGTCGACGAGCACATCACCGGCGTGTTCACGGAGCACCAGGCGGGGCGCTTGCTCGACGCAGCGCCCTCGGGGCTGAAAATCCGTGGCCGGAAATCGACGCCGGGCCGGTACTTCAAGGTCGCCGAG
This sequence comes from Hyphomicrobiaceae bacterium, assembly GCA_031374115.1. Taxonomy (GTDB): domain Bacteria; phylum Pseudomonadota; class Alphaproteobacteria; order Rhizobiales; family Hyphomicrobiaceae; genus JAKFWF01. The sequence goes on along the minus strand of JANMNO010000106.1, from coordinate 35,516 downwards.
CCTGGTCTCGGGTGGGGCGGAACTAATCTCAAAGATCCACTTGAGATCATCAAGGGTTTCGACGCGAAAGTAGCCTGGCCCGGGCTGCGCCTATTCATGGTGTCAACCACCGGCGAGCACTACGCCTGGTACGTATTGGACGAAGCACTCACTCCACAACCTGCTCAGCCGCCAACAGCAATATTCAAACTCGTCGAACGCATCGCCGAGAACTGCGAGCCAGCGCTCGCGACGGTGCTGTTCATGGGAGGAGCCGGCGGCTCGCTGCGCGCGGGTGTGACGGAAAATCCAGTGCGGCTCACGCAATCGGTCAAAGGCCGTCTCACGCGCGTAACATGCGGCGGCGCGCCCGCCTATGTTTGGCCCGGCGGTGGCATTACCGTGATGGTTGATGTGGCGGCGCTCCCCGATAACTCGACCGGTTATGTGCCAACGCCCGCGCTCGTATTCCCGATCGAGTTCACGTTGCGGCTTGCGGATTACGAGGCGATGGGCGGACACATGGGGCACGTGGTGCCGATCGCCGCCGTGCAGGCGCGCACCGATGTCGTGCATCAGCGGGAGCCAAAACGATGACGGCGATGGCGCGGCTCATCAGTGGCAACCGCCTGCATCTTCAGCATGGTCCGATCGACCTGATCATCGGCGCAGATGGGGCGCGGGAGCAGGTTGAGCTTGCATCTCGAGCAGCGGTCGCAGCTTTCCCATCGATCCTTCCCGCACTGGTTACGCAGTTGCCCATGCTGCGAACGCCGCTATCCGAGGCGGCGCAACGCGAGGCAACGTCTTCCGTGGCACATCGCATGGTCGAGGCGGTGTGGCCGTTTCGGGACCGGTTCATCACGCCGATGGCGGCGGTGGCGGGGAGCGTTGCCGATGAGATGCTTGGCATCATGGGCCGGGCGGCCACGCTCGACCGTGCCTATGTCAACAACGGCGGCGATATCGCGATCCACTTGGCCAACTCTGCAATTTTCACCATTGGCGTCGTCGGCGACCTCACCGCACCGGGGATAGACGCTCGTATAACGACACGTGCGGGTGATGGTATCGGCGGCATCGCGACGTCCGGCTGGCGTGGACGTTCGCAGTCACTTGGCGTCGCCGATGCAGTGACAGTGCTTGCTCGGACCGCTGCCGAAGCAGATGCGGCGGCAACAATGATCGCCAATGCCGTCAACGTAGACGATCCGGCAATAAGACGGCTGCCCGCGCACGAGGTAAAGGACGACAGTGACCTCCGCGATCTGCTGGTCACTGTGGGCGTTGGCCAGCTGTCAGACGAGCAGCGCGCGAAGGCAATCTCATGTGGGGCAGACCGCGCCCGCCAAATTCTCTCGAAAAACTTGATTGTTGCAGCTTACATTCAGTTGCAAGGTAAAATGGTGGTGATCGGCGGAAATGCGCTGATTGCTCAAGCTGCTTGAGGAGGACGAACGTATGAAGATTTTGCCGGGGTTAGCCGCCGTCGTTGCCGGCCTTGCCGTGTCCGGCGCGCTTGCGCAGGATGTCATCAAGATCGGCGAAATCAACAGCTACAAGGCGCAACCTGCGTTTCTAGAGCCGTACAAGAAGGGCTGGGAGCTGGCCGTCGAAGAGATCAACAAGGCCGGTGGCATCGGTGGCCGCAAGCTCGAAGTGATCTCCCGCGATGACAACGCCACACCGGGCGATGCTGTGCGCGTTGCAGAAGAGCTGGTCAGCCGCGAGAACGTCGTGCTGCTGACAGGCTCGTTCCTTTCGCACATCGGGTTGGCTATTTCGGACTTCGCCAAGCAGCGAAAAATCCTGTTCGTCGCAGCGGAGCCGCTAACCGACAAGATCGTTTGGGAGAGCGGCAACAGGTATACGTACCGGCTGCGCGCTTCGACCTACATGCAAACCTCGATGCTGGTCGCCGATGCCGCCAAGCTCAACAAGAAGCGGTGGGCAATCGTCTATCCGAATTACGAGTACGGCACATCGGCCGTGACTTCGTTCAAGGCGTTGATGAAGGCTGCTCAACCGGGTGTCGAGTTCGTCAACGAGCAAGCCTCTCCACTCGGCAAGATCGACGCTGGTGCTGTTGCCCAGGCGTTGGCCGATGCCAAGCCCGATGCGATCTTCAACGTGACATTCGGTGCCGACCTCTCGAAGTTCGTGCGCGAGGGCCAAACGCGTGGCCTTTTCAAGGATATGCCCGTGTTCAGCCTCTTGTCGGGCGAGCCGGAGTATCTCGATCCGCTGAAGGACGAGACACCAGTTGGCTGGTACGTCACCGGATATCCGGCGGCCGACATCTCGACGCCCGAGCACAAGTCATTCTTCGATGCATATAAAGCGAAGTACAGCGAAGCGCCAAAGCTCGGATCAGTGGTCGGGTATTCGGCCATTCAAACGATCGCGGCAGCTTTGAAGAAGGGCGGCGGGACGGACACTGAAAAGCTCGTTGCGGCAATGGCTGGTCTCGAAGTCGGCACGCCCTTCGGCAAGGTGACGTACCGCACCCAGGACAACCAATCGACGATGGGCGCCTACGTCGGTCGTCTCGGCGTAAAGGGCGGCATGGGCGTGATGACCGACTGGCGCTACGAACCAGGCGACAAGCACCTGCCGTCTGATGCCGACGTGAAGGCGCGCCGTCCGACAAATTGATCGCGCTTTTTCTCGCGGCAATCCACTAGCTGTAAATCCACCCAATACCGTCATTGCCCGCCTTCGCGGGGATGACGCGGAGAGTGGGGGTCGCAGCCATGCACAACATGCCAACTCGCCGCTGGTGCCGATGCTCTCCTCCTTCCTTATCCAGACGCTCAATGGGCTCGCCAGCGCTTCGCTGCTGTTTCTGGTGGCGCTTGGACTTTCGTTGATCTTCGGCGTGACGCGGATCGTCAATTTCGCGCACGGCTCGCTCTATATGCTGGGACTTTATCTCGCGACCACGATTTCGCAACAACTCGGCGGCGCTTTTGGCTTCTGGGGTGGGGCGTTGCTCGCGGCCCTCATCGTCGGGGTAGTAGGTGCACTGATCGAGCTGGTCATCCTCAAACGCATCTATGCCGCGCCTGAGCTGCTGCAGCTGATCACCACATTCGGGATCGTGCTAGTGATCAAGGATGCGGCGCTCTACTTCTGGGGACCCGATGACATCCTCGGTCCGAAGGCAGCCGGTTTCACCGGCGCGGTGACCATCCTCGGCCGTGCGGTGCCGGCTTACGATCTCGTCTTGATCCTTCTGGGCCCGCTCTTTCTGGCGCTCACCTGGGCGCTGTTGACGCGCACCCGGTGGGGCACGATGGTCCGCGCTGCCACGCAAGACCGCGAAATGGCGGCGGCACTCGGCGTCAACCAAGCGGTGCTGTTCACAACCGTGTTCGCGCTCGGTTCCTTTTTGGCGGGCCTCAGCGGTGCGCTGTCGATGCCGCGCGAACCCGCCAACTTGACGCTGGATCTGTCCATTATCGCAGACGTCTTCGTGGTCGCGGTGGTCGGCGGTCTCGGTAGTATTCCAGGATCATACGTGGCAGCGATCATCGTCAGCGTCGTGAAGGCTTGGTGCATTGGCATCGGCGATGTTGCCATCGCAGGGTTCACACTTTCATTCTCCAAACTCACGCTCGTTGCCGAATTCATTGTGATGGCCCTCGTCCTGATCTGGCGGCCATGGGGACTGTTCGGTGCAGCGCCTTCGGTGCAAAGGCAGACGATCCTTGCTGCAACGCCGCTCGATGCCTTGGGCAAATCCGATTTCAAATACCTCGCCCCGATTGGTTTGATCCTCGTGCTGATCCCCATCTTCGCCGACCAGTTTACCGTCGTGTTGGCGACCGATATCGCGTTGTTTGGATTGTTTGCTGCGAGTCTCGGCCTGATGATGGGCGCCGGTGGCATGGCGTCGTTCGGGCATGCGGCATACTTCGGGGCGGGTGCATACGCTGCCGCGATCCTGGCCAAAGCGGGGGTGCCGCTGCTTGTTGCGATCCCCGGTGGTGTTGCGTTTGCCGGGTTGTTAGCTGCATGTTTCGGCTGGCTCTGCGTCAGGCTTTCGGGCGTGTCGCTGGCAATGTTGACGCTGGCGCTTGCCCAGATCACGTGGGCCGTCGCGTTCCAGTGGGACACTGTCACCGGCGGCTCAAACGGCCTTGTTGGGGTGTGGCCGCCGTCGTGGCTGACATCAAAACGCGCCTACTATGTGTTTGCTGTAACGGTGGCGTCGATCGCTATCCTGGCGGTGTGGTCGCTCGCCCATTCGCCCTTCGGATATGCGCTGCGGGCCACGCGCGACTCGACCTTGCGTGCCGATGCGATCGGCATCGATACGCGCCGCATTCAATGGCTCGCGTTCACGCTCGCCGGCACATTTGCGGGGCTTGCAGGTGCGCTGTTCGTCTTCTCGAAGGGTTCGCTGTCGCCGGATAGCTTGTCGATTCCCCGCTCGATGGATGGCCTTGTCATGGTGCTGCTGGGTGGCGTCCAAACCTTGATGGGACCTGTGGTAGGTGCTGCCGTTTTCATCGGCCTGCAAGACTGGATCGTGCGCGCGACAAGCTACTGGCAGGCGGTCCTTGGGGCGACGGTTATTTTAATCACGATGTTGTTTCCGCAGGGTATCGTCGGCACGATCCGGGCGCTTCCGAAATTTAGTAGGCGCGACCCATGAGCGTGCTCCTGGTTCGCGACCTGGCGAAATCGTATGGCGGCGTGCATGCCGTGCGCGGGGTTTCGTTCGAGGTTGCGGCGAGCGAACTCGTTGCGCTGATCGGACCCAATGGTGCCGGCAAGACGACCACGTTCAATATGCTCAACGGCCAGATCAAACCGGATGCCGGACGCGTGACCTTGGATGACCGCAATGTCACCGGGCTTCAACCACGCCAGTTGTGGCGAATGGGCGTCGGCCGCACGTTCCAGATCGCCGCAACCTTCGCGTCGATGACGGTTGCCGAAAATGTCGAAGTTGCATTGATGTCGCAAGCGGGATCGTTTGGGTTCTTCCGGCGCGGCCGCGATGAGGCGCGGCGGGGCGCCGCTGACTTACTCCAGCTTATCGGCATGCAATCCCAAGCGCACAGGAGTTGCGGCGAGCTGGCCTACGGCGACGTCAAGCGCCTCGAACTTGCAATTGCACTCGCAAACAAGCCACGCCTGCTATTGATGGACGAGCCGTGTGCCGGTATGGCGCCAAGAGAGCGCACTGAGCTCATGCAGTTGGCCGCGCGCATGGCTAAAGAACGCAACACCGCCGTGCTGTTTACCGAGCACGACATGGACGTGGTGTTCGGCCACGCAACCCGCGTGCTCGTGATGAATCGCGGCAGATTGATCGCGGCGGGTTCTCCATCGGAGGTGCGAGCGAACCCCGAGGTGCGCAGCGTCTATCTCGGCTCTCGTGCCAAAGCAGCGGGAGCTTGAACATGGCGCTGCTCGAAGTTCGCGATCTCAAGGCATGGTACGGCGGCGCTCAAATTCTGTTCGGTGTGTCGTTTGATATCGAACCGGGCGAAGTCGTCGCGTTGCTCGGCCGCAATGGCGCCGGCAAATCGACGACGATGAAGGCCATTATGCGGATGGTGCCGCGTATCGAAGGAGGAGTGACTTTCAACCGCCGCGCGATCGATAATCTCACCACGCACGCGATCGCGCGTGCTGGCATTGGATATGTGCCGGAAGACCGTCGCATCTTCACCGATCTGAACGTGATGGAAAACCTTGACGTCGGCCGTCTGCCGCCGCGTGATGGCAGCGCCTGGACGACGGACGAGCTGTTCGAGTTGTTTCCCAATTTGGCCGCGATGCGAGATCGCCCCGGCGGTCAGATGTCCGGCGGCGAGCAGCAGATGCTAACGATCGCGCGCACCTTGATGGGCAATCCCCGGCTGATCCTGCTCGACGAACCGTCCGAAGGTTTGGCCCCGGTAATCGTCGATGCTATCGAAGTGGCAGTGCAGGCATTGAAGAAGCGCGGCGTCGCAATGCTGCTCTCGGAGCAGAATTTGCATTTTGCGCGCAGCATTGCGGATCGTGCGGTGGTGCTGGAACGTGGCCACGTGGCGTTCAAGGGCACACTTGCCGAACTCGACGCGGACGCTAGCATCGGCGACAAGTATCTGTCCGTTTAGGAGCCGCACATGGCAGCCGTGATCCGCAAGATCGTCGTCACCGTCGAGGAAACTCAGCGCGAGGGTGGGCAGGCCATTACGCCTGCAACTCGAAAGGCTGCTGCCATCGCCGTGATCGCAAACCCGTATGCCGGCCGCAATATCGCGGACCTGAGCGAACTCGTCGAAATCGGCGTCGAATTGGGCGAGCTATTAACGAGGCGCGCGATCAGGGCCCTAGCAATCGAGGGTGGCAGCGCGGAGAGCTATGGCAAAGCCGCCGTCGTCGGTGAAAACGGCGAGCTGGAACACGCTGCCGCCATCCTACATCCAAAGATGGGCACGCCGGTTCGCGCCGTTCTGGAGAAGGGTGCGGCGCTCATTCCGTCCGCCAAGAAGATGGGTGGCATGGGAACGGCAATCGATGTGCCGCTCGGCCACAAGGATGCAGCCTACGTTCGCAGTCATTTCGACGCCATGGAAGTGCGTGTGGCCGACGCCCCGCGTGCTGATGAAATCCTGGTTGCCATCGTCGTCACCGACAGCGGCCGCCCGGCCGCCCGGATCGGTGGCTTGACCACCAAGGAGATCAAGGGCGTGGACGGCTTGCGTTAGTCAATCGGGGCTGGTCGCGTACTTACCGATCCCGGAGCCATTTCACATAGCGGTCGGCCGCAGTGCGAGCGTCATTTTCGTTTGCGAACACAAGCACTGCGTAGTGACCGATCGGAAACCAGCCGCGCGCATCCTCCACATCGCGGCGATATTCTTCGAAACCGTAGGTGCCGTCAGTCCTGACGAACAGATCGACACACCTGCCGCCGTCCAGGGTTTCAATCGATTGGATCACCCGCTTGTCGTCAGCCATCACGCCCGGCGCCTCACTTTAACTGGGCGTCGGTGAACCGGTAAGTACTGCGGCAAAATTCGCAGGTTACCGCGACCGCGCCGTCATTCTCGCGCATGTCGGATAGCTCGTCCGGACCGAAGCTCTTCAGGAGCGTCTCAACACGTTCGGCCGAGCACTGGCAATAGCCAGCTAGCGGCACTGCGTCGTGCGCGCGAACGCCTTCCTCATGAAACAGCCGGTACAGCAGCCTGTCGGGCGCGAGCATCGGATCCAGCAGCTCGTGGTCTTCTACCGTCTGCGCCAGGATGACCGTACGCTGCCAGTCGTCGGTGTCTTCGCCGACCAAACCACCCTCATCCTCGTCGTCCGCCGATGGGGCTCGCTGAATGCCACCCTCCGGCGACACGAACTGCAACATCAGGCCGCCGGCGCGCCACGCCCATTTCTTTTCGGCTCCGATGTAGTGGTGCGCAACCGCGATCCGGATGAACGTCGGCAATTGCTCCGACTGGCGGAAGTAGGTCTGAGCGGCAACCGTCAACGGCCTGCCCTCCATCGAAACGATGCCTTGATAGCGGTCAAGGTGACCGCCGGGATCTATCGTCATCGCCATATGACCCGAGCCGAGCAGCGCGCCTTGGTCCGTTGCTCCGAGCTTGGCGGTGCCATCGGCGTCGAACGCCGCATAACCGCGCAACCGCCCCGGTGCCTCGAAGTCCGCCACGAGAAAGCCGAGCGGCCCGTCGGTCTTGGTTTGCAGGATCAGCTTGCCGGTGAACTTGAGGGCGGTGCCTAGCAGTGCCGTCAGCGCGATGGCCTGGCCGAGCGCAACGCTCACGCTTTCAGGATAATCGTGCCGCTTCAAGATTTCGTCGACTACGGGGCCAAGCCGAATGAGGCGTCCCGATACGCCCGACTGGCCGGTGTGGAAGGGCAGCACCAGATCGTCGGAGATCGCGACAATGCTCTCCGTCAAATTGAGCGGCTGCTGTTTTGACATTTCGTCTCTACTCGTTATGCACCAAGGCACCAGGCGAGGATCGCCTTTTGCGCGTGCAGGCGATTTTCCGCTTCGTCGAATACGACTGATTGCGGCCCGTCGATCACTTCGGCCGAAACTTCGTGCCCGCGATAAGCCGGCAGGCAATGCATGAAGATCGCATCCTTGGCAGCGCGCTTCATCAGGTCCTTGTCGACGGCGTAGGGCCCGAGCAGTTGCTTGCGGCGAGATTCGTCCGATTGACCCATCGAAACCCACGTGTCGGTGACGACGCAATCGGCACCTTTGACGGCGTCGGCCGCATCGTCGGTGATGATGACCTTGCCGCCCTCCATGGCCACCCAGTCGATCACGTCGCGCTCTGGCTTCAGCTGTGCGGGGCACGCAATACGTAGTTCGAAACCGAAGCGCGCGGCTGCCTGCATCCACGATACCGCGACGTTGTTGCCATCACCGACCCACGCGATCTTGCGGCCCTTGATGTTGCCGCAGCGCTCCTCGAACGTCATGATATCGGCAATGATCTGGCATGGATGACTGCGGTCGGTCAGGCCATTGATCACCGGCACCGTAGCGTTGTCAGCCAGTTCCATAATGCGGTCGTGGCTGTGCGCGCGGATCATGATGGCATCGCCATAACGCGATAGCACCTTTGCGGTGTCCGACGCACTTTCGCCCCGTCCGGTTTGCAGATCGGCGTGATTGAGCGCGATCGTTTGCCCACCGAGCTGGCGCATTGCGACATCGAACGACACACGGGTGCGAGTTGACGGTTTCTCGAAAATCATCAGTAGGATCTGGTCGGCGATGCCGGACGGCGCAAGGTGCTTCGGCACGCGCTTGCCTGCGCGTTTCATCGCATGCGCATTGTCGACGATCTGGCGCAGCACGCTCGCCTCGATGGCGTCGATATCGATGAAATGGCGGGGCGTCTGAGAACTCAGCTTCATGGGTAGAGGACCTAGCGGTGGTAATCGCAATAGCGAGGCTAGGCTCGACGATCGCGATCGGTTGCACAATGGGTCCCGGGGACAAGCCCCGGGATGACAGTCGTGGGACAGGTACTATCGCAGCGCATGATTTTCACGTGACCGATTTCGCTGCGACCTTGATCGCACGGCCGAGGCGGTTCACGGCATCGCTCATCTCCGTCTCGGTGACGTTGAGCGGCGGGATGATGCGCACGACGTTGTCCCCGGCGCCGACGGTGAGGAACTTCTCGGCGGCGCACGCTTTCACAACGTCTCCTGCGGGTACTTTCGCATTGAAACGCACGCCCATCAGTAAGCCAGCTCCGCGGATTTCCTCGACGACGCCCGGGTTCTCATCCTTGACGCGGGCAAGCGCCTGCTTGAGATAGAGCGCCTTCTGTTGCACGGCTTCCAGAAAGCCCGGCTCCAGAATCACATCGAGCACGGCGTTGCCAACCGCCATCGCCAGTGGATTGCCGCCGAACGTCGAGCCGTGCGTGCCGGGCACCATGCCCTTGGCAGCTTCAGCCGTCGCCATGAACGCACCGACTGGGAAGCCACCGCCGATACCTTTCGCGATCGCCATGATGTCGGGTTTGATGCCAGCCGCCTCGTGGGCAAACAGCTTGCCCGTGCGGCCGACGCCGCATTGCACTTCGTCGAGGATCAGCAACAGTCCGTGTTTGTCGCAAAGTTCGCGCAGGCCAACGAGGCACTGGTTGGGGACGACGCGGATGCCGCCCTCGCCCTGGATCGGCTCCACCATGATGGCGGCCGTTGCAGGTCCTATTGCTCCATGCAAGGCATCGTGATCACCGAACGGCATGCAGTCGAAGCCCGGCATGTCGGGCCCAAAACCTTCCATGTATTTCTCGTTGCCGGCAGCTGCCAGCGCAGCGAGCGTACGCCCGTGGAACGCACCCTTGAAGGTGATGATGCGCTTCTTCTCAGGGTTGCCCGAGACGTGATGATAGCGCCGCGCGACCTTGATTGCGCCCTCACAAGCTTCGGCGCCCGAATTGCAGAAGAACACCTTGTCGGCGAATGTTTTTGCACACAGCCGGTCGGCGAGCGTTTCCTGCCCGGCCACCCGATACAGGTTCGAGGTATGCCACAGCGCTTGCGCCTGTTTGGTTAGGGCAGCGACGAGATGCGGATGCGCGTGGCCAAGTGAGTTCACGGCGATGCCGCTGGCGAAGTCCATGTAGCGATCGCCGTTGGTGGCGGTGAGCCACACGCCCTCACCCTTTTCGAATACGAGGTCTTGGCGGCCATAGGTCGGCATCACGTGCGGCGAGCCGGGGACGACTGGGGGGGCGGTAGAGGTAACCTTCAAGGCGGGAGCAGACATAAGAGGCATCCGTAACCAGAGATCAAAACTAAAAAAGCCGCGCATGAGCGCGGCCTGCGGAAAGGACTTAGACGCAAATCCTCATCGCAGTCGCAGAAGCAACCTGGCGCTGGTACGTCGGAGGAGTGGCGCGGGATAGATCATGCGGCAAAGAATGCTGATTTTTCGCGGATATGTCAATGTTCGGGTTGGTCCCCACCGTTAATCCGCTGACCGCAACAGCGCGCCACCGTCGACTGGCAACGCGACCCCGGTGACGAAGTTCGCTTCGTCAGAGGCTAGATACAACGCGGCGTAGGCGACATCCCAGGCGGTGCCCATCTTGCGGCGCAGCGGCACCTTGGCGTTGCGCAACGCCTCGATCTCGGCGCGGGGCTTACCCCATTCGCGGGCGCGGGTGTCGACCGCCATCGGCGTATCCATCAGGCCAGGGAGAATGACGTTGGCGCGCACGCCGAACTCCGCGTAATGCCGCGCAATCTGCTCGGTGTAGGCGATCATGGCGGCCTTCGTCGTCTTGTAGGCGACGGTCGGATAGGTGCTCGAAAGTGCGGCCACCGACGAGATCGACAGGATCACGCCGGAGCGCTGGTCGCGCATGATCGGCAGCACATGTTTGCAGGCCATCACGAAGCCGCGCAGATTGATCGTCGTGACGTTGTCGAAGGCCGCCTCGGTGATTTCGAGCGGGGACTTGTCGCCGCCGCCGAGGCTGACGCCGACGTTGTAATGTAGGATGTCGATGCGGCCCCACTGCTGGTGCGCGGCTCCCACCATCGCCGCCATGTCCGCTTCCCGAGCGACGTCGGCAGCGTATGCGCTCGCCTTGCCGCCCTCGGCCTTGATCAATTGCGCCGTCTCGTTGCCGGCATCGATCGTGCGGTCGACACACATCACGTCGGCACCGTTGCGGGCGAATAGTAGCGCGGTTGCGCGTCCGTTGCCCATGCCTTGGCTTGCGTTGTCGAGGCCGGGGCTTTGCCCCGCACCGACGATGATCGCTGTTTTGCCTTCGAGCCGCATGATTACGTCCCCCGATTTATGCACTCGCCACGTTTAGCGATTGCAAGGTCTGTCGGCAGCGCTGCCCAAGTCAGGCAGGATGCATCTCTCCGTTCTTAATTAGAGCAACTACCGCGATCCGCGAAGTGCTACCCTTGTTTGCATGAACATGCTCAAGATCGTCGCCCCCGGGCTCAAGCTGCTGTTCGGCCGCGTTGGCAGACCTGAAATCGTCAATCAGCCTGCGCTGCTGCGCCCCGGCGGCGGCGCTGCGATCATTGCTTGCAATCACGTCGGCTGGGCTGATGGATTATGGATCGCCTATGCCGTGCATCCGCGGCTCATTCGGCACATGTCGAAGCAGGAATTGTTTGCCTCGCCGATCACCAAGTGGGTGATGGAGCAGGCCGGCTCGATTTCGCTCAACCGTTCGGATCCCTCGCCAAGTTCGATCAAGGCTGCGGTCGATGCACTGAAACAAGGCGAGGTGCTGCTGATTTTCCCCAGTGGTTCACGCAACACGGAGATGACGGCGTTCAAGCGCGGCGCGGCGACCATCGCGCTGCAGGCGCGTGTCCCATTGGTGCCGGCCTTCTACGAGGGACCGGCGCAGATGCAGGTGGCCCATCTGATGGACCGACCCCGCGTGCGGCTGACCTTCGGCGTGCCGATCCCGACCGACAAGTTGGCTCCCGGCAAAGACACGATCACCGCCCTGACGAGCGAGCTGGAATCTGCAATCCGCGAGCTCAAGGCGACGGCGGAGTGTGCCCCGCTGGCGGCGTGAGTAGGGCGGCTCACATCGTCGCGCCGATTTGCCAGGGCACGTACTCGGCGTCGCCGTAGCCGAGCAACTCAGACTTCGATTTCTCACCGCTCGCCACGCGCAAAACCGCGTCGAAGATTTCCTGGCCCTTCGTTTCCAGCGGCACGCCGTCGAGTACGTCGCCGCAGTTGATGTCCATGTCGTCGGTCATGCGGTGATACATTTCGGAGTTGGTCGCGAGCTTGATCGAGGGCGTCGGTTTGCAGCCGTATGCCGAGCCGCGCCCGGTGGTGAAGGTTAGCATGTTGCAGCCGCCGGCCACCTGACCAGTCGCCGACACCGGATCGTAGCCGGGCGTGTCCATGTAGACGAAGCCTTTGGTGCGGATCGGCTCGGCGTAGTGATAGACGCCGGTCAGCGTCGTCGAGCCACCCTTGGCGGCAGCGCCGAGCGACTTTTCGAGAATGGTCGTGAGACCGCCGGCCTTATTGCCGGGCGACGGGTTGTTGTCCATGCTCATTCGCGCGCGCGCCGTATAATCCTCCCACCATTTGATGATGCCTACCAGCTTCTCGCCAATCTCTTTGGTGGCCGCGCGGCGGGTGAGCAAATGTTCGGCGCCGTAGATCTCGGGCGTTTCGGACAGCACGGCAGTGCCACCGTGGCGTACGAGTTGGTCGACGGCGAGCCCCAACGCGACGTTCGCGGTGATGCCGGAGTATCCATCGGAGCCGCCGCACTGCAAAGCCAGCATGAGTTCGGACGCCGGCACGGTCTGGCGCACTGCTTTGTTAACGATCGGCAGCATGCTGCGCACGGCTTCGACCCCGGCGGCGATCGTCTTCTTGGTACCGCCGGTTTCCTGGATCGTCATAGTGCGGAACGTATCGCTCTCCTTGACGTTGTACGCCTGCTTCATGCGGGCGATCTGGAACCCCTCGCAGCCGAGGCCGACGACCAGCACACCCGCCATGTTCGGGTTGCAGGCGTAGCCCCAGGTGGTGCGCTTCAAAACTTCGAAGGTCTCGCCGTCGCTGTCGATGCCGCAGCCGGTCGAATGCACCAGCGGGATCACGCCGTCTATGTTGGGATAGTCGTCGAGGATGCCGGAGCGCTTGACCTCCTCGGCGATGAAGCGGGCGACGGTCGCCGAGCAGTTCACGCTGGTCATCACGCCGATGTAGTTGCGGGTGCCGACCGCGCCGCTGGTTCGGCGGAAGCCCTCGAATGTCGCACGCGCTTCGAGTGGCAGGATTGGCTCCGGCTTGGCGTCTTGTGCGAATGCGTAGTCGCGCTCGAAAGCAGCAAAGCCGCAGTTGTGCGTATGAATGTGCTCGCCGGGTAGAATTTCAGCCGAGGCGAAACCGATGATCTGGCCGAACTTCAATACCGGCGCGCCCTTGTCGATTTTGACGGTCGACATCTTGTGTCCGCGCGGCACGCGCACGGTCGCGGTCACGCCCTCGGGCTTGGCGCCGGCCTCGATCACATCGACCGCGACGATGACATTGTCCTTCGGGTTGAGGCGGAGCGTGCGGGCGGGTTTTCCAGCGGCAGCGGGCTTGTCGAGCATGGCGGTTTCCTCGGGTGCAAGTTTTTAATGTGCGAGGCTTGGCTTCGCGAGCCTGGTTGTGCGATGGGCTGACGTTCAGCAAAGCACTAGCTGTGCCGCACTTATACAACTAATCTCAACGCTTCATCGAGTCACGCGAGGGCGTGCGGCAATCGGGAAAAATTCAATGACCCACACCTGCTATTGCGTCACCAAGCATAACGCTCCACTCGAGCGCATGGAGAGCCCGACGCCCGAACCTCAGGGGGCGGAGGTGCTGATCCGCATGACCGGCGCAGGCCTTTGCCACAGCGACATCCATATTTGGGAGGGGAATTACGATCTCGGTTCCGGCAACAAGATGATGTTGAAGGATCGCGGTATCTCACTGCCACTGACGATGGGCCACGAGATTGCCGGCGAGGTGGTTAAAACCGGCCCCGACGCTCAGGGCTTGAAATCTGGCACTTCGGTCGTCGTCTATCCCTGGCTCGGGTGTGGCGAGTGTCCGACCTGCAAGCGTGGCGAAGAAAACCTGTGCGCGACAAAGGCGCGCGCCATGGGGGTGTTTCAAACCGGCGGCTTTGCCGAGTACGTACTCGTTCCCAACGCACGCTATTGCGTCGAACTAGGCAAGCTCGATCCTGCCGAAACTGCGCCCTTGGCTTGTTCAGGCATCACGACTTACTCCGCGCTCAAGAAGTTCGGTGAGAGACTCAAGGACGAGCCGGTGGTGATCATGGGCGCCGGCGGTCTCGGCCACATGGCGCTCAACGTGTTGAAAGCGATGGGTGGCAAGGGCGCCATCGTCGTCGACATCGACGCGGACAAGCGCAACGCCGCGATCGACGCTGGCGCGCTTGCGACCGTCGATGGTTCAGCGGCAGACGCGAAGAAGCAGATCTTCGACGCGACGGGCGGCGGCGCCGGGTGCGTTCTCGATCTCGTCGGCGCAGCCTCGACAATCGAACTGGGCGTTGCTGCCCTGAAAAAAGGTGGCGAGATCGTCGTGGTCGGCCTTTACGGCGGCGAGCTGAAATTGCCGATCGTGTACTTTCCATTGCGCGCCATGGGCGTTCGCGGGTCTTACGTCGGCACACTGCCGGAGCTGAAAGAGTTGGTTGCCCTTGCGCAGCATGGCATCTTGAAGCCGATCAGGGTAACCCGTCGAAAACTGTCCGAAGCGAACGAGGCGATGCAAGAGTTGAAGGCCGGCAAAGTGGTCGGCCGCATCGTGTTTGTGCCGTAACAACCACGGGCTCCTGACCGGCTCACCCAGCGCGTGAATTCAAGGAGGTCGATCATGACCGATGCCTCAAAACCGCTCGAACCCTGGCAGTGGCCGGAGGAGCATTGGCGCAAGCTCGTCAATCAGGTGCGGGCCGGCCGAACCTTCCGGCCGAAGGCCTGGATGGACGGCGCACGCTGTGCGATCGCGCTGTCGTTCGACAGCGATCATGAGACGAACGAATTGCGCGACGGCGGCAAGTCGATCGGCCGCATGTGCTGGGGGCAATACGGCAATCGTGTCGGCGTGCCGCGTATTCTAAGGCTTCTCGACAAGCACGGCGTGAAAGCGACGTTCTACGTGCCGGCGGTGGCAGCGTTGATCCATCCCGACGAGCAGCGGCGCGTGGTTGCGGAAGGTCATGAGATCGGCATTCACGGTTGGATTCACGAACTGAACTCGGTGCTGCCTTACGACGCAGAGCGCGATCTGATGATGCGTTCTGCCGACACCCTCGAGACGATCACCGGCACACGCGCCGTCGGACTGCGTACGCCCTCGTGGGATTTCAGTCCGAATACGCTGCGCATCGAAAAGGAAATGGGACTGCTCTACGATAGCTCGCTGATGGCCGACGAGGATTGTTACGAGCTGCTGCTCGACGGTGAGCCGACCGGCATTGTCGAGTTGCCAGTCGAGTGGATACGCGACGATGCGGTTTACTTCATGATGCATCGCTTCTCAGGACTGCGGCCCTATACGCCACCCGGCGACGTTCTCGACATCTTCCGGCGCGAATTCGATGCGGCGTGGGATGAGGGCGGCGTTTTCCAGCTGACCTGCCACCCGCACGTCATCGGCTACCGGTCGCGTATATGGATTCTCGATGAACTGATCCGCCACGCCAAGGCAAAGGGCGACGTTTGGTTCGCCACCCACGCCGAGGTCATCGGCTGGGCGAAGAACAACGCCGTATAATTAGCGACCGAGCGAAGGCGATATTCGCTAGGCCAAAGTGTGGACGATAACCGGGCCGGCGGATGCTGTAACCGGGCCATCCAAGAGCGGTCCAAGGTCCTGCTCTATCCAGGCAAGTCCGCGCCGGTTCGATTCCGCCGCACCGTCGAAATCCTCAAAGATGCTGATAGCCGTGACGATGTCATCGGGGGCATAGACGACGTAATAGGCTCGGAAGCCGGCGACACCACTAATGATCGGGATCGCACCTTCCTTGATGCGGCTGGCGAGCTCTTCAGCCATCCCCGTCTTCGCTTTGCCCTGCCGGATGGCAGCATACATTGCACTCTCCTTCCTCACGTTACGTCATTGCGGCTTGCACAACTGTCCCACTCCCGCATCACAAGTTCCGTTGTGCCGTTCGCCTCAATCAAAGGCGCTGCTTGCTTTCGCGATCCGGCGACAGCGCCTTCTTCGGTATCGCCAGCGGCTTCAAACCATCTTGCCGAGAATTTTCTTCATCTCGTCCAGCGAGAATGCTCGCAACGTCTCCGAGCGAACGTTGCCGCGCGAGGCGACGCTCAGTGAAAGCGCCGTTGCAGTCTCGTCGTCCGGAGCCTCGCAAATAGCCACGACGTCATGCGAGCCCAACGTCCAAAACACATCCTTCACGGTCGCGCCGGCTTTGCCGGCCATCTGCTTGAAAGCATCGGCACGCTCGATCGTCTGTTTGACGTTCTTGATGCCTTGATCGCTGTAAGTGGCGAGCACCACGAATGTTGGCATGGGAACCTCCAGGTTTTGCCCCCCGATGCCGATCGTGACACTCTACTCCTTATCCGCGGCGCCGAACAGCCAGACGATCGATTTTGTGATCATCGCCTGCCGGCCCCTGAAGCGCTCAATCAGATGTATCGTTGGCCTCGAGAAAAGTCGAGGTGCTGGATGTTGCACTCGACATGGGCGACGCCCTCGACAGTGTGCACTCGCCGCACGATCTCGGCGATCTTGCGCTCATCGCTGATCGCGCCCGACAACGTGACCCGTCCATCCCGAACCTGCACGTCGATGCCAACGGCGCGCATGTTTACGTCGAAGTGATCATCGAGCGCCGTCCGCACGCGTGCCTCGATCAATTGATCCAACATTATGCCGCGCGACTGTTGTGTTTCTCTAAATGCCTCGCTTTCGCTCATCATGGCAATTTGTTCGACGCACGTAGCGACCGGCACACGTTGGCTGTTCAGAGTGATCGCGTAGTGCGAGGGCTCGGTCCAATCGATGCCGAACAGCCGCTGCATGGCACCGTTATGCGCTGCATCGTTGCGCTCGATCTCGCGGCGCGCGGCGAGGGGATCTGCAATCCCCAATCGTTTCATCAGCATGCGGGTCCTGAATGACATCGGTGCGCAGATGCGCACACACAGCACGTGTGGAACCGATCGCAGCAGGTAGGTCGCTCCCCAGCCGCGTATCAGCACGTTGCCTTTAACTGCGAGCTCGACAATCTCGCGCGCGGTATAACGCGCCATCTTTGTTCCATCGATGCGCCAGCGCTCCATCAGGGTCGCCTCGCCCTCGAGAAAGCGATGAACTTGGCTTTCGGGTAGGCCAGAGCGCTCGGCGATATCGTGCTC
Organism: Hyphomicrobiaceae bacterium; assembly: GCA_031374115.1. Taxonomy (GTDB): domain Bacteria; phylum Pseudomonadota; class Alphaproteobacteria; order Rhizobiales; family Hyphomicrobiaceae; genus JAKFWF01. The sequence goes on along the minus strand of JANMNO010000106.1, from coordinate 18,125 downwards.
GACGAGTTCGTGATGGACGATCTCGAGACCCAGTCTTTCGGCCAATCCAGCGGCGACGTCCCGGCCCAGGGTCGCCATCTCGCGCGTCATTGCAATCACGGCCATGACATCCTCCCAGAGTTGAGATCCAGGGACCGGCCGCGCGACGACAACCAGCCGCGAAAGCCGGTCACGCGTTCACAATACCACGAATGCCGCCGCTAGAACATCGGGAAAGGGTTGGATGTGACTGTTCAGACTTGGCGATGTTAATATGCGGATCGGACAGACCAATCATTCTCGCGTTATTTGCGTCCTGCTCTCCGTCGGACAGCGGCTCATCAGAACACGAACTCCTGCGTGAGTGGCATCAGCATTCGCCGGAAGGGAAAACCCTATTCGGTGCGAATGACAGCGTGACAACACCTGCCAACGAGACGCTACACGCCGCATTTGCCGGTGGCGGGCGAGGCCGTTCCGATAGGTACATAGACGATGCAGGTCGTCTTCGGTTACGCTCAGTCGCACGAGTGTACGCAACGACACCGTTAAGCCAAGCGACGCACCGGAGGACGACCCATGGAACGCATTACGCGCCGGCACTTTGTTAACGGTGTCGCAACGATGGCTGGTTCGGCACTCTACGAGGTGGGCACGGCACAAGCACAGACCGGCATCCGCCTACGTGCATTTTGGTGGGGCAACCCGGACCGTGACAAGCGGACCAAAGCGGCCCTCGATGCGTACAAGGCAAAATCCGGCACCGATATTTCGGCCGAGGCGCTCGGCTGGGGAGACTACTGGACGAAGCTCGGCACGCAAACCGCCGGCGGCAACGCACCAGATCTGATCCAGATGGACTATCGCTATATCTTCGAATACGCGCGGCGACAGACCCTGCTGCCACTTGACGGCTTGGCACCGAAGCCGCTCGACCTGTCGACATTCGCTGCCGCCGCCCGCGATTGCGGCAAAGTCGATGGCAAACTTTACGGCGTCACTCTGGGCACCAACTCCAAGGCCATGGTCTATGATACGGGCATGTTCGAGAAGGCTGGCGTCAAGTCGCTCGACCCTAACTGGACCTGGGACGACTTCGCTCGCATTGCCGGCGAAATTTCAAAGTTCAATCCCGGGAAATACTGGGGTTCGGGCGATAACAGCCGCTGGGAACAAGGCTTCGAGCATTACCTGAATCAGCGCGGCAAAATGCTCTACACAGCCGAGGGCAAGGCTGCGTTCACGCGCGACGATGTCAATGCGTGGTTCGACCTGTGGGACAAGCTTCGAAAATCTGGTGCGGTAGCCCCGGCCGAGATCGGTGCCACCAATACCGGCGCGATCGATCAATACGAGATTAGCCGCGGCACAGCGGCGATGAGTTTTGCCAACTCGAACCAGGTCGTCGCCTTCCAGGGCATCAGTAAATCAAAGCTTGCAATCAGCGTGTTCCCCAACGTCAAGGGATCGCCGTCCGGTCACTATATCAAGCCGGCGATGATGATGAGCGTTTCGGCCAAAACCAAGGCACCCGAGGAAGCGGCGAAGCTCATCAATTTCCTCGTCAATGAGACGGACGGCGTGAAGGCGCTCGGCATCGAGCGCGGAGTCCCGCCATCGTCGATCGCGCAAAGCTTGTTGACGCCGGACCTCGATGACTTGGGCCGGATGCAGGTGGACTACGTTGCCGCCGTGACGAAGGTCGCTGTCGCATTGCCGCCGCCGCCGCCGAAAGGCGCAGGTGAAATCGAAAAGTTGCTGCTGCGCGTCGCCGATAGCGTCGCTTTCGGACGCGCCAGCGCAAAGGACGGCGCCGGGCAATTCGTTACCGAAGCCGAAAGCATCCTGGCGCGGGCATGACACTGGCGGGGACCGAGACGAAACGGAGAACACTGCCGCGCGCGTTCGGGTTCACCGGACGCGATTTAACTGCGTATCTTTTCCTTGGTCCCTGGCTGATCGGTTTCGTGGTGTTCACGCTTGGGCCGGTGCTCGCCTCGCTCTACTTGTCGTTCACGAAGTTCGATCTTCTGACGGCTCCTGTGTGGATCGGTGCCGAGAATTACGTGCGCATGTTCACGGGCGACTACCGCTTTTACCAGGCGCTTAAAGTCACGTTCACCTATCTGCTGTTCGAAGTGCCGCTGAAGCTCGCCTTCGCGCTCTTGATCGCAACCATGCTCGACAAGGCGGTACGCGGTGGCGGGATCTATCGTGCACTGTTCTACATTCCGTCGCTCCTCGGGGGGTCGGTCGCGATCGCGGTACTATGGCGTCAGCTGTTCGAGGGGAATGGCACGGTCAACCAAGTGCTGTTGTGGCTGTTCGGGATTCAGGGACCCAGCTGGATCTCGAACCCGGACACGGCAGTGTACACGCTGGTGATCCTGGCAATCTGGCAGTTCGGCTCGCCAATGATCATTTTCCTTGCCGGCCTCAGACAGATCCCGCAGGACCTTTACGAGGCAGCCTCGATAGATGGCGCCTCGAGATTGCGCCAGTTCCGGCGGATTACACTGCCGCTGCTGGCACCGGTGATCTTTTTCAACATGGTGCTGCAGGTGATCGAGGGCTTCAAGGCGTTCACGCCCGCCTTCATCATTTCCGGGGGCACCGGGGGGCCGGTCGACAGCACATTGTTCTACACCCTGTTTCTCTACCAGGAGGCCTTCGCCTATTTCCGCATGGGCTATGCGGCGGCGCTTGCTTGGGTGCTGCTGATTATCATCGGCGCTTTCACCGCGCTTAGCTTCCTGACCTCGAAATACTGGGTGCATTATGAAGACGATGCACGCTGATCCGCGCGCAGGCACACGCCTGGGACCGATCCTTTCCGCCTGCTTTCGGCACGGGCTGCTGATCGCGGCATCGTTCGTTATGCTCTACCCGCTGCTGTGGATGGTGGCCTCCGCCTTCAAGCCGGAAAACGTAATCTTTACCGATCTATCGATCATCCCCCATTCGCTCGATCCGAAAAACTTCCGCGAGGGCTGGACGGCGCTGCAAACGAGCTTCACGCAGTTCTATTGGAACTCGTTCGTGATCGCGATTCTGGTCGTTATTGGCAATCTCGCCTCGTGCTCGCTGACTGCATACGCATTCGCGCGCCTGCAGTTTCCCTGGAAGCAGCCACTGTTCGCGTTGATGCTCGCAACATTGATGCTGCCTTATCATGTGACGTTGATCCCGCAGTACGTTTTGTTCCTCCAACTGGGTTGGATCGACACTTTCTTGCCGCTGGTGATGCCGAAGTACCTGGCGGCGGATGCCTTCTTCATCTTTCTGATGGTGCAATTTTTTCGCGGCGTTCCGAGGGAGCTGGATGAGGCCGCGCAAATGGACGGTTGCAGTCCCTGGCGCATCTACTGGAAGATCATCATGCCGTTGTCGCTGCCGGTGATGGCGACGGCCGGCATCTTCTCGTTCCTGTGGACCTGGAACGACTTCTTCGGGCCGCTGATCTATCTGAACGACAGTGCCAACTACACAGTGCCGCTGGCACTGCGCTCGTTCGTCGACGCGACAGGCACCTCAGCTTGGGGCCAGCTGTTTGCCATGTCGGTGCTCGCTATTCTGCCTATCTTCCTGGTGTTCCTGTTCTTCCAGCGCCTCATCATCGAAGGCGTGGCCATGTCGGGGATGAAACGATGAAGACTACGATGAAACGTCACCTGAAATTTGCAGCCATCGGCCTCAACCACAGCCATGTTTACGGCCAGACCCAGGCCATGCTCGATGCAGGCGCCGAACTGGTTGCTGTGCACGCGACAGAGGATGATCTGGCTGCTGCCTATGTGAAGGCCTTTCCGCAGGTACGGCGGGTCGCCGACAATCGAGAAATTCTCGAAGATGCATCGATTAAGCTGGTCGTAAGTTCGATCACTCCCGACATCAGGGCCGCAACGGCGATCCAGATCATGCGCGCCGGCAAGGACGTAATGGTCGACAAGCCGGGCGTGATCACGCTCGACCAGTTGGCCGAGGTCCGCCGCGTCCAGGCGGAGACGAAGCGTATCTTCTCGGTGTGCTATTCGGAGCGGTTCGAAAACCGCGCGACGGAAAAAGCGAGCCTGCTCGTCGCCGCCGGCGCCATCGGCAAGGTTGTGCAAACCGTTGGCCTCGGACCGCATGCGCTAAACAACAACCCAAGGCCCGACTGGTTCTACCAGCGTGCGCGCTATGGCGGGATTCTGTGCGATATCGCGGCTCACCAGTGCGATCAGTTCCTGCATTTCACCGGCTCGACAACAGCGCAGGTCGTCGCGTCCCACATCGCCAACCACGCCAATCCAGACAAGCCGGAGCTGGAAGATTTTGGCGAGGTCCTGCTGCGCGGGAATGGCGGCACCGGTTACATCCGTGTCGACTGGTATACGCCGGCCGGTCTGCCGGTTTGGGGCGATGGCCGGCTAACGATCCTTGGCACGGACGGCTATATCGAGCTGCGCAAGTATATCGACATCGGCGGCAAGCCGGGGGGCGATCACCTTTTCCTAGTCGGCCAGAAAGGCATCGCGCGGATCGACTGCTCGAACGAGCCTCTTCCCTATGGATCACGCCTGATGGCCGACGTCCTCGACCGCACCGAAACCGCGATGCCGCAAGCGCACTGCTTTCTCGCTACCGAACTCGCGCTGAAGGCTGAAGCGATGGCAACACGCGTCGGGGGCCGACCATGAGCCGCAAATTGACCGTTGCTGTCGTTGGACTAGGCATCGGCGCCAAACACCTCGATGCCTATGCCGAGTTGCCGGATCACTATGACGTACTTGCCGTTTGCGATCTCGATCGCGATAAGGCGAATGCGACCGCCGGGCGGTATGCGGGCGCGAAGGCCGTGACAGACTTCGCCAGCCTGCTCGCGATGCCCGGTCTCGATGTAATCGATATCTGCACGCCGCCGAACACCCATCGCAGCCTGATCGAGCAGGCTCTGGCGGCTGGTTTTCACGTCATCTGCGAAAAGCCGATCACCGGATCACTGCGGGACGTCGATGCGATCGAAAAGGCAGCGGAGAAAGCCCGGGGTACGCTGTCGCCGATCTTCCAGTATCGCTTCGGCAGTGGACTGCAAAAGCTGAAACTACTTCAGGCGAACGGCATCTGCGGAAAGCCCTATCTGGCCACGGTCGAGACATCTTGGCGGCGCGATGCCGATTATTACGCCGTACCTTGGCGCGGCAAGTGGGCGACCGAACTCGGCGGCTGTTGCCTTAGTCAGGCGATCCATGCCCACGACATCCTTGCGTATGTAAACGGCCCGATCAAAAGCGTATACGCTCGGCTTGCCACGCGCGTAAACCCGATCGAAGTCGAGGATTGCGCAGCGGTCTCGATCGAGATGGTGAATGGGTCCTTGGCGACGCTGGCGGTCACATTGGGAGCAGCCGAAGAGCTATCGCGTATCCGCTTCATGTTTTCAAACTTGACCGTCGAAAGCAGGAGTGCACATCCCTACCGAATCGGCGACGACCCGTGGTATTTCAAAGGCAAGTCGCCGGAGATCGAAGCTCAGATCGCAGGCGTCCTCGCCGCGTTCAAGCCCAGCACGGAGTCCTTTAGCGGCCAGTTCGAGCGCATCCACGCTAGCATCACCGGCGGCGAGCCGCTGCCCGTCACACTGGCCGACGCTCGAGTTTCGCTGGAACTTATTACAGCGATCTATCACTCAGCCGAATCCGGCACCGCCGTAAACTTACCGATCGCGAACGACCATCCCAAGTATGGCAATTGGATGCCCGCCGGCCGTGCTTGGGGTCCGGGAACTGGCAGCAATGGCTGAACTCCACTTGCGCGGCGTGGTCAAGAACTACGGCGCGACACGCATCATTCACAACTTCGATCTCGACATCGCTCATGGCGAATTCGTCGTATTCGTCGGGCCTTCCGGGTGTGGGAAATCGACGCTGCTACGGATGATCGCCGGGCTCGAAGACATCAGTGACGGCGAACTGCGCATCGATGGCCGGCGCATGAACGAGGTGCCACCGGCGAAGCGCGAAATCGCGATGGTGTTCCAGTCGTACGCGCTCTACCCGCACATGACCGTGTACAAGAACCTGAGTTTTGGACTGGAGACTGCCGGTCTCAAACGCACTGCGATCGACGAGCGCGTGATGCGGACAGCACGCATGCTGCAGATCGACAACTATCTCCAGCGCAAGCCGAGGGCGTTATCCGGCGGCCAGCGTCAGCGGGTGGCTATCGGCCGCGCTATCGTGCGGGAGCCGAAGCTCTTCCTGTTCGACGAGCCGCTTTCGAACCTCGATGCCGAGTTGCGCGTGCAGATGCGCGTCGAGTTGTCGAAGCTTCACGCCGATCTCGGCGCCACCATGATTTACGTTACGCACGACCAGGTCGAGGCAATGACGATGGCGGACCGGATCGTCGTGCTGCGGGCCGGACGTATCGAGCAGGCCGGCTCCCCACTCGAGCTGTACAATCGACCTGCCAATCAGTTCGTCGCAGGATTCATCGGCAGTCCGAAGATGAACTTCATTGCCGCCACCGCAGAGCCGGCCGGTGGCGGTGGCGTCCGGTTCAGCATCGCCGGCGCCGGTGCCGTGGCATTACCGATGTCGAACTTCCAGTTAGAGAACCGTCAGACCGTCGCCCTCGGCATTCGCCCTGAGCATATCGAAGTGGGGCAGGGCGGCTTGCCGATGGTCGTCAATCTTACCGAGCAACTAGGCGGCAACACCGTCCTCTACGGCACGCTCGGAAATGGCCAGGTGCTGGTGGTGCAGATTGTCGGACAAGCGCACATAAGACGCGGTGACTCGGTGCCGGTGAACTTTCCCCAGGACAAGTGCCACGTTTTCAACGACCAGGGAGGTATAATATTGCCGCAGCAGTAGAGCAGGGGTGGTCCTTGCCGGTATGCTCCGTGCCCGCAAATGTCACGACGAGTCAGAGGCGATCAACTCAGCTGCTCATTCGGACTCAATCAGACCTGGGGTGCCCGACCTTGCGACGATGTTGATGGCCAATGCTCAGCATTGGGAGCGTCGCGGTAGGCGGGATTGCGGACTACGCTAAGATTTGGCCCGGACCGGTCGTGATAGAAGGTGCGCCTTGTGGTTGACAAATCCGTCATGCACTTTCCGACCTTGCCTGTCCCACCATGGAGGGGTCGATGGTTTGGCGTAGCGTGCGGCTGGTGCTGGTTCTGTCGCTGATGGCGTCGGGTGGCCTTGGTGAGGTGGTTGCGCAGTCCGCGGACCCGTCCGCACTCAATCGTCAAATGGAGCAGCTTTACCAAGCGGGGCGATACGCCGAGGCTATTTCGGTCGCCGAGCGCGCGCTGGCGCAAACGGAAAGCCAGTTTGGTCCAATTCACCTCGACGTGGGTAATGCGCTCAATAGGCTGGCCGTACTTTTCATCCACCAGGGCCGCTATGCGGAGGCCGAGCCGCTTTATAAGCGCGTACTCGCCATTAAGCAGCAGGCACTTGGGGCGGAGCACACCGAGATCGGCACCGCGCTCTATGGATTAGCCGTGCTCTATGTCCAGCAAGGCCGCTATGCGGAGGCCGAGCCGCTGTACAAGCGCGCCCTCGCCATCAAGGAGAAGATGCTCGGTCTGGAGCACACGGAGGTCGGCACGACCCTCTATGCGCTTGCTGCGCTCTATGTCTACCTTGGCGGCAACGAGGATGCCGAGCTGCTTTACAGGCGTGCGCTCGCCATCAAAGAGAAGGCACTGGGTTCCGCTCACACCGAGGTCGGCAGCACGCTCCATAACTTGGCTGTTCTGCTCGCCGTGCAAGGCCGCAATCAGGAAGCCGAGCCGCTTTACAACCGTGTCCTCACCATCAAGGAGAAGGCTCTGGGTCCCGATCACACCGAGGTCGGCAGCGCGCTCTATGGCCTCGCCGAGCTGTACACCGCGCAAGGCCGTTATTTGGAAGCAGAACCGATTTACCGGCGTGTCTTGGCCATCAAGGAAAGGCAGCTGGGTGCAGAGCATACGGAGGTCGCCACCACGCTCTTCGGGCTTGCCGGGCTTTACGCCTTTCAACGTCGTTACGCGGATGCCGAGCCGCTGTACAACCGGGTGCTCGAGATCAAGTTGAAGGTGCTGGGGCCCGATCATCCGGAGGTGAGCACTACGCTCAGCGAGCTCGCAGCGATTCATTTCAAGCAAGGTCTGTGGGCAACGGCGGCCGACTATTGGCAACAGAGCACACAGGTGGTCATTCGCAGAGCAACCCGGGGAACCGAGACGGCCAGCCCAAGTCTGACCGGTAAGATCATGAGCGAGGCGTGGCGCGAAAGCCATCAATTTGCCGGCCTCATCAAAGCTTCGCACAGGCTGGCGGGCCAAGACGCAGCGCAGGGCCCTCAGCTGGCACGAGCGAGATTCACGACGGTGCAATGGGCGCAAACCTCGCAAGCGGCCACTTCGATCGCGCAGATGGGCGCACGGCAGGCCAGAGGTGGCGGAGCTCTCGCGGGTCTCGTTCGAGAGCGGCAGGACCTAGTCGAAGACTGGCAGGCGAAAGACAAGTTGCTGATCATGACACGGTCGGCACCCCCCGAACATCGCAACGCGCAAGCAGAAGCTGTCCTTTCTGCCCGTCTCGGCGAAATCGACAGCCGACGCGCCGGGATCGACAAGACGCTGGCCAAGGAGTTCCCAGAATACGCGGCGCTTGCCAATCCTCAACCGCTGACAATTCCCGAAGTGCAAGCGCTGCTCAACTCGGACGAGGCCCTGCTACTGACTTTCGACACACGGGAGCGGCCGCCCGCGCCGGAAGAGATTTTCATTTGGGTCGTGACCAAGAGCGGCGCCCGCTGGGTAAAGAGCGAGCTTGGTACCACACCTCTCGCCGATCGCGTGGCAGCGTTGCGCTGCGGTCTCGACGCGTTGGCGTGGGAGGACGTGGCAGCCAGATGCGCAGGTCTTCTCGACATCTCCGGCTTCCGCGACGCGAGCCAGCCGCTGCCGTTCGACCTCGCCCGCGCGCACGGGCTCTACCGGGCGCTGTTCGGGCAGGTCGAGGATCTCATCCAAGGCAAAAATTTGCTGATCGTGCCGTCTGGTTCGCTAACCACCATTCCTTTCCAAGCGCTGATTACGGACAAGCCAGACGTGGCAATTCCGGTGGACGCCGCTGGCTACGCCAATGCCGCGTGGCTCGCCAAGCGCCACGCCATTACCGTGCTTCCATCTGTAACGTCGCTCAAGTCCTTGAGGCAGTTCGCCAGGGCGAGCAAGGCAACGCAGCCCTTCATCGGCTTCGGCAATCCTCTGATCACCGGCCCCTCCGGCACGGATCGGCGCGCGTGGGCGCGGCAGGGGTGTCCCAAGGCTTCGCCCGAGGCCGTCCGCATGATCAGCCACCGCGTGCGTGAGAGCATCTCACGCTTCTTTCGCGGCAACCTCGCCGATGTCGAGTTGGTGCGCCGGCAATATCCGCTCCCTGAGACGGCCGATGAGCTGTGCGCGGTGGCCCGATCGGCAGGCGCGACAGAGGACGCTGTCCACCTCGGCGAGAAGGCGAGCGAGACGGCCATCAAGGCGCTGTCCGTCAGCGGAGTGCTCGGCAACGCTCGCATCGTGCACTTCGCGACACACGGTTTGCTGGCGAGCGAATCGGGGTTTGTCGGTGCTTCGAAGGCTGAGCCTGCACTCATTCTTACGCCACCGAGCCAGCCGACCGAGGCGGACGACGGCCTGCTGACCGCCTCCGAGGTCACGCAGCTCAAACTCGACGCCGACTGGGTTGTGCTCTCGGCCTGCAATACGGCGGCCGGCGGCGGCGATCCAAACTCCGAGACCCTGTCGGGGCTCGCCCGTGCCTTCTTCTATGCCGGCGCGAGAGCTCTGCTCGTCTCGCATTGGGCGGTCGACTCGCACGCCACCGTCAGCCTCGTCACCAAGGCCTTCGACGCGCTCAAGGCCGAACCGAGCGCCGGTCGGGCCGAGGCGCTGCGAAGGTCGATGTTGGCTCTGATCGCGACGGGCGGCCACCACGCCCATCCCGCCAACTGGGCACCCTTCGTTTTGGTCGGCGATGGCGCGCACTAAAGAGCTCGCTGCTGTGGCGCAAGCCCGGTGTTGGCGAAGACCGGTCGGAACCTGGATTTTTGGCGAGCCCGCGCCTTTCCTCCAGATGAGCACCAGGCTATTTTGAACTTCGGCTTTAGTCTTGCAAGAGGTCGATCTCTTTGAACAGGATCGTGGAAAAGCGATTACTGCAGGCGGCGATGGCGATCGGTTGCGTCGTGCCGTTGGTTGGTGGACTGCAAGGAATGCTGCTCGGCGCGGGCGTTTCTGGGCATGGCGGCCAAGTGACGCTCGATAGCCATGTCCGCTATCTGTCGGGACTGTTACTGGGCATCGGGTTCGGCTTCGCCTCAGCGATCCACGCCATTGAAAAATACGGCGACCGCGTTACGTTGCTGACTGTGTTGGTCGTCACGGGCGGATTGGCCCGCTTGTTCGGCGTGCTCATTGACGGCTGGCCCGCGCCATTGATGATTTTCGCGCTCGTCATGGAATTAGGCGTCGTGCCCACGTTGTGGCTCTGGCAGCGGCGGGTGGCGAGGCAATGGATGCGATGACGCTGGCCCATGTGCGAAGGTAGCCCAGGGTTCGGCTCGATTGCCAAAGTGCGGCACGGCCCAAGGGACAGATTTGCGAAGCGAACGCAACGGCGACATGCAGAATGTTCAGCGCAACGTTGATTAGGATAGGGACGTAGCCGGCGGCTTACGAATTGGATCCTGGCAATGCGGTCGAACTTGCCAGCTGCAACTGTGACTTTTATACAGGCCAACAGTGAACACCCCGCCGCATGAATGAATGAACGAACTGCGGCGGGGCATTTGTGTTGATCTACGGCAAGCAGTTCAAACTGTTGACGGCTTAACGGCCATTTTTACTCTGTTGGTCGAAGTATGTAGTTGTCCAGCTTTGCGCAACTGACTTCGGCGGATCGGCGCGATGTGCCAATGCTGGCACAATCGAAGTTACTAATGCCGTAGCGCAGAGTATACCTGCGATGATATTCTTGCTCATGACTTAGATCTCTCCTTGGTTGCAGCGATTGATCGTGCTTCGACAAAGCTGTGTACTAGTTGTCAATCGCTGAAATTGGATAGGATCATTCGCCGTTGCCGTCGATCTATTGACGGCAACGGCGTGTCACTGATGGCCGCATCGTTACGGAGCGTTACCAAGAGGCTTCTCAATCTGCCGCGTCCGGGCTCTATAAGGCAGTGCAAACTGCAGACGAGGGGACGACGCAGAATGGACACCAGTCCGCACATCCTCGTGGTCGACGACGACCGCGACATCAGAGAGTTGCTGTCGAAGTTCCTGCGCAAGAACGGGTTTCGTGTGGACGTTGCCGCCAACGGCCGTGCAATGAGGGACGTTTTAGCAACGTCAAAAATCGACTTGGTAGTTCTCGACAGAGTTATGCCCGGCGAGGACGGCTTGACGCTGTGCCGCGACCTGCGTCGAGAAAGCCGCGTTCCGGTAATCCTATTGACGTTGCTCGGCGCCGATACAGATCGCATCGTCGGTCTGGAGGTGGGTGCTGATGACTACGTAGTCAAGCCATTCAATCCACAGGAACTGTTGGCGCGGATGAGGGCCGTGCTGCGTCGTGCAAACGATTTGCCATTTCAGAACGATCTGCAACGGGTGTCCGCTTTGCAGTTCAACGGCTGGGTGCTCGACCAAACCAAGCGGGAGTTGCTAAACCCTGATGGCGTTTTGATCGACCTTTCACAAGGCGAACTTGACCTGCTGGTTGCTTTTGCAGAGCATCCACAAGTGGTGCTAAGCCGCGAACAGCTTTTGAACTTGACCCGCAGTCGGAACATTGTCGCATTCGATCGTAGCATCGACATGCAGGTCACGCGATTGCGGCGCAAGATCGAGGCGGACCCAGAAAATCCCGAATTTGTTAAGACCATTCGTAACAAAGGCTACATATTTACCCCTGTCGTGAGTGGCGTCATCAGATGATCAGATTGTTTGACTCGATAAAAGCACGAGTGCTGATGGCTCTGGTCGTGTTTCTGGTACTTTCCCATCTGGGCGGTCTTTGGCTCTACGCGACCAAGCACGAAGAGGCAGCGACACTGCTCCAGGACGCGCTGCTGGCCGATCGGATCGCATTGGTTAGCCGGTTGCTCGATGATGTGGAGTCCGCCGAGCGTGGGAGGCTTGTCGCGAAACTCGGTAGTATGTTGGTAAAAGTTGCAGACCGCCCAGGACCTGCCTTAGGGCAAGAACTGCCCGAGGGGTCGCGCCCGCATCTTTTCGAGCACCTTCTTGGTGTTTTCTTGAACCGCTCCGATCACGCGGGGATCCGGATGGCTTATTCGCCGAACCTTATGTGGCCCAACGATACGACAGTGTTTGAGACGATCAGCGGATTGAAGGAAGTCGGACCGCACCATCTACCAGAGCCAACACTGTCCGAGATCAGGTCGGTTGGCACAGTGATGACAGAGATCCAGTTAGCCGACGGCTCGTGGTTGCGCTTTGCCGCCCCGCTGCTGACGATCAGCCCCTTCTCAGCACTGAAACTTGGACTGCCTTTGTTGGCGATGCTTGCATCGGTAGTAATCGTTGCCACCTGGACGCTTAACCGATGGACCGAACCATTGGCATCGTTGGCACAAGCCGCGACTAGGTTCGGAGCCAATATCAATGCCGCGCCGCTGCAGATCAGGGGCTCATCCGAGGTGCGCGCAGCAGCTACGGCCTTCAACGACATGCAGGAGCGCATTCAACGACTGATCGAGGATCGCACGGCGTTTGCGGCGGCCGTCGCTCACGATCTTGGCACGCCAGTAACGCGACTATTGTTGCGGGTGGAAGACATAGCGGATGGTGAGGTAAAGTCGCGGATTGTCGCAGACATTGAGCAAATGCAAAGGATGATCAAAGCGACCCTTGGCTTTGCACGTTTAGACTTTGCAGCCGAGCCCAGCGAGCACTTCGACTGCGCAGCGCTGGCACAGAGCATCGCCGATGAATTCATCGATATCGGATCGGTTGTTTCATGCTCAGGGGTTGACCATCTGCCGGTAATCTCCAAGCCAGTCGCTGTTCGTCGCGTGATCACCAATCTAGTCGAAAACGCCGTTAAATATGGCGGGGAAGCCAAATTGATCGTGGCCCGTGACGACGGCCGCGCGAACGCGTTTCGCGTTGTTGTCGAAGACAAGGGCCCAGGTATTCCGGACCGTTTACACGAAGAGGCATTCCGGCCCTTTCGACGGATTGAGAGTGCTACGCCAAATGGCGTCGATGGGACCGGTCTTGGTTTGACCGTTGCACGTGCGATTGTGCGCAGCCTTGGAGGAGAAATCACGCTGGCTAATCGGCTTGAAGGTGGATTGCGGGTCGTCGTGACCATTCCCCGGTTGGCGCCCTCTGCCGCAATACGCGATCAGTTTGTGGCTAGAGCGCATCACCCGCTCTGACTGTTACCCACAGTTACAACAACGTTCTGCGGGCCCCCGAACAAGACGCGCTAGGCTTTTTCTGAAGAATCGCTTGACCGTGCAGAACTACGCCCGGCGCTGAATAGGAGTTACCATTGCGAGTGATCCGCATATTCATTGCTGGAATGCTGCTTGCGACGCTGACGGGCTGGGGTAACCGCGATGAAGAGCTGGCGTGGCCACACTCCGGCCCGATGCCCGACAATCCCGTGAAAGTGAAGCCGCTGCAGTACAAGTCGATCGGCCAGGGCAACCAGAGTTATCGTCCGATTGAGCCTATGCCATGGGGCGACGTGAACAAACGTGTGATGCCCAAGGGTAGTGGCTCTGGCTCCGGCTCTACCGCCCCAGTCGGTACGCCCACGCCCCAGGTTCAGCCGGGACCTCCTGCAGCGGCGAAGCCATGACACCAAAACTGCATGTGATCGGCGATTGCCGCCATCTTCGATCGGAATAGGATCAATGAGCAGATCAGAGTTCGGAGCGACGCTGGGCCGTCACAGTGCACGCTTGGCGATAATGGCCTCAGCAAGTGCTGCCGTGCTGCTGACTGGCTGCGCTAATTTTTCTCCCGACGGCGGCATGGCCTTCGTCCAGGGCGAAGCCGGCGGCGAGTTGAACAAAGACATTGTCAAGATCCGCACTGAGCATGAGGCGGCAGCGACCAAGATGCGTGTCTATGGTCTGCTGAAGAAGCCATTGGTAGTGGAATCAGCCGTCCAAATTGGGCTACTCAATAACCGCGGCCTGCAAGCCGCCTACAGTGAACTGGGCATTTCTGAAGCCCAAATGGTTGAAGCAAGTCTGCCACCATCTCCAACCATCTCACTGGCACGTATCGTGGCCACGGGCGAACTAGAAATTGAACGTCAAATTCTGCAGAACGTATTGGGTTTACTGACGTTGCCACGACGCAAGGAAATCGCTGAGGCCAAGTTCCAGCAGGCCAAGTTCCGCGCCGTCGAAGCGACATTAAAGACTGCCGCCGAAGCAAGGCGCGCCTATTATCGTGTCGTCGCAGCCAATCGATCAGTGGTTTTCCTTGAGGAAGCACGAACGACGGCGGAAGCTCTGTCGGACCTCGCCAAGAAGCTTGGCGAAACCGGCGCTTTGCCAAAGCTCGATCAGGCGCGCGAACACGCATTTACCGCCGAAGTTAATGGCCAGCTTGCCCAAGCACGCCTCAAGAGTCGCGTGGAGCGAGAGAAGTTGATTAGGGCACTTGGATTGTGGGGGAGCGAGACAGCGCTCAAACTGCCAACGGTTCTCAAGCCGCTACCGAAGTCACCACAATCGATCAAGGACGTCGAAACCGAGGCCGTGAAGCGCCGGGTTGATCTCGAAATAGCGCGTCAGGAACTCGAGCTACTCGCGAAGCAGCTCGGGCTCACCAAAACGACCCGCTTTATCGATGTGCTCGAGGTTCGCGGTATCAGCAGAACAGAATGGAAGCCTGTTGAGAGGACGGTCTATTCCCTCAATCCAGGACCGCCGCCTACCTTGAATTCCGAACAAGAGCGCGAACGAGAGAAAACGCGTTGGCGCGGTGTTGAGCTTGAGTTCAAGATTCCCATATACGATTTCGGCGAAGCGCGCACAAGGCTGGCGGAAGAAACCTACATGGCAGCGGTCCATAGGCTTATCGAAAAGGCAGTCAATGTCCGGTCGGAAGCGCGGGAAGCCTACACAAGTTACCGTGGCGCCTACGACATTGCGATGCACTTCCAAAGAGAAATCCTGCCACTCCGTCAATTGATCAATGACGAGATGTTGCTCCATTATAACGGCATGCTGAAGGATCTGTTCTCGCTTCTGACCGACACGAAAGCGCGAATCGCGGCGAACATTCAGGCCATAGATGCAACGCGGGACTACTGGCTCGCCAAAGTCGACTTACATGTTGCACTCGTTGGTGGCGGCGCGGTCGCTGGTGGCGGTGGCGCCACCGTAGTAGCTGCAGGCGGCGAAGGCGGCGCGCACTAAACACAGGAGTTTGGTCCATGACCATCGACCGTCGAAAGTTTATAGCGACTTCGGGACTGGCTCTTATGGGTGTTGCTCAGGTTTCAGGACGTGCAGCTTTCGCAAATGTGCCTGAGGCGCCAACACAGGCATCGCCTCTGATGCAACCTCCGCTGAAACCTGCTTCCGGCGTAGAATACAATCCCGTGGTGACGTTGAACGGGTGGACCTTGCCGTGGCGCATGAACGGCGAGTGGAAGGAGTTTCATCTCGTTGCTGAGCCCGTTATTCGAGAGATAGCTCCGGGCATGAAGGCACATTTGTGGGGCTACAACGGTCAATCGCCAGGACCCACGATCGAATGTGTCGAAGGCGACAAGGTACGCATCTTTGTCACCAACAAGCTGCCAGAACACACGACTGTGCATTGGCACGGCCAGATCCTCCCCTGCGGAATGGATGGCGTGGGGGGCGTCACCCAGCCGCATATCCCGGTTGGAAAAACGTTTGTCTATGAATGGACGATCCGGAAGTCCGGTACGTTCATGTACCATCCCCACGCCGACGAGATGACGCAGATGGCGATGGGCATGATGGGCTTCTTTGTCGTCCACCCCAAAGACCCCAAACTGCATCGCGTCGATCGCGACTTCGTGTTTTTGTTGAATGCGTTCGACATCGACCCAGGCTCGTACGTGCCCAAGGTCAATACCATGCTCGAGTTCAACCTGTGGACCTGGAACAGCCGTGCCTTCCCAGGCATCGACCACCTCGTGGTCGCGAAGAATGACCAGGTTCGAATTCGCTTCGGCAACCTGACGATGACCAATCATCCGATCCACATGCATGGATACGATTTCGAGGTAACGTGCACGGACGGGGGCTGGACGCGGCCGGAGAGCCGGTGGCCGGAAGTCACTGTCGATTGTGCCGTCGGTCAGATGCGTGCCTTCGAGTTCAAAGCCGACAATCCCGGCGACTGGGCCATCCATTGCCACAAGTCTCATCACACCATGAATGCGATGGGTCACGACGTGAAGACGTATATCGGCGTCGATACGGCGGAGGTAAAGAAGAAGATCGACAAGGTCGTCAAGGGTTACATGGCCATGGGGCAGGCCGGCATGGCCGATATGGGCGAGATGGAGATGGTGATACCGGACAACACGCTGCCGATGATGACCGGCTTCGGTCAGTTCGGTCCGATCGAAATGGGCGGCATGTTCTCGGTCGTAAAGGTGCGCGAGGGCTTGGCCACTGGCGACTACAAAGACCCAGGCTGGTACCAGCATCCCGAGGGTACGGTATCGTTTGAATACAAAGGATCCGATAACGCGCTTAGTCAGCCTTCACGGGCACCGGCAGAGCCTAAAAAAGCCAAGGGTGCGCTACTGCAAAAGGGACCTGCACCAGTAAACGCTGGTTCATCACAACCGGTTGGTGCCTTGCAGCCTGCGAGCGCTCCCAACGGAATCGAAGTGCGCGCGATCAAGCCCGGTGCCAAGGGTGGACACGGGAAGCACTGACCATCCAGAGCCTAAAAGCCATTGCGGCCCAGATATTGGGGTGGTTCGCCAAATAACAAGCGCCACCTATGATCACTTGCGGTGTTACGTGGCGTTACAAAATGATGTGGCCGGTGGCTTGGAAAAGTCATGGTTTAGCTGCACATCACGACGGTTTGTGCAGGCGGCCTTTGCGAAGGTTCAAAAGAGGTATTCGATGAAACTGAGAACTATCGGTGGCAGCATGCTGCTAGTCGCATCGGTCATGCTGACAACGCAGCAAGCAGCAAACGCCGGTGCCGGACCAAAAGGCCATGCGCACGCGTCGTTTAACGCAGGTGCGCCTGGTGATCCGAAGAAGCCTTTTCGGGTCATCGAGATGATCGCGAAGGAGGGGGATGGCGTGATGGCGTTTGAGCCCGCGAAAATCGTCGTCCAGCAAGGCGAGCAAATCAAGATCGTCATCAAAAATGATGGCGAGCTCGATCACGAATTCATGCTGGAGACTTTCGAAGCGAACAAGAAACACGCCATCGAAATGCAGAAAAATCCCGAGATGGAACACGATGACCCAAACGGCAAGCGGGTTGTCGCGAAGAAGCAGAGTGAGATCGTCTGGAAGTTTTCCAAGCTCGGTACGTTCGAATATGCCTGCCTCATTCCCGGTCATTACGAAGCTGGGATGAAGGGCGTCGTCGAAGTGGTGGCCAAGACCAAAGCTCCACCCCAACTCGCGGGCAAACCGGCGCCGCAAAAGAGCGCCATCAGCCAGTAGTTCCAATCAGTGCCCTCGAAATGCGAAATTAAGAGTTTGCCAACAGGAGAAGAAGCAAATGCGTAAGTCGATGATGGTCATATCTGTTCTGGCCGCCGTTGCATTCAGCAGTATGGCGTCGGCGGACGAAGTGATGGTCAAGGGTGAAGTTACCAAGATTGACGACGCCCAGGGAAAACTCACCATCAAGCACGAGGCAATCAAGAAGTTCGACATGGACGCTATGACGATGGTGTTTAAGGCGGCCGATGCGGCGATGCTCAAGGCCGTAAAGGCAGGCGACAAAATCCAGTTCCATACAGAAAAGGTCAACGGCCAAATGACCGTGACCAAGATCGAGAAGTCGAAGTAATCGCGAGAATCGAACGGGTCGTTGACAGGGCCGCCGTGCGCGGCCCTTCACCACCGCTCTCTACGTTTCGCGTTCC
>JANMNO010000105.1:0-3401 GCA_031374115.1 Hyphomicrobiaceae bacterium | reverse complement strand
AGGAAGGCGCGATCTAGGTACACTCGCTGTGCTCTCGCTATACCTCGATGTCATCCTTGTAACTTGGCCACGGGTCCTATCGCGCCGCGCGTGGATCCCCACCCAGCGCACGCCAGCCCTTCCTTGCACCGGCTTGCCTGGCCTTGCGGAAAGATGCGAGGTTGTGTGACAGAATCGTGAAAATCGGCGCGCGCACGAGTGCAGCCGTTGAAACAACCTGCACCCATCCAGGATTGAGTTATGCAAAAGGCCGTGACCACTGATGCCTCGAACGTCGTTAAACCGGCGTCGGGCTTGGCGTTTCCGGTATTGCTGGGCCTCAGCCTTGCGCATCTGCTGAACGATATGATGCAGTCGCTCGTCCCCGCGATCTATCCCGTGATCAAGGGCGTCTATAACCTCGATTTCAGCCAGATCGGCTTCATTACCTTCACGTTTCAGCTCACGGCGTGCCTGTTCCAGCCGCTGGTCGGCGTGATCACCGATAAGAAGCCGCTGCCGTACTCACTCGTTTGCGGCATGGCGTTTACGCTGATCGGGCTCGTGGTACTTGGTCGCGCCGGCAACTATCCGATGCTGCTGATCGGCGCAGCGCTCGTCGGCACCGGGTCGGCGATCTTCCATCCCGAGGCGACGCGGATGGCACGGCTTGCCTCTGGCGGACAACACGGGCTCGCGCAATCCCTGTTCCAGGTCGGCGGGCAAGCGGGCGGTGCGCTTGGACCGCTGATCGCGGCCTTCATCGTGGTGCCTCAGGGACAGCACAGCCTAGTCTGGATGTCGGCTGCAGCGTTGCTCGCAATGGCCGTGCTCTGGCAGATTTGCCGTTGGTATGTAGCACAACCGCGAGAGGTACCGCGTTCGAAGAGTTCTGCGCACGTAGCAACTCCACCCACCCACAACGTCGCGTTGGCGGTGGCGATACTCGTGATCTTGATGTTCTCGAAGAACGCCTACACCGCGAGCTTCAATTCGTTCTACACGTTTTATCTGATCGACCAATTCCAGGTGTCGGTGCAGTCCTCCCAGATGATGCTGTTCGTGTTCTTGGGCGCGACCGCCCTCGGTACACTCGTTGGCGGGCCGATCGGTGACCGCATCGGACGCCGCCGCATCATCTGGTTCTCGATCCTGGGCGCATTGCCGTTCACGCTCCTGCTGCCGCACGTCGACTTGATGTGGACCGGCGTTTTGACCGTCGTCATTTCGTTGATCATGGCGAGCGCGTTCGGCGCGATTCTGGTCTACGCGATGGAGCTCTTGCCTGGTCGCATCGGACTTATCGCAGGGTTGTTCTACGGCTTGTCGTTCGGGCTTGGCGGCATCAGCGCGGCGATACTCGGCTACCTTGCCGACCGCAGCGGCATCGCGACAGTTTTTCAGGTTTGCGCATTCCTTCCTGCCGTCGGGTTGCTCGCCTACGCCTTACCGGAAATTCGCGGTGAGGGCGCGAAAGCCTAAAGGCGCCTACTATCGTCGATGTTGGAAGGCCTTGCAGTCGATCCGTGCAAGGTGTTCAACCCATGTCCAGCGAGCGCCGATCAGATATCTGCGGGTGAGGAGACTGCTGCGATGAGCCGTTACGCTGAAGTTTATGCCAGCTGGAAACAGGATCCGGAGGGGTTCTGGGCGAACGCTGCCCGCGACATTTCCTGGTACAAGCTTTGGGACAAACCGTTCGACGCATACTCGGGCGCATACGGACGCTGGTTTCCCGGCGCGGAATGCAACACCGCCTACAACTGCCTCGACCGTCACGTCGAGCGGGGCCGCGGCGATCAGCCGGCGCTGATTTACGACAGCCCGGTCACAAAAAGCACGCGCACCTTGACCTACGCCGAGCTGACCCGGGAAGTGGCGACTTTCGGCGCGGTGCTGCGCGACCTCGGTGTCCGCAAAGGTGATCGCGTCATCATCTACATGCCAATGGTACCCGAAGCGGTGATCGCCATGCTCGCCTGCGCACGCATCGGGGCGATCCACTCGGTGGTGTTCGGGGGCTTTGCGTCAGCGGAACTTAGCACCCGCATCGACGATTGCACGCCGGTCGCGATCGTCTCGGCGTCGTGCGGCATCGAAGGCAGCAGAAACGTGCCTTACGAGCCGCTGCTTAACAAGGCGCTCGAGCTCGCAAAGTACAAGCCGCAGATATCGGTCATCCTGCAGCGGCCGATGCTCGAAGCGTCTCTTTTGCCGGGGCGCGATCACGATTGGGCAGCGCTGGTTTCTGATGCCAAAGCGCGCGATCACAAGGTCGACTGCGTGCCGGTCGCGGCCACCGACCCGCTCTACATCCTCTACACCTCCGGCACGACAGGTCAGCCCAAGGGTGTCGTGCGCGACAACGGCGGCCACATGGTGGCACTCAATTGGTCGATGAAGAACATGTACGGCATCGAGCCAGGTCAAGTGTTTTGGGCCGCTTCCGACGTCGGCTGGGTGGTCGGACATTCCTACATCGTCTACGCGCCGTTGCTCGCCGGCTGCACGACATTGCTCTACGAAGGCAAGCCCGTCGGCACGCCCGACGCCGGCGCATACTGGCGCGTCATCGCCCAGCACAAGGTCGCGGCATTGTTCACAGCGCCAACGGCCTTCCGTGCGATCAAGAAAGAGGATCCAGCTGGGAGCCTCATCGGGAATTATGATTTGAGCGGCTTCCGCACGCTGTTCCTCGCGGGCGAGCGCGCCGATCCCGAGACCATCAAGTGGGCCGAGGAAAAGCTACAGGTGCCGGTCATCGATCATTGGTGGCAGACCGAGACCGGCTGGACCATAGCCGGTAATCCGGTTGGGCTCGGCGCGTTGCCGGTGAAGCATGGGTCGCCGACGGTGCCGATGCCGGGCTACGAACTCCACGTGCTGGACGAGAAGGGCAATCAGCTGCCGCCTGGCACCTCGGGTACGCTCGCCGTCAAGCTACCGTTGCCGCCCTCATGTCTGCCGACACTGTGGGGCAACGACGAGCGCTTCCGCAAAAGTTACATCTCGGACTTCCCCGGGTACTACTCGACCTCGGATGCGGGCTTCATCGATGAAGACGGCTATGTGTTCGTGATGGCCCGAACGGACGACGTGATCAACGTTGCCGGTCATCGCTTGTCGACCGGCCAGATGGAGGAGGTGGTCGCGCGTCACAAAGCCGTTGCCGAGTGCGCGGTGGTCGGCGTCGCCGACGCCTTGAAGGGACAGATCGCGGCCTGCTTCATCGTGCTCAACAACCATGTGACGCAGCCGGATGCCGAGATCGAAGCCGAAGTGATCAAACTGGTGCGCGATACGATCGGACCGGTCGCAGCGTTCAAGCAGGTAATGGTGGTCAAGCGCTTGCCGAAGACCCGCTCCGGCAAGGTGTTGCGCGCAACCATGCGCCAGATTGCCGATGGTGAGCCGCACAAGGT
>JANMNO010000094.1:0-4513 GCA_031374115.1 Hyphomicrobiaceae bacterium | reverse complement strand
CGCCGACGCTTTATACGGCGAGCTTCTTCCTCGCCATGAACAAGGCCAAGTACGACGGGCTGGCGCCGGATCTGAAGGCCGTTATCGACAAGAACTCGGGCGCGGCCTTTGCCACTCGTGCCGGCACTATGTGGGACGAAGCCGGCGCGATTGTGCTCGACATGGTCAAGAAGCGCGGCAACACGATCGGGTCAATCAGCGAAGAAGAGAAGGCCAAGTGGATCTAGGCTTGCGAGCCAGTCACCGCTGCCTGGATCGAACAGGTCAAGGCTAAAGGTCTCGACGGCGCCAAGTTGATTGCCGATGCCAAGGCCCTCGTTGCCAAATACGACAAGGCCTGATGCCAGATTTCGTCGACTTCTCGCCAAGGCCGGGCTCGTGCTTGCCCGGCCCAACGACCGGGGCCGCTTGAATTCGCCAAAACAAGATCGGGGGAATTGTAATGTCGGCACCTGAGCTGCCGGTAGAAGCTGGCGGTCCAATTGCGCCGCCGTCGTCCGCCGTTGAGCGCATAACCAGCAAGATTGCAGTGATGGGCGGTCTGTTGGCGCTCGCCGTCGCGCTGCTCGCCACCGCGTCCGTGCTGATGCGCTGGCTGTTCAACGCCCCGATCGACGGCGATTTCGAGTTCGTCAAGATGGCGACCGCGATCGCGATCTTCGCGTACCTGCCGTACACGCAGGCGCGGCGAGGCAATATAATCGTCGACACTTTCACCGGCTGGTTGCCCAAACGGACGGTGGAATTGATCGATGCCTTCTGGGACCTTTGCTACCTCGCCTTCATGAGCTTTTGTGCAGCAGGGCTGATCGTCGGAGCGGCCGAGGCTTTCACAAGCCGTGAAACAACGATGCAATTGCAGCTTCTGGTCTGGCCCGTAATCGCCGTCTGCGCAGGGCTCTGTATTCTGCTGGCCATCACAGCCTTCATAACCGCCTTGCGTCTGATAGGCGGTCGCACATGAGTGATGTCACTCTCGCCCTGCTGGGCTTTCTTGCGATGCTATTGCTGATCGCCGTTCGCGCGCCGATTGCGTTGTCGATGCTGATCGTCGGCGGCGCTGGATATTCGTACCTGTCGGGCATCGACCACTTCTTTTCTTATATGAAAACGAACACGTATCACCAGTTTGCCAACTATACGCTGTCGGTAATCCCACTCTTTATCGTGATGGGGGCACTCGCCGAGCGTGCTGGTATCGCCAAGGCGCTGTTCAAATCGGCGGAACGCGCATTCGGCGGGCTTCGTGGTGGACTTGCAATGGCGGTGATCGGTGCCTGCACTGCGTTCGGTGCGATCTGCGGCTCGTCCGTTGCAACCACAGCAACGTTCGGGCGCGCAGCGCTGCCAGAGCTTACGAAATACAAGTACGACGGCGGCTTTGCGACCGGGGTAATCGCCGTCGGCGGCACTCTTGGCATCCTCATCCCGCCATCGGTGATCCTGGTCGTCTACGCAATCACGACCGAGCAGAATATCGCCAAGCTGTTCCAGGCAGCGCTGATTCCAGGTCTGCTGGCGGCCTTGTTCTATTGCATCACGATCGCGATCGTTGTTCGCCGCAATCCCAAGCTGGCCCCTGCCTCGGTTGCAATCGAGATTGAACCAGTACCACAGCCGCTGTGGCCGAAACTTTTCGCTGGAGCCCTGCTCGTGCTGATCGCCGCCATGGGTGCGCGCGGCTCGCTCGACTGGACGCAAGCGTTGAGTGGCGTCGTCGTCGCCGCCCTAATTATGTTTATCGATGTAACCGTGATGCCGGCGATCATCGTCGCAATCATCGTGGTCGGCGGCATCTATGGCGGTGTCTTCACGCCAACCGAGGGGGCCGCTGTCGGCGCTATTGCCATGATGCTGATTGGATTAGCCCATCGCACGCTCGACCGCCAAGGCATCATCGATGCCTTGAAACAAACCGCCGAAACGTCCGGCATGATCTTTCTGATATTGCTCGGGTCAGAAGTATTCGGCGCGTTTCTCGCGTTGTCGCGATTGCCAACCATCGCTGCTGAAGTGGTCGGCAACTCGGGGTACTCGCCGCACGTTATTTTGATCGGCATGCTCGGTTTCTACATTTTGCTGGGAGCGGTGATGGACGAACTTGCCATGATGCTGCTGACGCTGCCGGTGTTTTTCCCCATTATCCAAGCGCTGGACTTCGGCATGTCGCCGGACGAAGTTGCGATCTGGTTCGGCATCCTGGTGCTG
Source organism: Hyphomicrobiaceae bacterium (assembly GCA_031374115.1). Taxonomy (GTDB): domain Bacteria; phylum Pseudomonadota; class Alphaproteobacteria; order Rhizobiales; family Hyphomicrobiaceae; genus JAKFWF01. The sequence goes on along the minus strand of JANMNO010000094.1, from coordinate 2,305 downwards.
ATCGTCGTCGGTATCGGGCTCACGTGTCCCCCGATCGGGCTCAACGTATTCGTCGTAAGTGCCTTGGCCAAGGGCATCCCGATCGCCGAAACCTATCGCGGCGTGCTGCCATTTATCGTCGCCGATATCTTTCGGCTTGGCTTGGTGGTCGCCCTGCCCGGCCTGGCGTTGTGGATGGTGCGGCTGCTAAATTGAGCGCCGATCAGATACGGATGAATTCGGCCACGCTCTCGCTGCGCGTTAGTTCGGCGATGGCCTCTGGCCCCGGCAGCTGCGGCCGGTCTCGCTCGACGTTGACCAGACATAGGAAGCCGAGCGGCCCGGCGGCACCGGCGCGGAACTGATGCCACGTCATGGCTGGGATGAACACCAAGTCGCCAGCGCCCAGATCGCGGATCTCAGTTCCAATTAAGCATCGCCCGCTTCCACGATGCACCATTACCGCGTGGACGTGCTCGTGACGCTCCAACGTTGTATGGCCGTCGGGCGCAACCTCGAAGTAGCGCCATTCGGCCGTCATCGCGGGATCGCAGAACAAGACTTGCCGCGTTACCGAGCGGAATGGTGCAGACCCTTCCTCCTTATAAGCCAGGATCTCGGTCGCATCCCAACGGCCCGGCGCGGCAGGCTTGCGGATGGCGGGGTGCGTTGCCGGGTCATTGTCTTTACTGGCCATGTTTGGCAACTTTCGTCACGAACGCCTGGGCCGCGGCCGTTATGTTCTCGCGCTGGCTGAGCAAACTGCCACCGATTAACAACATGCAATCGGCACCATAAACATCGAGCATTTCCGATACCCGGTCGAGGCTCATGCCACCGGCAGGTGCTGGCAGGCAAACGTTCAACGGACCCGAAGGCGTGCGGCAAGCGTCCGCGATATGTAGGCAAGTCTGCGCCGAATAGGAGAAGCGGCCACCATAATTGGGGAAAATACTAACGTCCGCGCCAAGCATGCGGAAAATCTTGCCAAGCAGCAGCGGCGGCGCAATGCGGCTCGCGCCGGCAAGCGATGGATGCGCCACGAACGCGATGCCGGGAGTTTCCTTCGCAAGTGCATGAAACGATGGCAAACCGACAACCATTGGTGCGATCAACACCGTATGCAAACCGGCGTCGCGCACAACGCGGATTTGCTCGCGCAGTTGATCGAGCGATCCCGATAGGCTCGGCGCATAAGCCGCCTTTCGCCCTGTCGACCGGTTCGCCTCAGCGACTGCCTTTGCACATGCGGCGACACGCGCGCCAAACGGGCTATAAGCCTGGTCGGCGAGCCCGTGATCGTCCTTGATGATGTCGATGCCGCCAAGCGCTGCCGCGTGGGCGAGCTTCGCCAGCTCTGCTGTTGGCAATCCCTGCGGCTTCAATGCGGTCGCAGTCATCGCCCGCGCGAACGCACCCATTTGCGCGCGCAGTCCAGTCAAACCGACCGTCGGGCCACCCAATTCTGCCAAGTAGGACGCAGGAAAATCGACATCCTGCAGTGTCACATCTTCCAGCAAGGATGTATTGCCGAACAGCATGTTGAGGAGCTGGCCCGCCTCGGGCGGCATCGTCTTAGCGGCCAGACTAATTTGCACATCGAAGGCGTTCCTGCTGGTCTCTTTGATGCCGACGACCTGCCCGACGATCTCGCCAAGAACGCGCGGGTCGTCGATCGCATCCAGCGGCAACTCGACACTCTGCTCGATGGCGATCGCCTTGGCACGCGCCTCGATGGCAACAGGCTCGCCCAGCACACGATAAGTTACCAGAATACGCTCTGGCGAGGACGGTCTCGATAAGTGTTCCAAAACGAGGGCATCCGGCACTATATCTTGCAAGGCATCACCGCCGGTCGTCCGCCGCAGCGCGGCATGATTGCTGTAGTGTAGCGCCACGCCCCGCCGCCGCGCCACGTCGATTCTGTGCACGGTTAGCGCGGGCGACGTCAAGCCAGCAAAAGATCGCAAGGATTTGGCATTGCGTCGACCCGTTCGGGATCCGCGCCGATCATGCTGACCCCGGGTTGCAGGAGCGCACCACAATCCGCCTTGCAGGCTAGGCGAGCGCCGTCTATAAGCGCCGCAGCTGGGACGGCCTTAAGCCGCGCCTGTGCTCGATTGTGCACGTAACTGCGCCGTCGGTTGGTCGGGCGGAGCGTAGCGCAGCCTGGTAGCGCACTTGCTTCGGGAGCAAGGGGTCGGGAGTTCGAATCTCCCCGCTCCGACCAATGTTTTCAAGGGTTTTGTGATTTGAAAAGAGAATCGCGCCCATGCTATGCCCAAGATACCTGCACCGATGATCTGCCTCCGCGGGCGCTGAGCGG
>JANMNO010000063.1:0-3090 GCA_031374115.1 Hyphomicrobiaceae bacterium | reverse complement strand
GCGCTCGGCCGGTTCGGCCGGCATCGCTCGAACGTGTGGGCTTATGCCGGTGCCAATACCTGGCACGCCGGCCGCAATGCCGACCTCGATGATCATCCGACGGTCAAGCCGGTCATGCTCGTCGCCGATGCCATCCAAGATGCCAGCAATCGCGGCGACGTCATCCTCGACGGCTTTGGCGGCGCTGGAACAACCGTGCTGGCCGCCGAGCGCACGGGACGGCAGGCCCGGCTGGTCGAGGTCGAGCCGCGCTACGTCGATGTCACCATCCGGCGCTGGCAAACGCTCACCGGGCGCAAGGCTGTGTGCGTGGCCACTGGCGTCGCGTTTGATACGCGCGGAAAATTTGAGCCACCGGCTCAGAAGGCCCGGATCCGCAAGCACAAAAGGAGCACTGCATGAACTACGACGTCGGCTATCGCAAACCGCCGGTCCATTCGCGCTTTGCACCCGGCCGCTCTGGCAATCCGAAAGGACGGTCGAAGGGCGCCAAGGGCTTCGCGGCCGAACTCGAACGGGAGCTTGCCGCCAAGATTATGATCGTTGAGAACGGCCGGCGCCAGCGGGTCACTAAATCAGCAGGTATGATCAAGTCATTGGTGGCAAAGGCCATCAAGGGAGATACGCGCGCCTGTGCCACCATACAGGCCTGGCGATTGCCACAGGCGAAAGAGGGCGACGCCAGTGCCACCGATCAGTCGATCGATCGCATGATCATGGAGGAGTTCGCACAGCAGGTCAGAGGGCTTGATGGCACACCGTAAAATCGATCCAGCCATCTCACGCGCTCTGATCACGCAGGACCTTGCGAGTTTCATCATCAGAACCTTTGCGACGGTCGATGCCAGCAGTCCGTTCCTGCCGAACTGGCACATCCGCCTCCTTGCCGACCACCTGACGCGTGCTTCCCGGCGTGAGATCAAGCGGCTGGTGATCACGTTACCGCCGCGCAGCCTGAAATCGATCGCGGCCTCAGTTGCGTTGCCAGCCTGGATGCTGGGGCACAACCCGGCCTTGCGGATCATCTGTGCCAGCTACAGTCAGGATCTGGCCGGCAAGCACGCCCGCGATTGTCGCACGGTCATGCAGTCATCCTGGTATCGAGCCGCGTTCCCAAATGCAGCACTCAATCCGGCGAAACTCGCCGAACATGAGTTCGAGACGATGGCAAGCGGCTATCGGCTGTCAACCTCGGTCGGTGGTACGCTGACCGGGCGCGGCGGTAACTTCATCATCATCGACGATCCGATCAAGCCGATGGACGCCCATTCAGACACAAACAGAACCGCGGTCAAACGCTGGTTGGACGGAACACTGCTCTCCAGACTCGACAGCAAGCGTGATGACGTCGTTATTCTGATCATGCAGCGGGTGCACGTGGATGATCTGGTGGCGCATGTCCTGGAGCAGGGCGGTTGGACCCATCTGCAGCTACCGGCAATCGCCATCAGCGATGAAACGTTCATCCTGCAGGCCGAAGGTCCGTTCAAAGGAGTCACGGTCGGTCGTAAGGCGGGCGAGGTGCTGCATCACGCGCGCGAGCCGATGGACGTCCTCAATGGCGTGAAGGCGGAAATTGGTTCGTTCGTGTTCACCTCTCAATATCAGCAGATGCCGGTGCCGCCAGGTGGCAATATCCTGCGCCAAGAGTGGTTTAAAGAAACGCCGGCGGGTTGGGCGCCCAGGCCTGATGCGCGCGTGATCCAGAGTTGGGACGTTGCAATGACGGCTAGTGATGGCAGCGACTGGTCGGTCTGCACGACCTGGGTCGACGATGGCGGCGACGACCACCTGATCGATGCGTACCGGGTGCGGCTATCGTTCCCGGCCGTGAAAAAGGCGGTGGCCAGTCGACAGCTCCAGTTCGGAGCACAAACCGTGTTGATCGAGGATGTCGGGATTGGGACAGGCCTGATCCAGCAGTTGCGGTCGGAAGGGGGCGTTCGCCCGATCGGCATTGCGCCCCAAGGTTCGAAAACCGACCGCATGGTGGCGCAATCCTCCAAAATCGAAGCGGGCCGGGTTCACCTGCCTCGGTCGGCGCCGTGGCGGCAGGAGTTCATGGCGGAGATGATGGCGTTCCCGCACGGTCGGCACGACGATCAGGTCGACAGTGTCTCGCAGTACTTAGGCTGGATCTCTAAACGGGCTGGAATACCGCGCATCCGAAGCTTGTTTTAGCGATCGATGAGTATCGTCAAACGAGGACACGAGAATGGCGCGCTCTTAAGCCGCTTGTTGGACATTGGCGCCTACAATTTTGGTGCTCAGTATCAGCAAAAACCGTTCTTAAACGTAGACGATGATGGGATGCGCGGTGGTTATTTTGCCGAGCCAGATGATGAATGGGGCTTCCCGCAAGCCGCGTTCTATTCCGCGCCGGACACAAAGATCATGGCCTACGAACTGTTCGGGGTCGGCAAGCATCATCCAGCGCCGCCGCCGCATAAGACCACAATGGAAGAATTGGAGCGGCTCTTAGTCTGGACTTCGGACTATCAGCGGCGCCTGCAGGAAGGCCCAGATGCGAAATGGGACCGGCCAGAAAACGAAGAAGCGCTCATGGCGGCCTACAAGGCCGGGCCCGACGGGTACAGCGACGAGTGAACCAAGGCAACGATCAGCTTTCGCACAAGTGCCGCTGCTTCCACCGACAAGAGCATCTCGTGAAATTCCAGATCGACGCATTTGAGGTTGTAAGTTCAGGCACCGCACAAAAGCACAAACCCACTGCTTATGGCATTCGCTAAAACTGACCAAGATCATGAGGTGTGTAAGGTCGTTCGCTGCGTGATCGAGAAAATTGATATTACGCCGGGTTACGGGAACTCAGGGAACAAAGCGCCACTCTGTGCGTTTCATGCGCCGGAGCGCAATTTGGGGTGATTAATTAGGCGATTATTTGGCTCCCGCTCCGTCCATTCTGCACGTCATCGCTCGTAAAAACATTGCAAAATCTAGAGTTGCGGGATTAGACCAGCGACATCCTAATTATACGATGACTTTCAACTAGAGTCAGGGAGGGGCCTTGGCTCGATGGGCTTAGCTTCGCTGCATACTGACCCACAATTGTGCCTAATCTGCGAAGGG
>JANMNO010000061.1:0-97468 GCA_031374115.1 Hyphomicrobiaceae bacterium | reverse complement strand
AGATTGAGTGGCCAGACACAGTACTGTCAATATGCTTGGTACGCGGGTCTGAAAGTCAGCGCGAGTTGATCGGTCATTAAAGCCGGCTCGAGAATTTCCGGCTTTGCGTTAAAACTTGGGACGTCGTTCCATGGGCTTGCCGTGATTATAGCTCATGCTTGGTTTTGCAGAAAAGCGATCAAGTGATTTTGCCGTAAACAGAGATTTCATGCGTAAAACATTAGTTCTACTTATTGTTGGTCTTAACCGCCGTCTCATCGGGGTTGATACCCCGAACTTGCAGGCGTTGATGCAGCGCGGAGCTATACGAACCTTGGGTACCGTCGTGCCAGCGGTGACGTGCACCGTACAGTCGACCTTGTTGACGGGTTTGGCGCCATCAGGACACGGAGCGGTCGCCAACGGCTGGTATTTCCGGAGCCAAGCAGAAGTGATGTTATGGCGTCAGTCAAATCGGCTGATTGCCGGCGAAAAGGTGTGGGATGCTGCCAAGCGGCGAGATCCTCGTTTCACCTGCGCCAACATGTTCTGGTGGTATAACATGTATTCCACCGTCGACATCAGCGCGACGCCGAGGCCGATGTATCCCGCCGATGGCCGTAAAATTCCCGACCATTATGCTGAGCCGCCCGAACTCAAGGCTGAGCTCGACGCTAAACTTGGGGCATTTCCGCTGTTCAAGTTCTGGGGCCCGATGACCTCGATCGAGTCGAGCCGGTGGATTGCGCGCGCGACGAGCCACGTTCGTCAAACGCGATCGCCGACATTGACGCTGTGCTATCTGCCGCATCTCGATTACGGCCTGCAGAAGTTCGGCCCCTATCCCACCCACCCAAGCATCGCGAAGGATTTGCGAGATGTCGACGCGCTGGCAGGCGAGTTGATCGATGAGGCCGAGGGTGCCGGCGACCGCGTGCTCGTTGTATCGGAATACGGCATCGTCGCCGTGCGGGAGGCCGTGCACATCAATCGCGAACTGCGCCGGGCTGGTCTGATGCGCATCAAAATCGAGATGGGCCGCGAACTGTTGGATGCCGGTGCCTCGAAAGCATTCGCATTGGCGGATCATCAAGTGGCGCATGTTTATCTACAGCACGGGGCAAGCGCCGGCGAAGTTGCTAAACTGCTGCGCGGCATCGACGGCGTCGCGCAAGTGCTTGATGCGGAAAGCAAGCGCGCCATCGGGCTTGACCATCCGCGCTCGGGCGATCTTGTTGTCCTGGCGGAGCCGGATCGCTGGTTCAGTTATTACTACTGGCTGGACGATGCGTGCGCGCCGGATTTCGCAGCCACCGTCGATATTCACCGCAAACCCGGCTACGACCCGATGGAGCTGTTCCTCGATCCCGCTCTGAAATCACCGAAGCTGCGTGTCGCCCGCCGGTTGGCGGCTCGCAAACTCGGCTTCCGCAACTTGTTGGATGTGATTCCGATCACGGGCACTGCGCTAATCAAGGGCTCGCACGGGTTGATCACGACCGATGAGATCGACGCGCCGGTAGTGATCTCGAATGATGCGGCTCTACTTCCTGGAGGCACCGTGTCGGCAACGGCATTCAAAGACCTGATGCTGGCTCACGTGTTCACGCCATAGGTCAAACTATCTTCAAACTGTCGCTGGCACCTTGGTCGCCTATTGGCGTCTGGCCGCCGCGCAAGACCGAGTTGCCCATGTAAAGCGTTCGCTGATCGATTGCAGGTGGCTCCAACCAATCGCTCTCCTTGATTTGTCCGCTTTGCCCGTAGGCTGCGAGTGGGTTTTCAAACGTCACTTTGCGGATCTGCTCCTCAGAGATTCCGCCACGCCGCATCAGTTCGGCTGTCTTCGGCACCGCCAGCGGATCGGAGACGCCCCAGTCGCAAGCGCTGTCGCAGAAGATCCGTTCGGCACCATAGGCGCGCACGATTTCGACCATCCGCTCGTTGCCCATTTTGGTAAAGGGGTAGATCGAGAATGCGGCCCAGAAACCGCGGTCGAGCACATCGCGCACAGTCTCCTCATTGTTGTGGTCAATCACGACGAAACCCGGATCGAGACCATGCTCCTTTGCAACCGCCATCGAACGCAACGTGCCGCGATGCTTGTCGCGATGCGGCGTATGCACCATCACCGGCAGATGTAACTCTTTGGCGAGTTCCAGTTGGAGCCGATAGTACTTGTCCTCGAGCGCGGTCTGTTCGTCATAGCCGATCTCGCCGATCGCAACGACGCCCTCTTTGAGGGCGTAACGAGGCAGGATTTCCATTACTGCTTCGGCCAGCTCCTCGTTGTTGGCCTCTTTGCTGTTGAGGCCGATCGTGCAGTAGTGGCGCAGGCCGAATTGTCCGGCACGGAAGCGCTCGAAGCCGCAGATCAGGGACAGATAATCGATGTATGAGCCGACGCTTGTGCGCGGCTGACCAAGCCAGAATGCGGGCTCGATGCAGGCGACGATGCCGGCTGCCGCCATACGCTGGTAATCGTCGGTTGTCCGGGAAATCATGTGGGTGTGCGAGTCGATGAACACTGACGTTTCCTCCTGATCCGCCTCATCCACAGTGGTGTTCAAGCGAGATTTCAGGCTGACGCTAACTTCGCCCAGGTCAGCCGCCCCGATTTTATTTCCGCCGCTAAAGTTGGGACTGTTTCGAGTAAACGTTTGGCGGCGGCGGTCGCGGCGGCACTGAGTGCCAAAGCGGCAGCCTTGCGCTCGTGGTCATCGCCAGTTTTGAGGACACGCGCAAGATCGTCGAGTGCAGCGGCATCGGCATGAGGTCCCACACAGCGCCACAACTCGGGACTTACCGGTCTGCCTGCCGCCCAGCGTTCGTGCGCGTAGTCGCAAAGCATCCGCATCAGGCTCGGGTTGGCGCGACGGTCAAGACCCTGGATCGGCGCCAGCGTGGAGCCGATGAAGAGCGCCTTCAGAACCATGTGGTTCCAGGAATTCTCATCAAACTGTTCGGCGGGGTACGGATTGCGATGAGCGACCGCCTCGAAGATCGGTTGCATGCCGCTACGCGCGCCTTCGCGAGCACGGGCGATATGCAGCTTCGGCTCCGGATAAAGTGGCAGGCCGCGATAGAAGGTGATCAACTCGCCGACATCGGCGGTACGGAATAACTGCTCCAGCCGGTCGCGAAATTGCGACGGGTCGGCATCATAACTCGCCAGAATGAAGGCTAACCGTGCAGCCTGATCGACGCTCCAGTCGGACGGGTTCCATCCTGTCCGCGCGCCATTCGCAGCGGCAAGCTCCTCGAAGCCGAGTTTGAGATCGTCTTTGCCGAGACGTCTCGTGGCGTAGCCGAGTGCTAGATAAACTGTCTTGTCGGATGGATTTGCGCGCAGCAATTCGAGCTGATCGGCGAACCACTTCGATGCCGCGGCCGGGGAGCGCTCAGCAACCCACGTTGCAAGCAAGCCGGACGGGGAGGCGAGACCCTTATTCATGAATTGATCCAATCTCGCACCGAGGAATTGGTATCGAGGAGAGTATGACCTTGGGTGCCGCGTTGTCTAGATCGAGGGGCTTGAGCGTCATCGCTGTTACGCTCGAAATACACATTCCGCGCCGACTCTCGATTGCGGGCATATTTACACTAGCTCAGCAGAAGTTTCGCTTTGCGCGAGGACCAGCGTATCATGGAACTTGCGTCTGGGTATGGTTCACTGCCAAATCGCCAGCAACGAACAAGAATGCATAAGGGAAGCGCGCAGTGCCAAGTTTCATCCGGGCGCCGAAGGATTTCTGGGCGGGCTTGATCTATATCGGCGTCGGCGTGACCGCATTGTGGGTGGGTGCCGACTACAAGATGGGAACCGCCGGCCGCATGGGTCCGGGATACTTCCCAAAAGTGCTGGGCGGAATTTTGATCTTGCTTGGCCTGATTGCCGTCGTGCGGTCCTTGGTGACAAATGGCGAAGCGATCGGCACCATCATGTGGAAGCCACTCGTGCTGATCCTGCTGGCATGCGCGCTGTTCGGCCTGCTGCTGAAACCGTTCGGCCTGATCGTTTCGCTATTGGCGTTGTGTCTTGTCAGTGCGGCGGCGAGCCGGGAATTCAAGTTCAATGTGAAAGCGACGGCCGGATTGTTGCTGCTGACCGTTTTCTGCACGCTCGTCTTCGTCAAGGGCTTGGGCGTGCCAATGCCCATCCTGGGAACTTGGCTTGAGCCGGTGGCCGGTCCTTTTCTACCCTATTTGCGCTGAGGAGTTCGGCTGTTGGAAATTTTTGACAACCTGTGGCTCGGCTTAACGGTCGCGGTATCGCCGATAAATTTGTGGTGGTGCCTGGTAGGCTGCTTCCTCGGCACAGCGATCGGTGTGCTTCCTGGCCTCGGCCCCGCCGCGACGATCGCAATGCTGCTGCCAGCGACGCAGGGTTTGCCACCAGTTGCGTCGCTCATCATGCTCGCCGGCATTTTTTATGGAGCGCAATACGGGGGCTCAACGACGTCTATTCTCGTCAACTTGCCGGGTGAAACGTCCTCGGTGGTGACCGCAATCGACGGTTATCAAATGGCCCGCCAAGGCAAGGCCGGACGAGCGCTCGCGGTAGCCGCCATCGCCTCATTTTTCGCAGGCACCGTGTGTACGTTCTTGATCGCAATGTTCGCGCCACCGCTCGCGGCAATTGCTCTCAAGTTTGGCCCGGCTGAATACTTCTCGCTGATGGTGCTCGGCCTCGTTGCGTCGATTGTGCTCGCCAATGGCTCGATCCTGCATGCACTTGGGATGATTGTTCTTGGCCTATTGCTCGGTCTTGTTGGCACCGACGTCAACTCTGGCGCTCAGCGCTATTCATTCGAGATTGCTCAACTCGGCGACGGCATTGGTTTCGTCATCGTCGCAATGGGGATGTTCGGCATCGGTGAAATTATTGCCAACTTGGAAGGTGAGGGTAAACGCGATGTGATGGTGAACGCGGTAAAGGGCCTGATGCCGACGCGGGAGGACTTGCGCCGCATGATCGCACCGACATTGCGAGGCACGGCGCTTGGATCCGTACTCGGAATTCTGCCGGGCGGTGGCGCGGCACTCGCATCGTTCGGTGCGTACGCAATGGAAAAGCGAGTTTCGAAAAACCGGCATGAGTTCGGCAAAGGCGCTGTGGAAGGGGTCGCGGCACCAGAAGCGGCCAACAACGCCGGTGCGCAAATGTCGTTCATCCCGATGCTGACGCTTGGCATTCCGGCAAATCCGGTGATGGCCTTGATGATCGGCGCAATGATGATTCAGGGCATCCAGCCTGGACCAGCCGTGATGACCGAGCAGCCGTCGCTATTTTGGGGGCTGATCGCCTCGATGTGGGTCGGCAATCTGATGTTGCTGGTCCTCAATCTGCCGTTGATCGGCATTTGGGTGAAGATGATCTCGGTGCCCTATCACCTGCTTTATCCGATGATCCTGGTGTTCTGTTCGATCGGCGTGTTTTCACTGTCGAACACGGTATTCGACGTTTACCTGATGGTGGTGTTTGGTGGGCTCGGATACGTATTCAAGAAGCTCGACTGCGAGCCGGCACCGATGCTGCTTGGATTTATTCTCGGGCCGATGATGGAGGAATATCTGCGTCGCGCGTTGCTCATCGCGAAAGGTGATGCGACCGTGCTCGTCACCCGGCCAATCAGCGCCACGATGCTGATGCTAGCCGCGTGTTTACTCGTACTCGTGCTTCTGCCCGCCTTCGGCAAGACGCGCGAGGAGGCATTCAAGGAAGCGTAGGCTGCGCGCCGACGGATCTGCATCGGTGGCGGTCGAGCAGCCACCGGGAGTAGCACTAGCTCAAGTGGCGCTGGCGCAGGGCGACGTAGCCGCGATTCCAGGTTGGGCTGAGCAGCACCTCATTCATGCAGAGATGCTGAGGCAGACAGGCGATGTAGCAAATGAGATCGCCGCAGTCCGTTGGTTGGATCATGCGCGCGCGATCCTCCGCGGCAGGCGGGTTCGGTCGCTCATCGAGGATCGATGTCGCAACTTCGCCTGGGCAGAACACCGTCGAGCGGATGCCGTTTACACACTCTTCGAGGTTCAAACTGTGGCTCATGGCGACGACGCCGTGCTTGGCGGCCGTGTAGGCTACACCGGATAGCGGACTGACGAACCGTCCGGACCAAGATGCGGTATGAATGATGATGCCATCCTTCTGCGCCCGCATCACCGGCAACACGGCAAGCGCACAATAGAATGCACTGGCGAGATTACCGCTCACCACTTCGTCGACGCCAGCAGCGGTCAGTTTGTCCCAGGACCGGTCGCGGATGTTAAGGCCCGCATTGTTGACGAGTATGTCGATCCGGCCCTTTGCAGACTTGATGAAATCGGCAACCGCCTGCACTTGCACAGCGTTCGTCACGTCGGCGGGCTGCACGTGTGCCGTGCCGCCGGTCGTCCTGATTGCCTCGGCGACGCCCGCCAGCTTGCTCTTTGTGCGTCCGGTGAGCACGATCTCTGCTCCCTCGGACGCGAGTGCTAAAGCTGCTGCCTCGCCGATCCCGCTGCCCGCGCCTGTGACCCAGGCAACCTTGCCCTTGAGTTTCATGCCTTCTCCGAATTCAGCAAGCCCCATTCACCCGCGAAACGTCTCTTCCATTTCGCGGCGCACCGTTACGGCGAGATCTTTCGGATCATAAGCGACATCGGACCATTTGAGGCGCTCGCCGGTGGCAATATCACGCTTCAGCTTCACGTTGTGAGCGAGGCCGAGCGGCAGATAGCCTTCTTTTAACGACTGAGTTGCGGGCGTTTGTTTTCCCCAAACACAGAAGCCGCCTTCGCCGTCCAGCATCTCACCGGTCTTGAGGGGACGCTTCGCTGTGGCGATGACGTCGGAATTGAAGCAGACCGGCGCACCGGTCGGCTCCTTACGGAGAGCGGCCGAAGCAACTGAAATGCCGAGCTCGAGGCCGATCATGTGGATCGGGCGGTAGAGACAGGCATATTTACCGCTGGCGTCTTGCAGCATGCTGTATTCACGGAAACATTCCTCACCGTAGGCGCTGGCCGCTTCGAACACGACGTAGGTGCCCATCACAAGACTGTTCGGCACGTCGGAACCATCGCGATAAACCGACGACGTGACTTCGGTGACGCCGGCCTTTTCCAACACGCCGCCATCGACCTTCGGTTTGCAGATTTCGGCATGTTCGAATCGTGTGGCTGGCGGGAACGACAGCCCTTCGGTTTGCGAATGCAACCCCGTCGCGTTGCAAACCGCCGTCATTTCGATACCGGATTTGGTGCCGTCGACGAAAGAATTGAACATCTTTGGGTTGATCGACTGGCGGTCGCGGATCTTCATGTATTTGTCGAGGATGTCCCAGACGGTATCCGGTGTCGATTGATGATAGGTCGGATGATAGCGCGTGCCCTTACCCGCCGCGACGACCTTGAAGCCGGCCGCGCGAGCCCAATCCACGTGATCTGCTATTAGTGCCGGTTGGTCGCCCCAGGCGAGCGAATAAACGACGCCGGCGGCCTTGGCCTTGCGGGCGAGCAGCGGTCCGGCCACGGCATCGGCCTCGACGTTGACCATGATGACGTGCTTGCCGTTCTCGATCGCCTTCAGGGCGAAACGGATGCCCGCGCCTGGATCGCCGGTCGCCTCGATAATGACTTCGACCGCTGGATGGGTGATCAGGCCGTCGGCCTTATCGGTGATTACGGTCGTGCCGCTCTTGAGCGCGTCGTCGATCGACTTCGCCGCGTACTGCTCCTGCGGCCAGCAACCGAGTTTCAACTGCGCGCGCGCGCGCTCCATGTTGAGATCGGCGACACCGGCGATGTGAATGCCATCGGTCTTGCGCGCTTGCGACAGAAACATCGTGCCGAACTTACCAGCGCCGATAATGCCAACGGTGACCGGACGGCCAGCGGCCTTTCGCTCAAGCAGCATGCGATGTAGATTCATGGGGGTCCAACCTTCTGTGGCGTTGCTCGGCTTTTCCCGAACCGTACTATGCCGGCGGCGCTATCGAAAAGCGAATATGTCAGGCAATGACGCATAGCGATCTAGCGCCCCGCGCTTACCGCCTTCAGGAGATCTCCGCATGATCGAGTTCATCGACCAACCGGAGCCGGGCTCACAACGGCCGTTCAGCCGGGCGACAAAGGCTGGCGGGCTCATCTTCGTCTCGGGTCACAGTGCGCCGCACGATCCAGCGCTCGGGGTTCATCGCGGCGGCACTCCGCAGGAAGAAGTGCGCAATGCGCTAGCTCATATCGCGAAGATCCTGGCCGATGCCGGCAGTAGCCTCGACCGCGTGGTGCAAGTCGCGATGTTGATCACCGATCCGGCGGACTACGCCGCGTGTAACGAGGAATACGTCAAGCACTTCCCAGGCGGCTTGCCGGCCCGGCACACCGCGCGCTTCGGCGTGCCGACGCAGGCGCGGGTGGCGTTTTCGTGCGTGGCATTGGCTGCTTGAGCGCGTGACGCTACAGTCGCCTCGCATCAACCGAACAGGGCCAAATTCATGAGCACACGCACGCTTCCCGCACGCGCCGAGACGGTCGTGCTTTTCGCTCACGCCGCCTACCGGCTCGGCGACGCGCTCAAGGCGCGCAACGCCGGCCTGAAGTATCTCGAGGCGCGCAGTCCGGACGAGGTGCTGGTTCGGATCAGCGAGGCCAACATCGTCAGCGTCTCGATGATGTGGCGTAACGAGTGGCTGGCCGAGGCACCGAAACTCGCATTTGTGCAGTCGATCAGCGCCGGCATGAACCAGTACGATGTTGCGGCTTTCCGCAAGGCCGGCGTCCGGCTCGCGAGCGCGCAGGGCGTCAATGCGCAAGCGGTTGCGGAACACGCGATCGCGCTCATCCTCAGCATCACGCGGCAGCTGCATATGGCCCGCGATCACCAGCACAAGAAACTCTGGCGCGGCATGATCGGCGACCCCGCAAAGCGCGAGGACGAGTTGGCGGGCAAGACAATGTTGATCGTCGGCATGGGCGGCATCGGCGGTAAGCTCGCGCGGATCGCAAAGGCGTTCGATATGCATGTCATTGGCACGCGGCGCGATCCGGCGAAAGGTACGGTCGGCGCTGACGAAGTGTTCGCCGACAATGACCTGCCGAAGGTGTTGCCACGCGCCGATATCGTGGTGCTCACCTGTCCGATCACCCCGCAGACGACTAACATGATCAATGCGGCGGCCTTCGCCGCGATGAAGCCGGGCGCGATGCTGATCAACGTCGCGCGCGGCGCTGTGGTCGACGAGCCAGCACTGATCACAGCCCTGCAATCGGGCCGCCTCGCATCGGCGGGCATCGACGTGACGGTCGAGGAACCGCTTTCCGCATCATCGCCGCTGTGGACCATGCCGAACGTCGTCATCACGCCGCACACCGGCGGCGAGACGCGTGCCTATGAGGAGAACGTGATCGACGTGCTGCTCGACAACCTAGCCCGGCTCGAGCGCGGCGAAACGGCATTGCGCAATGAGTTCGCGTGATTGAAGGTTGAATCTGAGGTGAACCCACACCTGCCGGCAGGCACAACCATCCAACATCACATCTGAGACGCTCTACGAATGTCTATCTCACCTGAGTAACGCCGAGCAGCTCCGGTCGATACTCGAAGTGCATGGTGTCGTAGTGCCACCATTTGCCGCCCCAGATGAAGCCATGGTCCTCGAAGATTTTCACGATCTCGTTCGGGATCTTGTTTTGGTAAGCTGACGCGCCTCCTTTGCTCCAACGCCAATAATCCGAATGCTTAGTCGCGATATCGATGGCGATACCGTAGCCATGGGCGCTTTGCTGTGTCGTTCCCGCGATCGGGCGGCACACGTACGTGCCTTCCGATGGCTTGAGGTAGATGTCGAAACCGGCTGGCAAATTGTCGAGGGCTCTGCTGATCGAAGTCAGTTTCTCCGCGACGCCGTTGAGTTTCGAGACACGCAGTCTTTGCCCGGCTTTATTCGGGAGCCACACGATCTCGATCAGATTTTGCGACACGTCACCTTTTGTGCAGTCGCCGTACATTTTGGCAAAGAAAGCTGCATTCCGCGCGCGGCCGGGATCGCTCCGCAGCTGAGGCGGTTTTGATAACTGTCCGGCCGGATATGCGATTGCCAACATGTCCTTCAGATCGGGTTGGGCCAGCCACTGCTCAAAGGACTTGGCGCCGTGCCCATCATCGATCTTCATCCGCGTCCCGTCTTTCCAGACGAGTTCGTTGCCGTCGATCGCTGACAGATGGTCGGGGTACGCGCGCAGGAGCATTTCGACTGAAGTTTGTGCGCGCGCAGGTGCGAAAATTGCACACGCCAATCCAGCGGTAGCTATCGCACCAATTGACATACGCCGCAGGCGAACAATCCAGTGATCAGCCCGTGTATTGTACTGCATTTCCAGCATGCTTCCTTGTCCATCGGCTACAAGCTGTTACTATAGGTGCAAGATGAAACCAGGACGACGCCTGAAGACGGAGTTTTCACAAGCCAGCATAAGGCTGAACGTGGATCTCGCGCCAGGCACTGGGGATGGATGTGCAGGGAGCAGGCGACGACGACAATCCGGGCGGAGCGAAGGCTCTAAAGGCCACGGCAGAATCAGCCTCGACGTTCGGAGGCGGGATAAGCCGCGAGCTCAGTAACCGAAAATCCTACTCTCACCGTGGCTACTCCAGCGGTAACACTGCTACATATGCGGCGCTGGATCTGGGGACCAACAATTGCCGGCTCTTGGTCGCCAGGCCTTCGCGGCGTGGTTTCTTGGTCGTTGACGCGTTCTCTCGTATCATCCGGTTGGGCGAAGGCATTGGTGCCAGCGGAAGGCTGTCGGCTGGCGCAATGGACCGCACGGCGGATGCACTTCGGGTGTGCGCATCAAAAATTGCGCGGCATGGCGTGAGCAGGTCCCGTTTGGTTGCCACCGAAGCTTGCCGCGTCGCTGTCAACGGGGGCGACTTTCTCTCACGCATTCAGCGCGACATCGGTCTCGGCATCGAGTTGCTGTCGCGCGAGGAGGAAGCCAAACTCGCCGTGTCGGGCTGTGCGTCACTGCTCGACACGAACTCCGATTTGGCTTTGGTGTTCGACATCGGTGGTGGTTCGACCGAGCTGATATGGCTCGATCTCAACTTGCGTAAGGGACAGTGGCAGCGCGGCACGCCAAATCGGCAGGAAGCTCATGCGTGTATTGCAGCCTGGACGTCACTGCCGGTGGGTGTCGTCAACCTTGCCGACCGCTACGATGGCCGCAGCGTCGACGCGACTGCGTTCGAAGCGATGGTCGCCGAAGTCTCAGGCTTGATTGCGCCATTCGAAGCCGAACACGGCTTTGGCCCCAGGCTTAAGAATGAGAAGGCGCATCTGTTGGGAACCTCGGGAACGGTAACGACACTCGCCGGCATCAAGTTGGGTTTACCGCGTTATGACCGGTCTCGTGTAGACGGTTTGTGGCTGGCAACCGAGGACATGCGGCGTGTCAGCTATGACCTCGTCGCGAAGACCTACGATCAGCGGATCGCCGAGCCGTGCGTCGGCCGCGAACGGGCCGATCTCGTTTTGGCCGGTTGCGCGATCCTGGAAGCGCTGGTTCGGTTTTGGCCAACCGATCGTCTGCGTGTTGCGGATCGGGGTTTGCGAGAAGGAATTCTTGCGACGCTGATGAGTGAAGATGGACATCATCGCGGCCAGAGCAACCATCTGTCTGCGCGCTAGGAACAAGCAAATCGATGGCGAAGATATCGAAGCACGGTGGTGGCGGTCCGGAAATCGGGATGCGTCAGCTTAAGATCCGCGTCAAATCGACGAAGAAGCGAACGTTAGCGTCCCGGCGCTGGTTGGAGCGGCAGCTGAACGACCCCTATGTAGCCGCCGCCAAGCGTGAAGGCTGGCGGTCCAGGGCTGCATACAAGCTCATGGAGCTGGACGACAAACTGAACTTTCTGAAGCCAGGGCATCGCGTGATAGATCTCGGTGCGGCGCCGGGTGGGTGGTCGCAACTGGCGGCCGATCGCGTTCGATCGACGGAAGCGCTGGGCGAGCAGGGGCAAGTGATCGCTATCGATATCAGCGAGATGGAGGCCATTCCGGGTGTCGTGATCCTACACATGGATTTCATGGCCGATGAAGCGCCGGGGCAGCTCGTGTCGCTTCTTCGTGGGGGGAAGGCCGATGTCTTACTGACCGATATGGCGGCCCCATCCAGCGGGCATACGCGAACGGATCACATGCGCATCATGGGGCTTGCCGAGGCAGCCGGTGCGTTTGCTGCTGAAGTTCTCGCGGCTGGTGGCGTCTTCGTCGCAAAGGTTCTGCAGGGTGGGACGGAGCGCGAGTTGCTCAATCAGCTGAAGCGCGATTTTACCACCGTGAAGCATGTAAAGCCGCCCGCCAGCCGCGCCGATAGCGCGGAGCTATACGTAGTCGCAACCGGTTTTCGCGGCGTCACGATCGCCGAATAGTCCAAGGGGCGGCACAATTCATGTGGCGGATGTGGCTCGCGGCCCTGTTCTGGGGTCTGAACTGGCCGGCTGTAAAGATCATTCTGACCGCCGCATCGCCGTGGGCCCTACGCGCCGCCGGTCTCGCGTGTGGTGCTGCGGTCTTGGCGGTCTTCACCGTGGCATCGCGGCAGTCATTCGCAATTCCGCGCGCGGGTTGGCGTCACGTTATCGTTGCCGGGCTGCTCAATGTCGCCGGGTTCAATATCTTTGCGGTGTTTGCGCAGCTATCGATGCCGACCTCGCGCGCAGCGATACTGACATTCACGATGCCATTTTGGGCGACGCTCTTTGGCTGGCTTGTCCTGCGTGATCGGATCGATCGGTTGCGGGCTTTGTCGCTCGCCATCGGCGCGTTGGGGCTGGCGATCCTGTCGCAATCGTTTTGGCCGCAAATCCAGTCGGGGGAGCTGCCGCTCGGACTTGTCTATGTGTTGGGAGCAGCGATCAGTTGGGCGGCGGGCACGGTGTACTTGAAGAAGTATCCGATACTGGCAGATCCGATGGCGGTCACGACGTGGCAAGTGGTGGTGGCGACGTTTGTATGCGCAATAGGTATGCTGCTGTTCGAAGTCCCCCACCTCGATCTTTCGCAGCCGACAATCGCGATGGCCTTTGCGTATCATGCGGTTTTCCCGCAGGCAGTTGCCTACGTGCTTTGGTTCGGCCTGATACGGCACGTGTCGTCATCGACGGCAAGCCTAGGTACTTTATTGGTGCCAGTATTTGGCGTCGCCAGCGCAATGGTGATCTTGCAGGATCGGCCGAGCGCAACTGATTTTGCCGGCTTCGCGTTGCTGTTCATAGCCGTGCTGACCGATCAATACTTTCGCGCCAAGAGGGATGCGGCCTGATGCAAATCAATTGCATACCGGCCGTGCTTGCGATCTGTTCGCGCACGCGATACTGGAGACGGGTTGATCAGTGGAGGGATTTCCCATGACGCGAACTGTGCGGCTACCAGCCGTGATGCTGGTGATAATGGTAGCGGCGTTGCTGGGCGGTTGCGGTGTCAACAATATCCCCACTTACGAGGAGTCCGCGAAGGCAGCTTGGTCGGAAGTGCTCAACCAATACAAGCGCCGCAACGACTTGGTCGAGAACCTCGTCAATACGGTCAAGGGTTTCGCCGAGCAGGAGAGGGCAGTGCTAACCCAGGTGACCGAAGCACGCTCAAGGGCGACCAGCGTGCAGATCCCGCCCGACATCCTGACCAACCCTGAAGCAATGAAACGATTTCAAGATGCGCAAAACACCCTGGGTGGCGCGCTGCGTCAACTGCTGGTGGTGTCGGAGCGCTATCCGGACATCAAGTCGGGCGCTAACTTCCTGGCGCTGCAGAATCAGCTCGAAGGCACCGAGAACCGAACCGCCATCGCCCGGCGCGACTTCATCTCGGCAGTGCAGCGATACAATACGGAATTGGTCACATTCCCCGGCCGCTTGTGGAAGTGGGCGATGTACGGCGGCAAGAAGGAAATGGCCTCGTTCGACATTCCAGCCGAAGAGCAGAAAGCCCCGAGGGTCGATTTTGGCACCCCGCCGAAGAAGCCTTGACGCCCGAGCTGCGACCCCTACGAGGATAAACCAATGGGACAGGTGCGCACAGCTGCCGCCTGGACTGCCAGCGATGCCCGGCACGCCTTCGGGTTGGCCTGCCTGCGAATAATTGTGGCGGCAATTCTTCTGCTTGCAGTGTTCAACGAACACGGCCTCGCCGCTACGCCCAACTTCCCGGCGCTGACAGGCCGCATCGTCGATGAGGCGAACATACTTTCCGCATACGATCGCGCGGAAATTGAAACAACGCTCAAGGCCCTCGACGCCAAGTCGACCGACCAGCTCGTCGTCGTTACCGTGAAATCTTTGCAGGGCTACCCGATCGAGGACTATGGCTATCAGCTCGGCCGTTTCTGGAAGATCGGCCAGGCCGGGACGAACAATGGCGCGTTGCTCATCGTCGCGCCGAACGATCGCAAGGTCAGGATCGAGGTAGGCCGCGGGCTCGAGCCGATTCTCACCGATACGATGACCAAGATCATCATCGACAACGCGATATTGCCAGCGTTCCGGCGCGGCGATTTTCCAGCCGGCATAAAGGCCGGTGTGCGTGACGTCACGGACACTCTGCTCGGAGATGCCGAGGAAGTAAAACGGCGGGCGCAAAGCATCCGCAAACGCGACACGAGCCGCGACATCGAAATCGGGCCGTTGACGTTCCTATTGTTTTGGATTGCGGTCATAGCGTTCGTCATGTGGGCGCAGTCGCACCAGGCAAAGCAACTGCCGGCGAGTGCGCGATCAAGGGGCCGGCGGGGCGGCAATGTTGTCGTTCCCGGCGGTTGGGGCGGTTCCGGAGGCTGGAGCGGAGGCTCGTCCGGTGGCGGTGGTGGTGGCTTCTCCGGTGGCGGCGGTGATTTCGGCGGCGGCGGCTCGTCAGGCAGTTGGTAGAGGTTCGAACGATGGCACTCGTCGATGAAGCCGGACAGAAGCAAATTGCTTCCGCCATTTCGCAAGCTGAGGAAAAAACATCCGGCGAGATCGTCGCTGTGATCGCGGCCAGCAGTTCCGAATATCTCTATGTGCCGTTCATGTGGGCTGCATTCATCGCGTTGCTGGTGCCGTGGCCGTTCATCCACTTCACCTGGATGACGGTGCACACGATTTGGCTGATGCAACTCGTCACCTTTGCCGTGTTGTTGGCGATATTGATGTTCCGTCCGATCCGATATGCACTCGTGCCGCCCTCGACCAAGCGCTTGCGGGCGCATCGCCGTGCCGTCGAACAGTTCCTCGCGCAAAATCTGCACACCACCGAGGGGCGAACAGGTGTTCTCTTGTTCGTGTCCGTGGCCGAGCGGTATGCGGAAGTTCTGGCGGACGCGGGCATTCACAAAAAGGTCCCGGATGCCGAGTGGCAGGCCATTGTCGACACACTTACGAGCGCGCTAGGGGACAATCGAGCGGTGGACGGGTTTATCGCCGCCATCGATGCGATCGGCGCGAAGCTTGCGTTGCACTTCCCTCCCAGTTCGGCCGAACCTGTCCGGTTGCCCAACCACCTAATCGTGCTCGAGTAACCGCTGCGATCGGCTCGAATTGCCCGTTGCCCTTGTTTTGCCCGGCGTCTGCCCTACTGCGCCCATCTTGTCGGGTTACCAAACCTTAATGCGGGACAGTTAACTATACTGTCTCCGCATCCGATCGGTATCCAGACCGTCGGTCACGGGGCGTTGCAAGGGGTTGCGTACTCAGCACTCGAGTACGGCGTTGTTGGGAAAGGGTTTGGCTTTGCTCACGCGGAAACGACGGCAGCTTGCCGGCGTCGCGGTGCTTGCGTTTTGCGCAGTCATCGGGGCCCACACCCTGATCGCGAATTCCGACCGTTCACGTACGATCTCCCTCTACAACATTCACACCAAGGAAACGATCACCGTCCTCTACAAGCAGGATGGACGCTACGTCGCGGACGCGATGGAGAAGGTCAATTGGGCCTTGCGTGACTGGCGGCAGAACGAGCCGACCAAGATGGACCCAGCGCTCGTCGATCTGCTTTGGGAAGTCCATACCGAGCTTGGCTCGAAAGAACCGATCCACATCATCTCGGGATTTCGTTCGCGCGGCACCAACGACATGCTGCGCAAGACCGTCGGCGGACAGGCGAGCGAAAGCCGCCATATCCTGGGCAAGGCGGCCGACGTTCACTTTCCTGACGTGCCGTTGAAGCGTCTCCGCTATTCAGGTTTGGTGCGCGAGCGCGGCGGCGTCGGTTATTACCCGACATCGGCAATCCCTTTCGTGCATCTCGATACCGACCGCGTACGGCACTGGCCACGCCTGCCCCGGTATGAGCTGGCACTGCTGTTCCCCAACGGCAAATCACAGCATCAGCCATCTGATGGCGGACCGATAACAAAAGAAGACGTGCAGGTCGCGCAGGCGCGTCATCGCGAACTGGCGGTCCAGGTGGCCGAGTTCCACGATCATCGCAATCGCCCGGCAGGTACTGGCGTCCAGATCGCATCCATGATGCCGAAATGGCCGGCGGCGCCAACGCCAGCTGCAAGTCCTCCGGTTGCCGTAAAGCCAGCGCCATCGCCAGCCCAAGCCCCGCAAGTCGTCGCAGCGCTGGCGCCTGAACCAAAACAAGTGGCAGCGCCTCCTGCGCGCTTGGCCGTCGAGCCGCGCGTGGTCGATCGGCCGTCGCAACTTTCGACGAGGCCGACCAATGATGAGCGTGCCAAGCTCGCCCAGCTTGCGGCGCTTGCCAGCTTCGAGCCTCAGTTGATCGCGGGCCCGAGGCCTGCCGTGCGCCCGGCAGTGGGTGTCCAGCTTCCGAGCTTGACCGGCACTGAGCCAAAAGGTGCGGCCACGGCGCCGCCGGCGACACCGCGTCTGGCCGCGCTCGCTCCCGATCCCACATCGAGCTTGACCGACGGTGGCCGTATCGGCTTGGGGAGCGGCTGGGTTAAAGCGCCTGAGTTCGATGACGAGCATCCGGACGAATTATCCTACCGGCCGTTCCCTGTTGCTCCATACATGACGACATCGGCGTCTCCTGATGATCCGGCGTTGTCGCACATGATTCATCCCGATGTTTCGAAGACGCTGGAAATGCTTGACCAGGCCGGCTCCATGCCACCGATGAAACTGCGCCCGACCCAGCAGATTGCTCGGCTGATGTGGGCGCAGGAGTTCAAGGGTGGCGCGGTCGATGTGGATCAGCTGTTTGAATCGTCGAGGGATTTATTGAAGCCGAATGCGGTCAATAATCGCACCGTTAAGACGGGCATGAAGTAGTCGGCCTCAGAAACGTTCCATCGCTCGGCCCACATTGGCGATGAACGCACGGCGATGAGCGCTCGTCGCAATGTTCATGTGATAGAGCGCGTGGTATTCGGCGCGGGCCGTGCCCCCCGTCAGCCGCTTCAAATAGCGCTTGACCATCGTGCGTGACGGATCACCCATGTAGAGCGCCATCCAGCGCGGCCGGCCATAAGTCGATATGCCGGCAATTTTCGTGATGTTGCCGAGCAGAACTTTTACTTTCGCAGGATCAGAGAGGTCGATCGAAACACCGGGCATCAGGATGCGATCGAAGTAACCTTTCAGCATCGCTGGCATTCCGAAGCACCAAGTCGGGAACTGCAAAACGATGGCTTCGCAGACTTGCAAGCGCTCGATATGCGCTTCGAGCCCGGCTCGGTTGCGAGTTGTGTCGTGGTAGGTGCGCCGACCCTGCGCGCTCAAAACCGGATCGAAACCCTCGGCATAAAGATCGAGCAGGTCGACCTCGTGTCCGGCGCGTTTCAAGCCGGCAAGCGCACCCTCTAGAATGCTCGCGTGGAAGCTTTCCGGCAGTGGATGGCAGTAGATGTAAAGAACGCGCATCTTCAACTTCGCGCGGGGACATAGCTGCGCATTTTGCCGGGGTTGAGTAGCCCATAAGGATCGATCTCGCGTTTGAAGCCCGCTTGATCGGCGTCGGCTCGCTTGTGCCTGCTGCCGTCTTCGAGCGTGTAGACGTGAGGGTTGGCGATCATCACGCCGTGGCTCTCGTGCAGGGCGATGATCTCGTTGAGGCGGCTCGCCGTCGTGAAACGCACGACAGGCAGGGCGCTGCAGGTGACCTTGCCGGCGAACCGGATGAACTCGAGATGCGGGAGCACTTCATCGGGAAACATCCCGGCCATCTGCTTTACCGAATCGAGCACGCGGTCATGCGGATACAGGCATTGCAGATAAGTGACCGTTCGATCCGACTTGAGCACCTGCAACGTCGTGTGGTTCCAGGTGTATTCGTAAAGCGGGGTCTTGGTTGGCGTCTCATCGGTCGGCCGTTCGAGCGTGATTTGGCCTCGCCCGCCTAGCAGCATCTTGAAGCTCTCCATGGCTCCTTCCGCGATCATGCAGACAAGTATGTGTTGTCCTTCCGGGCACTGCGCCTTGATGCCTGGGAAGTATGAGGGCAGCGGCCACATCATCGGTGTCGCGAGCTTCTTCACGATGCCATCGGCCAGCGCCAGTTCGTGTCCGACCTGGACTGCCTCGTAGAAATCAGGGAACGCGATGATGACGTCGATCCACGGCCAGCTCGGAGCGAGCGGCATCTCGATCTCGGTGATGATGCCCGTGGTGCCGTAAGCGCGGTTGACTTTTTGCGCTGCATCGCCGCGTAGCTCGATTACGCGCGGCTGTTCTTCAAGCGTCACCACGCGGGCCGCAAGGATGTTGCCTGGCTCGCGTAAGCCGCCATAATTGATCGAGCCGATACCGCCCGAGCCACCGGCGACAAAACCGCCAATCGTCGCCATCCGCTTGGTTGACGGATGCATGCGCAGCTCCCAACCTTGGCCTTGGAATTCGTTATCGATGTCGATCATCTTGGCACCGGACTCGGCGCGGAATGCACCAGGCTTTTGCCACAGGATTCGCGTCATGTTCGATAGGTCGAGCAGCACGCCACCTTTCAACGGCACAGCTTGTCCATAGTTACCGGTGGCGGCCCCGCGTGGCGTTAACGGTATGCGATGGCGTGCGCAGGCGCCCGCAACGCGGATGACGTCCGCCTCGTTGCGTGGCATGGCGACGATATCGGCCGACAGCCCGTGCAATTGAGCGTTCAGGATCGGGCTGTACCAGAAGTAGTCGCGTGATCGCCGCCTGACCGTCGTGGGATCGGTCATCACGGGTACATCACCGAGATCGGCCATCAGCGCCACGATGTCGTAACTGCTACGGCCGGTCACTTTGGCGGCTGGGTGCGCCGTGCTCATTGGTTTCGCTCCTGACAGCAATTTGGAAGTGGATCAGCCCACACTATCGCTCGGTGTGG
The DNA here is from genome assembly GCA_031374115.1 of Hyphomicrobiaceae bacterium. GTDB lineage: Bacteria > Pseudomonadota > Alphaproteobacteria > Rhizobiales > Hyphomicrobiaceae > JAKFWF01. The sequence goes on along the minus strand of JANMNO010000061.1, from coordinate 78,194 downwards.
CGCTCGGCCATAGCGATCCATGTGCTCAAATTAAAGGCGTATACTGCCTTGATATCGCCCACGCCAATTGCCACAGCATGACGTAAAATCACAGCATGGCCGCGACAATCATGTGGACGTTCTTTGCCGATTTCGCTTTGACCGTTTACATATGTCAGCCATTTACAGGCGCGAACCGGGAGATGGGCAACCGGTTGGCGCAATCGAGGAGCCAAACCCATGATCCAGATTTTTTCAAAGCCATCTCGCCGTAGCGTACTTGCCGGGGCTGGCTCTGCCATTGCGATGCCGGGCCTCGTGAGGCAGTCGAATGCGCAAGGTCTCGATAAGGTCAGTTATCAGACTAACTGGCGCGCGCAAGCGGAGCACGGCGGATTCTATCTGGCGGTGGCCAATGGGATCTACAAGAAGCACGGGATCGAGGCGGATATCCGCATGGGTGGGCCCCAGCAAAATCCCGCGCAGCTTCTTCTTGGTGGCCGCGTCGACATGGTGATGTCGAACTCGTTCGAGGCGATCAACTATGCGCGCGAAAACCTTCCCTTCATGTGCATCGCCTCGATTTTCCAGAAGGACCCGCAGGTCATCATCTCGCATCCAGGCGTCGGTCACGACAGCTTTGAAGCGCTGAAGGGCAAGCCGATCTTGGTCGGCGCTGGCGGCCGCAATAGCTTCTGGCCGTTCCTGAAGGCCAAGTTCGGCTACACCGACGAGCAGGCGCGCCCCTATACGTTCAACATGGCGCCTTTCTTGGCGGACAAGAACGTATCGCAGCAGGGGTTCGTATCGTCGGAACCGTTCGCGATCCAGAAGGGTGGCGTGAACCCAGTCGTGCATCTGATCGCTGACGCTGGCTTCGACAACTACAACACCACGATCAACATCTCGAACAAGATGGTTGCCGAGAAGAAGGACATGGTGCAGCGGTTCGTGACCGCGTCCATCGAGGGTTGGGCGCAGTACATCAAGGGTGGCGAGGGGATACTCGCGGCGAACGCTGCAATCAAGAAAGACAATCCCGAGATGGACGACGAGAAGCTCGCCTACGCGCTGAAGGTGATGAACGAGCGCGGCATCGTGCACTCTGGAGACAGCCTGAAACTTGGTATCGGGGCGATGACAGACGCGCGCTGGAAGTCATTCTACGAAACGATGACTGCAACCGGCGTTTTCCCTGCTGGCGTCGACATCAAGAAAGCCTACAGCCTCGAGTTCATCAACAAAGGTGCCGGGCTCTGACCGTGCTTGCCGCTACGAATACGAATGAGATCGCGGCAGCGGCAATGCCACGCGAGCGCACTCTTTTGACGGTGCGGCGCGTGTCCAAAAAGTTCGCCAACGGCACGCTGGCGGTTCGCGAAGTTGATCTGGCGTTGCGCGAGGGCGAGTTCGTCAGCCTGCTTGGCCCATCCGGCTGTGGTAAGTCGACCCTGTTACGCATGATCGCGGGGCTCGCGGCACCAAGCGCCGGTGAAATCGTTTGGAGTGACGCGCACAAGCCCGATCTCGGCTTCATCTTTCAGGAAGCGACGTTGATGCCGTGGGCGACCGCACTCGGCAACGTCATGATGCCACTGAAGTTGCGGGGAATGACGCGCAATGAAGCTGAAGCGATCTCGGCAGAAATGCTTCGGCTCGTGGGTTTGGCCGGTTTTGAAAAATCCTATCCACGCGAGCTGTCCGGTGGCATGCGGATGCGCGTATCGATTGCTCGCGCGCTCGTTACCAAGCCGCGCATTCTCTTGATGGACGAGCCTTTCGCTGCGCTCGACGAAATCACCCGGCACAAACTCAATGATGACCTGCTGGCACTATGGTGGGAGCGTAAATTTACCGCGGTCTTCGTCACGCACTCGGTGTTCGAGAGCGCGTACTTGTCGCAGCGCATCTTCGTAATGGCGGCGAGGCCCGGCCGCATCATGGCTGACCTGAAGGTTACCTCGCCTTACCCGCGCGACGATCTGTTCCGAACCTCTCCCGAGTATGCACAGTTGTGTCGCATCGCCTCCGAGACCTTGAAGAAGGCGATCATCTCATGACGCTAGCCTCGGAAAACCCCTCTCCGGGCTCCACGCGTGACGGCACCGATGCCGACGCACGCCCGATCATGGACACTGAGCAGCGCATACTTGGGATCGCTAGCGGTTCATGGCCCGGCATAATCGCGCCAATTGTCATTGGGATCCTGGCGCTCGCCGGTTGGGAAGTGCTCGTGCGGGTGCGTGAGATACCGCATTACATTTTGCCTGGTCCGGTGTTGATCGGCCAAACACTCATCGCCGACTGGGGCACACTATCGACGTCGCTGTGGATTACGCTGCGCATAACGTTTGCCGCGCTTCTGGCGGCGGTGATTGTCGGTGTAACCCTCGCCATCGTTTTCACCCAGTCGAAGTGGCTAGAGCTATCGTTGTTCCCCTACGCCGTCGTGCTGCAGGTAACACCGATTGTGGCCATCGCACCGTTGATCATCATCTGGATCGGCGACATCAACTTGTCGCTGCTTGTCTGCGCCTGGATCGTCGCGTTTTTCCCGATCCTGTCGAACACCATACTCGGGCTGAGTTCGGCGGATCACAATCTGGTCGATCTATTCCGGCTCTACGGAGCTTCGCGCTGGCAGACGCTGCGCTACCTGCGCTTGCCCTCGGCGTTGCCCTACTTCCTCGGCGGCTTGAAGATTTCGGGGGGGCTCGCGCTCATTGGAGCAGTCGTCGCCGAATTCGTCGCCGGCACCGGTGGCAATGCTTCAGGCCTCGCCTACCGGATCTTGGAGTCGAGCTACAATTTGAAGATCCCACGCATGTTCGCAGCGCTCTTCCTGATTTCGGGTGCCGGTGTCGCGATTTTTCTTGTCACGAGTTGGATCTCCCATCGTCTGCTACATCGCTGGCACGAGAGTGCGATCAAGCGGGAGCTGTAGAGCGTTGAGCTGGCGCGAACAATTCGGGCGTATCGAAGCGCGTGGCGTTACATTGGCCAGGGCAACCGTACCAGTGTGCCTGCTGAACGGCGTGAGCCTTGCCGGCGATGTGGACGGCTTGGCGCAGGTCGATATCGAAATCATGAACGGGCGCATTGCGGCCATTCGTGGGGCGGGCCTGATCCAAAATGCCGGGCCAGTGATCGACCTGGATCGAGCCATGATTTGGCCGAGTTTTGTCGATTGTCACACACACCTCGACAAGGGTCATATCCTGCAGCGGGCAAGCAACCCGACGGGCACGTTCCAAGGTGCTCTTTCGGCGGTGATGGCCGATCGCGCCGCTCATTGGTCGGCAGCCGACGTTGCGGCGCGCATGGAATTCGCGTTGCGATGCGCATACGCGCACGGCACGAAAGCGATCCGCACACATCTCGATAGTCGAATCGAGCAGACCAAGATCACCTGGCCAGTTTACGCCGAGCTGAAAGCGCGCTGGGTCGATCGCATCACGCTCGATGCTTCGCCGCTGTTTCCGATCGACCTAGCGCTCGATGATGCGCACATGGCCGATGTCGCAAACGCAGTGAGGGAGCACGGAAGCACGCTGGGCGCAGTCACGTATATGACACCCGCATTGTCCGGCGGGCTCGATCGGCTGTTTCGATTGGCTTCAGAGCAAGGTTGGGATCTTGATTTCCACGCCGATGAGAGCCTAGATCCGGCGGCGACGTCATTGCAAACCATCGCCCAAACCGCGCTCAAGTATAGATTTGAAGGCAAGATATTGGCCGGCCATTGCTGTTCTCTAGCGACGCAAGGTGAAACCGCCGCTGCCGCGACGATGGATCTGGTCGCGAAAGCCGGCATCGCGATCGTGTCGCTTCCTATGTGCAACCTGTACTTGCAGGATCGGCGTGACGCCTCAACGCCGCGGCAGCGAGGCGTGACGCTTCTCCACGAATTGAAATCACGCGGCGTGTCAGTCGCAATTGCGTCCGACAATACGCGTGATCCATTTTACGCCTATGGTGACCTCGACGCACTCGAAGTGTTTCGAGAGGCCGTTCGAATTGCACACCTCGATCACCCGATCGGCGAGTGGCCGCAAGCCATAACAGCAACGCCCGCGCGCATCCTAAGGCTGGACGGCGTGGGTATGATCGAAGTTGGTACAACGGCCGATCTCGTCATCATGCGCGCCCGTACCTGGACAGAGCTCTTGTCGCGTGCGCAGTCAGACCGCGTGGTTTTGCGGGCTGGAACTTCCATCTCGACACAATTGCCGGATTATCGCGAGCTCGATCACCTATTCCCTTGAAACAACAACGTTCATCAATCGGGTATCACCTCTCTTGAGGTCGCAAAATTGCCTGAAAGAATGTGCCTTTCCGATTGCGGATGGGCCGCAAATGGCTATGTCTGGAGCTCGATCGCGAAGCTGCCCCACAATCGGCGGGCGCGCGTCACATAAGCACCAGATAAGGGCGGACATACAGGTCATGGCCGAAAACAAAGACACTATCTTCCGCGAGATCGACGAGGAGATGCGCCGGGAGCAACTCCACAAGATCTGGCAGAACTACGGCACCTATATCCTGGGTGCGGCACTGGCTATTATTTTGGGTGTCGGCGGCTACCAATTCTATGTCGCCCAAAAAGCCAAGGCAATAGAAGCCATGGGAGCCAATTACGATGCCGCAGCTCAGTTGATCGCTGGCGGCAAGCCGGATGACGCGCGCGCGGCCTTGGACCAAATCGCCAAGGAGGGGCCTGCCGGATATTCGACCCTGGCGCAGCTGCGGCTCGCAGCAGCCGCTGCAAAAGCTGGCAAAACAGCCGAAGCCGTCGCTGCATATGAGGCATTAGCCAAGAGCCCAAGCACGGATCGGATGCTCGCGGACTTCGCTCGTCTACAAGCTGCGTCGTTGAGATTGGATCAGGCGGACTGGACCGAGATGCAGAATCGCCTCATCGATCTTACGGACAACTCGAATGCCTGGAAATTTTCAGCGCGCGAGTTGATGGCGGTTGCAGCGTTGAAGGCCGGGCAAATCGAGCAGGCACGCAAGTTCGGCGATTTGTTGATGGGTGAGCGTAAGGTACCCCAATCGGTGCTTGAGCGGGTGAAAGTCTTGATGGCATCGGTTGTTGCCGCCGAGTTGGCGCAGGCAAACCCGGTTTCTGCACCGAAAGCAGAGACGGCGACGACCCCGGAGGCCGCAAAGCCGGCCGAGGTGAAGAAGAATTAGTTGTGATCGAGGGAGCCTCATGGGCAACGCGCACACGAGATTAGTTTGCACGAGCCGGGCACGTAGAGCTGCGGTTGTGATGGCCGGTCTTGTCGCGGGGCTGTCGGCTGGATGCTCCGACAGTTTGCCAAGCATGCCCAAGATCGGCGACCTCAACCCATTTGCTGAAAAGCAAAAGCCGCTGCCCGGCAACCGGATCGCCGTCATTCAAGCGAGTGAAAAAATTCCGGGCGAGCTGGCCAATGCCGACAAGCCGATCGTATTGCCGCCCGCTCGCGCTAATGACGGTTGGTCGCAACCCGGCGGTCAGCCCAACAACGCGCCAGGAAACCTGGCGCTGGCCAACGTGGTTCGCCAAACGTGGACGGCCGATGCCGGATCAGGCTCATCGTCGTCCGGTAAACTGACCGCAAGTCCAATCGTCTACGATGGCCGCGTTTATACGCTCGATGCAGCGGCACGGGTGACCGCGTTCGCGCTGACCGGTGGATCTTCCATTTGGCGATCCGATGTCACGCCTGAAAAAGAGAAAAGTGAAAAAGGATACGGCGGTGGCATCGCCGCTGACAATGGACGGATTTACGCCGCAACGGGCTTCGGCACCGTGGTTGCGCTCGATGCGGTTTCTGGCAAAAAGTTGTGGGAAAAGTCTCTCGGCGTTCCGATCCGCTCCTCGCCCACCGCCGCTGCTGAGCGCGTGTTCGTTTCGACGACGGAAGGGCGCTTCGTATGCCTAAATGGCGCCGATGGTACGGAGGTGTGGAGTTTCCGCGGTCTTCCGGAAAAAACCAGCATCATTTCCAACCCTAGCCCGGCGGTCGACGGCGATATTGTCGTCGTGCCTTATCCTTCAGGTGAGATCGTCGCGCTCCGCGCGTCCAATGGCCAACAAGTTTGGCAGGAGAGTTTGGCGCGCACACGCTCGGCGTCGGCGATTGCCAGCATGAGCGATGCTGCCAGGCCCGCGATGGACTCCGGCGTTGTCTATGCAGTCGGTCACGGCGGCCGCATGATTGCGACGCAGCAAAAGACTGGCGAGCGGCTGTGGTCGATCAATGTGCCGGGCACGCAAACGCCAATGGTTGCTGGGGAAAGCGTGTTCGTCGTGGACACGACTGGCCAGCTCTTGGCGATCACACGGCGCGAAGGCAAAATCCAGTGGACCACCAAGTTGCCTGGCTCATCGACGTGGTCGGGCCCGACGTTGGCCGGTGGTCTACTGTGGGTCGCGTCGAACAAGGGGCAATTGGTTGCCGTCGAAGCAACGACAGGTAAAGTCGTCTCGACTCAGGACTTGGGTGGACCGGTGTACATAGCGCCCGTAGTTGCCCAGGGCCGCATGTTCATCCTGACCGACAAGGCAAAGTTGATCGCATTGGGCGGCTAGCGCCGACGCGAAGGTTTCAATCCATCAGATCGAAGTTCGCGCCTTTCAACTTGCCGACCAGCAGCCAGGTCTTATCGTCGGATTTGAACGGAAGTATCAGCCGGCTGTAGCGGCTGCGTACACGGCCATACGTTAACCAACTGGCAAATGCGTCGACGTCGTCCAGGCACGGTTCCTCGGTCATTTCCACATGTCTGTAAGCATCGATCGTCTGCACGGCGTAGTCGGGATCTGGCATGCCTGAAATGGGCGCTCCAACGTTGCGAGCAAACCATTTGACTGCGTACGGCGGATTGTTGGATCCAAAACGCGCGAGGCGGTACTCATCGTCGGCCGCTCGTTCGAACAGCAGCCAACTCGAGTTGAGCAATGGGTCGAGCGCTGCGAGCGCACTTGACGCAGTGCACGTTTGGCGCTGCTGTTTCCAAAAGTCGAAGGCGCCGGCAAATCCGTGATTACGTATCGGTTGCGCGAGCGATCGAATACGACGTTTGACGTGGCCATGGTTAGCGCTGCCGTGCTGTTCCATGAGCACGTCGACCCGATGGGCCGCAAGCCTTGTATCGCCCAATATCTCATACTGCCACTCTCCACTAATCAGCACACACAGTAAGATGCGGGTTGCTTGTGTGGAATGCAGCCAACTCGAAAGGCGGCAATGGGCAGCTGGCATCGTCAACGCCGGGCGGAGACGGATGCGCAGATAGGTGAGGCCTATATCCCATTCGACGTGGCCCCGGACTTCAACACCGTCGCAATCAAGACCATCGGCTGAAAACATTGCTTTCGGGCGTCCGTGCTCCACGCCTCCACGTTCATCTATCCAGAACGACTCAGCGATTTTCATGGTGTTGTGGCCGCCAGATTGGTGTGAGCGCTCCCTCTGACGTTCTACTCTGCGGTCTGAACTACCAAAAGTCCATATCGAGCATAGTAGCCAGATCAAATCCACGTGGGTGTCGTTGGGCAACGCCACTCTCTATGCCGTTGTCACATATCTTGATTGAAAGATCGGGGCTGATGAAGCGGACACATCAATGGGTGGCATCTGGCATCGAGGCTTTTTTCTCTGCGATGAATTCCTGCAGCGCTTCGTCTAGACCTTGATCGAGAGTTGGCTGCTGGTAATCGGCGAGCATCTTCTTCCAAGCCGTATTGGCACGGACATGCATCTCCCGCGAGCCTTCCGCTTCCCATTGCTCCACTGAGTTGTTGTCGTGCAGCTGGAAGCGATAGAACGCATTCTCGAAGTTCGCCTGCGTGTGTGCGCAGCCGAGGAAATGACCGCCGGGGGAGACCTCACGCAGCGCCGACAATCCCTGGCCATTCTCGGAAATGTCGACGGCTTGGCAAAAATTATGCATCGCGCCAAGCTGGTCACAGTCCATCACGAATTTCTCGTACGATGAGGCAAGCCCGCCCTCCATCCAACCAGCAGCGTGGAGCACGAAATTCGTGCCTGCCATGAGCGTCGGCATCAGCGTGTTGGCGCTCTCGTAAGCCGCTTGCGCATCCGGCCGCTTCGACGCGCATAACGATCCACCCGTCCGGAAAGGCAAGTTCATGCGGCGAGCCAACTGCGCGGCACCAAAAATTGCGTGCGCAGCCTCCGGCGTACCAAACGTCGGTGCACCTGACTGCATCGAGATGGTCGAAACGAAGGTGCCGAAAATGACCGGCGAACCGGGGCGTATGAGCTGCGTGAATGCAACGCCGGTCATCACCTCGGCGAGCACTTGCGAAAGTGTGGCGGCGACCGTCACGGGGCTCATCGCACCAGAAAGAATGAACGGAGTGATGATCGAGGCTTGGTTGTTCGCCGCGTAGACTTCGGCCGCGCCGAGCATGGTCGAATCCCACACCATCGGCGAGTTGGCATTAATTAGGCTGGTACAGACCGTGTGGTTATGGATGAACTCGCGGCCGAACAAGATTTCACACATGGCGACGGTGTCAGCGGCACGCTCCGGCAGTGTCACCGAGCCCATGAATGGTTTGTCAGAATAGGCCATATGCGCATAGATCATGTCGAGGTGTCGCTTGTTGACCGGCACGTCGACCGGCTCGCAAACGGTGCCGCCGGAATGATGCATCCAAGGCGAGGTATACGACAGCTTTACGAAATTGCGGAAATCTTCGATCGTGCCGTAGCGGCGGCCTTTATCGATATCGTGCACGAACGGCGATCCGTAGACAGGCGCAAACACCGTATGCTTGCCGCCGATCTCGACGTTGCGGGCCGGGTTGCGGGCGTGTTGCGTGTAGGCGGCCGGTGCCGTCTTGCACAGTTGTCGCGCGAGGCCCTTGGGAAATCGAATTCGACTACCTTGACTGTCGGCCCCAGCCGCTTTGAAAAGCGCATGCGCCTTTGGGTAGTCGCGAAACTCGATGCCGATCTCCTGCAGGACCGTTTCGGCGTTTGCTTCGATGATCTCGATGGTCTCGAGGCTGAGAAGGTCGATCGGCGGTATGCCGCGCGTGATGTAGGGGATCGACGAAGCGCCGCGCAGCAAGCGAGCCGTCTTGCGGGCTTCACGCCCTCGACGCACTGTTGGGGTTGGCGGCACGTCAGACGGCAGATCGCTCATGGCGAAGGTCCCTTCGATCGTCATTCACCTCAAGATCTGGCGCGATGCCGGCGGGGCCGCTACCCCATCTGCGGCATCGGCTTGCGCGAACGCGCCTTTCGGCCAGCGGTCTTGATCTCCAACGCGGCTGCTTCGGGCTTGAGGTCGCGGGCGCCGGCCCGCCGCTCGGTACTCGGCGTATGACCAAAATGTTCATTGTAGCTTTTCGAGAAATGCGAAGCTGAAACGAAGCCGCAGGCCATCGCGACGGAGAGGATCGGATGGCTTGTTTGCTGCAATAAAAAGCGTGCTCGATCGAGACGGACTGTCAAATAATGCCGCGTTGGCGAGTGGCCGAGATATTTGGCAAACAAACGCTCGAGCTGACGCGGCGAAACCCCGGCTTCCTGGGCAAGTGCTGTACAACTCAGCGGCGTCTCTATCGTCTCCTCCATGCGAGCGACGACGGCCAACAGACGGGGATGGGCAACGCCGAGTCGCGTCCGCAAATCCATGCGCTGGCGTTCCGACGCCTCGCGGATGCGATGATGGATCAACTGATCGGTCACCGCGGTGGCGAGCGCTTGCCCGTGATCGCGCCCGATGATCGATAGCATCATGTCGGCCGCCGCCGTGCCACCGGCGCAGGTGAAGCGGTTGCGATCTATCTCGAACAACTCCGAGGTGACGTCCAGCGTCGGAAACGCTGCCATCAACGCCGCCTGGTTTTCCCAGTGGATCGTCGATTGATAGCCATCGAGCAGGCCCGCTTTTGCCAACACATAGGTGCCGGTACAAACGGCGCCGAGCGAGGTGCCAAACGACGACAGGCGTCTTAGCGCTGCAATCGCATCCCGATGATCGAGTGATTGGACACCATTGCCGGCACACAGGATCGCTGCTCCCAAGTCGCGCGCCTGGACGTAGGCTTCGTCCACGCGAACTTCGACGTTGTTGGATGCGCGTACCGGTTGGCCATCTGCAGAATAGAGGCGCCAGCTGTAGAGATTGCGCTCGGTAACTTGGTTGGCGAGGCGCAATGGCTCGATGGCCGAAGTAAACGCCATCATCGTGAAGTTCGGCGTCAGGAAGAAGCCAACTTTGAACGCGCGAGATAGATTTGCCGTGCCAAACACCGGCGCAGCTGCTGATTGAAGTGTTTTACGATGATCTAGTTTGCCGTCCGCACTCTTTGCCATTCGCTAGTCTAAACACGACATCGTGCGAATAGCCATCGACGATCGGCGTGCTTATCCCCGGCATCTATCAGTGGCGGGCCGCAAAAACACCCCTATGTCGGGCCGGGTTTAGCCTCGCGATGCTTCTTTTTGTGAGCGTACTTCGAAGCAGTCTTGGCACCGGCTGGACCATCTTTCCGGCTGGCTGGTGCGCTTTTGCCGCGCGGCGCGGAGGTTGGCGCGACCATGCCATTGCCAACGTTTGCACCAGTTGCGGATCGGGCTGAGAACCCGGCTGATTTCGGTTTGCCCTTGTCGCGCCACGGCGTCTTATGGCGCTCGTTCGATGAGGCATCGGATGGCGCCGCACGCGTGCCCGAGTCTGGCCGCGCGAGGTAGCCGCTCGGCTTTGGCTTTCCACCATCCCGGCGAGGGGTCGCGGCGCGCTCTTCGCGAGGCGCATTGGAGGGCAAACTTTCATTCCACGGCGCCGTTCGGGCGACGAACCCGCCGGACTTCGGTATGGCATTATCGCGCCAGGGAGCTTTCGGACGCTCATCCGCGGTCATCTTCGAAGTCTTGCCGTTGGGCACCCGAGGCGTCTTTGGCTTCTCTCCAGTGGCGGCACTCATATGGGTGGTGGCATCGGCGGGTGCGTCGGTTTTCGCCGGCCGATAGCCGGATGCCCTGGGGCGCTCGCTATTGACAGTCGCCGCACCTTCTCGGGCGATGTGTCCTTCCTTGCTTTCGTTGGTGCGCACCGCATCGGCGAACTGATTGGCGAATTCAGCGACGATCTGAAAACGCGTGTCCTTGTCGTCGATGCGGATGGCACCGATCTCGCTCTTGGTGACGCCGCCGGCACGGCAAATCAGCGGCAGCAACCAGCGCGGATCGGCGTTACGATCGCGACCAATGTTGAGGCGGAACCAAACCATCGGCGGCCCGTCGTCGCGACTGGCGCGAGCGGGGCGCGAATTGCGATCGGTGAACTGTGCTGGGCGCTCCCGATCACTGTTGCTCAAGCGGCTGACATAACCTTGCGACCGCTCACGCGGTGCTGCTCCGAATTCGCGGCGAGGCGGACCCGTGTCCTCGACGAGTTCTTCTGGCGCAGGTAGTTGTGCGCGATGCATGCGAATAAGAGCGATCGCGATCTCGTCGGCAGTGCGCGCTGCTTGTAAAGCTTGCGCCGCACTGAGATCCGCTTCCGCCGGCGCTTCAGTAAATATCGTGTCCGCGAGGAAACGCTCCTGGTCACGCGCGCGAATTTCGTCGGCGGTTGGGGCCGCTCCCCAGATCACGGTGATCCGCGCCTTGGCGAGAAGCTCCTCGGCTTTGCGGCGGCGGTTGAACGGCACGATGAGCATGCACATGCCCTTCTTACCAGCCCGGCCCGTCCGGCCCGAACGATGCAAAAGCGTCTCCCCGTCGTTGGGTAAATCGGCGTGAATGACGAGTGCCAGGTCTGGCAAATCCAACCCTCGTGCTGCGACGTCGGTTGCGACCAGCACACGCGCGCGGCCATCACGCAGCGAAACGAGGGCTTGCGATCGTTCTGCCTGCGATAGTTCGCCCGACAATGCGACCGCTGCGAAGCCGCGCTCGACAAGTCGAGAATGCATGCGCTTCACGGCTTCACGCGTGGCGCAAAAGACGAGCGCTGCCCGGGCATCGTGAAAGCGTAGGACGTTGACGACCGCGTTTTCGCCATCGCCGGGCGCGACGCGGATCGCACGGTACTCGATATCGGCGTGCTGCTCGTTACGGCGGGTGGTTTCGATGCGAACCGAGTCACGTTGATAGCGGCGGGCAAGCGTCTCGATTTCGCGCGGCATGGTCGCCGAGAACAGCAGCGTCTGGCGCTCCTCAGGCGTTGCATCGAGAATGAATTCGAGATCCTCCCGGAAGCCGAGATCGAGCATCTCGTCGGCCTCATCGAGAACGATGGTTTTAAGGGAGCCTAGCCTCAGACGATTGCGCTCTAGATGATCGCGCAGCCGGCCGGGTGTGCCGACGACGATGTGGGCGCCGGCGTTGAGCTGACGCGCCTCGGCCCGGGCGTCCATGCCACCGACGCAGGAGATCACGTTGGCTCCTGTGTCGGCATAGAGCCAAGCGAGTTCGCGCTGAACTTGGAGAGCTAATTCTCGTGTCGGCGCGATGATCAGCGAGAGAGGTTCCGTTGCACGGCTAAAACGCTCTTCCGTGCCAAGCAGCGTGGTTGCAATCGCAAGCCCGAAGGCGACTGTCTTGCCAGAACCGGTTTGCGCCGAAACAAGCATGTCCCGGCCTGCCGTATCGGTCTCCAGTACTGCAAGCTGAACAGCAGTCGGCACTGAATAGTCGCGCGCTGCGAGGGCGCGGGCGAGCGCCGGATGAGTGGTCGGAAATGTCATGGGCTAAGCGCTTTTCGAGCATAGGCGATGGCGCCCACCTACCGGAATGGAGGTGCGAGCGTGACGGCCAGGGGCATTTGATCGGTGGTTACTAGCCGAATTCGCCGCTTACCGCCAGCCGACACGCGGTCGCGGTTAAAAAGCCTCGTCATTGCTCTGAGTATGCCATCGTTATGCCCTCAGCTGATAGGCTTGCAGCGCCGCCATTTTTCCGGCGCTGGCGCACCTTTCCGGGTGAGCTCCATCAGCTCTTCGCCGTGCAAAACCATGACAATTTCACTACCCGGATCGGGTTCATTGGCCGGTACGACGTATCTGAAGCCGTGACGGCTGTAGTCGCCGCCAATTTTGTTGCCACCGGGCGTCGTGATGCTCGGGCCCTGAATTTCGAGATGGCTACTCGCGAAACACCATTGTCCATCGATCGCATCCGCGAGCGCAGGAGATGCGGCTGCGAGTAACAACAAGACGCTGAAACGAGTGACTGTTTTGGGTTTCATATGCTCGGATCTCCGGACATCACTGCAACCCGAGGCTATTTCGGATGTGAGACCAGGGCAACTCGGGTCGTTCGTGCCGGCACTCACAAGCCCTCTGGCTTTTGCCCGGCGAGAAGCCGCAACAACATTCGCCCGGCTTCCTGCCGATGGCGGCGGTGGATCTCGTATGCAGTATTGCCATCGCGCTTCCGGATTGCGGCGACGACGGCTGCATGGTCACGATTCGACTGCGTCGGCTTTGGCCTAAGCGTCAGGGTCTGCATACGCGCACGATGTGCTTGATCGCGGAACATGGCGACGACCTGGGCCAAGCGACGGTTGCCCGAAAGCTCTACAATGGCATTGTGAAACTCTCGATCGTACGTGGACCATGCGATCAGATCATTGCGGTCGAGCGACTGATCCATGCCGGCGACCGCCGTTTCCAAACGCGCCAGTTGCCCCGAATTGAGGCCACGCTCGGCCACACGTTGTGCTGCGATCGCCTCCAGCGTCGACAGCAACTCGTAGATTTCGCCCATGTCCGAGACGGAGACGGGAAGCACCCTTGCGCCATGGCGGGGCTTCACTTCGACGAGCCTCTCGTCGCTGAGCCGGATCAGGGCTTCGCGGACCGGGGTGCGGCTCATGCCGAGCTCATCGGCGAGGGTCTGTTCGAGATACTGCGCGCCCGCCGGCATCTCGTTTTCCAGGATACGGCGGCGCAACTCGTGGTAGGCGCGCAAAGTTTGCGAGCGACGGTCAGCCGGAGAAGCTGCAACGTGTTCGGCGAAGTCGCTCTTGCTCATCTTCCCTCCCGTGTGCAGCATGTCGTAATTGCATGCCATCACGCAGCAAACCCGGAGCGTAACCGTAGCATGCATCGGATTTGGCGGCAGTGGCCATGTTGATGTGCGAGATTGGACGAAGTCAAACCGGGCGGATAAGTGTCAGGTTGCGCAGCTGGCCTGCGATTGCGAGGAGGATCGAATGCGTTCACGGGTAACTGAAGCGATGACATTGCCAAGTGACGGAACTTCGTCTGCACTTGCCGGGCGTGTCTGGCGCCCGGATGTCGCAGGACCTTCGGTCGTTGCAATCCGCAGTGGCGGCATCTTCGACATCTCTGCGGCGGCCCCGACGATGCGCGATCTGTGCGAAAGCGCTGATCCTGCAGCTGTCGTGCGGAATTGCTCGGGTGAACGCATCGGTTCGGTGACCGAAGTTCTCGCCAACACCCCGGAGGCATTACGAGACATTTCGAAACCCTGGCTCTTGGCGCCAATCGATCTTCAGGCCGTCAAGGCCGCCGGCGTGACGTTCCCGCGTTCGATGCTCGAACGCGTCATTGAGGAACAGGCGAAAGGCGCTCCGGAAAAAGCACATGCGATCCGCGCTACCGTCGAAAAGCAACTAGGCGGCAATCTGCGCAATTTGAAACCCGGCTCGGCGCAGGCGCTCGAACTCAAGCGTGTGCTGATCGAGCAGGGTGCTTGGTCGCAATATTTGGAAGTCGGCATTGGTGAGGATGCGGAAATCTTTACCAAAGCTCAACCGATGAGTGCGGTCGGCCATGGCATGGATGCGGGCCTACACCCGCGGTCGACGTGGAACAATCCCGAACCGGAGGTGGTGCTCGCTGTCTCTTCGAAGGGTACAATTGTCGGCGCCATGCTTGGCAATGATGTGAACTTGCGCGATTTCGAAGGGCGGTCGGCGCTCCTATTGTCCAAGGCAAAGGACAATAATGCATCGGCAAGCGTCGGACCTTTCATACGCTTTTTCGACCGCGAGTTTACGCTCGACACGGTGCGCCAGATCGAGGTGCGCTTGACGGTCGATGGCATCGATGGGTTCCGCATGACCGGCCAATCGTCGATGTCGGAGATCGCGCGGGATCCGGCTGATCTCGTAGCCGAGATGCTCAACCGAACGCACCAATACCCCGATGGGGCGGTGCTCTATCTCGGAACCATGTTCGCTCCGAAAGACGATCGTGGTGCGCCGGGCATGGGCTTCACACATCATGAAGGTGACCTGGTGACGATACAAGCGTCCGAACTGGGCAGCCTCACCAACCGGATGACGATGTCGGACCAGGCTCCACCCTGGACCTACAGCACCACTGATTTGATGCGAAATTTGGCGAAACGCGGGCTCTTGATCTGAGGAGACGTTCAATGGCGACAATCACACCTGCAGCTAAGAATCACAGTGCGCTCTCCGCGCTCGCATCGCGTTACGTCGATGTCGAGAGTTTGCCTTGGGTGCCGTCGCGCTTTCCGGGCGTCGATTTGAAAGTGCTGATGGAAGATAAGGATACGGGCCTGCTCACCGCTCTGACGCGATTTGCACCGGGGTCAGTCCTGCCAGATCACGAGCATGTGGATATTGAGCAGAGCTTTGTGCTGGAGGGCTCGCTTGCCGACGATGAAGGCGTGGCGACAGCAGGTAATTATGTGTGGCGGCCGGCGGGCAGTCGTCACACGGCGCACACGACGGACGGATGCGTGGTATTGTCGTTCTTCATGAAGCCGAACAAGTTCTTCGATAAGTAAGCGCGGACTTCAAATCCAGCGCATGGCGCCATCGCGCAGCACGAGTATCCGGTCCTGCGGCACCTTTAGTGTCGGAACCTTTTCGTTGGGTATGCCGGCAGCCAAGCCACGCAGTGCGCGGGTTATGCCGCCATGTGTGACGACCACCGTATCCCGCGTAAGGCCCGCCAACCAACCGGTGATGCGATGCATCACGTCGGCGTAGCTTTCGCCGCCGTCCGGGCGCCAGTTGAATGGATCCTGGGCACGCTCGATGCCATTGCTGTCGAGGGGCGGTAGTTGTGACCAGGTACAGCCCTCGCAGCGGCCGTAGCTTAATTCCTTCAGCCGGCTGTCAGTTGCAAAGCCGGCGTTCTGCGAGCCCATCGCTGCGCGCAGCAGCTGCATGGTCTCAAACGCTCTGAGCAGCGGGCTTGCGATGAAATCGATCTTTTCAAGATCGAGTTTTTGATCGAGAAGACGCAATCCATTTTGGGTCGCCTGACCGCGACCGCGCTCGTTGAGCCGCGTATCCGTGTGCCCCTGAAGTCGCCCTGCAACATTCCAATCGGTCTCGCCGTGGCGCACGACGTAAAGCGTAATGCCGGATTTCATGAAGTTTTCAAACCTTCAACACAAGCTTGCCGTTGTTGCCGCTCGTGTAGAGCAGATTGAGAGTGTCGACGAACGCTTCGAGGCCACCTGGGCGCACATCTTCCCGAATCTTGAGGAGACCTTTGCTGTGCCAAAGGCCGAGCGCCGTAATCGCCTCGGGAATTCGTTTCTCCCAATCAAAGACGATCAGACCCTGCATCTTCAAACGCTGGGTGAGGATGCACCGGAGGTTCTTCGGACCCGCAGGCATGCTGGTCGCGGTGTAGGCCGATATGAGGCCGCATACGGCGATGCGTCCGAAGGGATTCATCTGCAAGAGCACGGTGTCGAGGATTTCGCCACCGACGTTCTCGAAGTCGACATCGACACCGTTGGGACAAGCGGCTTTGAGGTCGGCTGCAAGGTTGCCGGCCTTATAGTCGACGCAGGCATCGAACCCCAATTCCTCGACGACGTAGCGGCACTTCTGTGGCCCACCGGCAATGCCGACCGCCCGGGCGCCCTTGATCTTCGCGATCTGGCCGACGAGCGAGCCGACGGCACCGGATGCAGCGGAGACGACGACGGTATCGCCAGCCTTCGGTTGCCCGACCTCCAACAAGCCAAAGTACGCGGTCCAACCGGGCATGCCGAGGCCGCCGAGCCACCTTTCGAGCGGGGCCAAGGCGGTGTCGACTTTCACCACGCGTTCGCCGGTCGATATCGCGTGCGTTTGTGCGCCGAACAGTCCTTGAACAGCATCGCCGGCCTTGTAGCCTGGATGGTTCGAGGCTTCGACGTGGCCGGCAGCGTAAGCGCGCATCGTGCTGCCGATAGGGACCGGGGCAACGTAGGATTTGCCCTCGTTGATCCAGCCGCGCATGGCCGGGTCAAGAGAAATGAATTCGACTTTGACGCGGAACTCGCCCGCCTTCGGATCGACCACGCCCGCTTCCTCGATGCGAAAAAGATCATGCGTCACAAGACCCGGTTTAGGGCGCTTGTCGAGGACGAGGCGGCGCGATTTCGATGTCATGATCGATCCTTAAGCGTTTGCATCAAGCTGCTGTTTTCAAACCTTCTCTTGGCGAGAGGCGTTGCCGCACGAGGTCGATGTGACCGCGCAAATCGAATAGCTGATCGTAGAAATGCTGGGGTACTCTTATAGCTGCAACCCCGGTTTCGATCCGGTCCAATTCTGCGATGTTTGCCATACTTCGTGTTTGCGCCGGCGCACGCTCGAGCGACGTTTCGAGCTCCTTGAGCTCGTTGTACCAGTACAGCAGGCGGCGGCGCATGCTCCAATTGTACAGTATCGGCAACATTTTGATCAGCGGGATCAGGATCGACAATATCGGAATGAGCAACAAGATGAATTGTGCGCCATGGGCATTCGCCAGCGCAGCTGGCCAGAACGGCATCCCCATTCTCGCCGTCGCTGGCGCCAAACCGCGCAACAGGAATGGCAACTCACCTGACTTGTGGACTGCCCTGGCGTCCGGCGACATTTCGAACTCGGGGTCGCTCGGTGCCGGGAATTGGCCGGCTCGATGAAACAATACCGGCTCACCGGTTTTATCGAAGCCTGGCTTTGGGTTATGGATCACGGCGTCGGTCAGGACACTCGCCAATGCCGGATGTAAATCTGTGCGCACTACCAATGCCGTGGTCGTTGCGAGCAGCGTGATGTCGGCAGACGGGATCTCGGGAACGAACTCAATGGAGCCTTGGTTCATGATCACTTTGGATAGCGCTGGAAAGCGGTTGGTGTAGGCATCTGCCTCCGGAGCGAAATTCATCAACAGGATGCCGGTGGCCCGCATCAGCTTTTGAATCTTGGGGGACTCCGCCGGGAGAATGACGAAGGCGACATCAGCATCCCCGGTGATCAGCTGCCTACCGTCGTCCGACAATTCTTGCTCGATAATCGTCGCGTTTTTTGCATCAATGTTGTTGGCCCTGAGCAAGTGGCTCGCCACCCGCCGTGTCCCCGAGGTCATGGTCCCGACCATGATCCGTTTGCCTTTGAACTCCCACAAATTGCGGATCTGCTTAGGGCCTCGGTAGAAAACCCAGATCGGCTCGAGCATGACGCGGCCCACCGATCGCAGCCTTTCGACCTGCAAATCATGCCATTTATGTTCCTCTTCGGAGGCAAGCCGGCCCTGCAGGCTGCCTGCAACGCCGCCCTTGACGAACCCAGCCTGTACATCGGATTCTTTGTTGAGAACCAGATTGTTCAGCGTATCGGTGCCCTCGGTTGTGTCACGCAGTTCGAGCTTGATGCCGTGGCGCGCAAGGTCTTTCTGATAGGTCAGCGCCAACTGGTGATAGGCCCCGCCCGCACCGCCAGTAGCGATCACGAGACGACCCTCGGGTCCTGGTTTCAACCACAAGATCAGACCCCAAGCGGCGAGTATGGCCGCGAGCAGACATAGTGCTGTCATAGTTGCAAATCGCTGCACTTTGGCTCTCGTGATTTCGCCGTATTCCACGTGAGACCTCCTTGGTTGGCGGCGACGATTACTCATCGTCGACAATGGGGGTGAGCGCGTAGATCGGCCGTTGCCGTTGCGTGCACCGAAACATTCGTTGTGGGCAGAAGAGCGGCGTTGACGAAAAATCAGTCGGATTTAACGACGTTGATGTCGGGGGCATCCTCGTTCTTCATGCCCTGGACATGGTAGCCGGCATCGACGTGGTGGATCTCGCCAGTTACCGCACGGCCTAAGTCAGACAGCAGATAGAGGCCCGACGCGCCGACTTCCTCGATTGTCACGGTGCGGCGCAACGCGGAGTTATACTCGTTCCATTTCAATATGTAGCGAAAGTCGGAGATGCCGGAGGCTGCCAACGTCTTGATGGGACCAGCGGAAATGGCGTTCACGCGGATTGCCTGTTTGCCAAGGTCGGCGGCAAGATAGCGCACACTGGCTTCGAGCGCTGCCTTGGCGACGCCCATCACGTTGTAGTGCGGCATAACCTTTTCGGCACCGTAGTAGGTCAAGGTCAGCATCGAACCGCCGTCCGTCATAAGTTTTTCGGCGCGATTGGCGAGCGCCGTGAACGAGTAACAGGAGATGAGCAGCGACTGCGTAAAGTTTTTCTCCGACGTGTCGACATAACGGCCATCAAGTTCGGCCTTGTCGGCAAATGCAATGGCATGAACCAAAAAGTCGAGCCGGCCCCATTTCGCTTTCAACTCGGCAAACACTGCATCCATCGACGCTGCATCCGTCACGTCACATGGCAGTACGACGTCCGAACCAAGTTCTGCCGCCAGCGGCACGACGCGTTTCTTCAGGGCTTCACCTTGATATGTCAAAGCTACTTCCGCGCCTTGCGCTGCGACCGCTCTGGCAATACCCCAAGCAATGGAGCGATTATTGGCGACACCCATGATGAGGCCGCGTTTGCCAGCCATGAGATTGCCAGTCGGCACGTCTGCCGTGTGATCGCCACCCGTCATAATATCATTTCCCCATCGTAGTTCGAAAGCTTGGCCATCCTACACCATGCAATTGAAGGGTCTACCATGCAGGAGGCATGACCAATCCGGGATAGCCAACGGTGTCGCTTGCGGCGTTAGCTGCGGGCACCGATATAGACGTGACGAGTACCGTTGTCTCGTAACTTCGAACCACTTTGGATGGAGTCTTGCATGATGAAGCTTTACTATGCCCCCGGCGTTTGCTCGCTATCACCACACATCGTACTCAAAGAGTCCGGTCTGCCTTTCAAGACGATCAAGACTGACATCAAAGCTAAAACGATCGAAGGCGGCGGCGATTACAAGACAATCAATCCGCTGGGTTATGTACCCGCACTCGAACTCGACGACGGTACGGTCCTGACTGAAGGTCCAGCGATTGTGCAGTATATCGCGGATCAGGCGCCGGAAAAGAAACTCGCGCCTGCCAACGGCACGCTCGATCGCTATAAGGTGCAGGCATGGCTCAATTTCATTTCGACCGAGATGCACAAGGGATTTTCTCCGTTGTTCAATCCCGCGATGCCAGAAGAAGCAAAGCAGATCGCGCGCGATAGGCTTGCTACCCGCTTGGCGCACCTAGAAAGCCACTTCGGCAAGCACAACTATTTGATGGGCAACGATTTCAGCGTACCTGATGCCTATTGCTTTACGGTTTTGCGGTGGACTGCACCGACGAAGATCGACCTCAAGCCGTACCCTAACGTGCAGGCGTTCATGAAGCGCATGCAAGAACGGCCAGCGGTCCAGGCAGCGATGAAAGACGAAGGTTTGACCGGTTGAGCTTGAATCATGCCGCGCGACCTGAGTACTGGTTGTGCGGCATTCGCCTTTCTCAGTTGGTCGGCGATGCAACTGTGCTTTGCAAAAGCTTGAGTGGCATGGCATCACGATGAGATGCGCTAGGCGCGTTGAGTCGGGGATCCGCTTGTAGGATAGGTTGCTCGGCTCCGGTCTGCGCCAGCGCGATTACGAGGAATTACGAGCATGTCCGACGCGGCTGCAAATCCGGCGCATAAGGGCCAGCCAGCCGACCCGCGCGCGTACGTCGAAAATGGAATGATCCTCATCGGCTGCAGCCAGTCGGGGCGGCAATTTTCTCCGGAAGTGATCGAGCTGGCGCTGGCCAATCGCCATGGCCTCGTCACCGGCGCGACCGGCACCGGTAAGACAGTGACGCTGCAAGTGCTCGCCGAAGGATTTTCCGCAGCCGGCGTCCCGGTGTTTGCGGCCGATATCAAGGGCGATCTCTCCGGTGTTGCGGCGATCGGCGAACCAAAGCCGATCCTATTGAAACGCGCCGAGGAGATCGGCTTGAGCGATTACGGCAATTGCTCGTTTCCCACAGTTTTCTGGGACATATTCGGCGAGCGCGGTCATCCGGTTCGCGCAACCGTTCAGGAGATGGGGCCTCTTCTGCTATCGCGATTGCTCGAATTGACCGAACCCCAGGAGGGCGTGCTGAATATCGCCTTCCGCTGGGCCGAGGACGAGCGCGAGGACGGCGACAAGAGGATGGTCATCAACGACCTCCAGGATCTGCGCTCGGTGATCGATGAGATGGGGAAGCGCGCGGCCTCGTTGCGCAGCAAGTATGGCAACATCGCTCCGCAAACCGTCGGTGTCATTCAGCGCCGGCTGTTGGTGCTCGAAGAACAGGGGGCAGACAAATTCTTCGGTGCGCCGGCACTCGATATTCTCGATTTCATCAAGTTGGCACCCGATGGGCGAGGCATCGTAAACATTCTGTCGGCTGAAAAGTTGATGAACACGCCTAAGCTGTATTCGACATTCCTGTTGTGGATGCTGGCAGAACTGTTCGACAAGCTCCCCGAGGTCGGAGATCTGGACAAGCCAAAACTCGTGTTCCTTTTCGACGAGGCGCATCTGTTGTTCGACGGTGCGCCCAAGGCAGTGCTCGATCAAATCGAACGCGTCACCCGACTGATCCGATCGAAAGGTGTCGGCGTCTACTATGTGACGCAGAGCCCGAGTGACGTGCCCGACCGGATTTCGGCCCAGCTTGGCAATCGCATCCAGCACGCGCTGCGCGCGTTCACGCCGAAGGAGCAGAAGGCGATTCGGGCGGCGGCAGAGACGTTCCGCGCTAACCCCGATATCGATACCGAGCGGGCAATCCAGGAGCTCAAAGTCGGCGAGGCGCTAGTCTCATTCCTGCACAATCGGGGCGAACCATCGATGGTGCAGCGAACGCTGATCAGGCCGCCGATGTCGCGTGTCGGTCCCTTGAACACGCAAGAGCGTCGCGCTTTGATCGAAGCCGACGTGTTCAATCAGAAGAAATACAAGGAGCTCTCGGATGGCGATACCGCCCACGAACGCCTGCAGGACCGCAATACGATCGTCGGCAAGGCCAAGGAGGGCGTGAAAAGTGCTTTTGGCGGCCTATTCAAGTGGACGAAGTAAACTCGAACGGCACAGCTGAATTCTAAGGTCTCGCCTTCTGCGCCTCCCGCAGTTCCGAGATGGCGAGGCGGGCGAGTTCATCGGCGCGCTCGTTCTCGGGGTGCCCTGCATGACCC
The DNA here is from genome assembly GCA_031374115.1 of Hyphomicrobiaceae bacterium. GTDB lineage: Bacteria > Pseudomonadota > Alphaproteobacteria > Rhizobiales > Hyphomicrobiaceae > JAKFWF01. Next base: position 55,845 of record JANMNO010000061.1, on the reverse strand, counting down.
TTCACCCAATGCCACTCGATCGTGTGCGTCTTGAGCGCCAAATCGAGCCGCTTCCACAGGTCTTCGTTCTTTACCGGCTTTTTATCGGCAGTCTTCCAGCCGTTCCGCTTCCACCCGAAGATCCATTTCGTGATGCCGTCTTTCAAGTAGTTGCTGTCGGTATGCAAGGCGACGATGGACGGCTTCTTAAGAGCTTCCAGCGCGCCGATGGCCGCCGACAACTCCATCCGATTGTTGGTGGTATTGGCTTCGGATCCGCGCAATTCCTTGCGATGCCCGCCCGACATCAAAATGGCCCCCCAGCCGCCCGGCCCCGGATTGCCGGAGCAGGCGCCGTCCGTGAATACCGTGACGAGGTGTTTTGCGGGCGGTGCCGTTTCTTCAGTCATCGCGAACGGTCCAATCCATAGTCTGCAGCCGAGCCGCCGCTGGCGATACGCGCGTGATGCAGTAACCGCTCGAGATACGGGACTGGATCATGTTTCACGACCATCGCGCCGGCCGGTGTATTGACCCAGTCATAGGCGCGGGTGAGCAAAAACCGCAGTGCAGCACCCCTGCACAACGTCGGCAGCGCATCGCATTCGGCGGGCGTCAGGCGGCGCACACTTTGATAGCCCGCCAGCAACGCCGCTCCCTTTTCCAGATCGAATGACAGGTCATCGCGGAAACACCAGGCGTTGAGGCACACGGCGATGTCGTACGCCAACCCATCGTTGCAGGCGAAATAAAAGTCGATCAAGCCGGACAACTGATCGCCTTTGAAGAACACATTATCGGGGAACAGGTCGGCGTGAATGACGCCATATGGCAAGTCGCGGGGCCAAACACCGAGTACCGTCTCGAGTTCGTTCTCGATCGTCGCGGCAAGGCTCGGGCGAATTTCGTCGGCGCGATCTTTGAAGCGTTCGAACAGGGGACGCCAACCTTCTGGGCCGAGCGCATTAGCGCGGGGGATCTTGAAGTCTCGGCCGGCCTCGTGCAGCCGGGCGAGTGCGACGCCGACGCTGTGGCAGTGGTGAGCAAGAGGCCGTCGCAGCCACAGGCCCTCGAGAAAAGTCACTAACGCTGCCGGGCGGCCAGCGAGCTCGCGCAGATTGCGTCCCTCTTGATCCCTAACCGGCGTCGGGCACGACAAGCCCTTGGCCGCAAGGTGTTCCATAAACCCCAAAAAAAAGGGCAGATCGCCGGTGTCGACGCGCTTTTCGTACAGTGTGAGAATGAACTGGCCCGAAGTCGTGCCGACCAGGTAATTCGTATTCTCGACGCCTTCGGCGATGCCTTTGCAGCTGAGCACCGGCCCGAGGCCATAGCTCGCAATGAAACGCGCCAGTTCTTCGTCGGCGACTTCGGTGTAGACGGCCATTGGTTTCAGTTGCCTTGGAGGGACTTCGCGGCCAAGGCCGTCTCGCGCAACTCTCGCGGCACGTTGAAGGCGATGTTTTCGCGCGCGGTGACGACTTCTTCGACCGTCACATCATAGCGCTCGCGGAACGCTGTGACCATCTCGTCGACAAGCACTTCGGGCGCCGATGCGCCGGCCGTTATACCTAACGAGGTTATGCCGGAGAAAACCTCCCATGGAATTTCGGCGGCGCGCTGGACGAGAACGGCCTTCGGGCAGCCCGACTTTTCCGCCACCTCGACGAGGCGCTGAGAGTTGGAACTGTTCGGCGCGCCCACGACCAATACACGCTCTACTTTGCTGGCGATCGCCTTTACCGATATCTGGCGATTGGTGGTCGCGTAGCAGATATCTTCCTTATAAGGCCCGGCGATATCCGGGAAGCGCGCCTTGAGCACTTCCACGATCTCTGCCGTATCGTCGACCGACAGCGTGGTTTGCGTCAGATAGGCGAGGCGCGAGGCATCCTTTGGTGTATAGGCTCGGGCATCGTCAGGGGTCTCCAGCAGCGTCACGGCACCTTCGGGAAGCTGTCCCATTGTGCCCACGACTTCCGGGTGACCCGCGTGACCGATCAGGACGATCTCGTGCCCGCGCTCGAAATGGTGGCCCGCTTCCTTATGCACCTTGGAAACCAATGGGCAGGTGGCGTCGAGATAGAACATGTTTCGTTGTTGGGCTGAGAGGGGAACGGCTTTCGGTACACCGTGCGCTGAAAAGATCACAGGTTGCCCGTCATCTGGGATCTCGTCGAGGTCTTCCACAAAAATGGCGCCTTTTGCCCGCAGATTGTCCACAACATACCTATTGTGGACAATCTCGTGGCGAACATACACGGGGGCGCCATACTTGAGGATTGCCAACTCGACGATTTGAATTGCGCGATCGACGCCAGCGCAAAAACCGCGAGGGGCGGCCATGAGAATGGTCAATTTTGGTTTGTGCGGCGCCTGAAGGGAGTTCGCTGTCGCAGTTTGTTGATCGACGGGGCGTTTTGCAGAAGTCATGGCAGAACCGCTTCATGGCTTGTGGAAATGGTCTTACTGGTTGCTACGCGCTTGGCCTGCGGCTGTCGAGGGTGCTAAGTGCAATGCAATTCGTTGAACGAGTCGAAAGACGCTAGATTGAATGGGAATTGCGGTGGGGCAGTTCTTTGTTCAGCTGCTTCGGCAGCATGCTTCACGGACGGACGGGAAAACGTGACAGAAAACCTTGCTTCATCGACGCTCGCACGCGTTTGCCGTCCAATGTTTCGTCTCGGCGCGGCACTCGCTCTGATCGGACTGGTCGCCGGCTGCGGCATGTCGACGCTTACATCCGGTATTGGCGGCGGCGTTTTCGGTGGTTCCGGCGCCTCTCCAGCCGCAACAAAAGGCGTCTCCGAGGAGCAACTTCTGGTCGCCGCTAAATCCGACGGCGGCGATAGCAGCGGCGGTAGCAGCGGCGAAGTTGCCCATGGCTGTCCCCGTTTCGTGGTCTGGCCACGTGACAACAACCTGACGATCTACGAGCAGGGCCGCGCCGGCGACGGCCTCGCCGTGATGCACCGTGGGGAAATTACCAAGACCGCGCGTGAATGTCAGATCGAACAGAACAAGGTCATCGTCAAGTATGGCTTCTCCGGCCGCGTGTTGCTGGGCCCCAAGGGCAAGGCCGGCAACATCACGATGCCGCTCAACGTATTCGTCACCGATGCCAAGCGCGAGAAGGTCACGAGCGACAAGATGAAGGTCGATGTGGCAGTCGCGATCGATAAGCCGATCGGCTATTTCTCGATGGTTCGCACCGTGACGTTCACGATCCCCGAGGGCACACGGCCTGGCGAATTCGAAGTGTTCGTTGGCTTCGATCGCAATGTGCCGGGCGCCGGCTGACGTTGTCTAAGTTATTCTCCACGAATATATTTCTGGACTGACCGGCGAAGCATTGACTTCCAGCCGCGGTCCACTATTTTCACGAAGTTGCCAATCGAGACCTGCGGAAGAGACCTGATCTCTTTCCTCGAGTGACGGCGCCGAAGGAGCAACCGCCCCGGAAACTCTCAGGCAAACGGACCGCAGGTTGATGGTTCTCTGGAAAGTGGGCGAGGTGCGTTGGCACCCGTCCTACCGAAGGTGATAAGGCATTGCATCCGCCCGCTCATAAGGGCGGGGGAACGTGCCGAATCTCTCAGGTCCCAAGACAGAGGGGGCTCTACCTTGGGCGCGAGGTGCGCGTCCCTGTGTTTGAGCCATGTTGGGACCTCGAATGAGCGGAACAACCGCGTCTGCCCCTCTGTCGCGTACCCCCCTTTATGATTTTCACGTGTCACTCGGCGCCAAGATGGTGCCGTTCGCCGGCTATGAGATGCCGGTTCAGTACCCGATGGGCGTGCTGAAGGAGCATCTTTGGACCCGCGAAAAGGCGGGTCTGTTCGATGTGTCCCATATGGGGCAGGCAGTCCTCATTTCTGAGGACGGAAAACACGACAAGGTCGCTCACGCCCTCGAAACGTTGATTCCTGCCGATGTTTTGAACTTGGCACCGGGCCAGCAACGCTATTCGCAACTGCTGGCGGAAGACGGCGGCGTTCTCGACGATCTAATGTTCGCGCGATCGGCTGAAGCCGCCGACGACGGCCGGATCTACCTTGTCGTAAATGCGGGCTGCAAAAGCGCGGACTACGCGCATATATCGAGCCGCTTGCCCACGGGCGTTCGATTGGAGACGGCAACTGAGGCCACAAGTCTTCTCGCCCTCCAAGGTCCGGCAGCAGCCGGCGTGTTGGCAAAGTTCATCCCAGCAGCGGCGGCAATGCCGTTCATGACGATTCACAGGGCGACTGTGGATGGCTCCCCGGTACTGTTCAGCCGGTCAGGCTACACGGGCGAGGATGGCTACGAAATTGCCGTTCGTGAGGCGGACGTTGTAAATGTTTGGTCGGCACTTTCAAGTCATCCAGCCGTCCAACCAATTGGCCTCGGGGCGCGCGATAGTCTGCGCCTCGAAGCCGGTTTGTGCCTTTATGGTCATGACATCGACACCACGACGTCGCCCATTGAAGCAGGGCTCGCCTGGTCGATCCAGAAGCGGCGGCGCATTGAGGGCGGGTTTCCCGGTGCCAGACGTATTCAGACCGAACTTGCCAACGGCCCAGCCCGCAAGCGCGTCGGCATTCGCCCCGAGGGTCGCGCACCAGCGCGAGAAGGAACCGAGATACTTTCAGCCGGCGGTGAAAAAATCGGCGTCGTTACGTCGGGCGGTTTTGGTCCCAGCCTGAATGCGCCGATCGCCATGGGCTACGTCACAGCCGCTCACGCTGCGCCGGGCACGCCGCTGCAACTGCTGGTGCGCGGTAAGCCGCTCGCCGCGTCCGTCGTCGCGATGCCGTTCGTCCCGAACCGTTTTTTCCGCAAATCCTGATCGCATATTCACTCCAACAACATAGGTGTTGCCATGGCGCAAATCCGTTTCACCAAGGACCATGAGTACGTGAGCGTCGAAGGCGACATCGCAACGGTTGGCATTTCCAATCACGCGCAAGGCGCGCTCGGCGACGTTGTGTTCGTCGAAGTGCCCGAAGTGGGGCGGCGTCTGAAGCAGGGCGAGTCGGCAGCCGTTGTCGAAAGCGTGAAGGCTGCGAGCGAAGTCTACGCGCCACTGACGGGCGAAGTTACCGCCGCAAACTCCGAGATCGGCGCTCAGCCCGGCCTCGTCAATGAAGATGCAGAAGGGCGCGCCTGGTTCTTCAAAATGAAGATCACTAACCCAACCGAGCTCCACGCTCTCATGGACAAGGTCGCCTACGACGCTTTCGTCAAGGAGAGTGCATGATGCGCTACCTTCCGCTCGAAGCCGATGACCGGCGTGAAATGCTCAGCAAGATCGGTGTGAAGTCGGTCGATGAATTATTTGCAGCTGTCCCCAAGGACAAGCTGCTTAGGGCACTTCCAAACCTGCCGAAAGCTAAGGGTGAACTCGATGTCGAACGCGACATGGGGCGGCTCGCAGCACGCAACACGCCAGCCGGCAACGTGCCGTTCTTCGTCGGCGCCGGCGCCTATCGACATCATGTGCCAGCCTCCGTCGATCACCTGATCCAGCGTTCGGAGTTCCTCACATCTTACACGCCGTATCAACCAGAGATTACCCAGGGCACGCTGCAATACCTGTTCGAGTTCCAGACCCAAGTCGCGCGCCTGACCGCGATGGATGTCGCCAATGCGTCGATGTACGACGGTTCGACGGGTGCCGCCGAAGCAGTGCTGATGGCGCATCGGGTGACACGTCGTAAGACGGCGGTCGTCTCAGGCGGGCTGCATCCACAGTATGCCGATGTGATCGCTACGCTTTCGAAGTATGCGGGCGGTGCCGTCACCAGCTTGGCAGTTGATCCGGCCGCTGCCGAGGACATCATCGGTGTTATCGACGCTGAGACATCCTGCGTCGTCGTGCAGTACCCGGACGTATTTGGTAACATTCGCGACCTCCAACCGATCGCCGATGCCGCGCATGCCAAAGGCGCGCTGCTGATCGTGGTCGTCACCGAGATTGTGGCGCTGGGTGCGCTGAAGGCACCTGGCGATATGGGAGCCGACATCGTCGTCGGCGAGGGCCAGTCGATCGGCAATGGCTTGACCTTCGGCGGCCCGTACGTCGGCTTGTTTGCCACCCGCGAAAAATATGTGCGGCAGATGCCTGGCCGGCTCTGCGGCGAGACGGTCGATGCCGAGGGGCGGCGCGGCTTCGTCCTCACGCTGTCGACGCGCGAGCAGCACATTCGCCGCGAAAAGGCGACGAGCAACATTTGCACCAATTCCGGCTTGTGCGCGTTGGCGTTCACGATTCACATGACGTTGCTGGGCGAAACCGGCTTGAAACGGCTGGCTGCAATCAATCACGCCAACGCGTGTGACTTGGCCGATCGTTTGAGCGCGGTGAAGGGCGTCGAAGTTCTCAACAAGGCCTTCTTCAACGAGTTCACCATTCGCGTGACAGGCAACGCCGCGGCCGTCATCGAGAAGCTTGCCGGCAAGCAGATCATGGGCGGGGTACCCGTCTCTCGGCTGCTGCCGGGCAATGCGGCGATCGCCGATCTGATCCTCGTCGCTTCCACCGAAATCAACACCGACGATGACCGCGCGGCGTACGCGAAAGCACTGGGGGAGGTTTTGTGATGGCGATGAACACGCAAGGACGGCCGACGGCCGTGGGTGACGCGACTTCGAACGGCAACGCCACTTTCACAGGACATCGTGGCCTTGATCACGAGGAAGCCCTGATTTTCGAGCGGCGCGGCAGTTACAGCAAAACTGGCGTCGATTTGCCCGAGCCGAAGCAGCACAAGGGGCGGCTTGGCGGGCTCGAACGCAAGGGTGATATCGGATTGCCCGGCCTCAGCGAGCCCGAGGCGATGCGCCACTACGTGCGGCTTTCCCGCAAAAACTACGCGATCGATAGCGGCCTATATCCGCTTGGATCGTGCACCATGAAACACAATGCGCGGCTCAACGAGAAGATGGCGCGGTTGCCGGGCTTCGGCGATATCCATCCGCTGCAGCCGCAATCGACGGTGCAGGGCGCGCTTCAATTGATGGAAGTGCTGGCCGGGTACCTGCTCGAGCTGACGGGCATGCATTCGGTAGCGATGAGCCCCAAGGCTGGTGCACACGGCGAGCTGTGTGGCATGCTCGCGATCAAAGCTGCACACGAAGCGAAGGGCTCGAAGCGTTCGGTCGTGCTGGTCCCTGAATCCGCGCACGGCACCAATCCGGCGACGGCCGCTTTCATGGGCTACACCGTGAAGACCATACCGGCGCGTGCCGACGGCACTGTCGCCGTCGATGTAGTAAGGGCCGCTCTCGGTGCTGACGTCGCAGCGATCATGTTGACCAACCCGAATACCTGCGGTTTGTTCGAGCCGGAAGTCGTCGAGATCGCGAAAGCCGTGCACGAAGCTGGCGCATACTTCTACTGCGATGGCGCGAACTTCAATGCCATCGTCGGCAAGGTTCGCCCTGGCGATCTCGGTATCGACGCGATGCACATCAACTTGCATAAGACGTTTTCGACGCCACACGGCGGCGGCGGACCGGGCTCGGGGCCAGTCGTGCTATCGCGGGCTTTGGCGCCGTTCGCACCGTTGCCGTTCGTCACTAAGGACGAAGATACCTATCGCCTCATCGAGACCAGCGATGCAGCGGATGGTGTGCAACCGTTTGGCCGGCTGACCGCGTTTCATGGGCAAATGGGGATGTATGTCCGGGCTCTGACCTACATGCTCAGTCACGGCTCCGACGGCATGCGGATGGCCAGCGAAGATGCGGTGCTGAGTGCCAACTACATTCGTGTCGGTCTGCGCGATATGTTCAGCCAGCCTTTCGGTGACCAGGCGTGCATGCACGAAGTTCTGTTCGACGATGCCTGGCTTAAAGGCACCGGCGTCACAACGCTCGATTTCGCCAAGGCGATGATCGACGAAGGCTATCACCCGATGACGATGTATTTCCCGCTCGTCGTGCACGGGGCGATGCTGATCGAGCCGACGGAATCTGAATCGAAGCAATCGCTGGACCTGTTCATCGCAACTCTTCGTGATCTGGCACGGTCGGCGCGCGAGGGCGACACGGCACGCTTCACCCAGGCGCCACGCTTCGCGCCGAGGCGCCGGTTGGACGAGACAAAAGCGGCTCGAGAGCCACGCTTGATCTGGAAGCCGCCCCTTGATCACAAGCAGGCCGCTGAATAGGCAAATGGAACTCGACGGAAAGCTAGGCCGTTCGACGTTACCCGATGGAAGCTAATCACTCGGCAACTTAAAAAGGTGCGTCAATGTCCAAATTGAGAATGCTGTCGCTGGCAACAGCGGCGCTATCCGTCTCTATGATAACTGCGCAGGCAGCGCCTGTGTCGCCGGCGACTGCACAGCCCGCTGCGGTCTCGGATGCGGCTTCCGTTACTCAGGTACAATACCGGCGTTGGGGCGGCGGCGGTTGGCGCGGCCGGGGTTGGCGCGGCCCAGGTATCGGCTTGGGAATTGGTGCCGGACTTCTGGCTGGTGCTATCATCGCCGACCGCGCATATGCTCCGCGACGTGGATACTCTTACGACAGTTATGCTCATGAAGGGCCCTACTACTATCCGCAAGGCTATACCGGTGATCCGCGTCGCATCTGCGCCCAGAACTTCAGGTCGTTTGAGTGGAGCACTGGTATGTACACGACCTATGGTGGCGAGCGGCGTCTGTGCCCCTATTTGAATTAAGACAACCGAACACTATTCTTCACAATCGCTCCCACGAAATCGGCAGCAAGTCTTTCGGATTTTTGTTCGACTGGGCGAACCACATGGCAGGCGCGATAACGCGCTTGCCATGTTGATTATTGAGCCAGGCGCCCCACCAGCTGAACGAACTGTTGGCGATGATGTGATGGCGGCATGCGCTCATCAATTGCATGTCACGATATCCGCGGGACGGAGCATTCGCGGCAACGTACGTAATCGGAGCATCTGAGCCAAGGTTGGCCTGTGTCCAGGACGCGTCGTCAGAGAACGCGAAAAAGTGCGCGTTCTGAGTCTGACTAACAATCGATGCCATCGCAGCCCGATAGTAGTCGAGCGAGCATGTTCCGTGGATGGCGCTGGCTGACGCATCGCTCACATAATCACCCCGGCGCACGTGCAGGGAAACCGGCATCTCAGCTTGCCGGATAGCCTCCAGCACAGCGGCGTTCGCAGGCTCCAGGGGCAGCGCCGGCGTAAACGCCAAGCGCACCTTTTCGCGCACATCCTCGAAGTAACGTTCCGTTTGCCAGTATCCGTATAGGGCATGCGGTGCGGGTAAATCCAACACCTTCCGATCGAACTCGAAGTGAGGTTCGCGATAGATTGGAATGGCATCGACCGGCGCAGACGGCGCAAAGCGGTTTACGAGCTTTTCGAAACCACGGGCTTTTTTGGGTATGCGGTGGAGGGTTGCGGGACCAGCCACTTTCGCCGGCAAGTCGAAGGTTGCGAGTTCGTAGACGCGAAGCTTGTCGCGCGCGTAGCTTGAAATGTCGAGTTCGAGTGGCACGCCACGCCGAAGGCTAAGCGCGTAGCCTGCGGCGAACTGGAACATTTGGTTGCCGAGCCCACCGGTCAATCGTGTAACGATCAGCCTCACGCCTTCGGTCCGCAACGAACCGGCTCGACGCCACGCGCGGCAACGTTCTCGAAACGCGGCAGCGTGTCGTGCGCGTCGAACCAAGGCAATTGTTCGCCGATGTGAGCATGGCCTGTTGGAGGCCACTGTGAAGGGTTGCTGAGTGTGCCGTGGAATAGATGCACCTCGCCCGGCCAGCGCGAACCCGCATACGCCATGGGTGAACCGCACCGCGCACAAAAATAGCGTTTCACGCCTGGCGAAGATTCATAAACCGCAGGTTCGCCCTGAAGGTAGCGGAATTGGTCGACACGTACGCCGATATAGGTCGCCACCACCGAAGAAACCGCCCGCCGGCAACTTTCACAGTGGCAGTGCATCACCCATTTGGGTTTGCCCTCGAACTCATATCGAATAACGCCGCATTGACAATGACCGGTCGTCCGCTCCGTTGGCGCCGATTTGGACATTGCTGCCTCCCTCCATCAACTTCGTTCACAAAGATTAAACCAGATCGCCGTCGTTGCCAGCCAGGACGATGTCGCGAGGATCATGCAACCCGCTAAAATTGTTGGCAATCCAGAGAGACCTTATTCAGCATTCCTTAGTATGCTGGTGCACTGAAGGTTGTCGCTGATGTGGCGATCATCGTGAGGTGACTGAGATGACTGTTGCCGTTAGAACGACACGGGCGAGTTGGGCGGAGGCAATACCCGCGCGCAAGGTAACATCGTTGATCGGGCTTGTCGGCACCAAGAGCGATGACAATCGCCGTTGGGCGCATCGCCGGTCGAGCGCCACCGCAGGCTACATCTACGGCGGCGAAATCGTCGATCCCGTCAACTGCGTCATCCTCGATACATCCTCTACGGGCGCGCGCATCGAGGTCCGGGCGTTGCGGGGCAGCCGGTATCACAACATCAACGATCTACCGAAGACGTTCACGATCGTGTTCCAGATCGATCGTGTCGCAGTTGATTGCGGGATCGCCTGGCGGCGGGGCAGCGAACTTGGCGTAAAATTTACGTCTCCGGCTCGCACTATTCCACCGCCAAAGCGCAAGCTAGCCCCCAAGCCGAAGAAGTAGGTTCAAACCAACCGGCTCTGGTCCACGGCCGCACCGATGAAGCCCTTGAACAGCGGGTGCGGATCAAAGGGCCTAGATTTCAGCTCAGGGTGGTACTGCACACCGATAAACCAGGGGTGGTCGGGATACTCGATCGTCTCCGGCAGCAGACCGTCAGGCGAGGTGCCGGTGAACGACAATCCAGCTCGCTCCAAGCGTTCCCGGTAGTCGGTGTTGACCTCCCAGCGGTGACGATGACGTTCCGAGATGGTCGTCGTGCCGTAGATCGAAGCGATTTTCGAGTTGCCGGAGAGCTTCGCCTCGTAGGCGCCGAGCCGCATCGTGCCGCCGAGATCGCCGCCGCTCGCACGCATCTCCAGCTGGCCATTGTTCATCCAGTCGGTCATCAACGCGACCACCGGCTCCTTGACGGGGCCGAACTCGGTCGAGCTGGCGTCGGCCACACCGGCTAGGTTTCGGGCTGCTTCGATCACGGCCATTTGCATTCCGAAGCAGATGCCGAAGTATGGCACCCTGCGGGTGCGGGCGAATTTTGCCGCGAGGATCTTGCCCTCCGTGCCCCGCTCTCCAAAGCCGCCGGGGACTAAAATGCCGTGCACACCTTCGAGATAGGGTGCGGGATCCTCGCGCTCGAATACCTCGGCGTCGATCCAGTCGAGCTTGACCTTCACGTTGTTGGCGATGCCGCCGTGCACGAGCGCTTCGATCAACGATTTGTAAGCATCTTTCAGGCCGGTGTATTTGCCGACAATGGCAATCGATACTTCGCCTTCGGGATTGGCGACGGCATGACCGATGCCTTCCCAACGCGCGAGATTGGGCCTGGGCGCATCTGCGATGCCGAACGCCATAAGCACTTGATCGTCGAGCCCCTCGCGGTGATAGGCCAAAGGCACGTCGTAGATCGAGGCCACGTCGAGTGCCTGGATCACGGCTTCTTCGCGCACGTTGCAGAACAGCGCGATCTTGCGGCGCTCCGACTTAGGCACCTCGCGGTCCGACCGGCATAACAGAATATCTGGCTGGATGCCGATCGATCGCAGTTCCTTTACCGAGTGCTGGGTCGGCTTGGTCTTAAGCTCGCCGGCGCTCGGGATATACGGCATCAGAGTCAGGTGAATATACACGGTCGACCCGCGCGGCAAGTCGTTACCGAGCTGGCGGATCGCTTCGAAAAACGGCAGTCCCTCGATGTCGCCGACGGGGCCACCGATCTCGACCAGCACAAAGTCCACGGCTTCGTTGCCGGTGATGACGAAATTCTTGATCGCGTCGGTTACGTGCGGGATCACCTGCACCGTTCCGCCGAGGAAATCGCCACGCCGTTCCTTGGCGATTATTTCCTGGTAGATTCGGCCTGTCGTGATGTTGTCCGACTTTTTGGCCGGGACACCGGTAAAGCGCTCATAGTGGCCGAGGTCCAAATCCGTTTCCGCGCCGTCGTCGGTTACGAACACCTCACCGTGCTGGTAAGGGCTCATCGTGCCGGGGTCGACATTGAGATATGGGTCGAGTTTCTTCAGGCGCACGGAAAAACCGCGAGCCTGAAGGAGCGCACCGAGCGCTGCGGAAGCGAGGCCTTTTCCAAGGGAAGATACCACGCCGCCGGTGATGAAGATGTACCGCTGCATGGGAGACCAGAATACACACATCGATTGCGATTCGAAGAGGCAAATCAGCCTCCTCCACCAAACCGTCCAGAATGTCGTTTAGGTTGGTCTGGTCCTTGACGCGAGGGTTAGCGTTTGACATCCAGCAGCAGCGTGCCGATTCGCTCGACGGCTTTGCGGATGTTGTCCAGCGAGTTGGCGTACGAGAAGCGGATGTAGCCCTCGCCGTGAATGCCAAACGAGGTGCCGGCAACAGTTGCGACGCCTGCTTTTTCCAGCATCAGGTTCTGCAATTCTTTGGCGGAGAAGCCCGTGCCCGTGATGTTGGGAAACGCGTAGAACGCGCCGCCTGGCTCGACGCAGGTTACACCCGGCAGCTGATTGAGTAGCGGCACGATGGCGCGCCGGCGCTCGTCGAAAGCTCCGACCATCGCGTACACCGCGTCCTGCGGACCTTCGAGCGCGGCAATGCCGGCGAACTGTGTCGGCGCGTTGACGCACGAGTGACAATTGACGCAAAGCCGTACGACTTTTTCTACGAGCGTTGCCGGCCAAATGCTGTAGCCGAGCCGCCACCCGGTCATCGCGTAAGTCTTCGACCAGCCGTCGAGGATGATCAGGCGATCACGGATCTCTGGGAATTTTAGAAAGCTGGTGTGGACGCGGCCATCGTACAGCATCTGGCTATAGATCTCGTCCGACATGATCGCGACATCGGGGTGCCTCGCAAGGCCGGCGACGAGCTTCTTGATCTCGATTTCGGGCACCGCGCCGCCGGTTGGATTGCCGGGGCTGTTGATTATGATCAGCCGCGTCTTCGGGGTGACCTGCGCCAGCACTTCATCGGCGTTGAACGAGAAGCCGTACTCCTCGCGCAGCGCCATCGCGACCGGTGTTGCGCCGGTGTACTCAATCATCGAGCGATAGATCGGAAAGCCCGGGTCTGGATAAATTATCTCGACGCCGGGCGCGCCGAACATCAACATTGCAAAGAACATCGTGGGCTTGCCACCCGGCATGATCACGACATGATCGGGGTCGACCTCGACCGCGTGACGTTTGTGCAAATCCTTCGCGACTGCCTGACGAAGCGCTGGAATACCGTTTGCCGGGGTATAGCCGTGGTGGCCGTCGCGCATAGCCTTGATGGCCGCTTCGACGATGTGCGGTGGTGTCTTGAAATCCGGTTGGCCGATGCCGAGCGAAATAATGTCCTTCCCCTGAGCCTGAAGGGTTGCAGCGCGCGCCAGCACGTCGAAAGCCGTTTCGGTGCCGAGCCGTTCCATTCCTGAAGCAAGGTGCAGCATCTGGTAAATCCCGTGTGTTCGTTTTCGCACGCAAGGTTGCACGGCCACCCATCGGAGGGAAGGCCCGCTCATTAGCTGAACCGCCAAACTAGATGTTTGAAACATGCAACGGTGGCACCCGCGCTCTCCAAGGCATCGCTTGTTCGAGCGTGGTCGCTACTTGCAGGACGACATGCTCATCGGCGGGTTTGGCCGCGATCTGCACGCCGATCGGCAATCCATTGGAATGCACGGCAAGCGGCAGCGACATCGCCGGCGTGCCCATGATGTTGTGCGGGATCGTGAACTGCACCGGGATCTTGAAGAGGTCCTGCGACAGGTGCTTGGCGCCCACCCCGGGCTTGGAGAGGTTATAGTTGCCCCAGGGTTCGGCGACGCGCGCGGTGGTCGGCGATAGCCAGATATCGTACTTGCTCCAGAATGCGCCGAGCCTGCGCCGCGCAACGTTTGCTTCCGCTAACGCCGTCATGAACTGAGCGGCGGTTATCGTCTTGGCGTACTCGTACATGGCCAGAATGACAGGCTCCAGCGTATCCGGCCCGATCTTATTGCCGGTGCGTTTCGCGTAAGCTTCGAGTCGGCTGTCGAAGCCGAAGAAGAAAATCGCCGTGGTCGCATCGAGAACGCCGACACCGCCCATATCAACATGCGCCCGCTCGACCGAGTGGCCCATGCTGGCTAGCATTTTACCCGTCGCTTCGACCGCGCTCGCAACTTCCGGATCGACTGCGGCGCCGACCAGTTCGTCGAGCACGATGCCGACGCGCAGTTGGCCTGCAGCGTGCCTCGCCAGCGCAGCATAGCTTTCCGCGGGCCGAGGAATAATGAAGGGATCGCCGGGCATCGCTGCCGAGAGACATTCGAGCATGGCGGCGGCGTCGCGAACGGTTTTCGCCTGCACGAGATTTGCGGAGTAGCCGAAGCCGCCTTCGTCCACGACTGGGCCGATCGAAACCCGTCCGCGCGACGGCTTCAACCCAACACCGCCGCAGAAACTCGCCGGGATGCGGATCGAGCCGCCGATGTCTGAACCGTGGGCGAGTGGCACGATGCCACCCGTCACCGCCGACTGCGCGCCGCCGCTGGAGCCGCCGGCGGAGAAACCATGCCGCCATGGGTTGGACGTGTTGCCATACAGCACGCCCTCGGTTGTGCCGGCCATCGAATATTCCGGTGCGGCGGAGCGGCCAACGATGTTGACGCCGGCAGCCTTGAGGTGATCGACCAGATAGGTGCCGGTCTCGACGACCATGCCCCTGCATAGTCTCGATCCGAACTCGATTTTGCGACCCTTCTCGTGGCCGAAGACATCCTTCATGAGAAACGGCACACCGTGGAACGGGCCCGTGCCTAAGCTCTTTTCATCGAGGCCGCCGATTCGGTCTTCGTAAATCTCGACTACGGCATTCAGTTTCGGGTTGACCTTCTCGATGGCGGCGGCTGCGCTGAGCGCCAATTCTTTCGGTGTTACCTGCTTCGTGGCAACCAGTTCCGCGAGACCGAGGCCATCGTAGCTCGAGTATTCGGCGAGTTTCATCATGACGTTGTTCCTACTCCCCTACTTGCTTTTCGAGACTATCCGGCGACCAAGTTCGCCGCCGCCCCGAATTTCGCATTCCTGCCCGGCGCCGCATTGAATAGCGCTTTTGTGTAGGCGTGTTTGGGCGCGGCAAAGAGATCGACGGTCGCGCCCTCTTCAACCACGACGCCCGATTGCATCACCGCAATCCGGTCACACACCTGAGCCGCCACGCGCAGATCATGCGTGATGAAAAGCACCGCTATATCGAACCGCTGACGTATCTCGTCGATCAGTTTCAACACTTGCGCTTGCACCGACACATCGAGCGCCGAGACCGCTTCGTCGGCGATCAGAAGCTGTGGCTCCATGGCGAGCGCGCGGGCGATCGCGATCCGCTGGCGCTGACCACCTGAGAACTGATGCGGATAGCGCGATAGCGCCGCCGGCGACAAGCCGACCAAGCCCATCAACTCGCGGGCGCGGGCTGTAGCAGCTTCTAAAGTTGCGCCGAAGTTCATGGGGCCTTCGATGATCGATGCCTCGACCGTGCGCCGAGGATTGAGGGAACGATACGGGTCCTGGAATACGATCTGAACGCGTTTTCGCTCGGGTCGCAGTATGCGTTCCGGCATTGTGGCAATGTCGAGGTCACCGATCCGGATCTCCCCCGAAGTCGGATCGACCAGCCTTGCGATACAGCGCGCGACCGTTGACTTGCCCGACCCAGATTCGCCGACGATGCCGAGAGTTTCGCCACGACGAATGTTGATTGAAACATTTTGCGCGGCCTTCACCGCGCGACCCGCGCGAAAGAAGCCCGGGCTCGAATAGGTCTTCGTCAGGTTTGTCGTCTTCAGCGTGACCGGTGCGGTGATTGCCTTGCGCGGCGGCGGCGTCAAACTCGGCACCGAAGCAATCAACATTCGCGTATAGGCTTCACGCGGGTTGCGCAGGATCTCGTCGCGCGTGCCGGTCTCGACCACGCGCCCGCTTTGCATGACGACGATGCGGTCGGCGATATCTGCGACCACGCCAAAATCATGCGTGATAAACAACACACCGGTGCCCCGCCGCACCTGCAGTTCCTTGATCAGCGACAGGATTTGCGCTTGCGTCGTGACGTCGAGCGCGGTTGTGGGCTCGTCAGCGATCAACAGCACAGGATCGAGCACCAGGGCTGCGGCGATCATGATGCGTTGCCGCTGCCCGCCAGACAACTGATGCGGAAAACTGTCTATTAGTTGCTCGACATCGGGAAGATGCACCGCCCGCATGATTTCGAGCACGCGTTGCCGGCGCTCTGCCGTACCAAGCTTGGTGTGGATCTCCAATACCTCGCCGATCTGATCGCCGACGCGCTCGACCGGGTTCAGCGCCGTCATTGGCTCCTGGAATATCATCGACATGCGGGTGCCGCGCAGTTCACGCAGACGCTGGGTCGTCACGGCACAGACGTTCTCGCCTTCCAGGAGTATCGCGCCGGCGTCTCTTGTCAGCTGAGCTTTGGGCAGCAGACCCATCACCGCCTGCGCCGTCACCGATTTACCCGAGCCGGACTCGCCGACCACGCATACGATCTCACCGCGTGCAACTGAGAACGACACGTCGTCGACGGCGTAACGGCGGTCGGCACCCTTGGGCAGCGCGATGGACAGGTTCGCGATTTCGAGCACGCTGAGAGATGCGGCATTGTTCACGGACGCCGCTCCATCTTCGGATCGAGCGTGTCGCGCAAGCCGTCCCCGAGCATATTGACGGCGAGCACGGTCAGCGCCAGCAGAATGCCGGGATAGAGAATGTTGTGCGGAAAGATGCGGAACATCACGCGGCCCTCGGCCATGATGTTACCCCACGTCGGCGTCTCGGGCGGAATGCCGATGCCGAGAAACGACAGGATCGCTTCGACCAGGATCGCCGAGGCGCAGATGAAGGTACCCTGCACGATCAGCGGCGCAATCGTGTTCGGCAAGATGTGCCGCGCAATGAGTGTTGGCGTCGGCGTGCCGAGAGTAATGGCGGCTTCGACGTAGGGTTCGTTGCGAACCTGCAGGACAACCGAACGAACGAGGCGAACAACGCGAGGAATTTCCGGCACGACAATCGCAGCGATCACGCTACCGATGCCGGCGCGGAACAACGACACCAGCGCGATCGCAAGCAGGATCGCCGGGATCGCCATCAACCCATCCATGATGCGCATGACGACAAAATCCAACCATCTGACGTACCCTGCGATCAGCCCAATGAGCAATCCAACGATGATCGAGATCGCGGCAACGGCGAGGCCAACCAGGATCGAAACGCGAGCGCCGTAGATGACCCGGCTGTAGACGTCGCGGCCCAGACTGTCGGTGCCAAGGTGATGGACGCGCGTTGCCTTCGTCCCATCGTCGAGCCGGTACGTTGCCTCCGCGCCCGGCAACTTGTTGCGGAATGCCGGATTGATTTCGGCCGGGCTCATAGTGCCGAGCCACGGGGCGGAAAGTCCGAGGACGGTGATCAGTAAGAACATCAGTCCGCCGATCACGACGCCAGGATTGCGCCAGAGCTTGCGCCACACGGTCGGGCGAACTGGCGCCACTTCCAACGGCGTGGACAACGGCGACGGGGTGCCCATGTTCGATACGGTGGTCAATAACGGATCCTCGGGTCGAGCACGGTGTACAGCAAATCGACTGCCAGATTGATCATTACGTAGGCGAACGAGAACAGCAGAATGACCGCTTGGATGGTCGGATAGTCGCGAGCCAATACCGCGTCGACGGTGAGGCGCCCAAGGCCGGGGATGGTATAGACGCTCTCAGTCACGACAACGCCGCCGATCAGCAGGGCAATGCCGAGGCCGATCACGGTTACGATCGGTACTGCGGCGTTGCGCAGCGCATGCCGGAACAGCACCTTGAGTTCGGTCTGCCCCTTGGCACGCGCCGTGCGGATGTAATCCTCCGACAGCACTTCGATCACGCTGGTGCGGGTCATGCGCGCGATCAACGCGATGTAGATTACCGAAAGCGTCAACGAGGGCAGGATCAAGCGATGAATATAGCCGCCGAAACCTTCCGACAGCCGCTGATAGCCCTGCACGGGAAACCAGTTCGATTGGATCGCGAGAAAATAAATCAGCCCGTAACCAATGACGAACACTGGCACCGAGAACCCGAGCACCGAAAACCCCATCACGATCCGGTCGAGCCAACTACCCTGCGTGTACGCCGACAACACCCCGAGCGGTACAGCGATTATAATCGCGAGCAGTATCGTCAGCACGGTAATGGAAAGCGTCGGCTCGATGCGATCGGCGATGAGGGAGGTGACGGTCTTCTTGAAGAAGAAGCTCTCGCCGAAATCACCTTGCAGCAACTTGCCGGACCAGATTGCGAACTGCACCGGCATCGAACGGTCGAGGCCAAGTTTCGAGCGTATTGCCGCGACCTGCTCGGCATTCGCGTTGTCGCCGGCGATGATCGCTGCGGGATCGGCCGGCGTCAGGCGCAGCATCAGGAAAACGAACACGGCGACGATCAGCATCACCGGTATCGTCGCCGCCAGCCGTCGCAAAATGTAGACGAACATTATGCAAACATCCCATTTGGTCTGCAGGCTACAGCACGGCACTGACACCCTTGGTCTTGATGATTTCCAACAGCCTACCCGCCGGACCACGGGGGACCAACTCGCCGCGTTCCCATTTGCTTAAAGTGCCGGTCGAAACGTCCAGCAGTCGAGCAAACACGGATTGGCTCATTCTCGCTTCCGTGCGAATTTCTACGATCTCACGAGCAGATGGTGGCTTCGCCCGTTTGATTTTTTCGAGACCCAAGTGCCGCATGGTGATCTTTTCATGCTCATGCTCATGCGCATCAAGCGCACCAAGACGGTTCAGTGCATCCGCCATCTCTGCAATTTCGCGTGACACTCGATTCGCCGAGCCGGTCCTCTTACTCATCAAGCACCTCGTGTAAATCGCCAACAGCGATAGCTTGTTGGATCTGCTCGTCGGATAAATCCAGCCAGAGAGTTGCCAGGGTTCTCAGGTCAAAAAGCTCATTTTGCTTCAGATTTGACCGTTCATTCTTCGCGAAGCGCAAAAGATAAACGGCTCGTTACCCCTTTCGCACGGCGATCAAAGTTCTTTAGCCGCCGCACTTGCCGTGCCCCGCACGTGCAACACGCTGCTTTATCAAACCACACCCAGATCGGCGTCGACGAGGCCCGCATCGATCCGGCCAATGGTATTGCGCAATAGCTCGTTGCTTAGTTTCTCCCGGCGGCGGAATCGTCCGAACGCCTTCACCGAAAAGACACGCATCGTTTTCCTTGAATGCAGACTATAGTCGTGAAGACCATAGTTTGCAAGTGGCGCTTATCCGATCAGCTACTTTTTCGTGATGTTCCAGAAGATCGGGGCTGGCGCAGGTATCCAGCCGTCGATGTTTGAACGGGTAGCGCCCGGCTGATACCACTGACCGAGCGTTACGTGCGTCACGATCTCGGTCGCGCGGACCTGCACCGCATCGGCGATCGCCTTCTGCTTGGCCGGATCTGTTTCGCGGGCAAATTGATCGCGTAGCTTTTCCATGTCAGCATCGCACGGCCAGCCGAACAGCGCCTTTTCGCATCCTGAGTTGAAATAGGCGGCCATCACCGGATTGAGAATGTCGGCTGCCACCCATGAGGTCAAAAATGCACTCCAACCGCCGGCTGGTGGTGGATCTTTCTTAGCCCGGCGCGCCACTACAGTTTGCCAATCCATCGACTGCATATCGACCTTGAAGCCAGCCTTCTCCATCAATGACTTCGCGACTGGTGCAAGGTTTGTCAGCACGAACAGATCGGTCGAGTGCATCAGCACGACCGGCGTGCCGTCATAACCACCTTCCTTCAGCAGCTCTTGTGCTTTCTTCATGTTGCTTTCGAGCTTGTCGGCCATGCCCGCTTCAGAAGCGAGGGATGTACCGCAAACGAACATCGCCTTGCAGGCCTTATAGTACGTCGGATCGCCGATCACGGCTTTTAGGAAATCTTCCTGGTTGAACACGTACCAAAGCGCCTGTCTGATCTTCGGATTATCGAACGGTTTATGCAGCCAGTTTGGCCGGAATGTGTACTGATTGCCGAGCGGATTCCAATCGACGAACTTGATCGATTTATCGGCTTTGATCAGCGGGTAAAGGTCGTGCGGCGGCGCCTCGATGATGTCGATCTCGCCGGCAAGGAGCGCGTTGACGGCCTGTTGGTGGTCGCTAATGGCGCGCCACTCGATCCTGTCGACCTTGACGACCTTGCCGCCGGCGAGACCTGAAGCAGGCTCCGAGCGCGGCACATATTTGTCATTCTTCACGTAGACAGTCTTGTCGCCCGGCTTCCATTCATCTCTCTTGAATACGAATGGACCTGAACCGATGAACTCCGATAGCTGCGTGTTGGGATCGGTCTCGGCGACGCGCTTCGGCATCATGAATGGCACGTTTGACGACGGCTTGCCAAGCGCTGTCAACACGAGACCCGTCGGCTCTTTCAGCTTCATCGTGAAGGTTTTCGCGTCAACTGCTGCAAGCTCGGCGACAAAGCTCATCAGCTTCTGGCCCATGCCGTCCTTGGCACCCCAGCGTTTGATGGAGGCAATGCAATCATCAGAAGTGACCGGTGCGCCGTCGTGCCAGGCGAGGCCAGCTCGCAGCGTGAACGTGAAGGTCAGCTTGTCGGGGGAGGTCTCGTACTTCTCGACCATCTGCGGCTGGATCTCGCCTTTGGCATCCATCGCGAATAACGTGTCGTAGATCATGTAGCCGTGATTGCGGGTGATGTAGGCCGTGGTCCAGATCGGATCGACGATCTTCAAGTCCGAATGCATTACGATTTTGAGCGTGGTCTGCGCCATTGTTGGCAGAGCGGCCAACACCGCCGCAAGACCCACTGCGACTGCGGCAGTCAGATTTGTCCATGCACGTTTCATCTGGGTCTCCGGTTTGGTCGAGATCCTGTTTCGCCAGTGTGATTGCAGCAAGTTGAGGCGATTAGCGGAAGACGGTCAAGGATCAAGTCGCCTAATTCGTAGGCGATAGCGTGCTCATAAAACGTTCGACAAGGTTCGTGCCAAGAAGTTTGTCATAGGTGGCGAGGGTAGCGTGCTTCATCGACCTCAGTGAGAAGTTCCGCAGCACGTGCGCGCGGGCGCGGCCGCCCAAAGCTGCTCTCGCCGAGGTCGTCAGTGCGAGCGCTTGTTCCAGTCGCAGGCTGAGTTGTGCTGCATCGCCGGGCGGCACAAGCCAGCCGGTAGCCTGGTCGTAGGACGTAGCAGGTGGCGCCAACACCGTTTCAGGTGGCGCACCGATGTCGGTGGCAATGGCCGGACACCCCATCGCCGCTGCCTCGGTGACGCTTCGGCCGAACGCTTCCGGCTCGGTCGAGGCGATCACGGCGACCCAGGCGACGGCGAGAGCCGCCGGGATGTCATCGACGTGACCGGCAAGACGGACTTTGCCGGCGAGGCCAAGCCGGGCGATGTCGGTTTCGAGGCGGCTCACATACTCATCCCGTCCTTGGGCGTCGCCGGCCAGTACGACGACGGCGTCGTTCAGCTTGCCCGACTGCACAAGCCGGGATGCCGCCTCGATCAGCACCAGCTGACCTTTCCAGTTTGTCAACCGCGCGGCCTGCAGTATCATTTTTTGACCCGGCATCAGTCCAAGCTTCGAGCGCATGGCATCGCGACGCGCGGCCGATACCTTGGCTGGATCAAACTGCGCGTCATCGACGCCACGGTGGATCACGCGGATGCGGGCTTCAGGCGTGCCGTAGCGCGACTGGATCAGACGGCTGGTGTAGTGCGAATTGGCGATCACCATATCGCCGCGGGCCATGACGCTGTTGTATAGGTTTTTGATACGGCTCTTCTCGGCATATGCACCGTGATACGTGGTGACGAATGGGATGCCGGCCTGATGGGCCGCAATCATCCCGCTCCATGCCGGTGCCCGGCTACGGGCATGGATCAAATCGACGCCCTCGAGCATCGCGACAAGCCGAATGTTGCTGACATTCCGCAAGATCCGAAATGGGTTCTTGGTACCGGTTCGCATGATCTGCAACTCGCCGCCACCTTTGATGACACCATCGGCCATGCGCCCGCCTTCCGTGACAACGATGGAGCGCCCGCCCGCCGCCACGACAGCGCTGTTTATTTCGATTGCCGACAACTCCGCGCCGCCGGTATCGAGGCGCGGAATGATCTGCATTATGGTAGGGGATCGCGTCACGTGTTCGATTGTTCTCCTGGATCGAAGAGGTCTCTTATGCCGGTCGTCTCGCAATCGCAATTCATCAACTTGGGTCATGGCGCCGACACGCGCCGGATCGCGTCGTTGGTGGGCCATGGGGGAACGCCGGGGCTCATCTGGCTGCCGGGCTTCAAATCGGACATGGTGAGTACGAAAGCATCGGCACTTGCCGAGTGGGCAGCGGCAAAGGAGTTGACGTCGACGCGGTTCGATTATTCCGGCCACGGGCAATCTAGTGGGGCATTCGAAGACGGTACGGTCAGCCGATGGCTCGAGGAAGTAGAAACGGTGTTTACCAATCTCACGCATGGGCCGCAGATACTGGTGGGCTCCAGCATGGGTGGCTACCTCGCGCTGCTGTTATTGCGGCGACTGATTGCAACGTCACCGGAGCAGGCCGCTCGCATCAAGGGCCTCGTGTTGATCGCGCCGGCCTGGGACATGACGGAAGAACTGATGTGGAGCAACTTCCCTCCGAGCGCGAAAGCCGCGCTGGAAAAAGACGGCGTGTGGCATCGGCCGAGCGCCTATGGCGAGCCCTATCCGATCACACGGGCGTTGATCGAAGATGGCCGTAAACACCTCCTGGGCCGCAAGACTTGGGACCCGGGCCGGCCTGTGCACGTCATGCATGGGTTGCTCGATCCTGATGTGCCGTGGGAGCACACGCTCGATCTCGAAAGTTTCCTCGATGGCGGATGGACCCGTGTATCGGCGGTTCCCGATGGCGAGCACCGCTTGTCTCGACCCGAGGATCTGGTGATGCTGTTCGATATCATCGGCCAGATGGTGGCGGGTGTTAGCGCAACCTCAAGCCCCTAGGGTCTGTCGCAGCACGGGACCCCGAACGGTCAGGAACTCATCGAGGGCGGCCTCGAAGCCCGCGAACTCCGCCTGCCCGATCGGTAACGACAAAGCCAGCATACCGCGTCGCGCGAAGTATTGGCCGAGCTCGATCATGTCGAGATGCAGGAGTTTCAGTAGCTCGGCGTTGCGCTGTTCACCGGCTTTGTCCGCAGCCCACGTATCCTCCGGCCGCTTAATCGGTGCATCGCGGAAGTGCATCGCCAGGATCGAGCCGACGCCGAGGGTCTGCATCGGCAACGCATGGCGTTTCATGATGGCGTTGAGGCGATCGCGGAAAGCGTCGGCGCTGGCATTGAAACTCTCGGCGACATCGGGGGTGTAGATATCGCGCAGACCAACGATGCCGGCCGCCATCGAAAGCACGTTGTTGTTGAACGTGCCGGCGTGTGGCGCAGAGCCGGCAACGTATGGATCGTAGTGGGACATGATGTCGGCTCGGCCGCCAAACGCACCGAACGACATACCGCCACCCAAATACTTGCCGAACGTCGTCATGTCCGGCGTGATGCCTAGCTTCTTCTGCATGCCGCCGGACGACAACCTGGAACTCATCACTTCGTCAAATATGAGGACGATGCCATGCTTCGTCGCCGCATCGCGCAGGGCCTCCAAGAACTCTTTGTCGGCCGCAATCGCGCCGCCGCCGCCCATCATCGGCTCCACGACGATCGCGGCCAGCTCGTGCGCATGCGCTTCGATCTGCGCCACTGAGCGTTCGATGTCGTTGTAGCGGGCGATCACCCACGGAAAGGGTGCATTGATTGGCGGCTTATGCTGGCCGAAGTAGAAGACACCGCCGTGATAGCTGCCGTTAAACACCATGATGTGGCTGCGCTTCGTGAACATGCGCGCGGTCACCATTGCGAACAGGTTGGCCTCGGTGCCGGAATTGCAAAAGCGCACGAGATCAACCGAGGGGAAGCGATCGCACATCAAACGAGCGAGCTCAGCCTCATAGACGTTCGGCCCGCCCAGCGTCACGCCGCCGTCGATCACCTGCTTGAGCGCGGCCATGATCTTTGGGTTCGAGTGGCCGTAGAGGCCAGCCGAATATTCACCGAGGAAGTCCACGTACGTATGACCGTCGATGTCCGTCACGCGGCAACCTTGGCCACCCTGGAACGCCAACGGGAAAGGCGAATAGTGCAGCACCGTGCGCGTATTGCCGCCGGGCATGCTCGCCTTGGCACTTTCGGCTCGGGCACGGCTTTTCGCGTTTACCGCGATGAAACGCGCCTCCGCATCGGCGACAGCACTGGCGAGGTCGGTGTTCGGCTTCAAGCGTGGCAGGCCCATTGGAGATTTTTCCATTTCGATCGATCAAAGCGATGCGAGCCTAGCCTGCTACGGTCGAGGGAAGGTCGCAACCTCGATCTTGTTGCCGTCGAGGTCGAGAATGAACGCGCAATGGTAAGTTGTCATTACGCCATTATAGCTTCCAGGTGCTTTATCGCTTTTGCCGCCACCTGCGACAGCAGCCTCATGGAACGCTTGCACCGCTGTTTCGGATGGCGCGCGCAGGCATATGTGATGGCCACTATCGGCTTGTGCTCGATAACCATCTCGAAGGTTGAGCCAGAGCTCCGGATAGGTCTTTCCAAAGCCGATGGATCGGCCACGATCGGCAACGCGTTCCATGCCCAAGGGGGCCAATGCGCGATCATAGAACTGAGCGGCAATGATCAAGTCGCTTACGGCAATGGATACGTGATCGATCATCGGACGATCCTTCGCTCGCCTAAACCTTGTTCTTGGTTCTCGTCGCCCGCCAGTCGGCCAGTACGCACAACAGTTCGAACATCAGATTGGCTGCGACAACCGAGGTCATGTTGGTCGGGTCATAGCAGGGAGCGACTTCGCAGATGTCGGCGCCGACAAGGTTTTTGCCCTGCAAGGAACGTAGCATCACCTGCATATCGCGCGGGCTCAGTCCACCGATCTCCGGCACGCCGGTGCCGATGCAGTAAGCCGGGTCGAGCCCATCGATGTCGATGGTGACGTAAGTCGGTCCGCTGCCGGTGACGCGGGCGATCTCCTTGATCGCGGCGGCTCGGCCCATCTCCTCGTATTCGTCGAACGTGATACAGGTGAAGCCGGCCGCTTGCCCCCAGGCAATGTCTTCGCTGGAAAACCGGCTACCGCGCAAGCCGATCTGGATGGTGCGCTTGGGGTCGATCAAGCCTTCCTCGACGGCGCGGCGAAACGTGGTGGCGTGATTGATCTTGGTGTCGGCCAGGCTGTCGAGTGTGTCGGGGTGAGCATCGAACTGCACGACTCCGACGGGAGCGCCCTTTCTCACGATGCCGCGCAGGATCGGCAGTGGCACGGTGTGGTCGCCGCCGATCGACAGCGGGATCGCGCCTGCCTTTTGAATGCTGGCGAAGAAGGCCTCGATCGATGCCATGCTCTTCGGCAAGTCAATCGGGTTTACCGGCGCATCGCCGACGTCTGCTACGTTACAGATGTCATACGGCGCGATACCGCTGGTCGGATGTACACGGCGGATCAGACGCGAAGCTTCGCGCACCGACGACGGGCCCTGTCGAGCGCCTGCGCGATAGTTCACACCGATGTCGAACGGCACGCCGATCAACGCTATGTCTATCTCTGGCGAAATGTCGTGCCGCTGCGTGCGCATGAACGTCGAGAAACCAGAGAATCGCGGCGTGATTGCTGCATCGACCGGTTGGAACCTGGGGTCCTTTTTCATGGCAAAGACACTCCTCAGATATGACCGCTCGCGCGCAACTGCAATTCGTACGCTGCTATGGTTGCTGCAAGGCGTCTCAGCAACTCGTCGCATTCGGCGGGAGTGATTGTCAGTGGAGGTGACAACATGAACCAGTCGCCGTTTTTGCCACCGGCGGTGCGCCGTGAATAGATAAGTAAGCCGTTGTCGAGCCCGTGAATGCGAATTCCATCGGCCGGATTTTCATTGTTGGGAAGCGTGCGCTTGGTCGCTTTATCGGCCACGATCTCGACTGCATACAACATGCCGAGCCCGCGGACATCGCCGATAATCGAGCTTTGGCCGGCAAGCCGGAGCACGCCAGTCTTGAGATAGGCACCGGTCTGAGCCGCATTGCGAACCAGATCGTAGCGATCGTATTCGTCGAGCACTGCCATGGCGGTAGCGCAGCTGATTGGGTTGGCCGAATAGGTGTGTGAGAACGAAAAGCCGGTTTTCGCGGCGAGTTTGTCGACCATGCTGGCCGGCAGCAGTGTCGCACCGAGTGGCGTATAGCCCGACGCCAGTCCCTTCGCCATGACGACGATATCGGGCATCGCATCTGGCCAGTTGTGAGCCGCTAGAAACGTGCCTGTGCGTCCGGTGCCGCACAGCACTTCATCGAATACGATGCAGATGCCAGCTTTCGTGCAGATCTCGCGCACGAGCCGGAAGTATTCAGCCGTTGGCACATTGCAGCCAGTTGCGAGCCCACCGACAGGCTCGATGACGAAGGCGAGGACGTTTTCGGCTCCGAGCCCACGTATTTTGTCGTCGAGCGCTGCCGCACATGCGCGTGACCAGGTCTCATACGTGTGGTTGGCGGGCGGCCGATAGCTGAGCGGCGCTGGCACGCGTTCCGATGTCCACGAAAACCCGTCGAGAAATGGCTTGAGAGCTTCATCGCCGGACATCCCCAGGCCTGCAATCGTACCACCATGATAGGACGGTTGGCAGGTGATGATCTTGGTGCGTTTTGGCTCGTCGAACGCGACCGCAAATGTGCGCAGGAATTTGATCGCAATTTCCATCGCTTCGCTCCCGCCTGACGAGAGACAAACGCGCTCAAAGCCCGGACCGGCCAGCTTTGAGATGCGCGCAGTTAGATCGATGTTGGGACGGTGGCGGGCCATTCGCGTGTAGGCGAAATCCATCGTGCGGGCTTGTCTGGCCATCGCCTCGGCTACATGCGCGTTCCCGTGACCGATATTACTGACCACTGGTCCGGACGATACGTCAATGTATTCAGAGCCGAATTCGTCCCATTGGTAGATGCCCTGCGCCCGCTCGATAAGCGGCAGAGGAACAACCATAGAGCGCGACTGGAATACATCTTGCGCGCCGCCAGCCGGCGGCTGCACATAACTGGGTGGCGACGGTCGGCGCTGGTTAGGACTGCTCATAAAAGTTACCCCCGGCAGGACTACGCCAGCAGTCTGCCTGAGGTTGTGTACACTTGTCACGCGCCTGGGGCTGAGACCAGACATGCTCAACTTCTGAAGCCTTAAGCAGAGCGTCGTTTTAAACGCTGCGGCTGCACCACCTGACAATCATCCTCAACCGTGATGTTATGCTCATCCAGGCAACCAGATCGGAGTTCTACCATGGCAACCGTGAAGCTGTTGACGGACGAGGAAGCATCACCTGAGGCGCGGGCGGTTTTCGACGATATCCGCAAGACGCGCTCGACGGATTACGTGAACAATTCCTGGCGTGCGCTCGCCAATGATGCGGTGAACCTCAAGGCGAGCTGGGATAAAGCCAAGCAGGTGATGGGACCTGGCACCGCCCTTGATCCACTGGTGAAGGAATTCATCTACATCACCGTCTCCATTATGAATAACTGTGAGTACTGCATCCACACGCACACGCACTTCGCAAAGAATAAGGGCATGACGCCGGAGCAATACAACGACATGCTGCGCGTGATCGGTCTCGCCACTGAAGGCAACCGCATGATGACCGCGATGCAGGTGCCGCCCGACGAGCGCTTCAAGGTGAAGTAGTTGTTACCGGCTCAGCAGCAGCGGGCATTCGAGTCCGGCGGCGAGCGGACTGAGATCTTCTTCGGCGGGCACGACCATGCCGCCGAAGCGCGCGATCAGAAACCCTGGTTGCAGTTGTCGCAAGGCCTCGGCAACCGAAGCTGGATTAGCCAGACCCTTGGTGAGGTTGAGAATGCGTACCTCACTGCCATCCACGAGCGCCAGCCGAGCGTTCGCTTCGATCCAGCTTGCGGTTTCGGCCTCGGCAGCGACGATTGCGATGATGAGCGACGTCTCAGTGCCTTCGATAAGCCGGTTGCCAGCACGCAACATACCCGGCAATGCTTCGATATCTTCAAGCGCCAGCACGACTGGTCCGGTTGTGCGGGAGGCGCGGGGGCCGACGAGCACCAACCCGGTCGTGTCGTGCACATTGTCGAAAAGCACGCGGATTTCCTCGCCGGAGGAAGCACTGAACGGCTCTGCCAAGACGACGAGATTCCATGGTCCGCAGTCGGCACACGTGACCGACAATGCGCGTAACGGTTCATCGCGAACCGTACGCTCGTGAACCATGACTTGCGCTGTAGTAGCGAGGCTCGAGAGCCGCCGGTGGAGCCCAACGAATTGGCAGCGCAGATCGCGAACGATGTCTTCCTGCGTGATCCGTCGAGCGCCGGTTCCGCGGGTGCCGATTTCACGTACGAACGGAAATCGGGCGAGTGCGATCAGCTCGGTGTCTTCGACATAAAGGCTTTCGATTTCTGATTGAAATGCCTGCGCGATGCGTACCGCGGCTTGCAGCGCGATGTCGCTTGCACGCGCCGACGTCGTGCGTACCACCACGCGGCCACGCTCTTCGCTCGCCTCCGCCACATGAGCGATCATGATCCAAAATGCTCCTTCGTATTTGCGAAGGCCTTGGCTCGCGTGGAGTAAAGGCGCAACTTCTCCTCGACGGCAGCATTTACCGAGCCTGGAGGAAAGCTTCCGCCGGCGCCCCTCTTGCCCGCAGGTTTACCGGTCAGAAGTTCGATGCCGTCATCGATGTGCGACACGGCGTGAATGCGGAATTTTCCTTCCGTCACAGCCGCCACGACATCTTCGCGCAACATCAGGTGTTGGATGTTGGCGCGCGGTATGAGCACGCCCTGCGTTCCATCCAACGTGCGGCTGGCACACAAATCGAAAAAGCCTTCGATCTTCTCGTTGACGCCGCCGATCGCCTGGACTTCTCCCCATTGGTTGACCGAACCCGTTACCGCGAAACTCTGTGAGATCGGCATTTCGGCGAGCGCGGAAAGGAGAGCGTAAAGCTCGGCCGAAGAGGCGCTATCACCGTCGACGCCGCCATACGATTGCTCGAACACGAGCGTGGCGCCAAGTGCCAGTGGCGCCTCTTGCGCGTAACGGCCGGCAAGGTAGCCCCAGAGTATCATGACGCCTTTTGAATGCAGCGGCCCGCCAAGATTGACCTCGCGTTCGATGTCGGTAACGCGGCCCTGCCCCAGCCGCACGCGCGCCGTGATGCGGCTTGGCCGGCCAAACGAAAACGTGCCGAGCTGAAGCACCGATAGACCGTTGATCTGGCCTATTTTCTCTCCGCTCGTGTCGATCATTACGATGCCCCGTTCGATCGTCTCCTGGGAACGATCCCGCAGGCGGCTCGCTCGTTCGAGGGCCTCATCGATTGCCTTCGCTACATCCTCGCGGGTGATTACCTTGCGGCCGTCGGTGGTGGCCCAGTAATCAGCCTCGCGCACGATGTCGGATAAGCGCCCGATCTCGATCGAGAGTTTCTCGCGGTCCTCGGCAAGGCGTGCCCCTTCCTCGATAAGGCGAGCTGCACCACCGGCGTCCACATGCTTAAGTTTGTGCTCGGCCACGATTGACGCAATCATCCGCGCATAGGCATGATCGTTTTCCACCGTTCGGTCGATCGTGTCGTCGAAATCGGCTTGCACCTTGAACACGCGTGTAAAGTCCGGATCGTACTGGGCAAGTTGATAATAGAGCTCCCGGTCGCCAAATAGGACGACTTTGACGACGAGGGGTATGGGTTCTGGATCGAGCGTCTGAGCCGTCATCATGCCGACGGTTTCAACCGGCAGTTCGATGCGTATCAACTGCGACTTGATCGCCCGTTTCAGGGCTTCCCATGCAAACGGCGACAGCAGAAGTTTGCGCGCGTCAAGCAACAGGTATCCGCCGTTGGCGCGATGCAAAGCACCCCCTTTAATCAGCAGAAAGTCGGTCAACATGTTGCCCATCTGCGCGACGTGTTCGATGCGCCCGATGAGATTTCCGTAAGTTGGATTGATTTCCTCGATGATCGGCAGTTCGCACGTCTCGCCGGGCGTTCGAGCCACCAAGAGGTTCACGAGATATCGCCGATAACGCACGTCACGTGATGCGTCGGCTGGCGGCTTGATCGCCCCAGCCTGTTCCTCCGGGTCAGTCAGAAACAGTGCGACATTGCGGATCATGTCCTGGCGTGTTGCGTCTAGATGCGTGAGGATGTGCGGCAGGTCGGCGAACGCCGATATCAACTCGTCCAGCGCTTCGTGGGTGGCCGCCGTTGCAATCTCTTCGTTGAGCGCGCTGAGCTTCTGTCGCCGCTGTTTATCGGATTTCGGTATTCTCGACAGGAGTTGCTCGAGTTCTACCTGCAGAACTTCGATTTTTCCTTCGACGCCGCGCCGCATCTCATCTGGTAGTTGCATGAAGACTTCCGGTTTCACGACCTTGCCTTCGAGCATCGGTGCCATCGCAAATCCGGTCGGCGTTCGAAGGATCGCGATATTTTGCGCTTGCGCTTTCTTGTTCAGGCTTTCCAGCGTTGCTTCCTGATCGGACCGGAACACTTCCTCGATACCTCGTTTGCGCGTCTGGTAGTCATCAGCCTCGAACATCGCGGGAAGCGTTGCACGCAACTCGTCGATCGCCTTGATCATGCCCTGCGCAAACGCCTTCGCCCGTCCGCAAGGCAGCTCCAGCGCGCGTGGCTGGTTCGAAGTCTCGTAGTTGTTGACGTATACCCAGTCGGAAGGCTGGATTTCCGGCCGGGCCTTATGTGCAAGGTACGACTTTACCGCCGTGCTCTTGCCGGTGGAAGGCGGCCCCAATACGAACATATTGAAATCGTGGGCTTTGATATCGGCGCCGAATTGGATTGCTCGCAGCGCTCGATCTTGCCCGATAAGCCCATCGATGGGCACCAGATCTGCAGTGGTCTTAAAGCCGAGACTGTCGGCGTCGACGGTCCGCCTCAGGGCCGACGCGAGGAGCGGCAAGTGCAAGTCGGTAGCATTGTTTGCTAGAGAGGTTTGGGTAGTGGGGCTTGGAGTCAACGCTTCGCTCTTGCCGCCTTTGGCCCATTTGAAGATCATAGCCTCCGCCCCT
Source organism: Hyphomicrobiaceae bacterium (assembly GCA_031374115.1). GTDB lineage: Bacteria > Pseudomonadota > Alphaproteobacteria > Rhizobiales > Hyphomicrobiaceae > JAKFWF01. The sequence continues at coordinate 24,530 of JANMNO010000061.1, read as the reverse complement.
TCTTGCTCCGCTGCGCGAGCGGAGGGCCACTGCCAACTTCTTCGATCGACTTCCATCCGGCTCTGTCACCGACTAATGGCGAAGACATGACGAACCCGTTCCCTGTACCTTCGGAAATGCCAATTCACCCGGGATTGGTCGACGGTCGCCAATCCCAAGCCGCCTTAGACATAGCGCGCGGGACGCGAAGACTTCTACTGTCGCATAACTTGGCGAGCCTGCCAGAGGTTTCGCTAGCCAATGGGCGCCGTGCAGACATTACGGCGCTGTCTGATCGCGGTGAGATCTGGATTGTCGAAATCAAATCCAGCGTCGACGATTTTCGTGCCGACAACAAGTGGCCGGAATATCGCGAGTTCTGTGATCGGCTGTTTTTTGCCGTGGCGCCGGACTTTCCGCAGCCAATGCTCCCGCCGGATACCGGTCTGATCGTCGCTGATCGATTTGGCGGAGAGCTTTTGCGCGATGCGCCCGTGCACGCTCTCTCAGCCGCGCGGCGCAAGGCACTCGTCAATCGCCTCGCGCGTTTGGGGGCCATGCGACTGCTAGGCATGGCCGATCCCGAATTACATCTCGACCGCAGTTGGAACGAGTAATTTACTTGGGTGCGCGCTTGGCCAGGATGCGCTGCAAGGTTCGCCGATGCATGTTCAGCCGGCGCGCAGTTTCCGATACGTTGCGCCCGCAAAGCTCGTACACGCGCTGGATATGCTCCCAGCGGACCCGGTCGGCCGACATCGGATTTTCCGGCGGCGCAGCCTTGGCGTTCGACGGCGCAAGTAATGCGTCCGTGACATCATCGGCATCGGCGGGTTTGCCGAGGTAATCGACAGCACCCAGTTTGACGGCGGATACGGCGGTCGCGAAATTTCCGTATCCTGTCAAGACGATGGCGCGCGAGTTTGGACGGAGGCGCGAAAGCTCCGCGATGACGTCGAGGCCGTTGCCATCTTCAAGTCTCATGTCGACAACTGCAAACGCTGGCGCACGCTGCCGAATGAGCTCCAATCCCTCGGCCACCGAGTGGCCCATCCGGACCTCGAACCCGCGCACTTCCATCGCTCTGCCCAAGCGCTGGACGAACGCTTTATCGTCGTCGATCAGAACCAGAGAAACGTCCTCGGGAAGTTCGTCTTTTTTAAATGATAGGTCTTCGACCACTTTGGCACCCTCCAGGCACAACAGAGATATAGCGCATGGCAAGCTGACGCCAAGCCCCATCTGCTTCTTTCATCATCTTTCGGTTACTGCGCGTCCGGCGAAGGCTGGGGTGGCGGGGGCTTCACCGGCTGCTGCTGCGATGTGCTGCGCGAGGGCAGTGTCGTCGAAGGTGGCCATTTTTGAGGTCTAGGATAGGCCGACCAAGCCGGCTCCGTACCCTCGAACGCATGACGTGCCCAGGTTACCGTCACGATCGCGCCACGAGCTGGGTGGCGGCGATTGGCCATGTCGATCTTCGCGCCGGAGCGTTCCAGCAACGTCTTCGCTATGAAAAATCCCAGTCCAAGGCCGCTTGCCTTGCCTTCGTCGGCTTTGACGCTCGACGCTCGCCGGGTCGTGACATACGGCTCGCCCAGTGTTTCCATTACTTCGGCAGCTATCCCCGGGCCATCGTCGGCGATCGAGATCATGACCTCACGATCGTTCCACCGGGCGGTTATCAAAACTTTGGATCGAGCGAATTCCACCGCATTTTCGATAAGATTACCGACACCGTAAATCATCCCAGGCCGGCGCTGTCCAACCGGCTCGCTTATATGATCCGAACTGGTGTGCTGTTCTTCGCCACTGACATAGGCGCCAGCGTCGATGTCGATCGCGATCATGAACGCGCGGTGCGGTGCCGCCGCCTCCTCGATCAATTGACCAACGGTCAGGCTGGCGTGTAGCGGGTCGCTCTCGCTCGGTTTACGGGTTAGTGTTTGCAGAATCTCGCGGCAACGCAGGGCTTGGCTCTTGAGGAGTGCCAGATCCTCGGCCAAGGGAGTGCCAGGCAAGGTGTCACGTTCCAATTCCTTGGCCACAAGCACGATTGTTCCGAGCGGAGTGCCAAGCTCGTGCGCAGCCGCGGCGGCAAGGCCATCGAGAGCATGCAGCTTTTGCTCGCGGGCAAGAACGAGTTCCGTTGCCGCCAGCGCGGCCGACATTTGTTGGCCTTCCTTGGAGAGCCGCCATGCGTAGAGGGCAATGAACAACATACACGACGCCAATCCCGCGAATACTCCCATTTTGTACAACGTCGGGAGCACAAATTCCTGTCCGCCTATCCATGGCAGTGGGAGATGGTAGGCGATGAGCAAGGCCGAGGCAGTCAGCGCTATACCGCCCAAAACCCACGTATTTCGCGGTGGCAACGTAGCGGCTGATACTGTCACTGGCGCCACTAGAAGAACCGTGAAAGGGTTCTCGATACCACCAGTCAGATATAGCAATGCCGTCAGCTGACAAACGTCGTAAGCCAGCAGGACTGTCGCCAGTTGGGATTCCAACCGATGCCGCACCGGGTAGCGCAGCCGCAGAAAAACATTGAGCCAAGCTGATAAGGAAATGAATAGTAAACACCAACCCATGGGGAGTTCGAAACCGAGGCCGAAATATACCAGCGTGACCGCCAAGAGCTGGCCGACAACCGCAAACCAGCGCAGTCGTATTGTCGTTTGCAGGCGCAGACGGCTCGCATCAGGATCCAGTGCCATCCTTTCTGTTTCAGTTGAGCTTTTGCTATGGTCCATGCTTTGGGCCTTCATCGCGTGTGTCGGTGAACCATCTTAGCAGATCGCGGCGCAGCGTTCGCGATGACACCGCACAGAGTGCCATGTGAAATCGATGCAGCACACCAGCAACACGTTATCCACATGAGGACTGACAATCGTACGAAAGTGGTTTGGCTAGCCATCGTCGCCGTTTGCTCATTCATGTTAGGGGTACTGGCGGGATTGGCTCTATTCATTTCAGAGCTAGGCAATCTCGTCGGCTAAATCCTCGGCATCTACAAATCAGCGGCGATGATCGGCGTGCGGCTCGCCGATAGGATCGCGCTGAGAGTTTTGCTGCGCTTGCGAAGAGAAGTTGGATGAGAGTATTTTGGAGCCGCGACAAATCGGCATTGACGCAATCAAGAATTGGCCCGATGCTTGATTCAGCTGTGAATCCCAATTGAGTCGATGTGTCTTATTTGTCACAACTTGCCTCTCTAGCCGTGCTAATATGAATGCCTGAGAAAGTGTTGTAGTGGCCTCCCGCCTTTAATGAAGGTTCGAATCGGTGCAATATTTTGCATCGCGGTAATGCACTTGCACAATGGAACGACCACTTAGTCAGGTTGATTATGTAATGCGCAGCAACCTGATCAAACCTGCCGATAGATGCAGGCGCGATTGTCTAGGCGATACGAAGCGCGAAGAGAGGCTGATCGATGCTCTATCAGTGGTTTGAACTTGGTCACGCAGCCGTGAAACCGGCGCGGGCTGCGGCGGATGCAGGTAAGCTTTTCTTTAACAATCCGTTCAACCCGCTCACACACACATCGGTTGGCCGCCACGCAGCTGCAGCCTGCGAGGTTTTCGAGCGCACTACGCGACGTTATGAAAAGCCAGCCTTTGGCATTCACACCACAGATGTGGACGGCCAAACAGTCTCCGTTTTAGAGGAAGTCGTTTGGCAACGCCCATTCTGCCGAGTGTTGCATTTCAAACGAGATATCGATGCGGCTCGCGCGGGCACGGACCCACGTATTTTGTTGGTCGCTCCGATGTCGGGTCACTTCGCCACTTTGTTGCGCGGCACCGTCGAGGCTCTGTTGCCCGATCATGAGGTCTACATCACCGATTGGATGGATGCGCGCAATGTGCCCGTCGCCGCCGGCGGTTTCGATTTAGACGATTACATCGTCTATATGCAGGATATGTTCCGCCATTTTCGTGGCGATGTGCATGTGTTCGCAGTGTGCCAACCATCGGTTCCTGTGCTCGCGGCTGTCGCGCTGATGGAGCAAGAGGGTGATCCGCACGTGCCGATCAGCATGGTGCTCGCCGGTGGACCGATCGATACGCGCATCAATCCAACCGAAGTCAACAAGTTGGCCCAGAACAAAGGTACGGACTGGTTTCGCAGCAACGTTATCACGACGGTACCTTGGCCGAGCCAGGGTTTTGGACGACCGGTCTATCCCGGGTTCCTGCAACTGACCGGGTTCATGACGATGAATCTCGATCGGCATATGAAGGCGCACAAAGATTTATTCTACCACTTGGTGCAAGGCGACGGCGATTCGGCGGAAAAGCATCGTGATTTTTACGATGAGTATCTTGCCGTCATGGATCTGACATCGGAGTTCTACATCCAGACGATCGATCAGGTTTTCGTTCGCCACCTGTTTGCCAAAGGCGAAATGTACCACCGCAATCAGCGCATCGACCTGACAGCAATTCGCCGCGTCGCATTGATGACAGTAGAGGGCGAGAAGGACGATATTACCGGCATCGGGCAATGTGCAGTCGCACTCGATCTGTGTTCGAGTATCCCGGCTGAAGATAAATTCCATTATGAGTGCCCAGGTGTCGGCCACTACGGCATCTTCAACGGCTCGCGCTTCCGTTCGGATATTGCTCCGAGAATTGCAAGTTTCGTGCGCCATCATGATCCGCGCGCAGACACTACCGTCCCGAAGAAGTTGCCGAATTTCCGCGCTTCGGGTTTATTGCGCGAGGCCGATGGCCGGGCGGCTTACGACAACTCCGCGTTTGCTTTCTCGTCCGAACAGGGGACCGCGCTGCGCACCGACGCTGCCGCGAAAAAGCAAACGGTCACGGCAATGCCATTGCGCTCACCCGTCAATCGTAACGCGGCTGATAACTCCGCTGAGTCGTGGGCGCGACTGTGGTCGTCGACTGGAAACATGTTCATGAAAAACATGTTCGGCATGACGGCAACTGGCGGCAAACATGGCGACAAGAAAGTCGGCGATGCGGAGACGCCGTCCGAAGATAAGCCTAGCTGCTCTGCAGGCTAAATAAATTTTGGCTTATATTGAAGTAGGGACGCTCAGCCCCACGATTTATTCGTGGGGCGAGACTGCCACACTGTCGCCGTATGGTGAGGGTGATACAGCTTTCTCTGTGGTGTTGGGGCCTGGGGGCTTGCTACAAACTGATTTGTCGGCGCGCGTCTATTTTTGTTCTCGCCGTTGCGAGCAATGACCGAAGCGTAAATCGCCAACTTGATTTTGGTCGTTGAAGGTTCTCTGTAGAGTACCGAGCCGGCTTCCTCAATTTGTCGAACTGTTTGGAACGAGGGCACTCAATGAGGCCGCTTCGCGCGATAGCGCAGCCGTCGTCGCAACGGCTATCCATTCAAGGCTTGACCGAACCTGTGGAGGTCAGGCGGCATCCGGCTGCACGGCGCATGACACTGCGCGTCAGCCGCACCACGCGATCGGTGATCGTGACCTTGCCCGTATCGTGCGACTTGGCGCAGGCGGGCACATTCTTGTCGTCGCATCTTGATTGGGTGCGCGAAAGGCTCGGCAACTTGCCCGAGCACATTCCATTCAGCTCGGGTTCGGTGATTCCACTTCGCGGCGTTCCTCATGTCATTATCGAGCGTGGCCCATGTCGGCGAGCGCCGGTCGTTCAACTTGGTACAACGGTTGATAGCAAACAAGCTATCTCGGTATCGGGGCAGCCGGAACACGTTGCACGCCGCCTGCGGGATTGGCTGGCGCAGGAAGCGTCGCGCGATCTGGTCGATCGTGTGAGGTGGCATGCGAAAAATCTTGGACTGAAGGCCGGGCGCATCACGGTCCGCGACCAAAAGAGCCGGTGGGGATCGTGCTCGACGACGGGCGCATTGTCGTTCTCGTGGCGACTCATTATGGCACCGGATTTCGTGCTCGATTACGTGGCGGCACACGAAGTTGCGCATCTGGCGGAAATGAACCACGGCACGCGATTTTGGGCGCTGGTCGCCCGCACAATGCCGCGCACCGAGGAAGCCAAGCGCTGGCTGCAGATTTCTGGCGGCGACCTGCACCGATACGGCTCACATATTTAATCGTAGTCATTTAGGGCCGTCGCGCGCCGAGCGACATTATCCCCTGCGGCGCGAGGCGAGGAAACGCCTGCTCACCCGGCACATCGGGAGTAAACTGCGAAGGCGCTAAAGGCTGTCTTGAAGCTTGCCTTTCATCCAACATCCGGGAAATGAATTCCGCTTCAATACGCTCGCGTGGCTGCAGAGGAGCCAGCGGTGGCGAAGTCATCGTCATCGTACTCGTCTGATCCTGATGCTTTGGCAGCGCGATCGGCTGCGGTCGCTCCATTGGAAAACGAGCCGCGATCGGTGGATCACGGGGAAAATGAGGCGCCGTGCTCGCAGTGCCGGGCAGGGCGACGATAGAGCGGCCCTCATGCGCGATAGTCATGATCTCGCGCCATATTACAGCGGGCAGACTGCCGCCGCGCACGTTGTTCATGGAGCGGCCGTGGTCATTGCCGACCCACACGCCACCGGCAAGATGAGCTGTGTAGCCGATAAACCATGCGTCGCGAAAATCCTGGGTGGTGCCGGTTTTGCCGGCCGCGGGGTGCACGCTCAAAGCGGCCCGGCGACCTGTACCCGTTACCAGCGCTGCATTGAGCATGTCGTTCATCGATCCGACGTGAACCGGTGCAATGACAATCTGTGTTGCCACCGGCGGACGCATATAGAGCACGCGGCCCGAACTCATGCTGACGCGCTTGATGATGTGCGGATCGACACGCCGGCCGCTATTGGCCAAAGCGGTATAGGCGCCGGTCATCTCCAACAGCGATACCTCGGACGTACCCAACGCCAGCGATGGCCCTGGCCGCAGTTCCGATTTTATGCCGAGGCGCTGAGCTGCGGCGACAATGCGTTTGACACCGATGTCGTACTGCAATCGCACCGCGACCGTGTTGATCGATTGCGCAAGCCCCTGCCGCAACGTTACCGCACCACGATATTGACCGTTGTCGTTGCGGGGGCTCCAACCGGCGATGCTGACCGGCAAATCGTAGACCGTACCCTCCGGCGTCATGCCGGCTTCGAGTGCTGCCAGATAGACAAACGGTTTGAACGACGAACCGGGCTGACGTCGCGATTTCACCGCTCGATTGTACTGGCTTTCGACATAGGACCTGCCTCCGACTAGGGCTGCGATGCCGCCCTCGGTGTCGAGGACAACGACGCTTGCTTGGCTGGCTTGCGCAACGCCGCCCTCGCGGTTCAAGACCTGTTCGACGGTTGCCTGCGCGCGGCGCTGCAACCTGGTGTCGATTGTCGTCTCGACGATTACCTCTGCGTGCCCGTTTCCAAGCAACGGCGGTAAGCGCTCCAAGATGAAGTCGACCGCGTATTCGATGCCGCTCAGATCCTTGCTCGGCTTCATTGAGGCAAATTTTAAGATGTGCCGGTTGGCGGTAAGTTCTGCTTCCGGGGTGACGAGGCCTGCAGCAAGCATCTTCTTCAGAACGGCGCGCGCGCGGGACCGGGCAGCGCCAGGGTTTGTCAGCGGCGAGTATTTCGACGGCGCTTTGAGTAAACCGGCAATGACGGCGGCTTCTCCCAGTGTCAGGGCGCGCGCCGATTTGTCGAAGTAGCGTTGGGCAGCCGCTTCGATGCCGTAGGCGCCGGCGCCGAAGTAGACCCTGTTAAGGTACAACTCCATGATGTCGGCCTTGCCTAGCCGCATTTCGAGCCACAGCGCCAACGCCAATTCTTCAACCTTGCGGCTGAGTGTCCGCTCCGAATTCAAGAACAAGTTTTTCGCCAATTGCTGCGTCAGCGTGGAGCCGCCTTGCGCGTAGCGGCCTGCCCGAACGTTCGCGAACATCGCACGCACCAATCCAAAGGGATCGACACCATTGTGGTCGAAAAACCGCCGGTCTTCCGTCGCGACGACAGCGTCGATGACGTGGCCGGGCAACAGATCTAGCGGCATGTAGTCATGTGCCGCTCCACGTTCGGCGAGGTGCGAACCATCCGCTGCCAAGAGTCGAATGACCGGCGCACGCTCTTTGTGGCGCAATGACAACGGGTCCGGAAACGTCATTGAGTAATGTACGAATAATAGCCCGGCAGCAGCCGTTGTCACCACGGCTGCGATTGCCGGTGTGACGATGAACAGTTTGCACTTCGTCCGCCAACCGAAACGGTGTCGAGACTGGACCTGCGCAGGCTCTGGCGCAAAGCCGAGCGGGCTGCAATCCTGCCCGTCGTGCTTGCCGGCACGCAAGGCGTCCTGCGTTCTCTTGCGCCCCCACGGCCACATATTGCGTGCTGCTCACCCGGCCAGCCTTGCGCCCTCAATCGGGCACAGGCCGGGTTAGCTTAACGGCACAGCCCTAAAGGTTGAGTTAACCCGAACGCCCCGGATAGCGCGTATCGCTGCGCCACAAAAGGCTGTGCAGCCCATCGAAGACCGCCGAGATAACCATGCGCGTCGCGATGGTGAAAAACGCAAACAGAAGTTGACGCTCTTCCAGCATTAGCTCGATCCAGATGTTGTATTTGGCCGATAAGCCGGTGCTGGTCAGATACGATTTGAGGCTACGCGCCCATCCGAGCATCATCGACAAGGTCTCAGGCGAGTATATACCAACCAAAGCCATGGCGATGGCGCCAAACACCAGGGACGAGATGACGCTGCCTGTCGAAAACAAGAACCGATACATGAAGGCTGGCCCCCCGTTGCTAATCTGCCGGTAGCTGGCACCTCTGCAAAAACTTTGCAGGCGCGCAACCGTCGGCTTGATAGATACTACCCTAAAAAGGGGGCACGTCTTCGCCCTTCTTGAAAACGCATAGAATCGGTGCCGTCACGGCAAGGGGAGCACATATGCAGAAACCTGATCTCAAGATCATCACGACCGGGTTGCAGTTTCCAGAGGGCCCGGTGGCGATGTCCGATGGTTCGGTCATCCTTGTCGAGATCCGGTCGGCCAAGCTCACCCGCGTTGCCCCCGATGGCACTAAGACTACCATCGCTCAGATGACCGGCGGCCCGAACGGCGCTGCGCTCGGTCCGGACGGCAAAATGTATATTTGCAACAACGGCGGGTTCAGCTGGATGGACGATCCGGAGCACGGCACCCGTCCGACGGGACAAGCCGCCGACTATTCTGGCGGACGCATCGAGCGCGTCGATCTTGGCACGGGGAAGATCGATACGCTCTACACCGAGTGCAGCGGTCATCCCTTGCGCGGACCGAATGATCTCGTGTTTGATGCGCATGACGGCTTCTACTTCACCGATCTCGGCAAGACCCGAGCCCGGGATATGGACCGTGGCGGCATCTATTATGCAAAGGCCGATGGAAGCTTGATCAAGGAAATCGCGTATCCGACGATCACAGCCAATGGTTGCGCGCTGTCGCCCGATGGCAAGATCCTTTATTTCGTCGAAACCGAGTCGGCACGGCTTTGGGCGATGGATATCCTTGCTCCAGGTGAAGTGCGCCGCGAGCCTTGGCCAAGTCCGCACGGCGGTCGACTGGTTGCGCAAGTCGGTGGTGCATTCCAGCGGTTCGATTCAATGGCGGTCGATTCAGCCGGTAACGCGTGCATCGCAACATTGATGAATGGCGGCATCACCATAGTCAGCCCAGACGGCAAGAACATCCGCCATCTGCCATTGCCCGACCGCTATACCACCAACATTTGCTTTGGTGGTCCGGATTGGCGAACGGCCTACGCCACCCTGTCCGGGCCGGGGCAGCTTGTGTCGTTTGAATGGGAGCGGGCGGGGCTCAAGCTGAACTATCACACGTAGGCCGGCTGGGTCATCTCGTGCGCTAAACCGAAGGCCGCCTCGACGCTGTGCGCCGAGGCCCATTTCTCGCACAAGTTTCAGATCGAGGCCTTAACCCAATCTTCCAACTTCTTTTTCTGCACCAGTGCGCCGACGTTCTGGGCGGCGACTTGTCCATCCTTGAAGATCATCAGCGTGGGCATCGCCTGGATGCGATACCTTGTTGTGATCTCAGGGTTCTGGTCAACGTCCACTTTGACGACCTTAAGCTTGCCCTTCATTTCGGCCGCGACCTGATCGAGAGCCGGCGCCATGGCCTTGCATGGGCCACACCATTCCGCGAAGAAATCGACGAGCACCGGCTCAACCGACTTGAGGACTTCGGCGTCGAACGTTTGATCGGAAACGGGATGCGCATTGGACATGATCGCTCTCCTTGACGAACTTCGGGCGATGATCGCAGGGGCGAACACCTCAAATCGTGAACGTTTAAGTAGGCTTGGGCCTGTCACCCGTCAAGGCGAGCTGCGTCGAGTGTCCATAGCTGGGTTGCGTGCAGGTCCAGGATTTCATCGGGCACCGGCATAAGCCGAGGGCCATCCGTCCAAAGGATTGCGGCACGTACCGGTTTGTTCGTAAATATCTGCGCTAGAACAAGGCGGTACGACGCCATCTGATAGAGGTAGGCTGCCGGAATTCCCGCCACTTCCAACGGCGGCGGCCGGTTGGTTTTGTAGTCCACGATCAGTACTTCGTGATCGGTCTCGACCAGCCGATCGATCTGTCCCGAGATCCGAAGTCGTGGCCCAGTGCGATTCGGGTTTTCGATTTCCCCAATGATGGGAACCTCGGCCCGGCTATCGGATCCAAAAACCGCGGCAAATGCCGGTTCGGCAAGTACGGCGAGTGTTTCAAGCGCGATGCTTGCCTGCGTTCGAGCACTTAGCGTTCCCGCTCGCGCTTTGAGAAAGTTGGCAGCGGCGCAGTGCCAGGTTTCCGGCGGCAACGAAGGCAGATGCTCGAGCAACGCGTGCGTGAGCGTGCCGCGCAGAAACCGGTCCCCGGTGGCGAGCGCCAGCGGCGAGGGCGAGCCGATGTCGGCGGCGCTGGCAGAGGCTTTCGGAGTGTCATGCAACTCGACTGGTTCGCCGGCATCGTCGGTCTCGAGCGGCGCTAGTCGAGACGGTGCAAGCGGCATGAAAAGGTTATGCTCGCGAGGTGCCGGACGTCCGGCCCAGTCGGGCAAGGCATGAGGGCCAGCGTGCTCCGCCACGAGATGTCGCGCCGCATCGTGCGGACCGGTTTGCATCGACTCGTAGCGACGAACCGCGCCACCGTCGGTTGCCGTGGCAGGCTCCAGTACGTCGGCCAGACCTTCGCCGATCAAATCGTACCAGCAATCGCTTGGGCGCTTATTCTTGTTCTCGAAGCTTGCCACATAGAGACGATCGCGCGCCCGTGTCAGCGCGACGTAAAGCAAGCGCCGATGCTCCTCTTCCTCCGCACGCTTTGCGACCTCTTGACCCTCACTGATCGCACCGAGAGTTGTCGTCCCCCTGATCGTCCACACCAACGGCGCAGCTATCTCACTCGGCAAGGGGTGGCCGGAAACGGCGACGAGTTTCGATCGCTGCTTCTTCGCGCCAGGCGAGCAGGTGTCGGGCAGAAACACGATCGGTGCTTCGAGGCCCTTGGCGCCGTGCACCGTCATCACACGAACTTCGTTGCGCGTCTGCTCCATGTCGCGCTTGATCTCGTGAATACCGCCGCGCAACCAGGTCAGGAACCCTATCATCGAAGGCGGCGCCTGATCGTCATAGGCAATCGCGCGATTGAGAAACTCGTCGATTGGGTCTGCCGCATCGGGCCCCAACCGGCGCAATAGTTTCGCGCGCGCGCCATCGCTGTCGAGGATCTTGGCGAAGAACTCGAACGGTGGTGTGAAGTCGGCATCCGCTCGCCACCGCTTAAGCGTTTCGGCGGCGGGTTTGAAGCGGGTATCGGTCTTCGCCCGGTCGATCACAGCGCTCCAGAGCGTGCCCGTGCGCTCGGGCGCGACCCGCATGAGATCGTCATCATCAAGATCGAAGAACGGCGACTTGAGAACGGTTGCGAGCGCCAGGTCATCTTCCGGCAGCGTGAGAAAATCGCCGAGCGCCATCAGATCCTGCACCGCGATCTGATCGGTGAGTCGCATGCGATCCGCACCGGCAACGGCGATGCCTCGGGCCTTCAGGGCTGCCACCATCGACGGCGCGAACGGACGCCGATTGCGCACGAGGATGATGATGTCGCGCGGTTGAATCGCCCGGTTTTCCGATGTGAGCTTTTCGCCAGTTTTAAGCCATGTGCCGATGGTCGCGGCGATACGCTGAGCAAGGCGCGATGCCGGTGTTTTGGCCATGGTAACGCCAAGTGGCGACCAAGGATCGGCAGCATCGTCTTTGTCGGGTAATTCGGACGGCCACATTTCGATCAGACCGGCGTGTCCTTGCCGTAACGCGACGTGGCGCACGGCTGCGGCCTCGCTCGTAACTCCGCGACCGCGCGCGGGGTCACTGAAGATGCGATCGACCGCATCGAGTAGCGGTAACACCGAGCGAAACGAGAGCTGAAGCGGCAGACGGCGCCAAGTCTGACCGGCCGCTATCGTGATCGCTTCGAACCGTACGCCGGTTGCGGCGAACATTTTTGGCGCGGCGCCCTGAAAACTGTAGATCGACTGTTTCTCATCACCGACGGCAAATAGAGTGCGCGTGCGTTCGGCGCTGCGCGCGCCGGTATCGGCAAAGAACTCGGTCGCGAGCGACTCGATGATCGACCACTGAACGGGGCTCGTGTCCTGGGCCTCGTCGACGAGGATGTGGTCGAGGCCACCGTCGAGCTTGAACTGCACCCAGGCGGTGGCCTCTCCGCCGGCAAGCAAACGAGCCGTTTGCCGGATCAAGTCGTCGAAATCGAGCGCTGCACGCTGCGCTTTCGCAGCGTTGAAACGTTGCAAAACGTCGCTGCCAAGCCTGATCAGCGCGATGGTCGCACCGACTACGGCCAGTGCTCGCCGTTTGGTTTCCAAGGCTAGAAAGCGGCTCGCGCGCCGATCCATCATTTCGGCAAGGTCGGGGTTGGCAGTGCTTAGTTTTTTGGTGAGATAGCCTTTGCGAATATTGCCATCTCCATTGAGAAACAACGACGCCATCGCGCCCGCGCGCAATTCAGGGGAGGGTGCATCAAGAACCGCGGTGACGCGCTCGGCTGCTTCCAGATCTCTGGTCGATCCGCCGGCGAGAACGCTGCGTAGGCGCTTGAGGTCGTCATTCGATAAAATGAGCGCCTGCTCATGGCCGACGGTTTTGGCATCATCATCCAGCGCAAGTGCGAACTGCGAACGGTAGAGCGCTTCGGCTTCGGCAAGCTCGGCACCGTTGCCGCGCGCATCGAGGCGAAGCATCTGCTCGAGCCAGATGGGTTGCCTGACCGCCTCCGCCAGGATTTCGTCGAAGCTATCGCCAGACGCATGCGTAACGGCAGTTTGCAGCGCTTGGCCTAGTTCGGAACTGCGATCTCGCGTTGCAGACCTCAGCATGCCGTCGATAGATTCCCGCAGCAAAGTGCGGACCATCTCATCATCGAGAATTTGGAAACCGGGCGGAACGCCTGCTTCCAGGGGGAAACGCTGGAGCAGCTGCTCACAAAAGGCGTGGATCGTCTGGACCTTTAGACCGCCCGGCGTTTCGATGGCCGCAGCGAACAAGCGGCGCGCGCGCTCGCTTTCCAATTTATCGGCGTCGCGACCGAGCAGCTTCTGTAGTAACACGCACAATTCGTCAGCAGGCGCCGTTGCCCACTTCGAAAGATCGGCGAACACCCGCGATGCCATCTCGGCCGCGGCCGCCTTGGTGTACGTCAGGCAAAGGATGCGCTGTGGCTCGATCCCTTGTAACAGCAATCGCAGCACGCGCATCTTCAGCACGTGCGTCTTACCGGCGCCCGCGTTGGCCGACACCCAAGCCGATACGACGGGATCAGAGGCCAAGCCCTGCGCGCGCTCGGTCTCCTGGAGGAGTAGTAAAGCCGTGCTCATCGCCTAGTCCTGCTCTCCGTCATCGGATGTATCGGCGGACCATTCCGCCACCCGCGCCAAATGCGCAAAGTCGTCGTAGTCGTAGTCGAAGCCGGGGCGGCGAACGGCGGCATAAGGTGTGTCGGCATTGTCGAACGCGGCGATCAGGCGTTCGAGGCCAGCGCGGGCTTGTGCTGCGAGGGCGGTCACGCTTTCCGTTTTGATTAGCGTCACGGCACCTGCTGGTTCCCCACCGCTGGCGGAAATATAACGCAGGCCTGCGACCCGCTTGGCATCGAGATGCATGAAGCCTCCGGCCGCTGCAATCGCGGCTTCGAGAGATAATTGCGGTGCTTCGCCCTTGGCGGCCTTGGCTGCGAGCGTCTTCAGGTTCGCACCCGTCTTGTAGTCGGTGATGGTTAAGTGATCACCAGCAACGTCAATTCGGTCGGCGCGCGCCTTGAGCGTGAACGGCCCTGCTGGGCCATCGAACACGATCGAACCGGAAATTTCTGCCAGCGTGCGTTCCCGCCGGTCGCGCCGGCCTGGCTCCGTCAGCGCGAACCATTCGGCAAACCGTTCGAAGCGCGGGATCCAGAAAGCAGCGACCCTTGGATCGGCTGCGTAGTCCTTCAGGACATTACCGGCGAGTGCCAGCAGCGCCGAGCGCGAGTCGACCGGCAAGCTTACCGGATGGTTCGCGGCGAACCGGCCGAGCGCGTCGTGAATGATGCTGCCTCGCAAACTCGCATCCGGCGGTAGCCCTAGGCCCGGCATGCAATCGAGCTTCAAGATTCGCGACGCGAATATCGCGTATGGATTTGCCATCAGCGTTTCGATATCGCTGACGCTGAGCCGGCGCGGGCGAAGTGCGATCGGCGGCCGCGGAGCCGGCGCTTCGATGCGCACTGGATCGATGATGGCATCGCGCGTTTGCGCCCACTGCCGCCAGGGTTTATCTGGGTTAAGTTCGCTCCTCAATCCGGCGCCGTCGAGTAGTGCGTTGAGCCGCAACAACCAGCGCGAGGGCACGGTCGGCACCCCATCGATTTTCTGCGCGCGCGTGATGTGGACGGTCGATCCACCGAACAACATCGAGACATCGTGCGCGGCGTAACCGATCGCCTCTTCGGGGCTCGGCAAACCGATCCGCTGGCGCATCGGCCGGTTGAGCCATGGACCGGGATCGGCCGCCTGGGGCCATGTGCCCTCGTTCAGCGAACCCAAAATCAAAACATCGGGCTGCTGTAGTCGCGCTTCGAATGGACCCCAGATCGACAGGCGCGGATGAACCGGAATACGCGAGCGCACGGTTTCGCCAACCACCAATCCTCGATAGAAGTCGGCATAGTCGTTGGCGGCAATTTCAGGAGCCGGTAGGTTATCTTCGAGCATACCGGTGAAGAACATCGCGGCGGCTTGACCAGCTTCGCCGCGCCACAACACGGGTTCCGGCGTTTCGTCTGGCAATCGCGATACGGCTTCGGCAACCGCCACGTGAGCACGGACGAGCGCGGCAAGGGGCTGCGGTCCCAGGCCGTCGAACGCTGCGTGCAGGGGTGCGAACGCTGCGCGCAAACGCTGGATCAAATCGCGGGCGGCATTCCAATCTTCGGTCCACAACCGTTTGGCGGCCCGTTCCCGCCGGCGGCCGCTTTCTACTTCTAGTGCAGCGCGTTCCAGTGCCGCTTCGGCGCCATCGAGACCATGGCCGAAGTAGAGCGTGCGGAAGGCTGCGATTTCCAACGCACGGGCGGCGCGGCGTGCATCGAACGCGCCGAGGCCAAGCCGCGTCAGTGGGTGCTTCAGAAGCGTCATCAGCTTTGCCGGCTCGAACCGTGAAGCGGCCGCGCCGATCACTAGATCGAGGAAGGTTCCCGGCACGGTCTTCGCAAACGGGCGGCCGGCGGAATCATCTACCCGGATTCCCCACGACTCGAGCCGGGTCGCCACCCGCCGTGCCAGTAACCGATCCGGCGAAACCAATGCTGCTGTGCGTCCCGGTGTTTCAGCGGCCTCGCGCAGGATGAGCGCCACGGCCTCTGCTTCCTCTGGCGCATTGGCAAGTTCGATCACCGACACACCCTTGAGGCCAGCCGCAAGTTTTTTGGCGTCGGTGCTGGCGGTAAACGCGTGCCAGTTGTCCGTGGTCGACGCTGGACGCATCGCCTCGGTGACAATGGCTGCCCGCAACCGGGCTTCGGCCGAGGGATCTGCGCCGGTCAGCATTGCGACCTGTTCACGCGCGACGCCAAGTGCTGCGAGCAATTTGGCGAGGCCGAATTGCGGATGCTCGGGATGACGGGGGATGGCAGCCCATCCGGCATCGTCAAGCGACTGGTCGAGCCCCGGCAGCACGATCGCCCCACGCGGCAGTCCGGCTACGACGCGCATCAGCTCGGCCGCTGCGGGAATGCTGCCGGTTACGCCAGCGACGATGATTGGATGAAGGGGTGGATGGGCTGCAAGTCGCGCGGCCTCGGCCCGGATCAATCGATTGCGACGGTCCGTTGCAGACAGCAGTCCACGCTCGGCCAAGTGGGCTGGCCACCACTCGCGCACGATTTGCAGAAACTGCAAGGTCTTGTGCCAGTGTTCGGAGAAATCTTCAGGAACGAGCGTGGCGAGGGTGTCCATGTTGATGCCTTCGGTCTCGATGCCGTCCATGAGACGGGCGAGCTCCGCTGCCAGACGTGCCGCTTGAGCCGGCGTAGACCCGCCAGGGCTGAGGGTCTGTGACGCTTCGGAGGCAGCGCGTAACGCCTGCGACCAGCGCATGACAAGATTGGTCAAGACCAGCCGCCGCTCGATCTCGCTGACGGCCGGGGCAATATCAGCAGCTCCCAGACTATCGAGACCAGCGAACCCCGTGAGCAACGTCAAGTCTTCGTCACCCTCGGCAATCGGTTTGATGCGAGGGAGCAACATCGCACGGGCGCCTGGGGTGCGTCGTGCGGATGCTCGCAGAAACGCGTCCTGGAATGCACGGGCCGCGCGCCGCGTCGGCAGTAGCAGGGTCCATCCAGCGAGGTCGAGCGGGCCGGGCACTGCTCCCCCGGCACGCGGCAAGTTACCGTCCAGGATTGCCCCGGCGAGACAATCGAGAAATGCGCGGCCGGGCGGAACGGAGAAGATGGCGCTAGTTGCCATGCGGCTCATCGATCCGGCGCTCGGCTGCCGTCACCGCTTCGGGCGTGCCGATATGCATCCAGGTGCCATCTAGTCTGACGCCATAAAGCCGCTTTCTCTCGATGGCGTGGTCCCACAACTTGTTGAGCGAAAATGGTCCGGCCGGAACATTTTTGAATGCCCGCGGATGGGCGATCGACACGCCCGTGAATGCAAACGGTGACATCATCCGTTCCTCGCGGCGCACCAAAAGCCCGTCTGGTCCCATGTTGAAGTCGCCGAGGCCGTCGTAGCCGACACTCCATGAAGCGAGTGAGACGAGAAGAAGGAAGTCCATCCGCTCGTCGTCCCAGGCATCGCACAGCCGGGCGAGGTTGGTGCCGACGCCTTCAAGCCAGGTTGAATCGGAGTTATGGATCAAAAACGCGCCGGAGCCGAGTTTTGGCAAAGCGCGAACCACGCCGCCGCCGGTGCCCAACAGTGCATCGCGCTCATCCGAGATAACAATTTGTGGCACTTTGCGGCCAGCGACATGTTTTGAAATTATGTCGGCCATGTAGTGAACGTTGACGACCGCGCGTCCGATGCCAGCTTCGCCGATGCGATCCAGAGCATGGTCGATGAGGGCCCGGCTTTTCACCTGTACCAGCGGTTTCGGCACATGATCAGTCAACGGACGCATGCGCGTGCCCAAGCCCGCTGCGAGCACCATTGCGGCTTCCGGGCGCCAGTCAGTCTCAGGCTTCGATCTTACGGCTTTTGCGGTCATTACCGGCATGTTTCCGTTGGTTGATGCGGCCCCGATAGCGAAACGATGTGTTACGGCCCGATCGAACGGTTACGAAGCTCGGCCGGAAAAAACCGATCATACCAGGATGCGACCGGCTGCAAGCCGGGATGTTGCAAGTTTCGTTCGAGATATCCCCAGTTGCGCTTTAAATGACGCAGATAATCCGGCTTACCGTCACGCCGAAGCAACCGCACGAACAAGCCGAGCAGTCGCGTGGCGCGCAATGCGCCGTAGGCAGCATAAGCGGCCCTGAAGGACACTTCGTCGAAGCCGGGATGCCCTTTCATTTGGGACACATATCGGACGAGTAGCTGCGCCTCCAATTCGTGAGGGACATCGACGCGGGCGTCCTGCAGCAGCGACATGACATCGTGCGCCCACGGCCCCGCAATCGCATCCTGGAAATCGATTACGCCGACGCGCGCAACGCCCTGGCGTTCGGGCAACCACAACAAGTTGGGCGAATGCACGTCGCGCAAGACCCAGCCTCGCGGCTGAGCGAGAAGGCCCGCGATCACTGGTTGCCATAAGCTTGCGAACTCATTGCGGATGCCGGACGGAATGTTCGAGCCGTGGACCTCCGGCCAATACCAGTCTGGCAACAGCGCGATTTCAATGCCCAGGATCGTTGCGTCGAGTGGAGCAAGAGTGTGCGTACCGGCGGATGGATCACTGGGCATCACCGGCATCGATATCGGTAAGCCGGCTTGGCGAAAATAGGCGAGCATGTCGATAGCGGCGGTCCACAACTCGGCTTGGTGAGCACCACCATCGGCTTCGCGGCCGAAGACCCGATCACCAAGGTCCTCGATCAGGAGCAAGCCTGAGTCTAAATCTTGCGCGACAATGAGAGGCGCAGACAACCCGGCAGATCGTAACGCGTGGTCAACGGCAACGAACGGTTTCACGTCCTCCGCCAAGTGCGCGATCCGGCTGTACGTCTTGCCATCGCGGACAATCGGGCCGTCTGGCTGGCGTGGAGAATCCATTAGGATCGCATTGTCATCGCCTCGTTTCAACCGTGCATAGCGCCGTGTCGAGGCGTCGCCCTGCAAGTACGAAACGCTTGCATCGGACCATCCCGACCGTTGGATAAAGTCGCTTATCGAGAGAAGACGATCCACCCGCGCAACCATCGTGCGAGCGGGCACGAGTTCCAGCGACCGCGTAAACCCGGCGCGCGCTTCCGAAAACACGATGTCGAGACAATTGCCGGATCGCGTTTCGCTAAGGCGATCAGGCCACTCGATGAGGCGAATGACGTCGCTGCCCGCATCGCCGAGCCCGATCTCTTCGATTTCCTCAGGCCCCTTCAGCCGGTAGAGGTCGAAGTGTTCGATACGACCGCGGTCACAATCGTAGGTCTGCACTAGTGAGAATGTCGGGCTAACGACTTCGATCGTGTCATCGCTCGCGAATGCTCGGATCAGCGCGCGCGCGAACGTCGTCTTGCCGGCCCCCAGATCGCCGTGCAAAGCAACGATGTCGCCGCTCTTGAGGATCAGGGCCAAAGACTGTGCAACCCGAACCATCGACACTTCGTCGAGGTCGGGAAGGCGCCAAACGTCGGGCGTGGAACGTGCGTTCTGCATGCGAGGCGACCGAACATGCGCAGAGCGACCCCGTCAAGCCCGCTTCACGATATCGTCCACCGAAGCGCGAACCGTGCCGTGCTCGGGGAAGCGCACCGTAATGCGTGTGCCACGGCCGGATTCGCTGTCCAGCGTCATGTCGCCGCCGTGCAATTCGACCAGGCTCTTGACGACGGGGAGCCCCAAGCCCGCGCCTCTGTGATTGGAGCCGTGACTGTGGCTTTCGAACCGCTGAAACACGCGCGCCTGTTGTTCCTTCGGGATACCGACGCCCTGATCCTCGATCATGAACGTCATCATCCTACGCTCGCGCCAGCACGACAGATGAATAGTGTCGCTTGGACGCGAGAAGCCGACCGCGTTGGAAAGAAGATTGTAAAGCACCTGGCGCACTCGCGCTTCATCACCGATGAATGTCGAAACATCGTCGGCGACGGCGATATCGAGGGTGAGGCGCGCACGTCCGGCACGCTCGCGCACACCTTCGATGGCCGCGTCGATCACTTCGCGTACGTCGACCGGGCCAAGTTTCAGCTCCAATCCGCCGGCGTCGATCGTCGCCAGGTCGAGAATATCGTCGATGATCGACAGCAGCGTTTTAGATGATCCGGTGATATCGCCCAGATATTCGCGCTGTTTTTCGTTCAGCGGGCCCGTACGGGGGGTGCTGAGGAGTTCGCCGAAACCGATGATATTGGTGAGCGGGGTGCGTAGTTCGTACGACACGTGACTGATGAATTGGCTCTTGAGCCGATCGGCCGCGATCAACGCTTCGTTGCGTTCGATCAGCGCGCGCTCATAGCGCTTGGCATCGGTAACGTCGGCGAATGTCAGCAGCGTTGCGCCATCGGGTAGCGGCGTCACAGCAAAATCGATGACGCTATGGTCGGGGCGCACCATCTGCCCTTCGAAGGCATCGCGCTCGTCCAGCAGGGCCGTGGCTGCGCCGATAATACGCTGCCACGTGTCCGGATCGTCGTAAAGCACGCGCGTACGGCTGACGATCGTATCGATGTGGGGTGCATCGGCAAGTGATTGGCGAGAAAGCTTCCAAATTCGCATGAAGGATGAATTGGACAGCTTCAGGCGCCCATTGGTCCCGAACACGGCGACACCCTCTTTCAGGCTGTCTAGTGTCTCTCGTTGAACATCGATGAGTGCGTTATAGCGACTTTCGAGCGCAAAGCGTTCCGTCGCGTCGTCGATGAGGTAGGTGACGCCGCCATCCGAGCGTTGCTCTATGACGACATGGAACGTTCGACCATCCGGCAGATGCCACCAATCTTCGAGTTCTGCATCGTCCTTGTATACAGCGAGCAGTTTGCCTTTCCAGGGCCGGTAGTCGACGACGGCCGGCAGAGCCGACTGTTCGCGCAGCCGATCGAGGATTTCGCTGTTTGTTGGCCCGGTTTCGAGCCATGTCGGATCAAGCTGCCAAAGGCGCCGGTAAGCATCGTTGAAGAATGTTAGTTTTTGGTCACTGTTGAAGATTGCCACACCGGTCGCGACACGATCCAGGGTCTTGTCGTTGGCTGAGGAAAGCCGAGCCAGTTCAGCCTCGGCGCGAGTCAAATCCGTGACATCGAAGGCCGCATTCGCAACCACGTTCTCGAGCGGCAGCACGGCGACGTCATGTTGCCGCCTCTCGCCGCCGATGATCAGTGGTAATCGCATCATGGTGGCGCCGACCGACTGCTTTGCCTTGGATCGAAATGCCCGGTCGAGCCCGGCGCGTTGCCGCGATTCCAAAAGCTCGATCTGGCGGGTTATGACTTGAGCGCCATCTTCGGCTTCCACCGCCTTGATGTAGGCCCGGTTGGACCACTCGATTCGACCTTCGGCGTCACGCAGCCACACCGGCATCGGCAAGGCATCGAGCAAAGAACGGCTAGTGGCAATGTCCCGGGACAGTTCGTGATGCCGGTCCAAGATCCTCATGAGTTCGCGTTTTTGCCCTGCCAGATCGCGCAGGCGCACTACCGCACGGGCGCCTGCCGTTCGGCCATCGGCCTCGATGTGGCCGCCGGCTTTAGTGCGCAGCAGTAGATTGAACGGCGTTCCCGAACCGAACAGATCGTCCAGCCCCGCCTTTAGGCTATCGGCACCGGCTGGTTCGAGCCATGCACCAAAATGCATGAGCTCATTGTTCGATTGCGGTAATCCGGCGACCGTGGTCAGGGTCGCGGCGACGATCGAGAGGCCCTGGCCCTGCTCCCAATAGATGAGAACCTGCGGCTCGGCCTTGATGATGGCTTCGTTCATCAGCAGCGAGCGGCGCAGGGTTTGCGCCTCTTCCCGGCTGCGCGAGAGGCTTGAACGTGTGGTGGCCAATCGATACCAAACGACACCTGCTGTGCCGCATGCTGCCGCCACAAGGATAGTCGCAGCGAGGAGGTCTCTCGCGGCAATCCCGGTCTGAGTGAGCGCCGAACCGTCGGCGAGCACGATCGTCAACACAACGGCGACGGCAAGGCTCGCAAGCAGGATCAACACAAGATCCCGCCGCATTGTTTCAAACCGGCCCTGTGTATTTGTGAGCTGCATTCCGTTCCGTAACTTCGCAGAGGGCCCCATCGCATCATGGGCACGTCGAGCCCGCCGGGAACGCAACGGCAACGGGCTGACGGAATGGCGTTAGGTTGGCTGGCGCAAACGAAAAACCGAATCACTTAATAGTATGAGGGGCTTCGTATTGAACTGCCAGACGTAGGGCGGCACTGCGAGAGTTAAAACTTAAACGGCCCGCTGAATGCTCGGCGGGCCGTTGTTCGACATTGGAGGCGACGCCGATCAGTAGCGATACGTGTCGGGCTTGAACGGTCCGTCTGGCGCCACGCCGATGTAGTCCGATTGCGCCTTGCTGAGCTTGGTCAGCTTGGCGCCAACCTTGTCGAGGTGCAGCAAAGCGACCTTTTCGTCGAGATGCTTCGGCAACACATAGACCTTCTTCTCGTACTGGCCGGGCTTGGTCCACAGCTCGATCTGAGCCAGCGTCTGATTGGTGAACGACGCGGACATCACAAACGATGGATGCCCCATCGCATTGCCGAGATTGACCAGGCGGCCCTCCGACAACAGCAAGATGCGCTTGCCGTCAGGGAACTCGACTTCGTCCACCTGCGGCTTCACGTTGTGCCACTTAAAGTTCTTCAAACCTGCGACCTGGATTTCGCTATCGAAGTGACCGATATTGCAGACGATCGCGCGGTCCTTCATCTTGCGCATATGATCGACGGTGATTACGTCGATGTTGCCCGTTGCCGTCACGAAGATGTCGGCGCGCGCGGCGGCGTCGTCCATGGTGACGACCTCGTAACCCTCCATCGCCGCCTGCAAGGCGCAGATCGGATCGACTTCCGAGACCAGTACGCGGCAACCGCCTTGGCGCAGTGACGCTGCCGAACCCTTGCCGACGTCACCGTAGCCGGCGACGAAAGCGACTTTACCGGCCATCATCACGTCGGTGCCGCGACGGATCGCGTCGACGAGACTTTCGCGGCAGCCATAAAGGTTGTCGAATTTCGACTTCGTAACAGCATCGTTAACGTTGATCGCCGGGAAAAGAAGCTTACCTTCTTTCTCCATCTGGTATAGCCGATGGACGCCCGTAGTCGTTTCTTCCGAAACGCCCTTGATATTTTTAGCCAGCTCTGCAAACCAACCTGGCTTTTCCTTCAATATCTTTTTGATAAGGGCGAAGAATACTTCTTCTTCCTCGTTCGACGCTTTATCGAGGAACGCCTTATCGCCTTTTTCGGCGCGAAGGCCGTGGTGCACGAGCATGGTGGCGTCGCCGCCGTCATCGAGGATCATATTTGGGGTGCCGCCATCGCCCCACTCGAGGATCTTCCGTGTGTAATCCCAATACTCGGTCAATGTCTCGCCCTTGACAGCGAACACGGGGATCCCCGAGGCGGCAATCGCCGCGGCGGCGTGATCTTGGGTCGAATAGATGTTGCACGAGGCCCAGCGAATGTCGGCTCCAAGAGCCTTCAGCGTCTCGATCAAGACGGCGGTCTGGATCGTCATGTGCAGCGATCCGGCGATCCGGGCACCTTTCAGGGGCTGCTGCGTGCCGTATTCTGTGCGGGTCGCCATGAGGCCCGGCATTTCGATTTCGGCAATATTGAGTTCCTTGCGGCCCCAATCAGCCAGCGTGATGTCCTTGACGACGTAATCGTTGGCCTTGGCCATGATCTTTGATCCTTTTTGCGAGGGCGAGCGGCTCTTGCGGTGGCGGCAATTTTAGCGAGGCATCGAATTCGACAGCTTGCTATAGCGTCCGGCCCAACGTTGCGCAACAAGATATAAACATGTCCTTATGTCTGCAGCGCAGGCTTCGCGGTGAGTTTTCACCGGCAGTGGCGTGTTTGTTGCATCAAATAAAATCTATGATCCAAGTAATATTTATGAATCTTGTGCTAAATCATAGTATAAAATTTAAATAAAATGCAATTAAACATAGAATAAAACTGGATATACAATAGTATTTGTAGATGAAGACTTTAACTGTTGCTAAATTTATTTCAGGCACAACTTCTATTGCATAAGAAAATCACGCAGGAGGTGTGTCATGTCTACAACCAGGGGATCAGCAGTTCTGACTGCTCAAGTGCCCGAACGCGCAAGCTGTATGCTTCTGCGCCCCTTTGTCCGCGATGAAGGTGGCAATATCGCCGTCATCTTCGCACTGACGACGACTATCATATTTGGCATCGTCGGCGGCGCCGTCGACTACGGCCGTTGGCTGAGCGCGCGTAATCAGACGCAGACGGCGATCGATTCGGCGCTGCTGGCAGCGGGTCGTACGGCGCAAACCACCTACGGCGACGCGACGAAGGCGGTGCTCTCGGCGACCTCGTACTACAATCAAATGAAGTCCAATATCACGGTCAATGATACCGTGAGCTTCGTCGCGACCAACTCGGCCACGAGCTTCGAGGCGCGCGGCACGGCGTACGTTAAGACGCCGTTCTTGAACATTCTCGGCATCGAGCGTTTGCCGGTGATGCAGCTGGGCAGTGTCAAGCAAGCGGAGTCGACGATCGCGGTTGGCGGTAACTCGGGCACCAACATCGAAGTATCGATGATGCTGGACACCACGGGCTCGATGTCTGGCCAGAAACTGACTGACATGAAGACCGCGGCGAAGGATCTGATTGACATCGTCGTTTGGGCCGATCAGAGCCA
>JANMNO010000047.1:0-1812 GCA_031374115.1 Hyphomicrobiaceae bacterium | reverse complement strand
AGTAGAAGTTTCGACGCTTGGCAATCCTGCATGGCCGGGAACCTTCCTGTTTAAACTTTCCAACGATGACGGGTCTTCTCTGACGCTAACAATGCCGCACGAAGTGGCGGTCCAATGGAGAGACAATCTATCTGCTCAGATCAATGATTTCGTGAAGACCAAAGCGAACTAGTTGTACTGTGTCACAAGTTCCTGCGTCGAGGGTTCGTGGTGGTTGGTCTGGCACAGCATGGGCAGCGCGACAAGGTAGCGACGAGGCCGGCGGCGAGGCGTAGACGCATGGTCGCGATCGAGTTGGGAACGTGTCGCTCAGGCCGAAGCGGGGGAGCCTCGGGGTCGGTAACCCTGGGGAATGGCAAATTCCTCGAAGATATTTCCGGATCGAGATCCGCAGGGGGGAAAATCGCCTCTTTCGGAGACGAGGAATCCATAAGCGGCGATGCACATCGTGGCGTGGTGGTGAAAACCCCGCCAACCTCGTCCTTCGAAATGCCCCAGACCGACTTCCTGTTTGAGCTCGTGATAATCGCGCTCGATCCGCCAGCGCATCATCGTGATATCGACCATTCGGCCCAGATGCATCGTCTCGGCCAACGTCGAGAGCCAGAATTTCGTCGGCTCTTTCTCGTCCTTCGGCCATTCGATCAGCAGCCACTCCTCGGGCTCGGTGTCGGTCGTGCCGTCGCCGGCCGCGCGCACACGAACGCGCTGGAAACGCGAGGACAGCGGCGTGTTCGTGCCCTCGCGCCAGGTGATCTTACGCCAGCCTTTCGTCGGCAGTGTTTTGGCAAGCGCGGCCGCGTTCATCGGCTCCGCCTTCGGCGTCGTCCCGACAACCAGCGTACTGGCGCGAATGCCCACCGAATAAGTGAGTTCCAATTTCGTCAAGCCTTTGCGAAGCGACAAATCGTGGCCATAGCCGCCATCCGTCAGAGCGACGCCGCGGGGCAGGCCGATTTTGCACGCCCATTCGATCTGCTGCAGCGCCATTTTCGGCTTGGTGGTGAATTCGATATCGTCGGGAACGCCGGCCTTTTTGCGCCTCACCGCATCGCTGGCCCATTTTTCCGGAAGATACAGCTGGTAGGCGACGGGCAGACTGGCATGATGATTGGCGAGCGACAGCGAAACCGCGATCTGGCAATTCGTCTGCTTGCCGACCTGCCCGCAATATTGATGCGAAACGCCAACGGAATGCGAACCGTATTTGGGAAAACCCGTATCGTCGACGACCCAGACCTCGATCGCCCCATGCCGCTCGATCCGAGGCAGCACCTGCTCGCGCACCTTGCCCAGCACGGCCGCGTCCGACCATTCGCCCTGGCTGAGAAAATGCAGCAAGGACTGGTGTTGGGCGCTGGCCTCGGCAGGCGCCGTCGCCGCCGCGATCGGCTCCACGCTCTTGCGCTCGCACGACAGCAGCAGCCCCGTGCAGTAGTCCCGCATCGGACCGACCCGCGCCGCATGCCCCATCACGCTTGCAAGCTCGTCCAGATACGCCGAGAAACGCTGGGTGCTCGCGTCCGATCGCTGCCTGTCCATCGCCGTCTCCCGCCTGAGGAATCCGACGCATCTCTGATTCTCGGCGGCAGACGAAGATGACAAAGTGACTCAGTACAATTAGGCCATTTCCGACCAGCTGACGCCACGTCTCATTCTTTGCGGGAAAATTTACAACTGACATTTCTCACCTCAGATGCGGACTTCGCTCCTCATCTTGCGTGCAAGACCACTTCCCTATCTCCCCTTGAACACCGGCTTGCGCTTGTCGAGCATGGCCGCGACCGCCTCGTGCTGGTCCTCGGTCGACTG
>JANMNO010000030.1:0-6564 GCA_031374115.1 Hyphomicrobiaceae bacterium | reverse complement strand
CTGACAGTTAAGCACGTGCATTGCCTACCCGTCATCCTCGTTCTGCGCTCAAGACGTTGACGAGGATGTGGGGATCGCCAAGGCTGTCCTCCGCACCATTCCGCTTCGGACAGATCCGGAAACTCGCAGAATAACTCGTGCCCCTGGCGCTCGTTCGAGGCCGTCGAGTATGCCACCTTGGAATGGGTCGACTGGTTCAACAACCGCAGGCTTCTGGCGCCAATCGGAAACATCCCGCCGGCGCCGAGGCCGCCTACTATCGGGAACGGGAGGAACCCGACAGAGAAGTTGCCTGACACAAAATAATCTAATCAGCCTCCGAGAAAGTCGGGACGGTTCAGACCTTGGTGGGCGCAGTTGTTGCTAGTTGTGGGCTCTTGCCCGGTATTGCAGCAATGCCCGGGGAGAGCCTAATTCTGAGCTTCGACGATGTACCGTCGTATTATCTTGACTGCCTTGTCACGCTGGGGCGCCAGGTCCGTCCAGGCTTTCGATTTGTAAAATGCCTCCGCCTGCTCCAGACTGTCCCACTCGGCGATAGCCACACGCTTGGGAGCCGCCCCCTCCATTGCAACAATTCTTCCGCCACCTGTGCGGAACGGGCGAGCACCAGCAGCCTGTTGCGCAGCCTGGACAAGCGGGACGAACGCAGCGTTGGCCGCGGCATCGAGCATTTCGAGCTCGCTGATAGTGTAGGCTTTCGGCTTGGCTTGAGCGTGCAGCCCTTGGATCGTCGCTGCGCCGAGCGCGGCGCCGGCAACAACGGCCAGTGCGATCTTGACGTTCGTATTCATCAGTCCTCTCCATGGGTTGGTTAAGGTTGGACTTCGCCCGCGTTGAGAAAGCGCGATCAGACGACCTGCAATATGTTGACGAGAGACCAAAAAGATCTCGGTCTTCGAGTGGCCGCCCACCGACGACACTGCGGCTGCCCTTTCGCCCGAACGGTAAATTCAGCACAACTCGCTCTAGGGCAGCCTGAATAATCTACTCGATCCCATGCCCATGCGATAGCTGCTGCCTCAATCCCTTCGCCCCGAGCGCTTAAAAGGGTGTGCTGTGTCAGCGGTTCCTTAGGCTGAGGGTCAACCTCGACCGTCCCAACCTGTCGCCGACCGTCGGCTATCCTACTCGGCAGCTGCCGAACCGCAAGTTGCGGACCGCATGATTGCGAACCGACGCGATGGGCCCGAGGCTAACGGTCGTGTACGGATCAGTTTTCGCCGCGATCGTGGGTCTTTCGGACGGTTGTTCACCGCCTTGAACTTGGAGCCGTCGATCGCAACGCTCGCCGTGGCAAGCAAACCCATCTCTCGGCACAGATCAATCCCGTTGGTCCCGAGGGATCAAGATGCCACGAAGGCGAAGAGAGCAGCTCAGCAAGCGGTGACTGTACGACGGGCTGTGCGTGCTTTTGGAGCGTGACCCCGAAGCAACTTCATTGCCGCCTTCGCCGCAGCCGCTGCATAGCCGCGATCACCATGGACGAGAATGAGGGAGATGGCGCCCTCCGACAGCAGCCAGATTTCGCGAGCAATCTCCTGCGGCCGCGCAATTCCAGAGCGCGCCAGCAGCGCTGCCAGATGCCCTTCCAGCATCGCCTTGTGCCGCCGCGCGATGAGACGCGCCGGATGCCCCGGCAGATCGGCCAGCTCAATGACGAGCCGCGTAAAGCCTGAACCCGCCCAACGCGGCTTGTCCGACCAGACGGCAAGCTCATTGAACAACCCGTCGACAATTGCCTCGGGCGAACCTGACAAACGATCCCCGAAAGTCTGGAATGCAGCCAAAGCGAGGTGATGCTGTGCTTCGAGAACGTCGGCCAGCAATTGGTCCTTACTCTTGAAGTGGTAGTACAGCGTGCGCTTAGTGACGGTCGCCGCCGCCGCAATCTCATCCATGCTCACGCGGCTGTAGCCCTGCCGGCGGAACAATCGATAGGCTGCATCGAGAATGCGCTTCCGGGTCTGCTCGGCATTGCGAGGCATCGACGTCACCCTCAGCGAATGTATACCGCTTAGTGAGTTTACATCTCTACGGGATCGCCCGATGTTTGTCGCACCCTCATGCAGATCACGGCTAAGGCGCGGATAATCATCCTCCGCCAGCAACAGGAGCTGACGCACATGCATCGCTCGCCATTGACCTTAAGGAGCATCAACGCCCGTCCGGTCGTGCTGAAGCTCAAACGGCCCGTCGTTGCACGCATTGCCACGATCACAGAGTGGCCACTTATTCTCATCGATCTCGTCACCGAGGAAGGGATCGTCGGGCGCAGCTATCTCGAACCCTATGTCGTGAAGTCCATGCGCTACCTCGTGCCAGCACTGCACGATATGGGCGAGATGCTCAAAGGCCGCCCGGTCGCGCCGATTGAGTTCTTCGACGCGGCGCGAAAGTCCCTTCACTTCGTCGGTTACGAAGGTTTGTCCATGATCGCAGCTTCCGGGCTGGATATGGCGGCCTGGGACGCCTTGGCAAAAGCCGCGAACCAGCCGCTCTGCGTGCTGCTCGGCGGTTCGGTCGGGCCAGTCAAATCCTATAACAGCAATGGGTTATGGCTGAAGAAACCGCAGGCCGTCGCAGAGGAAGCCTTAGAGCTACGCGACGAAGGCGGCTTCACCGGTCTCAAGCTTAGGCTTGGCCGTGACCGGATCGCGGATGATCTTGCGACCCTGGATGCGGTTCGCAAAGCAGTTGGCGACGACATGCAGTTGATGGTCGATTTTAACCAGGGGCTCAACCTGGCCGAGGCGCTGCAGCGCTGTCACATGATCGACAACCATGGCCTGGCGTGGATCGAGGAGCCTGTCGTGTATGACAACCTCGATGGCTACGTCCAGCTTGCCGCCGAACTGAATACGCCGCTCCAGATCGGCGAGAATTTTTACGGCCCCCGTGAGATGCACAAAGCGCTGCAGAAGAAAGCGTGCGACCTTGTCATGCCGGATTTTATGCGCATCGGCGGAGTTACTGGCTGGCTTAGTGCAGCCGCCCTCGCCGGTGCCGCTGGCGTCCCGATGTCGACACACCTCTATCCGGAGGTCGCTGCGCATGTCATGCGGGTAACGGAAACCGCGCATTGGCTCGAATGGCAAGACTGGGCCGATCCCGTTGTGCAGAAGCCTTACGAGATCAAGGGTAGTTTCCTGCACATCCCTGATGTTCCCGGTGTCGGGCTGGAATGGAATGAAGACGCGGTTGCGGCCAACATGGCGTCGCTATGAACACACAGACATCATCGAATGTGCCAAACACTGTGTGTTACGCTGGGCTCTACCAATGATTTTGCCTCATGCCTCCGTCCTCCTGAGGCGATGATCGTAACCGAGCGGCGCCGGCGCATGGCCATCGGATCGGCGTCGAGCCGCTCTTGCACGGCTCCGAGCACATGCTCGTGCTCCCATCGCGGGATGCGGCGCTCGTAGCCGGTCGTGCATTTCTTCTTTAGGGCACACTGCCCGCACGCGTTTGTCCAATAGCCACATGGCCCTGCTTCGGCATTATGTGCGACTTGTCCGCGAGTGGGTGGCCGCCACCGGGCTCGAACCGGAACGACGGATCAATGCCCTCGTCGATTTATCGCACTCATCCGCTGGACCCCCGCCGCGCGGTGTTGCTGCCGGCGAAGCGGGCAATGCGTGACAGGACATTATGAAGCTCGGCAGACGCCGCAAGGCGCTCATCGAAGGTCAGCCATGGCTCAGCTCCGAGCAGCGAGGCAGCTCACATCGATCCTTGGTATTCTCAATCAGCTCGACTTTCAGGCAGCGGCGAGTCACCTGCGGCGTGTAGAGGTTCAATGGCGAGGAATGTCGCGCCTGCGCGTTCGGTTCTTGTGAGCGGCGACGTCGGTGGCCCCCTGGACTACCAGGAGTTCCTCGATGTCATCGTTGATCCCGGCCACGAGCGACATGACGAACTGAGCCAGTGGTACGCCGCCGACTTCAATCCCGCCATCGTCGACGTCAAGCACTTCGAAGCCAAACTCGCCGCCCTCGCTAATCGATGGTCGCCCAGAAAACCGCCCCGCTAGACACCCTAACCGGAGCCCTCAGCCGACGGCATCGCACGAGCGCATTTTCTACGATAGGTCCAGACCAATTTCATTGTGCCACGGACTGAAAGCTTGCGGTCCGAACTCGTGATTGAGTTGTTCTGCTGGGGGTTTGCTAGCACGAAGCGGGTCGTCAACCCGCAAGCCAATCGTCACGTTGCTCAACCTTGAGCACTCGATCCACTCGGGCTGTCAATCGATCGCGTTATTGAACGGAGGTCATAGATGATTGGCTTGTTCTTCGAAGTTATGCCACGGTCAGGCCACGAGCAGGCTCACTTCGACATAGCTGCCGGCCTTCGCCCCGAGCTAGACAAGAACCCCGGCCTCATGTTCATCGACCGGTTCAAGAGCCTTTGCGACCATCAGCCCGAAACCACTGGGACTAGTAAGTTTCAATTTGGCAATATATTCTGTGCAAGCACTATAGTGGTCGGTCGTACATCATTTCGCCAGCTAGTTCTATCGCTGTCCCGCTTGATCGCGGCTGCGCTGCTTCAACTGGGCGAGCACCTCTTCCAGCACTGCAATCGCCTCTGCACTGACGTGCTTTGTCAGATCGACCAACACGCGCAGACCATCCCGTTCCTGCAGAACGACCTTACCTTCATCGACGAGTTCCTGATAGGTGCCCAAGAGTTTGTAGGTGTTTATTGGACGCAAGAAGCCCTTGACCGTGATTGGTGGCTGCTCCTCGGTCAGCACCTTATCTTGCACGAGCGCATTTGTTTCGTGAGACAACAAGATGCCGCCAGGTTCGACAGCGGATTGAAGCCGGGCCGCGAGGTTTACCTCATTTCCTATGATGGTATAATCCATGCGATCCCGGCTGCCGAAATTGCCGACCGTGCAAAATCCCGTTGTAATTCCCATGCGGATACGAAACGGCCTTTCCAACCCGCGCCTCCGCCACTCCTGTTCCAGTTCTCGCATGCGACGCTGCATGGCGATCGCCATCATGACGCAGGCCTTAGCATCTTCTTTGGTACCCCGGGATTCTGGATCGCCGAAGAACAGCAGCATGGCGTCGCCGATGTACTTGTCGATCGTGGCGCCATGGGCGAGAGCGATTGCCGACATCTCTGTCAGATAATGATTTAGGACATCCGTCAATTCCTCCGATTCCAGGTTGTCAGTGGTCTCAGTGAAGCCGGCAATGTCCGAGAAAAAGATTGTGAGTTTCTTGCGCTTGGAAGAGATCTCGACGTTCTGGTCTCCACTGAAAATTGACTGGTAAATCTGCGGCGAGAGGTATTTCGACAGCTTCGCGGATAAGGCTTCAAGCATCCTGTTCTTTTCGGTAACAAGCTCGTTTGCTTCTTCCGTCCGTCGTTTGGCCTCCAGAAGTTCAACCTCGGCCTGCTTTTGCTCTGTGATGTCCGTCATCACGGTCACCGTGCCGCCCGCCGAGGCCCGGCGGCGGCGAATGCGATAGCACCGACCGTCTGGAGTGCGATCCTCGAAACTCTTGCTTGTGGGATTGCGCAAACTCTCGACACGTAGGGCGACTTGGTCGTCGACGTCGCCAATGCCATAGTATCCGTTCTCCGCTAGATAGCGCAGGAAATTGGGGTAGGATTGGCCTGATTGAAGCAAGGCCTTTGGCACCGGGTACATTTCTTTGAAGCGATCGTTGCAGAAAACAATATTCAAATTGTCATCCGTGTAGACGAGCGCACCCGGCATGTTATCCAGCGAGACGTGAAGCTGGGCTTCTTTGCGTGCCAAGTCCTGTCCGGCCTGTTTTTGTTCTGTGACGTCCGTCATCACGGTGACGGTTCCGTTCGCAGCGCGGCGCCGCAGAATGCAATAGCACCGCCCATCCGGCGTGGTGTCCTCGAAACTCTTACCGGTCGGATTACGAAGGCTCTCGATGCGTCGGGCGACTTGGGCGTCAGCATCGCCCGGTCCGTAATAGCCACTCTCGGCCAGATAACGCAGGAAATTGGGATAAGCCTGTCCCGATCGAAGTAACGTATGCGGTACCCGGTACATATCTTTAAAACGATCGTTGCAGAATACGATATTTAAATCGTCATCCGTGTAGACGAGGGCACCCGGCATGTTATCCAGCGCCACATGGAGGTAGGTAGCTGCTTCCGCCAAATCCGTGCTATTCAGCATACGTTCGTTCGCCACCAGCGCGCCCTCCCGGTGCCCATTCAACCCGGGCTGCCGTCGTGAAGTGCTTCAAGCATCGAAAGAATTCTGCAGGATCGCTAACTCAAAGGTTGCCGAATGGCATAGCACTTAGGGTATTGCTGCACCACTCACCTCTCGCTGAATAAGTTGAGCGGGTAACGCTGCCGCTTGTACTCGTCGACAAGGTCCACGCAGGGTCACATCCCACCGCTCGCGGCGCCATGGCCATTCACCGCGCTGCGAAGATTGAGATTTGACCAGGGTCGCGTCGAGACAATGCGATAGCCCACACAGCGGACGTGATCGCCCACGCCACGACCGTCGCCGATTGCATCCGTGCAAAGGTTGGCTTTGATATAGCTTCG
>JANMNO010000029.1:0-6606 GCA_031374115.1 Hyphomicrobiaceae bacterium | reverse complement strand
GAGCGACCGAAGGCTCTCGCCGTGCTTCTTCAAAATGACCAATTCCATCTGTTCCTCCGCCTTCAGCATCGGCCCCTCCGCTCAGGAGGAACCACCTAATGCGGTGGGTCAGATTCAAGTCGCCGCCCGGGTCAGTTTTGCGCCGGCGATGACAGCAGGATTTGATCAATGACCGACTCTATTTCTGTTCCCCGCACACGCGGGGCTGAACCGCCTGTCACATTGACATAGACGGCGCCCGTCACCTGTTCCCCGCACAATTGACCAGCCACTTGGCCGCGAAATCGGGCGACGTGCTGACAGTCAACGCGCCCGACGTCTGGCGCTTCAGAAGACGCTCGGTACCGATTGCGATCCGATCGAGGGCATCGCGCACGACGACAAGATACTCCCGGCCAGCCTCCGTGATGACCAGTCTCTGACGCTCGCGGTTGAACAGCTTCAGTCCGAGTTCGGCTTCGAGCGCCTTGACCTGGTGGCTCACGGCCCCCTGCGTTACGCACAACTCCTCGGCCGCCCGCGTGAAGCTTTCATGACGGGCGGCGGCCTCGAAGGCCTTGAGCGCATTCAGCGGCGGTAGGCGGCGCTGCATCGGGGACCCAAGTTCATGAGAAAATCTAGGGCAGGGTAGAGAAACGATGCTTTGCGGGCAAGGGGATCAGCGGCCTATTGATCGGTCGCACACGGGCGATCGCCCGTCCACAGGAGACCAAGCCATGGAGATTCTTTATCACGCGACCCCGTTCGATTGCGCATGCCGGCACGCGCTGCAGCGGCCGCAACCAACGATCAGGCGCGTGATTGGCGAGCTCGCCAGCACTGTTCGCCTCTGGAACCAGAAAGCGTTGCAACGTCGCGCATTGCGAGCCCTCGACGACGAACAGCTGCAAGACATCGGCGTCTCGCGGAAAGACGCCGAGCATGAAGCCAGGAAACCGTTCTGGACCTGACACACGACCAATCGACGTCAATTCGCTGACTTTTCCGAGGAAACCCTGAAATGAACTACCGCATCGCGCCGCTGTTCTGCCGGCCCTGGACCTTGAACGGCATCTCGCCGAAACTGATCGAAAGCCATTATGAGCACAATTATGGCGCGGCTCTCAACCGCCTCAACATCGTCACCGAGGAGCTCGGGCGCCTCGATCTCAAGACGACACCGGCCCCGGTCATCAGCCGTCTCAAGCAGGAGCAGACCGGCCTGCTCAATTCGACCCTCTTGCACGAGCTGTACTTCGCCAGCCTCGGTGGCGACGGGCGGACGCTACCCGAGACAATCGCCGCGGCAATCGCCCGTGATTTTGGCTCCGTCGATCGCTGGCGGGACGAGTTCATCGCACTTGCCGAGGCATTGGGCGGGGATGCCGGATGGATCATACTGACCTATGTGCCGCGTGACGGTCGCCTGATGAACCTGAGCGCCACCGACCACACGCAGAGCATCGCCGGTGGCATTCCGGTCCTGGCCCTCGACATGTACGAGCACGCCTATCACCTGGAGTACGGCGCGAACCCGACGGCCTACATCGCCGCCTTCATGCGCAATATCCACTGGGCGGCGGTCGAAGCTCGTTTCCAGGACGCGGCCAAGATCGCAGCCCCGCGGCCGCTCGAGCAGCCGGAGTTCGGGGACCTGCCATCGATCGCGCCCGAAGATGTGCAAGCCTTACTGAAGTCCGGGCAGAAGGTGCAAATTGTCGACACGCGTCCGCGCCACTACACCACGCGCGCGCAAGATATGGTCGATGGCGCGGTCTGGCGGGATCCGGAACGCATTGAGGAGTGGATTGGCACATTGTCGAAGGACGAGCCCGTCGTGACGTTCTGCGTCTATGGCTTCCATATCGGCTGTCAGAGCGCGGCCACATTGCGCAAGGCCGGTTTCGACGCCCGCTACATGGCCGGCGGGCACTACGCCTGGAAGGCGCTCAAGGGGCCGGTCAAGCTTTTCGAATGAGGTGTTATTGCGGGGCGCGCTGACACAGCCTGGACGCGTGGCGGATCGATGCAGCAGTATCGGGCGTCAAGTTCGGCGCGTAGGTAACGCACGCGGTTGAGCGCATCGGATCGATTATGGGCGGGAGCCTGAGACAAATGCAGCGGCAGTTGGCCAAATTCCGCGATGAGGCATCGGCCAAGAGCGACGCCATCACGCCAATTTACGTCGCGCGCGCCTTGCGGGACTTCGGCGACGGCTTCGTTGCCGTGCTGCTACCGGTCTATCTGACGACGATCGGCCTCGGCGCATTCGAGGTCGGTGTGGTCGCAGCAATCTCGTTGCTCGGCTCGGCGCTCATGACACTGGGCATCGGGCTTCTGGGTGCAAAGGTCGATCAGCGGAAGTTCCTGATGATCGCTTCCGGCCTCATGATCGGCACCGGTGTGGCATTCGCCCTGTCGAGCACCTACGCCGTCATTCTTCTCATTGCATTCCTGGGCACGATCAATCCCTCCGCCGGCAGCGTTAGCGTCTTCGTTCCGCTCGAGCACACGATCCTGTCGCGTGCGACCGCCGATTATGATCGGACGCGGATGTTCGCGCGCTACAGTCTGATCGGCGCGATGGCTGCGGCTCTCGGAGCGCTGGCCTCCGGTAGCCCTGATCTTCTAGCGAACCTAGGCGTCACGCAGGCGGCGGCCCTCAAGATGATGTTCCTGCTTTACGCGGTGATCGGTCTCGCGGGAGGTTTGGCGTACGCCCAGATTCCCACCGACACAACGCCACATGACGAGAAGCCCGTCTCCGCACTCGGCCCGTCGCGGCGGATCGTCTACAAGATGGCGGCCCTATTCAGCATCGATGCCTTCGCCGGCGGGTTCGCCGTTCAATCGCTCGTGGCGCTGTGGCTGTTCAACAAGTTCGGGCTTTCGCTCTCCGCAGCTGGGCTCTTCTTCTTCTGGTCCGGCGTGTTGGCCGCATTCTCATTTCCGGTTGCGGCTTGGCTCGCCAAGCGCATCGGTCTCGTGAACACGATGGTGTTCACGCACATTCCGTCGAGCCTCTGCCTGATCCTGGCGGCCGTGGCGCCGAGGCTCGATCTTGCGCTGGCCCTTCTGCTGGTGCGGGCCGCATTGTCCCAGATGGACGTGCCGACGCGTTCGTCCTACGTGATGGCCGTCGTCACGCCGCCCGAGCGCCCGGCGGCAGCCAGCGTCACCTCTGTGCCGAGAAGCCTCGCCGCCGCGCTGAGCCCCGCCATTGCCGGCGCTCTCTTTGCCGCGGGTCTGGAGGCTTGGCCGCTCATCATCTGCGGCGTGCTGAAGATCGCCTACGATCTGGGCCTGCTTTGGACCTTCCGCCACGTCAAGCCGCCGGAAGAGCAATGAAGTTGGCGAACCATCGACGCCGAACCAAGAGAGGAAAATAACAATGATCTATGCCATGAAACCACTCGGCTGCGACCCCGCACGCATCAAGGGCATGTCGGAGAAGCTGATCGTCAGTCACTACGAGAACAACTACGGCGGTGCAGTCAAGCGGTTGAACCTGATCGAGGAGCAACTTGCCGGCCTCGACTTCAACACGGCTCCAGGTTTTTTGGTCAACGGCCTGAAGCGTGAGCAGTTGATCGCGACGAACTCGATGATCCTGCACGAGCTGTTCTTCGACGGCCTTGGCGACGAGAGCGAATCCGGCAAGGCGTTGCGCGCCGCACTCGACCGCGACTTCGGCTCTAACGAGCGCTGGCGCGCCGAGTTCCTCGCGATGGGCAAGGCGCAGGGTGGAGGTTCGGGCTGGGTGCTGCTGACGTGGTCAGCTCACGACCACCGCCTCACCAATCAGTGGGCCATGGATCATACGACGACGCTGGCCGGCGGCACGCCGATCCTCGGGCTCGATATGTACGAGCATTCTTATCACATGGACTACGGCGCCAAGGCCGCCACGTACGTCGAGACCTACATGGCGGCGATCCGCTGGGGCAATGTGGATCGGCTGTTCGCGGCGGTTGCACAATGAGCCACGCGCGGATGAACTCGGCATGAAGCGGACGATGGCAGCGATACTGGTTCTTTGCTCGATCGGGAGGACGGCGATGGCTGCAACAGCGAACTTCGATGCGGATGCGATAGGCACGGCGCCCAAAGGCTGGACGATCACCATGACCGGCAGAGGCGAGTCGAAATGGACGGTCGAGAAGGACGCCACCGCACCGTCGCAGGCGAACGTCCTGAGGCAATCCGGCAAGGCCACGTATCCGCTTGCCATCAAAGATGTCACCAGCATCATGGACGGCTTTGTCGAGGTGAAGTTCAAGGCGATCGCGGGCGCCGAGGACAGGGCTGCCGGTCTGGTGTGGCGAGTCCAGGATGCCAATAATTATTATGTGGTGCGCGCCAATGCTCTTGAGGACAACGTCGTTCTCTACAAGACCGTCGATGGACGCCGTTCCGAACTCGACATCATTGGCCGCAAGGGCGGCTATGGCGTCAAGGTGGCGGTGCCCGCGGGGCAATGGCACACGCTGCGGGTGGAGTTCGCCGGCACACGTTGCAAAGTCATCTACAACGGCAATACCTTGTTCGAGGTCGAGGACGGGACCTTCAAGAATGCTGGCCGCGTGGGTCTGTGGACCAAGGCCGACAGTGTCACGCTGTTCGATGATTTCACTTACGGTGACAAAAAATAGCGTCGCCGTACTGAGGCCAGCGCGCATCCTCGATGATCAGCGGTACTGCGCAGTCGAAGACGGTCGCGCGCCGCGCGGTCAAGCTCAGTGAGGCAAGGTCACCCTTCAGATCTCATGCCAGCCAAGGAGGTTTCGATGACGGCCTATTATGATCTCGGACAGTACAGCAGGCCAGTCACGACTAAGTCAGCGGATGCTCAGGCGTGGTTCGATCGCGGCCTGATCTGGTGCTACGGCTACAACCATGAAGAGGCTGTGCGCTGTTTCCGCAAGGCGGCGGAGTATGACCCCTCCTGCGCCATGGCATATTGGGGCGTCTCCTACGCTGCGGGCCCGAACTACAACAAGCAATGGAAGGCCTTCGACCCGATCGACCTCAAGCGGTCACTGGACACGGCCCATGAGGCCGCCCGGCAGGCGCTCGAACTTGTGGACGCCGCCAGCCCCATGGAGCAGGCGCTGATCCGACCCTTGGCGCAGCGCTACCCTTCAAATGATCCCGGCGAGGTCACGCCGATCTGGAATGATGAGTATGCGAATGCCATGCGCGAGGTTTACCGCGCGCACCGCGACGATCACGACATCGCGGCACTGTTCGCCGAGGCCATCATGAACCGCACGCCATGGCAGCTCTGGGATATCAAGACCGGAAAACCGGCAACCGGAGCCTATACGTTGGAGGCGATCGCCGTTCTTGAACGCGCCATGGCGCAACCGCGCGGCATGCGGCATCCGGGCCTGCTGCACATGTACATTCACCTGATGGAAATGTCGTCCACTCCGCACAAAGCCCTTAAGGCGGCGGATGCGCTGCGCGACCTCGTTCCTGATGCGGGCCATCTGGTGCATATGGCGACCCACATCGATGTGCTGTGCGGCCTCTACAAGAACGTCGTCGACGGCAACAGCCGGGCGATCATTGCGGATCGCAAATACCAGGCACGCGAAGGTGCCAGCAATTTCTACTCTCTTTACCGCTGCCACGACTATCACTTCAAGCTCTATGGCGCGATGCTCCTTGGCCAGCTGCAACCGGCGCTCGAAGCCGCCGACGAGATGATCGAGTCCTTGCCGGAAGAGTTGCTGCGCATCGCATCGCCACCCATGGCGGACTGGCTCGAGGGCTTCGTGCCGATGAAGATGCACGTGCTGATCCGCTTCGGCCGCTGGAGCGACATCATCGCAACGGCTCTGCCCGCCGACCGCGATCTGTTCTGTGTCACGACGGCGATGATCCACTATGCCAAGGCCGTCGCGCACGCGGCGAGCAGCAATGTGGCAGCGGCCGAGGACGAGGCTCGGCACTTCGATGCTGCGTTCGCCAAGGTGCCGCCTTCACGCTACGTGTTCAACAATACCTGCCGCGACATCCTGGCGGTAGCGGCCGAGATGATGAAGGGCGAGATCGAATACCGCAAAGGTCATTTCGATACGGCCTTCACTCATCTGCGCGAGTCGGTCGAGCTCGACGACAATCTGCCCTATGACGAACCCTGGGGATGGATGCAGCCGTCACGCCATGCGCTGGGCGCGCTTCTGCTGGAGCAGAGCCGCGTGGAGGACGCCGAGGCGGTCTACCGCGCCGATCTCGGCCTCGACGGCACCCTGGCGCGCGCCTGTCAGCATCCGGAGAATGTCTGGAGTTTGCATGGGTTTCATGAATGCTTGATGCGGC
This sequence comes from Hyphomicrobiaceae bacterium, assembly GCA_031374115.1. Taxonomy (GTDB): domain Bacteria; phylum Pseudomonadota; class Alphaproteobacteria; order Rhizobiales; family Hyphomicrobiaceae; genus JAKFWF01. The sequence continues at coordinate 300 of JANMNO010000029.1, read as the reverse complement.
TCGGCAAGCACGCCGAAGCCCGCATCATCAAGCAGCGGCTCGACATCGCCGGCGCCTGGGCCGACATAGCGATCAAGTCGTCCTGCTTCTGCCGGATGCAAGCGGCCGCATGAGGATCGGTCTGAAAAGCCCTTGACCCACAACACCATGCTGACCAAAGCACGAGTTATTCTGCGAGTTTCCGGATCTGTCCGAAGCGGAATGGTGCGGAGGACAGCCTTGGCGATCCCCACATCCTCGTCAACGTCTTGAGCGCAGAACGAGGATGACGGGTAGGCAATGCACGTGCTTAACTGTCAG
>JANMNO010000162.1:0-16107 GCA_031374115.1 Hyphomicrobiaceae bacterium | reverse complement strand
GAGCCCGCCACCTGCGACCGCTCAAACGATTGGGACAACTAAAATATCTCCTTGCGTATTGGTTGCTGGGGGCATAGTAACCGCTTCGCGCGCGGTACCAGTCGCGCCGGTGAGGAGGCTACGTGGCCGCCTCGATCCCATGATACGGTTTAGGGGCCATAGCTCAGCTGGGAGAGCGCTTGCATGGCATGCAAGAGGTCACCGGTTCGATCCCGGTTGGCTCCACCATTATTTACAATGGGTCATTGAGCTGTGCTCGCCCTAAAAGTCAGCTAGGTAACATATCTAGGTAATAAAATTGTTTGTGCTCATCTGTTGCCATGATGTTCCATGCTTTCTCATAGCTATTCACGGGCGAGCGAATCGGGCAACTTGGCACTCGGTACGAGAGAGTGCCAATGACGATGGAGGGCAAGATCGGAAATTTTAGATGGGCTGATGAAGACAAGCGCGCGGTCGAACACATTCCGACAGGCACTCGGTTCTGGATTTACCCTGATGTTCACGTCGTTGAAGGCACTTGGGTCACTGGGAAGTGTATGCGGCCGGGTAGAGAGTGGTTGCTTGACGAGATTGCCGCTGATGTGCGGCGGTTTCTCGAAGTGATGGTTCCTGGATACTGCTAGAACAGCATGTCTTGGGTCAGACGACTGCGCGCGATTTCGCAGTACTTCTCGCTCATCTCTATCCCAATGTAGTTGCGGACTCCACGGGAAGAGGACGCATCCTTGCCAAATTGGCTGCAATCAATGGACCGGATCGGCTCGAGAAGCGGTCGCCGATGTCATCTGTGTCGATTTTCGCGTTTTGAACAGTGAGTAGACGATGCCGCTGATCAGCAAGGCCAAAGTTATGCCGAGGCTCACTTCGGGCGGTATCTTGCCAATGATCTGCTGCATGAAGATCTTTGCCCCGACGTAAACCAGAACGAGAGCCAGGGCGTACTTCAGATAGTGGAAGCGATGCACCATCGCCGAGAGCACGAAGTACAGGGCCCGCAAACCTAAAATCGCGAAGATGTTTGACGTGTAGACGATGAATGGATCTTGCGTGATGGCGAAGATCGCCGGCACCGAGTCGACCGCGAAAATTAGGTCGGCGATCTCGATCAGGATCAAAGCGACGAACAATGGCGTCGCCCATCGTACGACGTGGCCGGTCGCCGGGTCGGCCCGTCTGATGAAGAATTTCTGACCGTCGAATTCCTGCGTGATGCGCACATGACGACGCATCCATTTCAAGACCACATTGTTTTCGAGGTCCGGCTTGTGGTCGGCCATGATGAACATCTTCACGCCCGTGAATACGAGGAAGGCCGAGAAGACGTAAAGGATCCATCCGAACTGGTGGACGAGCGCCGCACCGAGGCCGATCATTATCGCGCGCAGGATGATGACGCCGAGAATGCCATAGAACAAAACGCGATGCTGATAATTCACCGGAATCGCAAGGTACGTGAAGATCATCGACATGACGAAGACGTTGTCGAACGCGAGCGTTTGTTCGACTACCCAGCCGGTAAGGTACAGCTCCCATGCCGTCCAAGCGCGAGCGGTGGGTGTCGCCGCGCTCGCGATCGTCGCATCGAGCGAAGCGGCATACCCGTTGTAGTACAGCCACCAAACGACACCTGAGAACGCAAGTCCAAGCACCATGCATGAACCGGCCAGAAAAGCACTTTCCCGCATGCTCGGCTCGTGTGCATCGGAATGAAGAAATCCAAGATCGATGGCTAAAATGATCAGCACGACCGCCAGGAAGCCGAGCCAAATCCAGACCGGCACGCCGAGCCACGGCGTCATGAGAAAACTTTGCAGGTATTCCATTACGGGAGGTCCGTTCAATTGAGATTGCTGAAGGAGCCAATGAGACTCATGCGGCCGGTTTCAAGTCGTCGAATTCGTTGGCGACGGCTGCCCGGAAAAATGCGCCAAGACGTTCGTAGCTCGACTGCCGGGCCGTAGCCTTGCGCCAGACCATGGCGACGGAGCGGTAGATAGACCGGCCCTGCAGTTCTAAAACCCTGACGCTCGGATCGGTCATGATCTCGCGGCGCACATACAGTCCAGGCAGAAACGTAATGCCAAGGCCCATCACCACCATTTCACGCAATGTATCGAGGCTGGTGCCTTCGAAGTCGTGGCGGAGGCGCGCGCCGAATTCATTGCAAAGCGCCGTAACGACCTCGTGCAGCTGGTGTTGAGGACCAAGGGTAAGCACGTCCTCGCCCTTGAGGTCGCCACGCTGGACACTATCGCGCGCTGCGAGTGGGTGATCGGCTGCGACCACCAGATGCAGAGGTTCGCGAAACAGCTGGTAGCTAATGAGTTCAGCGCCGGGCACTGGCAGCAACGTAATGATGGCATCGAGATTGCCGTCTTCCAGTAACCGCGGCAGCGATTGCGGCAACTCCTCGCGAATGTATAACTTCAAGCCTGGATAGTTCTTATGCAATGTCGGCACGATCCGCGGCAAAAGATACGGGCCGATCGTGGGTGGCAGTCCCAGGCGCAGCAAACCCGATAACTCTTTGCCGCCACTTGCTGCGATTGCGCGGATCTCGTTGGCATCACGAAGGATCCGCCGGGCGATTTCCACCACCTGCTCGCCGATCGGCGTCACCATCACGCGCGTCCGACCACGTTCAACCAGTTGAACGCCGAGCCGTTCCTCCAGCGCCTTTAACTGTTCACTGAGGGTCGGCTGCGTCGTGTTGGTGCGTTCAGCCGCGCGCCGGAAGCTGAGCGTATCGGCTAGCGCTACCAAGTATTCAAGCTGCCTGATATTGGGCACCGTATCCCTCGCTTCGCTGGCCGGTTACGACCTCTTTGGGATTATATGGGCCGGCACTTCACCGGTCACCAGGGTCATCGGAAAAGTCGATGACGCGGCCCCCCTTGCTCGATCACGACAACTGGTCGGCAAAGCCGATCGGCTCAAGCCCTCATTCCGATTGGCCGTCGCGAGCGGATCGCAGCATCTTCATGGCATCAGCGACGGCATCAGATCGGCCGGTTGCTCGCAATTAAAGGAACAATGGGATGTTTGACTTCGCAAAATTGACCGATACCGTTTCTCGTCTGCTCGGCGGCACCGCGGTTGACATCACCGAACAGTCCGGCGGCATTCACGATCTCCTGCAGAACGCAGGGCTTGACCCGGGCCTGTTGCAAGGGCTCGATCAAACGCAGATCTTCGAACTGCTTTCGCAATACGGCATCGATCCATCGCAGCTCGGCGCCGATCAGATCAATGAACTCGCTCAGACTTTCGGTGTTTCGGAGCACCTCACGAGCGTCGCTTCGGATTGGCTGGGGAACGGCAAATCCTGATCTTGAAAGGAATTGTTCGGGGAAAATACATAGCCAAGCCGCCAAGCTTCAGTAAGGCGTTGAGGATTCGCTGCTCACACGATCCGTTTTCGGCGGCGAGGTGCGCTCATTCGTCGGTGCGGGATGGCGTTGCGAAGCGTACCGAAAACGTTGTTTGTTACCGATCGCGAAAGGCGTCCGGCGGCTCGGATGACTTGGCTTTTTCCGTCTTGGGCCGGCTGCTGCGGCTCGATTTGATGGTCGATCGTGCTCCAGGACCGGCGGATGCTTCTGATGGCGGCGGCTGATTGACTGAGCTGGTTTGGCCGTCTCCGCCGGTCTCGCCGACGAGCACAAGCGGAGCCCACATTTGTGGATGCGCCTACTCGCGGCGGGACGGATCGGCGAGCAATTTCATCATGGCGAGCGGCGTGAGTACCAGGGCTGGCTCAAGCAATCCGGCGATCTCACCGCTTATGAGGCCGTGAGTCGCGAAATGAACGACGCGATAGCTCGACAAACTGCGATCTTCTTCGGCAGCTTTGATCCGTGCTTTCGTCGCCGCCGCGAGCGACAGCGCAAACTTCGTCGGTGGTTTGAACGCCTGCAGCAGGATGAACAACACGACCGCAACAATGGACCTGAACATGGCTTCCATTCGGCGCTACCCGGTGCCGAGATTGTTGTTGAGTATTCGATCGACCCTGCCCAACGTACCCAAACTTGGCCAATATCATGGTGTCAGTTTAACGGCGGAGCATGTCAGTTGGGGAGCTGATACGGCGAAGACACAGTGATTTTGCGGATCAAACGACTCTGGGGCATTCCATGCAGGCCAGCATATCAGAGGCAACCGCGTGAGAGAACGTCTCGGCTCTGGTCGACTCGTGCTTCTCGCGCTCGCGACAGCCGTCCTGCTGACCGCAGGGCTCGGCTTTCTTTCGTTGCGCACCAAGGCTTTGCAAAGCCTCGACTACTGGACGGCCGATTGGCGCTCGGCAGTGCTGGCGGATCGCGCCTCGACCCAATATCAAGGCGTGGCGGTTGTCCTAGTCGATGACGATGCAATCGAGGGGCTGCCCTATCGATCGCCGATCGACCGTGGACTGATGGCGCGCCTGGTCGACGCCGTCAACGATGCGCGGCCTGCTGCGATCGGTTTAGATTTCTTGTTCGATCAAGCAACGGAACCTGCGAAAGATCGGGAACTATTGGCCGCAATCGGCCGCGCGCGTCCGCGGATTGTCATCGGCGATGCCGATGTCCGCATACCGTTATCCGAGGGACGGCGTGCTTTTCTAAAGACATTCCTTGGGTCTGCTGGCGCCAAGACCGGTTTCGTCAACCTGCGTTACGAAATGGATCAAGTCGTTCGCGCCGAGGCCGACCGACCGATGGAGGAGGGCCGAGGCGATAGCTTTGCGGCGATGGTGGCCTCGATTGGCGCAGGCGCGGTTCCGTCGCCCGCCGGTCGCATCGCGTGGCTCGGAACACCGGCCGATGGCTCGGACACTTTTCTAGTAGTCCCGGCCGGAACGCTGCTCGCCGACAAGATTGAACCCGAGCGACGACTGGCCGCCCTCATGCGCGCGCAGCTTTTCGGACGCGTGGTTCTCATCGGCGGCGATCTTGCCGGGCAGAGCGATCGCCATGCCACGCCATTGAAGAAACTGGACGGCGAGGCGATGCCAGGCGTGCTGATCCACGCGCACCTCGTTGCCCAGTACATCGACGGCCGGCGGTTTCACTCGATTGCGCCGCTAGCCGAATTGGCAAGTGTTTTTGTGATCTCGATCGTCGGCTTCTTTGTGGGCTGGGTGTGGTATCGAACAGGCATTGCGCTTGGCATTGCGCCGATGCTTGCCCTCGCTGCTCTCGACGCTGCATTGTTCGCGGGTCTTCGACTGACAATTCCATTCGCGGGCCTAGCCATTGCCTGGCTTGTCGCAGCATTCTTTGGAAGAAGCGCCCGCTGGTGGCGGGAGCGGACCTACCGCAATCGGCTACAAGGAGCGATCTGATGGCAACTACACTCCGACGCAAGTTTCATACGGCTCTCTTTGCTATGCTGCTGACCCCTGCTGCACTGCCTGCAGCCGCTGACATCCTCATCGTATCGTCGGATGTTGCCGCACTTAAGGCAGGCACCCAACTCGCCGATGCCGACCGGCTCGATCTTCCAGCCGGCGTGAAGGTTCGCATCCTGTTGCCATCGGGTAAGACGCAGCTGCTAACGGGACCTGTCGGCGGCTTTGTCCGCGACATCACCAAGGGCGAGCGCCTGGTCGAAAGTGTCTGGTCGAAGGCCAAGGAGCTGTTCGACACCGGCGGTGTCGATCAAACAAAAATGGGTGCCGTCAGAAGCATCGCGGTGGCAAAACCCGTCAGTTCGGGCTTCGCGTGGAACCTCATTGCGGTAACGGCGAGCGGCTCCGTCTGCGTCGAGAAGGGCGCCCCTCTTTCTATCGAGCGCGCCGAAGGTGATAAAGCCAAGGAAATGACCATCGTCGACGCTGGCACCAACCAGAAACTCACGATTAACTTCGCCGCAGGTGCGCGCGAAGCCGAATGGCCGTCCGGCCTCGATGTGAAGCCTGATGCGAGCTATCAATTAGTCCCCGCGGGTGGTCGCCTGCGGCAAGTGACCCTGAGACTGGTCGACAAGGCTTCAACGGCGGAACCGGTAGCATTGCAGACGTTGCTGGAGCTTGGTTGCCGCGCGCAAGCGAGTGCTTGGCTTAAACGTTGACCAACGTGGTCGAACCGAACGTTTAGGCGATGCGCGTTTGGCTCCTTGATTGCGGCAGCCTCCCACGGCAAGGTCTGAGCTCCACAATTCAAGGATCCGCTCATGCGTGCAAATCCGGCTTCCCTGGCAGCAACCGCATCTTTGTCCACAACCGCTGCCGATCTCGGCGTTATGCCGGAATGGAATTTGGCTGACCTGTATTCTGGTATCGACGCGCCGGAAGTGAAGGCCGATCTGGCCAAGGCAGCGGCCGCAGCCAAACTTTTCCAGGAACGATTTCAGGGCAAGCTTGCCCGCCTCGGTGCGGATGGGCAGGCGCTTGCCGATGCCATTCGTGCATACGAGGATCTGTCCGATCTGATGGGCCGGCTCGGCTCGTATGCAGGGCTGCTGTATGCCGGCAACCAATCCGATCCGGTGCGTGCGAAATTCTACGGCGACACGTCCGAGCAGCTCACCAACATCTCAGCCAACCTGATCTTCTTCGAACTTGAGATCAATCAGATCGACGACGCGGCCTTGGCAACGGCGCTGAAAGTTCCAGCCCTTGCCCGTTACAAGTCGTGGCTCGATGATCTGCGAAAAGAAAAGCCGCACCAGCTCGACGAGAAGCTGGAGAAGCTGTTCCATGAAAAGAGCCAGACGTCGCGTGGTGCCTTCAATCGGCTGTTCGACGAAACGATGACAAGCCTGCGCTTCAAGGTCGAAGGTCACGCCGAGCCGCTGTCGATTGAGCCGACGCTCAACATGTTGACCAGCGCCGATCACGCGCAGCGGCAGGCCGGAGCTGAGGCTCTGGCTGCGACTTTCAAGGACAACATACGGCTCTTCACGCTGATCACCAATACGCTTTCGAAGGACAAGGAGATCTCCGATCGCTGGCGCAATTTTGCCGACATCGCCGACGCCCGCCATTTGTCGAACCGTGTCGAGGGGCCGGTCGTCGAGGCACTGGTGAGCGCGGTACAGGCGGCCTATCCGCGCCTGTCGCATCGCTATTATGCGATGAAAGCGAAGTGGATGGGCCTCGATCGCCTCGCTCATTGGGACCGCAACGCGCCCCTGCCCGAGAAGCCCGAGCGCGTCATTCCGTGGGCAGAGGCGCAAGACATGGTGCTTTCGGCCTATCGCGGGTTTGCACCCGAGATGGCCGGTATTGCCGGCGAATTCTTCAACAAGCGGTGGATCGATGCGCCGGCGCGAGACGGCAAATCGCCCGGTGCATTCGCGCATCCGACGGTGCCATCGGCGCATCCGTACGTACTGCTGAACTACCAGGGCAAGTCGCGGGATGTGATGACACTCGCCCACGAGTTGGGCCACGGCGTGCATCAGGTGCTCGCCGCCAAACAGGGTCCGCTGCTATCGCAGACACCGCTCACTTTGGCTGAGACCGCATCCGTGTTCGGTGAAATGCTGACCTTCAAGGCGCTGCTCGCGGGCGCCGCCGATAAGAAAGAGCGAAAGGCCCTGCTCGCCGGTAAGGTCGAGGATATGTTGAATACGGTTGTCCGCCAGATTGCGTTCTACTCGTTTGAACGCAAGGTGCATCTGGCACGGCGCGAGGGTGAGCTGACCGCCGACAAGATCAACGAGCTATGGATGAGCATCCAGGCCGAAAGTCTCGGGCCGGCGATTGATTTCAAATCCGGTTACGAAGTGTTTTGGACCTATATCCCGCACTTCATCCACTCGCCGTTTTATGTCTACGCCTATGCTTTCGGCGATTGCCTCGTGAACTCGCTTTATGGGCTCTACAGCGAAGCTCATCCAGGTTTCGTTGGTAAATACTTTGACATGCTGAAGGCTGGCGGCTCGAAACATCATTCCGAGCTGTTGGCCCCGTTCGGGTTGGATGCCAGTAAGCCCGAGTTCTGGGGCAAGGGCTTGAAGGTCATCGAAGGCATGATCGACGAGCTCGAAGGCATGTGAGTTTTAGCTCGCGTTAGACAGACTGTACAACGGTCCGCCACCGTGTTATACATTTTGTATAACGTAAGACTCGCAGGTGCAAAATGAGGCTGGAACTTAAGAAAATCGGGAATTCTACAGGCTTGATCCTTCCGAAAGAGCTACTTGCGCGTCTCGGCCTTCAGCAGGGCGACGAGGTGTTCGTGACCGAACTTCCGGATCGATCCGTCAAGTTGTCGGTTTACAACCCACATCACGACAAGGTTATGGAGATCGGTAGGGAAGTGTTTCGCGAGTACCGGGAAACCTTCAAAGCGCTAGCCAAGTGAAGGAGCCCATGTGGCTGACTGTGCGCGATGTCGTTGCTCTGCACGATGAACAGCTGGCGATCTTCGGTGGACCGGAAGGGATCCGTGACGAAGGATTGCTCGAGTCTGCTGTAACGCGGCCAATCAATCGTTGGAACTACGGGACAACCAATTTATCTATGCTCGCCGCCGCATATGCCTTTGGCATCGCGAAGAACCATCCTTTCATCGATGGTAACAAAAGAGCAGCGTTTGCGGCGCTGATTGTTTTTCTCCGGTTGAATGGCGTGCCATTTGCTCCAGATGTGGGCGCCGCGACAGCGGCCATGCTCGCCCTTGCAGCTGGTTCTATCACCGAGAGTGAGCTCGCTCAGTGGATCCATGACACGGCGAGTCGCAAGTGAGCGGCGACCAACTCGAAGCGATTTAATACCGGCACTGGTGGTTGTTCCAAAACGCCAAGAAAATCATCGTATTAACTAGACGCCACGAACTTTACACACTTACAGGAATGTCAAGTGGTCGCATGCCTTATTGATGGCAATTTAGTGGCTATCCTTCGAGTCCGAGCAGGAGTATAGACCCGCGCCAGCTCGCTGCAGTGCAGCGTATTAGAGATGAGGTGCCTTTCATGGCACAAACTTCCCTGTCGGCCACCACTGCCGACGCGGCTGCTTCCGATCACCATCAACACCGGAACTTTTGGTCGCTGACCATCGGATCCATCGGCGTGGTTTATGGCGACATTGGCACGAGCCCCCTTTATGCTTTCAAGGAGGCAATCAACGCCGCCAGAGAACATGGAGTGGTCGGCCGGGAGCCCGTCATCGGTATCCTCTCGCTGATCCTGTGGACGCTGCTTCTCATCGTAACTCTAAAGTACGTGCTGATCCTGCTTCGGGCCGACAACAAAGGCGAAGGTGGCACGTTCGCCCTTATGGTGCTTGGACAAACCGTCGCCAAACGCAGCGCCCCGTTCTTGCTGGGCCTCGGCATCGCGGGTGTCTCGTTCTTCTACGGCGACGCGGTGATCACGCCTGCCATCTCGGTGCTGTCCGCAGTCGAGGGTCTGAAGCTCGTCGCGCCCGCCTTGGAGAAAGTGGTGGTGCCGATTGCGGTGTTGATCATAATCGGCCTGTTCTTCATGCAATCGCGGGGCACGGCCAAGGTTGCCGCGTTTTTCGGGCCGATCACGATCGTCTGGTTCTTGGCGATGGCCGTCGGCGGTATGATGCATATCGTAGACGACCCGGGCGTGTTTGCTTCGTTCAATCCCATTCACGGCATCGTCTTCGCTTTTTCTCACGGGGTAACCGGGCTCACGACCATGGGGCTCGTGTTCCTAGCCGTCACCGGTGCCGAGGCACTTTACGCCGATCTCGGTCACTTCGGGCGCAAGCCGATCCAGGCCGCGTGGCTTGGCCTCGTGTTGCCGTCTTTGGCACTAAATTACCTTGGGCAGGGCGCGCTTGTGCTGTCTAATCCGTCGGCAATCGATAGCCCCTTCTATAAGCTTTATCCCGAATGGGCGCTGATTCCGATGGTGATCTTGGCAACGATTGCGACGGTGATCGCCAGCCAAGCCGTGATCACGGGCGCATTCTCACTTACCCGGCAGGCCGTGCAGCTCGGATTTTTGCCGAGGCTTGCGATCAAACACACGTCTGAGAATATGGCGGGCCAGATCTATCTCCCGCGCATCAATTGGATGTTGTGTATCGCCGTCGTGATCGTAGTCTTGATGTTTGGCAGTTCCTCTCGTCTAGCGGGCGCCTACGGCGTGTCGGTGACAGCGGCAATGGTGATCGATAGCATCATGGCGTTCTTTGTGATTTGGAAATACTGGAAGTGGCCGTTGTGGAAGGCCGCAGTCACCATTCTGCCGCTTGCCTTGATCGAACAAACCTTCCTGATGGCAAATTTGCTGAAGTTATTCGACGGTGGTTGGTTTCCGATCATGATCGCCGGCATCATTGGCTTGACGATGCTGACGTGGATCAAGGGCTCGCGGTTGCTGGGCAAGGAAACCCGCAAGAATGAGGCCGGTCTCGATTGGCTGATCCGCAAGCTCGAAGCCAAGCCGCCGCACCGTGTTCCAGGTACAGCGGTGTTCCTAACGGGTGATCCCGATGCGGCGCCAACCTCGTTGATGCACAATCTCAAGCACAATCGCGTGCTGCATGAGCGTAACATCATCTTGTCGATCAAGGTTGCGGATACCCCGCGCGTCGCCAACAGCGAGCGGGTCACGGTCGAGAAGATCTCGGATGGGTTTGTCCGTGTTACGTGCATGTTCGGCTTCATGGAAACGCCCAGTGTCCCGCGCGTGCTATCGCTTTGTCGCAAGAAAGATCTCAACATCGAGATGGCGGGCACATCGTTCTTTTTGTCCAGACGCTCGCTGCGGCCGACCGTTAAGTCTCAGATGCCCGCTTGGCAGGAACGGCTGTTCATATTGCTAGCGGGCTCTGCGCAGGACGCGACGACCTACTTCCAGATCCCAACCGACCGCGTCGTGGAAGTTGGCACCCAGGTGGCGGTCTAAGAATCGACCGTCTGCTGCGGCGGCTGGCGCTCGATGCGCCGATACCATGCCGCCATCACCTCCATAGCGACAACAGCGACGAGCCCGACGGCGAGCATCAGCCATTCGCCCACAACAAATCCTGTACGTTCGATCAACGCTGCCAGGATCACCGGTGCGGTGGCGTTCATCAGCAGGTAGGGCGTCGCCAAAAGTCCGAGCACCGCCCCGTAGCCGACCGGGCCGAACAGGACCAACGGCACGGCACCGCGCACGATAGTGAGAAGCCCGTTAGAGACGCCGAACAGTATTGTGAACGCCAGCGCCCAGCCGAATCCGCTTTCACCGTAAAGAAGTGCTGCGAACGACAACGGCAAGCATCCAACGGCGATGCGGCCGACCGTCAGAGGCCCGAGATTGCGCCCAAAGGCGATGTCGCATACGCGACCCGCAAATTGCGCGACGCCCTTGATCGAGGCGAGGATCACAGCTTCGCGCGCATTGACGCCGCTCGCCACCAGGACGGCCGGTAGCAATACGGCAAGCGCACCGAAGACGAACGCACACGCAGATGTCACGACAGCAAACAACGCCATTGCGATGGCGCGCGCCGATCCCGTGAGAAACGGCATGGCCTCGCTGGTCTGCGCAATGGCCAAACCGGTTGCGGGAGCAACACTGATTGCAATAACTCCATCTCGCACGCGCAAGCCCCACACGTGCAAGGGCATGCAGATCAGCAGGTTCGACCCGGCGAAGATCAAGAACGTGGTACGCCAACCGAAGTACTCATCCAACGCGTAACCGATCGGCCAAAAAATCGAGGAAGCAAAGCTGCCAAACAACGTGAGATAGGAAATCGCCGCGCGGCCGCGCTCACGCGTCACCTGCACAAGCGCTGCAAACGCGGCATCGTACAAACACATCCGCATCGCGATGCCGAGCAATCCCCAAATTACCAAGTAGGCACTGATGTTCGGCGTGAAGGCCAACGCCACCTGTAGCCCTGCAACTAAGATAGAGCCGGCTACCATCACGAATTGTCCACCGCGGCGGTCGATAAGACGGCCAATGGTGGTCGAGACCAATCCTGATGCCAGTAGTGCGACGGTGATGCCGGCGATGACGAGGTCCAGCCGCCAGCCGGTATCGGCAGTTATTGGTTTGGCGAGTACGCCGAGCGCATAGACCGTCGTGCCCCAGCCGATGATTTGCGTGATGCCGAGCATAACCACGGCACGTACGATCGGCGTCTGTGGCGTGCCTGCTTTAGGCGGTGAAGCGTGCGGGGTCAGAGGGCGTTGCTGCACGAGTGCTCGATTTATGCGGTGAAAGGAAACAATTCGCGACAAGATACTTGATTGGCGTCTTGTCGCACCACCCCCTTTATGCTGATCCCGCGCGCCTCAACCGCGTACTTGGTATACGTGGAACAAGCGGCTCGCAGCACCGATATAACCGCTATCGCTTTTCGCGCGACCTCAGGACATTCGAGAGCCATGGACAACGAAAGCAATCGATTTTCAGCGCGCGCCGCCCGCTACATGAAAGTCGGCACGAACGTTGGCGCTGTGGCGGCCAGGGTCGCCGGTCAGCGGTTATTCGGCATGACGACCGACGACAACCGGAACGCAGCGGAACTTGCGGCCGCACTCGGTGGCCTCAAAGGGCCGATGATGAAGGTCGCGCAGTTGTTGTCGACGATCCCTGAGGCGCTGCCGCCGGAGTACGCGCGCGAGTTGGCGCAGCTCCAGTCGCAAGCACCGGCCATGGGACCGGCGTTCGTCAAACGCCGGATGATCGCCGAACTTGGTCCCGATTGGGCGCAACAGTTTGCCAGTTTCGAGCCAGCCGCTGCGGCGTCGGCTTCTCTCGGTCAGGTGCATAAGGCGGTCGGTCTCGATGGGCGATTGCTCGCGGTCAAACTTCAATACCCAGATATGCAATCGGCGGTCGAGGCTGACCTGACCCAGCTCAGAGTTTTGTTTGGACTGCATGCCCGGATGGATGCTGCGGTCGATACTTCAGAGATCATAAAAGAGATTTCCGCCCGTCTGCGCGAGGAACTCGACTACGAACTGGAAGGCGGCCACATCGCGCTTTACCGATACATGCTGGCCGATAATCCATTGATCCGCGTGCCTGACATGCTGCCCGGAGTTTCGACAAAACGCTTGCTCGCGATGACATGGCTCGAGGGCCGCCCATTGATGGAATTCAAGACCGCTCCGCTGGACGATCGAAACGCGATCGCTCAAGCGATGTTCCAGGCGTGGTGGTACCCGTTCAGTCACTTCGGTGTGATCCACGGTGATCCGCATCTGGGCAATTACACGATCTTCAACGGGGCCGACGGCCGGCCAGGCGGCATCAATTTGCTCGACTACGGGTGCATTCGCACGTTCCCGACCAAGTTCGTCCAGGGCGTTGTCGATCTTTATCACGGGCTGCTCGAAGGCGATCAGGCGCGCGTCGTGCACGCCTATGAGAGCTGGGGCTTCAAGGGCCTCAACACTGACGTCATTGAAGCGATGAACATGTGGGCACGTTTCATTTATGGGCCGCTGCTGGACGATCGCGAGCGCACCATCGCCGAGGGCACGACGCCGGGCGAGTACGGGCGGCGGGAAGCATTCGGCGTGCACAAGATACTGAAAGACAAAGGGCCAGTGACGGTGCCGCGCGAGTTCGTGTTCATGGACCGGGCAGCGATCGGTCTCGGCGGTGTGTTCCTACATCTCGATGCGCGGCAGAACTGGTTCCGGCTGTTCAACGAGCAGATCGAAGGTTTTGATCTCACAACAGTGGCCGACCGGCAGAAGCAGGCGTTCGCTGCCGCCGGCGTCCCGCTGCCGGTCTAGTCGCGCAGCTTGTAACGCTGGATTTTGCCGGTCGCGGTTTTTGGTAGTCCGTCGGCAAACACGATCCAGCGCGGATACTTCCACGGACCTGCCGCGGCTTTCACGTGATCTTTGAGCGCCGCCTCCAGCGCCTCGCTGGGTTTGGCGCCGTTCTTCAGCACGACGAACGCCTTCGGCTTTGTCAGGCCGTCCGCGTCCTCGGCTGGAACAACGGCCGCTTCGAGCACATCGGTGTGGCCGATCAATGCGCTTTCGACCTCGAACGGCGACACCCAGATGCCGGAGACTTTGAACATGTCGTCGGTACGGCCGGCATAGGTATAGTAGCCATCGGCTGAGCAGGTGTACTTGTCGCCGGTGCGCATCCATTCGCCTTCGAACGTGCGACGGCTTTTGTCGCGCTGGTTCCAGTAGCCTTCGGCAGCGGTCGGTCCCCGCACCAGCATTTCGCCCACTTCGCCAGCGGCGGGCGATCGGCCTTTTTCATCGGCGAGCTTGATGTCGTAGCCTTTGACCGCTCGGCCAGAGGTGCCGTAGCGGATATCATCAGGCCGATTCGAGACGTAGATGTGCAACATTTCGGTCGAACCAACACCATCAAGGATGTCGACGCCGAACCGCTGCCGCCAGATACGTCCGATTTCTGCAGGCAGCGCCTCTCCGGCCGAGATGCAAGCTCGTAATCTTCTCGAACCGGTTTCAGGTCTGCACGCTGCAGTGGCGAGGATCGCGGTGTACAACGTCGGTACACCGCAGAAGATCGTCGGCTGATAATCCCGCAGCGTCTGAAATACGCTATCCGGCGTCGGGCGATCAGGCAGCAACACCGTGGTGGCGCCGGCCGACATCGGAAAGCTCATGCCGTTGCCCAGGCCGTATGCGAAGAACAGTTTCGCCGCCGAAAAGATGACATCGCTTTCTTGGATGCCCAGTACGCCTTGGCCGTACAGGCGCGCAGTATCCATCATGCTGGTGTGGACATGGCGGGCACCCTTGGGCGCTCCTGTCGAGCCGGAGGAGTAGAGCCAGAATGCCACTTCGTCAGCGCAAGTCTCGACAACTTTGAAGGTTGCAGAATGCGGCGCGAGCTCGGTGGCGAGCGCGAAACCGTAGGCGGGTGCATCGCCGCCAGCGACGATCACATGGGTGAGATCCCCGAGATCCTTCAGGATCGGCTGCACCACCGCTAACAGTGCTGGCGAGACGATCAGTGCCTTTACGCGCGCGTCCGCCAGGATGTAGCCGTACTGCTCCGCCGTCAGCAGTGTGTTGAGCGGTACCGGCGTGATGCCAGCCTTGATTGCTCCCCAAAAACACACGGGAAAATCGATCGTATCGGGGAGCAGCAGCGCGATCCGCATTTCCCGCTGCAGACCGAGCGAAACCAGCAGGTTCGCCATGCGGTTGGTTTCGCCGGCGAACTCACCGTATGTCATCCGCCTCGTCGGATCGATAAAGGCGAGGTTGCCACCGCGACCCGCGGCGACGTGAGCATCCACCATATCGTTCGCGGCGTTGTAAATGCGCGGATAGGCCATCGGTTTATCCACCGTGTTTCTTTTGAATGGACAGTTGCACTATAGTGCGTTGCGCCAGTTGTCGCACACAACATGTTTCCGATCGCCCAAGGTCCCACTGGAATACTTGTGCGATGCACCATATTATCATGCAGTGCAGCAAGTCGATTTGGATGGCCATGGGACAAGTGATCGAGAAGCAATCCGAACATCGGCGTGGTTCAGATCCTGCCGAGGAAGGATATCTCGCCCTCGTCGGCGAGCGATTGCGGTTAACACGCGCACGCCGTGGTATGTCGCGCAAGGTGCTTTCGCTGGCTTCCGGCGTATCGGAACGCTACCTCGCGGAAATGGAGCGCGGCGCTGGTAATGCCTCTTTGCTGGTGGTGCGGAAGCTTGCAGCCGCGATGGGCATTCGCGTATCGGAGCTAGCGGCGGAAGAACTCGACAGGTCGGTCGATCTGCATCATGCGGTTCACCAGTTGGAGCGGTTATCCACGACCCAGATTGCAGAAACGCGGCAGTGGATGGCCGCTCGGTTTGGCAAACAGAATGCTGCGGACCGAAGGCGCATTGCCCTCATCGGCCTGCGGGGCGCGGGCAAGACGACGCTTGGACAGGGATTGGCCGCGTCGCTTGGTGTCGCATTCGTCGAGCTCGATCGCGAGATAGAACGGGCCAGCGGCATGGAAATGAGCGAGATATTCGCGGCACATGGCCAGAGTGGATTTCGGCGGCTGGAATATCAGGCGCTGGAAGATACGCTCGGGCTTCACGATCGCTGTGTTATCGCCACTGGTGGCAGCCTTGTTACGGAGCCGCGAACCTTCGATCTGCTGTTGTCTGAGTGTTTCGTTGTTTGGCTGCGCGCTACGCCAGAGCAGCATATGGAGCGCGTGGCCGCCCAAGGCGACATGCGGCCAATG
>JANMNO010000049.1:0-48234 GCA_031374115.1 Hyphomicrobiaceae bacterium | reverse complement strand
GCGCGCCAACACTCGCGCCCGCGCCTTGCCGGCTGCCACGGGCCAGCGGTCCGGCCTTCGCGTTTCCGGAGACTGCGGGATCGCGACCAGCAACGCTGCCTCGCCGATCGACAAACGCTGCGGCTCCTTGCCGAAGTAGGTGAGCGACGCCGCCCGCACACCCTCGATGTTGCCGCCGAAGGGCGCCATCCGCAGATAAAGCCGCAAGATCTCGGCCTTGCTCAGCCGCTGTTCGAGTTGCAGCGCGCGTATCGATTGGCGCAGCTTGCCGATGCCGGTGCGCTCGTGCTCGCCTTGCAAGAGGCGGGCAACTTGCATGGTGAGCGTCGAGCCCCCGGAGACGATGCGCCGATGCCGAGCGGCGAGACCGAGCCCGCGGGCGAACGCAAGTGGATCGACGCCATGATGACTGTGAAAGCGGCGGTCCTCATAGGCGATCAGCATGGCGATGTAGCGCGCATCGACACCTGCCACTTCGACCGGCAGACGCCAGCGCCCCTGTGGCGTGGTGAATGCCCGCAGCAGGCGATCATGCCGATCGACGACGGTTGGCGACAATGCGTCTGCCGCCTCGATCGGTGGCGGGCCCATCTCGTGCATGGCAAGGCGTATGCTGCCGGCTGTCAGCGCGATGATCGCCATCGATACGGCCGCCCCGGCCGCGACCCGCCTTCTCCACGAAGGAGGGAGGGAAAACTGCTGGAGCGTCCGAGTCTGGTGCGAGCATTCCATGGATCCACGCGCCAAGCGCGAGGATGACAGCGGTGGCCGATCGTTCCCCCTCACCACGCTCACTCCTTCGCCGTCACGTCGAGGCGGCCGCTGGCGGTGCGGGCGAAGCGATCAGGGCGGTACATGTCTTCGACGGTTGCAGCGGGATGAACGAAGCTACCTGGTGTCACCGCACGGACGATGTAGGCGACGGTCGCGGATTTGACCGGCCCCTTGGCGGCGGCAGGCGTTGCATCATCGCCATCACTGGTAGCGTCGGCATCGGCGTTACCCTGACGGCCGGCTTCCTTACCGAACAAATTGAAGGCGGCCACAAATCGGTCATCCCGGAACTCGGTATGCTCGGGCTTGATATCCGGCTTCAACCACTCGAGCGTTTTCACATCGCCGCCGTCGATCAACCGTGGATTCTCAACTTCGAGACCCGCCGGCAGACGATCGACCAACATAATGCGCCCGCCGCTTTCCATGGCCACGACCTTGAGGACAACGACGAGCCGTTCGCTCTGCTTCAAGCTCGCTTGGCCACCGGCCGCACTGCCAAGCTCGACCTTCTTGCCATCGAGCGAGTAGTAGCTGCGCTCGATTTTGAAGCCTTTTGACGCTGCCGGCTCTGGCGTCAGCGCAGCACCCATCACCGACACCACCGCATCGATCGCCGCGTCACCATTGTTGGTGATGGTCAACACGCCGTCCTTCAATTCCGCGGCGGTAAGCACCCGGTTGAGCGGACCCTTGTGGCTTTCACCATTGACGGTGAGCGCCGTGTCTTTCGCCTGCTCCGACATCGATCGCGCCGCAAGCAACATCCACGCCTGTTCCTGCGTCGAGGTATACTGTTTCGACGCGTAGGCCTTGGCGAGAACGCTTACCAACTTCGGTGCTTCAATCGTCGACATCCGGGTTTCTGACGCCAGCGTCAGGATCGCGGCACCGTCCCGCAGACCTGAGCCGTAGTCGATGCGCGACAGGTCCGCATCCTTGTGGCCCATGCTGGCGAGCGCCGCCTTGAAAGCCTTCTCGGCGCGCTCCTTATCACCGAGCATCGCGAGCGCAGCCCCGAGATGAGCTTGGGCGAGCGGTGTCGAGAAACGTTCGAGGCGGGTGTCGACATAGTAGCGCAGATCGCCCATCGCCGCGCGGCCATTGCGGGCTAGCACATAAAGCGCGTAAGCGCGCGCCTCGCCGCCCTTGTCGAAGTCCTGAGCGTAGCTGACGAAGTTCTGCAGCTTGTCCAAAGCCTGCGAGAGCGCCTGCGGCTTCACCGCATAACCGCTCTCCTTGGCGCGCGTTAGGAAGTCGGTGACGTAGGACGTCAGCCACAAATCGCCGTTGCGCGGACCCCAGATGCCGAACGCGCCCGAGGCATCCTGCATTTCCAGAACGCGTTCGACCGCGCCCTGGATGCGCTCCTTCAAGGCTGCATCGGTTGGCAGGCCGGACTTTGCCGACAAGGCATTGGCGTAGAGCAGCGGCAGCGCGCGCGAGGTCGTCTGCTCGGCGCAACCATACGGGTAGCGATCAAGCTGGGTGAGCAAACCCGGCACGTCGAGCGCTGCAGCCGGACCCACGCTCAACGTCACCTTGCTGCGCGACAGGACGAGGTCCTGCATCAAATCGAGTGACAGCGCGATTTTGCCACCCTTCGGCGCCAACTGACTGACGCTGTAGCGGCGGATATCACCCGCCGGCACTTTAACATCGAGCGTCAACCGGCGCTTGACATCGACGCCATTCGGACCGGTGACGCGAACGTCATAGGCCGTACGGCCCACGTCGGTGGGCTTGACCTTGAAGCGTTCGAATACGCGCTGGTTGACATCGAGCGTGATTTCGCGATCGATGACGCCGGCTTTCGAACCGCCGGCATTCTCCTGCTCGACGGCGACCTTATACGCACCAACCGCACCCTCGACGTTGTGCAAATCGAGTTCAATGCGGGCTTCATCGCCGAGCGTCAGGAAGCGCGGTGCCGATGCCAGCAACGCCACCGGGTCGCGGACAATGACGTCGCTCGAAGCGTGACCGAGTTTGTCGGCGGTCCAAGCAACGGCGTTCACGCGAACGGTGCCGTTGAACTCCGGTAATTGGAAGTCGATCGCAGCGGTGCCGTCAGCGCCAACCTTGACGATGCCGGAGTGGAGCGCGACCAACGTCTCGACCGGCGGCGAACCGCTCGTCGCCAAGCCGCCATTGCCGTCGCCGCCGGAGCGCAGGCGGCCACGATCTGCGCGCATGCCGTCGATCAGACGGCTGTAGAAATCACGGATCTCGATGCCAAGCTTGGTTTGCGCATAAAAATGGCTTTCGGGCGCTGGCGGTTGAAACCGCGTCAGATTGAGTATGCCAGCATCGACGGCGGCCAATGTAATGCGGGCTTCTTCGCCAGGCTTCAAGCCATCGAGCTTCACCGGCACCGTCAACTTCGCGCCAGACTTGATCTTCTCCGGTGCGGCGATCGTGACCTTCAACGTGCGTGATGTTTGATCGAGGCCCAGCCACTTCACGCCGAGCGCGCGGCCGGGCATGCGTTTCGCTGCGACATCCATCGGACGATAGAGCATCGTCGCGACGTAGGCGCCAGCACCCCAGCCTTCGCCCACTTCGATCGGAATTTCGGATCCGCCCTTCGGTACGTCGATTTGCTTGTGCGAGATCAGGCCGGAGGCCAGTACGGTGACGAGCGCTCGGCCTCCAGTCTTCGAGACGATCTTCAACTTCGCCGTTTCACCAGCCTTGTAGGATGGCTTATCGAGCCCGACTTCGAGCATCTCAGGACTGTCGGTGCCTTCCTCGCCGTACCAGCCGGCTTTGAAACCGATGCTCGACGATGTCGATCCATCCGCCGCCGAAACTTCGAGACGATAGCGGCCCCAGTCGGCCTTCGTTTCGATTGCGGCGGCGAGATCAGCCGTCGTCGCCGCAGTGCCGTTCGCAACCTTGCGCGAGAAGGTCACGGCCTCGTAGTTCCATTGGCCATCCCGGCTATACCACTGCCAGTTCTGTTCGAGCCGCAACAGCGTCCAGGCGAGCGCACTCTCGCTCGTGCGTTTGCCATTGGCGCCGACCTTGATGACCTCGAAACGCGCAACCTCCCCCTCGGCAACTTCGTCACCCTTGAACAGCGGCTTGATGCCGATGCGGGCGGCCATCGGATCGACCGGCAATGTCACCGTGCGTTCAATGGTGCGGCCACCCGGCTCGCGAAGACGCAGCATGACTTCGGCTTCGAGCGGTCGTGTCGTACGCGCGATTGCCGGCAACATCACCGCGACGTCGGCGCTGCCATCGGCGCTGGTATTGGGCACACCTTCGAGCGATTTGCGCACGATGGTCAACTTCTCTTCGACCCGGCCAAAACGGAATCCGGCATAACCCTCGACATCTTTGGTCGACGGCTTGACGACAATGTCGCCCTCGATTGCGAGGTTGGCGGCGGGCGGTCCATAGAGATAGCGACCGGCAAGTTTCACGGTTGCCGGTTGCTCAGGCGCAATCGACTTAGCTGCCACATCGAGCTTGAGCTCCAACCGCTCCGGCACGAAATCCTCGACGAGAAAGGAGATCGAAGCCAGCGAATCGGCTTTTGGATCGGCGTGCACCTTCGCGCGCCAGGTGCCGGTCATCGCGCTGCCAGCCAGCACGAGGCGGCTTTCGCGACCACCAAGCGCATCGTCGGTCAACGCGACGCGGCGATGCTCGACGCCATCCGGGCGCGACACGATCAGCGTCATCGGTACATTCGACGAGAGGCCTGTTCGATCCCTGATCAACGCCGTCAGGTGCACCGTTTCGCCAGGACGGTAGACACCCCGCTCGGCATAGAGATAAGCATCGAGCGGACCAGAGGTGTCGCGACCCTTCACGCCGCGATCCGACAGATCGAACGCCGAGGTGCTCAGATCCAGAAAGGCGTAGTCACCGGCCGGGCCCTCGGCGACGAGGATCGCGGGCGCCATGCCGCCTTCACCTTTTTTCAGTCCGGCTTCGAAACGGACGTAGCCGTTGGCATCGGTTTTCCCAAGCCCGAGAATTTCGTTGTTACGTGCAATTAAACGAACATTCGCGCCACCGATTTGCTCGGCGGAGGCCAAGCCGCGAACAAATGCGTGGATGCCATCGGCACCTGATAACGCGGTTAGTCCGAGATCCGAGACGATGAACCATTGCGTCGCGCGGTTGCTGTCGTTGTCCTTGTTCTTTGCCTCGTCGTCGGCTGCGGCCATCGCGTAGACGCCCGGCTTCATTTCGGGAATGGCATCGCCGACGGGTACCGCCGTCGTCACCTCCTCATTGAGCTTGGTCGCAACTACAAGTGTGCCGCTGTAGACCAGCGCGCCGATCTTGTCCTTCAGGCTCTCAAGTTCGTAACCCGACATCTGCTTCTGGAAGTCGCCGCCGATCAACGTTGCGGCCAAGCTGCGATCGCCAACCCGATAGACATCCACCTTCACCTTCGAGGTGTTGACAGTGACAACCGGAATGCCTTGCTGGCCCTTCGACGGCAGCACGTAGCTCTTGCCCGAGAAGCGCACGGTGGGGTTGCGATCCTTCACGTAGATGCCGAGTTCCGCGTTTCTGCCCAGCGTCTCGGCGGTATCGGATGGCAGACCGCCGCGCACCTGCACCTCGTAGCGCTTCCCATGCGTCAGGCCATCGATGCACAATTGTTTCGCGTCGGCCGTGACCCCTGCCGGATCGCGGCCATCGACGGTGACGAACTTCGAAAAGTCTGATTGCGTGCGCGCAAGGTTTTCCGAGAATTGGATGCAAAGGCGCGGTTGCGCTGCATCGTTCTCGACCTTGTAATCGACCAGGCGAAAACCGTGCTCGGCTTGCAGTTTGACGATCTGCTCCGCAACCTCGGGCGCATTGACCAGCACCAGGCTCGCTTTCAAGGCGTCGATTGCAGGCCGCCAGTAGGAACGCCGTTTCATGGCATCGGCCAGCACGACAAGTGCCTGCGCCTTCATCGCCGGCGTCTTCGCGCGCTCATACCCGATGTAGGCCGCCGCCGAGCTGTTCACCGGCAGCTCGTAGCGGTCGGTACCGGTCGTCGCATCCGGTTGTATCGCCAGCAATGAGCGGGCAAGCCCGAGCCACGCTTCGGCATCCGCGGGATCGGCGATCACTGCTTCCGAGAAACTGCGAGCGGCCGCACGAGGGTCCGTTCCGGTCGCCAAGATCTTTTCAGCCGCGATCCGGACCTCGCGCCCCTTTCGAGCTGCCGGCCTAACGTTGGCTTTGAGCCAAGTCTCATATCGTACCGCATCGCGCGCGACGCCCGCATGCGAAAAGCCCGAGGGCTGGGTCGCGGCGGTTGGCGCGACTGATTGAGCAATTGCGCCTGTTGGCAGGGCCAGCAGAGCCGATATTAAGGCGAGGCGCGGCATGACGAGCATGAAATTCCCCTGAAACATGAGCCAAACCGGGGGTCACATCCGACAGAACCCCGGCATCTCACCATCATCCAGGATGATACGTCTGAATAGGGGCGCGGGGATAAGTCTTGTATGTGTTTCGCGTCCAATCCCGAAAGTTACCGCTATATTCCGTTTTATTCCGTCGCTTCCGGCAGGCTCTTTTTGGTTGTCGCTTCCGACACCGCTTCGCGGAGCCGGCCGGACGCGACGGAAGATCAGAAAGCGACTGAGACAAAAAAACCGGTGCACTGGGGCACCGGTTTAAAGTTGATCAGGAGAGAAGGTAAAAAAAGTCGAATTCAGTGCCGCGTGGAGGCGACGACCGTTGGTGGAATTTCGGCGACGGGCATCGGGAATTCGTCCGCCGCCGGCGTCGCCCGCTCTTCAAGCGCAGGAGCAGACGTTGTGATGAAGACCGGCTCGCCGAATGCCCAAAGCCGCTCGAATGCCTTGGCACTCCAATTGGCCGTATCGGTGCAGCTGGTCGCGTAACATTCGTACGCATCGCGCTTGGCGGGTTCGCGGCGCATGCAGTCGCCAACCCAGCACGTCGTGCTATCGAGCCTGAGTTGCTCATGCGCGTCGAGAAGCCGAACGTCTTTGGTGTGGCGGACCTCATGAGCGAGGCCGATCACCGGATCGATTGCGCTGACGCAGGCGCTCGGGTCCGCTTGCGCGAACAGTAGGCTGACCGTGACACCCGCGGTTCGAATATCGGCTGAGAGCGCCGACAAAACGAGTATCACTGGGCTCTCCATCGACCTTGCGACGACAGTCCAGGGCTGTCTTGCGTGCACCGCACCTGGTGATGTCAAATGGTTCAGAATAAAAGCCTTTAGCCTGGTTTCCTTGTCCTCACGTTTTACGACATCCATTCTGGGCTTTACATTCGGCGTCATATTTTTATGGTCCTCGAAGGGGCAGGGACCGGCCGGCAGTGGAGTGCCGGGACCAGCGCTTGAACTTCACTATGGGACGCTTAACTGTCGATGTGCGGACTGGTCGGTAGTACGCACGAATGACTTTGCAGCGTTCCAGTTAATTTTGAATTGAGCGATGTTCGCTTTCGAGGCATTGCGCACTCCTCAGGTAAAATAGTTGCGTCGCGGAGAGGAACACGTATCCCGCCGCATAGATTGTCCGCGTGAAAAAGCCGATTGGCGCAAACATCCGGTAGAGATCAGCTCGAGCATGCCAACGTAGGTCGCCACCCACGACCGCCCGCCGAGGCCCAATACCAGCAAGAATTTCTTCGGGTCCCGCTTGGCTTGCTCGGGCTGATGCCAATCGCCGTTATCGTTTCGATGACCGGCGCTTGACTGAGCCCGCGATCGGCCACCGTTCGAAAGCGCATCCAGGATGACCGGCATGGGCACTTGAGGTCCGCTACTGTTGCACAACGCGAAAACTTTGCGGGATCACGACGCACACGCACGACCCCCACGGTAGCGGATGTACGAACCCATTCTGTCGGAGTTTGGTTTGGCTTAGGGCGGATTGGTGGCGCAGCGAAACTATCCACAGCTTAAAGGCGCTAAGTCTTTGCGCATTCATGCCGCTTGCAGCCGCCATTGGGGGCCGGCTGCCTGATCGATAACTTGGTTTGATCGACCCAACGAGAAGGCGCCACCTGCATGAGCCAGAAACAAGAATTCCACAATCTCGATACGACCGAGGACGGTTTGTTCCGCGAACTCGCGCCTGGCCTCACCACACGAATTTTCGCCGGCGAACAAGCCATGCTCTCGGTCGTCACCATCGCGCCGAACACGATCGGCACCATGCACCACCATCCCGAGGAACAGTGGGGCGTGCTGCTCGAAGGTTCGGCGATTCGTTTTCAAGGTGGCGAGGAAATTGCCGTCAGGAAAGGCGATTTCTGGCGCACGCCCGGAAACGTGCCGCACACGATGAAGGCTGGGCCCGATGGCGCCAAGGTGCTCGATGTCTTCAGCCCGCCGCGAGCAGAATACAAGAAGGGTGGATCAGGGTTCGGCACCTGAGTTCTGGCGTGTCTCAGGGCCGGACAGGTGGTGACCTGGGCTCGATAGATCCTATCGGGGCCGTGGTCCGGCGCGGCGCTGGACGCGGCGCATTTGGCGCTGGTGCGCTCGACGTAGCGGGCGGTGCAGCCACGGCCGGAGGCAGGACAGGCGATGCCTTCGCCGGCACCGCGACTGGCGTCGCCTCGGCCGTCTGATCGGGCCGGGGCCAGCGGAAGTCATCGGCGCGGCCGGGCTTTGGGCTCAAGCGCTCGCCCTTGACCATCACCTTGAAGTAAGGCGTTTGCGTCGGCGAAACGCGCGCACGGCGATTGGCGCCTGGCCCCTCTGATGCCGGTGTCACCGAACTGAGCAGCAGCAATCCGCCCGGCAATTGTTCCTGCAACGTGTCGCCAACTTGAGTTGCCTTATCGGGTGTCGCGTTACGCGCCATTAATTGGATCACGGAGGCTGGTATTGCCGGCCGCAACACGTCGAGCGTCACCGTTTCTTCGCGCCCGCCCGGCGTCACCGTGCGCACGAGAATGCGGCTGTTGTCTGCCTTTTGCTCGAGCGCCGCGTTAGCGAATGGTGCCGGCTGCGGTGCCGAGTTGGTCGTCGCGGCCCACGCCGATTTGGCGTCGCCCGCTTTCGATGCACTGGCAGCGGTTGGTGTTTCGGGCGCGGTCTTGGCCGGATTGATCTTGCGCTGATCGGCCTCGGCACCTGCCAATGGAATCGCACGTTCCGACTTCGCTTGAGTGAGATCGCGACGCAGGTCCCGCTCGACGAAATGGGCGAGTTTGCGATTGCCTGCAGTGGTGAACGAGACGCCATCGGACTCGCGCAAGCGGCGCACGAGACCAGCTAAATCCGGACCCATCGCGACGAAGTTGCCGCCCTCGTCGGCGAGCCCGGCGTAGGCATCGATGTACTTGATGCCGTTCAAGTACGCGCGCTCGCGAACGATGTCGTTCATCACCTGGATGTCTTCGTTCCAGTCGGATTTCCGCATCACCGGCAAGCCCACCCAGTAGACAGCGCCGCCGCGCTTTTTCAACAGCTTGATGAGCCGGTCCACGCGACTGCCGTACTCCTCGCGCCAATCGTCCTTGCCGACGAAAAGGCGCTTGGTCGCCCCCGGCAATCTGATGGGAATGCGGTCGTTGATCCCGACCATGACGAGCGTGACGTGGGTCGTCTCGCGCGCCAACGCCTCGTCGAGCGCTTTCAGCTCGTCATCGGCTTGCGACCGCGCCAGCCCTTGGAAGACCCGATGTTTGCGATTGATCGCCAAACGGCTATCGGAGCCGAACGCCTCGACAATCCCCGACAACAAACCTTCGGCCAAATCATCGCCGATGACCTGCATCTTGTAGATGTCGCCTTCGGGGAATGGAGTGATGTAGGCGGCACCCGTTGGATTTTCCTGAGCCGAGGCAGACAGCGGCGCGGCGATCGCGAAAGAAACAGAGAGGGCCATGATGAAACTGCGGATCATGGTTTCACCTCCTGCCTCAACCGATCGAGTAGCGCAAGATCGGGGTGCCCATCCTGCGGCAGGCCGCGGGCCTTCTGAAACAAGCGAACGGCTGCGCGCGTGCCGGCACCGATGATACCATCGGCGGTTCCCGAATCAAAGCCAAGGCTCGACAGCCGGCGCTGCATCTCTTCGCGCTCCAGTCGTCCAAGTGCTTTATCTTCGGCGGGCCAGGCCCTGGCAAATGCTGCGCCACCGCTCAAGCGCTCGCCGAGGTGACCGACGGCCAAGGCATACGATACCGCATTGTTATATCGTAGTATGGCCTTGAAATTCGAACCGGCGAGAAATGCGGGGCCGCTAGCCCCTGCCGGCAGCAACAGTTGCAGTTGCCCGATCGACTGCGGCACCGCCCGCTCCTCGACCCGGGCGACACCCAGTTTCTTCCATTCTGCCCACGTTTTCGTCAGGCCGGGTGCCGATAGTGCGTAGTCAAACCCATCCGCCAAGCGAACTTCAAAACCCCACGGGCTGCCCGCGACCCAACCCGAAGTCTTGAGATAATTGGCCGTCGAGGCCAACGCGTCGGGAATGCTGCTCCAGATATCGCGGCGGCCGTCGTTATCGAAATCGACAGCGTGCATTGCATATGTGGTCGGCATGAACTGCGTGTGACCCATGGCGCCGGCCCAGGAGCCGGCCAAGTTCTCCGCCGGCGTGTCACCGGATTGCAGGATACGCAGCGCGGCCAAAAGCTCAGCCCGCCAGAATTGCGGACGCCGGGTGTCGAATGCCGCCAGCGTCGCCAACGATCGAACGACCGCGCGGCTGCCCATGCCGGCACCGTAGTTGCTCTCGACCCCCCAGATTGCGAGCACGATATGCCGGTCAACGCCGTAGGCAGCCTCAACCGCGGCGAGTGTTTTGCCGAGTTCCAAAAGTTTCGATCTGCCATTCTCGATGCGGGCATCGGATACCAGAAGGCTCAGATATTCACCGGCCGTTTTCACGTACTCGGGTTGCGCGTTTGCAAGCTCGAGCACTTCCGGATCGGGCAGCAATCCCTTTGCGGCCATGTCGAGCGTCGCGGGTAACAGCCCCGCGGTTGGAAGATCAGTCTTGAGCCCGGATAAGAAGTCTACAAACTTGGCTGCATCGAGCGGCGCTGGCGCCGGTGGCTGCACCGGAAGTGAAACCGGGATCGGCTGGATCAACTTTTGCGCGATCACAACAGCTTCCTTGTGCTCGGGCCACAGCGTCAGAACCGCTGCGCCCGCAACCATGGTTGTGAGCGCAAACATCGCCGAAATCTTAACCGAGTTGTGGGCCGGATCTGCCATCGGCGTCACCTTACAGGAGTGCTGCGCAAGTGCGCCAGCAATCCAGCTGTCGGCCAGCAATCGACCGCCAATCCAGCTTTACGCTGGTAGCTGCCGATTTGCCAGCGCGTGTTCGAACCGATCTTACCATCGAGCTTATCGATTGCTGCACCCCTCGCCTTCAGCAGCTTTTGGATTTCTTCGACGTCGCGGTTGGGTAACTGCACGATAGATTTCCACGGTGTGTCGAAGTCGCTTGCGCCGCCCACGCGATCGCTCAACGTACCGACAAACACGGCGTACAGATCCGAGGTGTTGTAGGCGCGCAGGACTTTGAAATTATCGGTAACGAGGAACGATGGACCAAAGTTGCCACCCGGCGACATCAAGTAGGCAGTCTTGTCGAGCAGGTCCGGCGAAACCGGCTTGCCATTGGTGCGCACCACACCGGCCTTCACCCATTCGCGTAGCGGCCGCTCGTTGACCGGCCCATCGAGCCCGCAGTCGATACCTTGCGGCAGGCGAACCTCGAAGCCCCAAGGCACATTGGCGATCCAGCCTTTGTCCTTCAACTGCTTGGCCGCCGAGCCAAGCGCATCGGGTATCGAGTTGAACAGATCCGCCTTACCATCTTTGTCGAGGTCATACGCCGACTGATAAAATTCCGACGGCATGAACTGCGTCAATCCCATGGCCCCGGCCCACGACGACTTCATGGTGGCCACGGTGATGATGCGGTCTTCCAGCATCTTCAAGCCGAACAATAGTTCGCGGCGGAACAGCTCCTTGCGTCGCCCGGTATAGGCCTGCGTCGCCAGCACCTTGATCGCGTAGTGCGGAAGTTTGTAGGTGCCGAACGCCGTCTCGCGCCCCCAGATCGCTAGCACGATTCCGCGGTCGACGCCGAGTTCGGTTTCAACGCGGGCGAGTGCAGCGGCATGCTTGCCCGCAAGTGCGCGCGCCTGGCCGGCAAGCTGGTTGAGCTGCGATTTGTTGAGGTAGTCCTGCGGGGGTCGCGTGAACTCGGCCTGACCCTTCGCACTCGATGTCGCGTCACCGGCTGGATCAGCGCCGTGCCGTACGAGATCGGGCAAGCCAAGGTCCGGCTCAACGTCCTTGAATGCTGCATCGAACGTCGCACGCGATACGCCGAGCGCCTTCGCTTCAGGCCACAGCGCGGCAACGAATGATTGGAACGATGGGATCGGCTGTGCGTGGATTGGTGAGATGAGCGCGCAGCCGATTGCCGCCATCACCAGGCACCGCCCAAGTCTGTGCCATCTGCCCGCCAATTGCATCAAACCCCGCCAGCCTGCTCAACCGCTCCACAGTTACGCGATTCTGGGCGGTATTACGGCGGTGCACTTTTTGTTGGCGCACGGCAACCCCCTTCGGGGAGCCAGCCGCGGTGTGCGCTACGATGCCTTCTTGATCGAGGCTAGGCGGTTCTCCCAGGCCAGGGCATGGGCGACGATGGTGTCGAGATCATCGAATTTTGGCTCCCATCCGAGCTCGCGGCGGATCTTGGCCGGTGCCGCGACAACCGATGCCGGATCACCCGCACGGCGCGGCGACATCTTGACTTCGAATTCTACGCCCGAAGCACGCTTCACCGCATCGATCACCTGGAGCACCGAATATCCCTGGCCGTAGCCGCAATTGTAGATATCGGACTTGCCCCCCGAACGAAGGTGCGCGAGCGCTGCCATATGAGCGCGCGCCAAATCCAAGACGTGGATGTAGTCGCGCACGCAGGTGCCGTCAGTGGTCGGGTAATCGGTGCCGAAAACCTCCATGCGCGGACGTTGGCCAAGGGCGGTTTCGCATGCCGTCTTGATCAGGTGCGTCGCGCGCGGCGTCGCCTGCCCGGTCCGTCCGTCCGGGTCGGCGCCAGCGACGTTGAAATAGCGCAGCGCGGCATAGCGGAAATCGTGCGCGCGCGCCGCATCCGCCAGCATGATCTCTGTCATCAACTTCGACGACCCGTAAGGCGACATCGGCTTCAACGTTGCATCCTCGTCGACCGGCGCATCACCGGTCATGCCGTAGACGGCGGCCGTCGAGGAGAAGATGAACTGCTTCACGCCCATCGCGACGGCGACTTCCATGAGCGCACGCGACTTCACGGTGTTGTTGTTGTAATAGCCCAACGGATCGGCGACTGACTCAGGTACCACGATCGAGCCCGCGAAATGGACGATGGCCGAAACGTCATTTTTGCGGATTACCGTGCGCACCAGGTCCTGGTCGCCGGCATCGCCGATGACCAGCGTCGCTTGCGGTGGCACCGCCCAGCGGAAGCCGGTTGTCAGGTTATCGAGCACGATGACGCGTTCGCGTGCATCGAGCAGCTCCAGCACCATGTGGCTGCCGATGTAACCCGCACCGCCGGTGACCAGGATGCTCATGGAAAGTTCTCCTCTTATCGCGCGTCACCGAGGTAGCAAATTGCGCTTAAGACTTCGTCAGCACCGGCGCTGTGACACAATTCAAAGGTTAAGGGAGCTCACTGTAAATTGTCGCCGGGTGGATGGGAACGTTGCAATCATTATGCTGCCGGCCCCGTTGGAACGTTTCAATCGCTGTGCCAGTTGCACAGCAATTGCGTTATCTGTCCAATAACCTTGAATACTTGCAGGAGCATCCACGCATGACGACGCACAAGAAACCGATCCGCAAGGCGGTATTCCCCGTGGCGGGCCTCGGAACCCGGTTCCTGCCGGCGACCAAGGCGATGCCGAAGGAGATGCTTACCGTCGTCGACCGGCCGGTGATCCAGCACGTGGTCGACGAGGCCCGCGCGGCCGGCATTGAACACTTCATTTTCGTTACGGGACGAAACAAGGGGGTCATCGAAGATCATTTCGACAGTCAGTACGAATTGGAACACACGCTCGAAACACGCGGTAAGAAGAGAGAGTTGGGTGAGCTTCTCGACGATCTTCCAGGTGCTGGGCAGACGAGTTTTACCCGTCAGCAAAAACCGCTGGGATTGGGTCATGCGGTGTGGTGCGCGCGCGAGTTGGTCGGTGACGAGCCGTTCGCGCTTCTGCTGCCCGATATGCTGCATCACGGCGCCAAGGAATGCCTGGCTGAGATGATCGAGGCATACAACGAACACGGCGGCAATCACATCGCAGTGTCGCCGGTGCCGGAAGATCAAACCCATCAATACGGCATCGTCGGCGTCGAGGATAGAAAGGCGAAAACGTCAAAAATTACCGGGATGATCGAAAAGCCAGCGCCTGGAACAGCACCGTCTAACCTGCACATCACGGGGCGCTATATTCTGCAGCCGGAAATTTTCAAACTGCTCGCCGCACAGGAGCGCGGCACCGGTGGCGAGATCCAGTTGACCGACGCGATGATCCGCCTGTGGCGCGACGAGAAGCAGCCGTTTCACGCGGTGCGTTTCGATGGCAAGATCTACGACTGCGGATCGAAGCTCGGCTTCTTGACCGCCAACGTCGCCTACGCACTTGCCCGCACCGATCTTGGGCCAGAACTGAAGGCGGAGCTCAAGCGCATGCTGTGACGTGAACGGCTAATCGTCTGGTTCCGCCAACGCGGCCTTCGCTACACCGAATGAAAATCCGGCGCGCATGAGTTCACCGAGGTCCCTCTTGAAACGGTCTTCGGTGGCGCCACTTTTCCGCCACCGGCCAAGCCGGCGGCGTTCGGCAAACCGGCGTGCCTGGGCTGCCTCGTCGACCTCCTCGGCCAGCGCACCACGGATCGTCTCAGCATCAAGTCCCTTCTGCTTGAGCCCAAGTTCGATACGGCGCTTGGAGAAACCCCTGCGTTCGAGCGTGCGGCGTCTGCCTTCGGCGTAGCGAGGATCATCCAACAGGCCGAGTCGCACAAACTCATCGAGCACGGTTTCGATCAGTGCAGGAATTTCCGGGTCGAGCGACTTTACTTGCAGTCGCCGCTTCGACCGCCGCTCCAGCACGCTCCGCAGCATTTCGCGCGAGGCGGCTCTCGTGCTCAGGTAATGCAAAGCCGACGCCTTCAAGTACGACAACTTGACCGGCTTCGGCTTTGGCGGTTCGGCCCGCTTTTTGACCGAGCCGAACATCAGGAGCCGGTGTCAGACCGCAGCGGTCTGGCACCGCCGAATGTGATCGATCTCAAGCGTCGATCCAAACGTCCTTGGCCTCGATGTAGATCGAGGGATGGATCTTGTAGCCCTTGATCTTCTTGTCAGTGTAATTGAACACCGCCCGCCAAATCGGGATGACCGCCGGGCCGTCGTCCAGCATGATGCGCTCGATCTTGGCCATCACTTCCTTCCGCTTGGTCATGTCGAGATGACCTTCGGCTTCGGTGATCAATTTATCGAACTCGGCATTCGACCAGTTACTCTCATTCCATGACGCGCCGGTTCGATAGGCGAGGCCGAGCACCATGGTACCGAGCGGACGATGCGCCCACGTTGTGAAGCCGAACGGCACCTTGGTCCAGTTGTCCCAGTACTGCGTCGATGGCATCACGTTGATCTTCACGCGGATGCCGGCTTCCTTCCACTGCTCGACCATCGCTTGCACGGCGAGCAGCTCCCAGTCTGGCGCAGGCCTGCAGGCGATCTCGGTATCGATGCCGTCCTTATAGCCAGCTTCCGCCAGAAGCGCCTTGGCCTTGGCGACATCGCGCTTGATGTGGCCAATGTCGACGTAATCGGGGTGGGCTGGCGACACATGATGATGATCGCCGGGCTTGCCAAGGCCGCGATGCGCGACTTTGAGGACAGCATCGTTGTCGGTGGCGTAACGCAAGGCCTGGCGCACGCGCTTGTCGTCGAACGGCTTGATCGGATGTACGCGCGCCACGGCCGTATAGCCGGTGTCGACCGAGTTGACGGTCACGTGCGGTAGCTTTTCGATCGCAGGCAAAGTTGCGATCGCGCCCTGATAGATCATATCGACCTGTTTCGATGCCAATGCACCGACTTGCGCTGCCGCATCCTCGCCGAGGTCGATGACTTCGAACCGCTCGATGTTGGCGCCACCGCCCCAATGACCGGTCTTGCGCGCGACGAACACGGCGCGCTTGCCAACCTCGAGTTCAGTCATCTCGAATGCCCCGGTACCGTTGGAGCCGACAGCGAACACGCCGTTCTCGGCCGGATCCATCATCAGCGCGGGATAGTGAAATAACGCTTCCGGCACGGCAAGGTTAGGCGAGCGCCCATTCAGCTTGAACGTGAATTCATCGACCTTCTGGATCGCGCTGGCATCCCAGAGCTTTGTCGACTTCTTCTTTTTCTGGGTCTTGGCGTCGATCTCGTCGGTCTCGAACTCTTCGAGGATGAACCCCTTCAACAACCCGACGGTGGAAGAGCCGGTCTTGGCGTCGAGCAGCCGCGTCAGGTTCCAGACGGCATCGTCGGCTGTGAACTTGCGCTCGCCCTTGCGCCAGGTGACATCCTTGCGCAGCGAGAACGTCCAGGTCTTGAGATCAGGACTTGCTTCCCATTTCTCGACGAGGTTGGGCCGGGTCACGTTATCGACGCCGGTGAAGGTCAGATAGTCGAGAACCTGGCGGGCAGCGTTGGTACCCTCGATCCAAGAATAGGTGTGCGGGCTCTTCAAATCCTGCACGCGCATGCCGAGCCGCAGGATACCGCCCTTCTTCGGTGCGGCGGTTTGTGCGAACACTGGCGCCGTCAAGCCCGCCAAGCCGTAGGCCACCGGAGCGGCCACGCCCAACAAGGTTGCGATACGTAAAAACTCGCGGCGCTCGAGCAGGCCCGCCGCCATCTCGGCCCCGGCCTGGCCAACAATCGGATGCAGTTTGTCGGTCATGCTACTCTCCCTGAACCTCGGTATCGATCCGAATATCGCTTCTTCGACCTGAGCTTAGGGCGAGCAGGTGGGGCCGCACAAGGGTCGTCGTGCGCTAGATTGCGTTTGCGCATTCAATTTCTGTCGAGGCGGAATACTGGAGCGCGCTTGCTCACCGTCAAGTATATTTACTCTCGATCGAACGCGAATTTGTGCCATTTCGTGTTGCTCGAGCTCGATCGCACGGTGGAGCGTTCGTCAAGCGATCCATCGCGAACCTCCTTTGGCTTCGCCCGAACCTTAACGGCAGGGGGCGTGGCACTTCCCATCACTGGTGCGGCACGTGCAAGCGGAGGCGAGGCCTCAGCGCTGGCTGACCCGGCGGGCGGAGGAAGCGCGACAGCTACAGCCGGCGGGTCGGCGGTTAGTGGCGCTGCGGCCGCTGGCGTTGATTGCGGCTTCACGCGTTCAATCGGTTTCGCCACCGGCGCTACGAACGGGCGGTTACCCAAGAATACCTGCCCCCGCGCCAACACCTGCCCCTCGACACTTTGCCCCTCGATTTCGATTGCAAGATCGCGCGGTGGCTGCTCGATCAGCGCGACGACGACATCAGTTAAAGCAGACGTCTCGATCGACCAGGTTCCGTCCGCAAGCCGCTGCCCGAGCGACAGCGTGGCGGACGCTGGAACGCCGCGCAGGAGAAATCGGCGCACCCGCGGTGCAGACGCCGCAGCAGCACCAAACCCAATCCGCACCGGTGCCGACGCGGCGCCATCGTGTACCGACGCGCTTGCCGCGTTAAATGCCGAAACCGATCCGGCAGTGGATTGGTTCATCGCTGGTGACGCGACCATGCCGCGGTATCCCAAGGTGTGCCGGTCATCGAACGAGACTGCTTCGGATGCCCGCTCGTGGCGCCAGCCGAAGACCGTCGGCGAGACATTGACCGGCGGGCCTTCACCGGCAATCCACTCTTTGAAGTGGCCACTACCGACCGGCAACAGCAATACCACCAACCCGCAGACGGTAACCACGTTGTACCAGGCAGGCCGGTACGGAGGCGAGGCTGGCGATGATTGAGCTACGTGCAAGGCCGCCTGCTCTACAGGGTCGCTCAGCGCTGTCGCCAATGAACGAAGCCATTGATCATCGTCGTTAGCGGTTCGATGGCGGCTCATTGCTGGCACACGGGCATGGATGCGCACTCCCAAGTGCCAGGACGCAGCACATCAGCACCACGACGCGGCGCACCGGTGGCCTTGCCATTCGACATGTGAGCGGTGGGTCGCAGCGTTCTTGATCCTCCATTGAATCCCGAGGGTATGTGATTCTGTATCGCTAACGCCAATCGAGATGAGCTTGGCTCTAGCGTTGACATTCCAATGCTGCAGGTTTGCAATACCAGCGACGATGCCAGCAACGCCAAGCGAGACCCTCATGATCCCCTCGATCGACGTATCAGAACTGTTCAATCCGCAGTCGCCCGCCCGTGACGCAACGGACGCTGCGATCCTCAATGCAGCGTCCCGTTCAGGCTTCATGACGATCGTTGGTTTGCCGCCAGCAGTGCCCTCCGGCAAAGCGGTGCGAAACGGGTTGCTGAGGATCTTCGCGTTGCCCGACCACGAGAAGCGCAAGTTGTATCGCCGCAAATTCGATCCCGCTCGTCCCAATGTGTATCGCGGTTGGTTCCCACTGACCGCCGGCGGCGCGACCTGGAAGGAAGGCATCGACCTGGGGCCAGACGTCGCCAACGCCGCTTGGCGCGCCGATCCGAACGATCCTCTGACCGAGGCGACGCCGAAACCAACCGATGCCGCTCTGCCTGGTTGGGGCGAGGCGGTCGCCGCGTATTACAAAGGCATGGAGCATTTGGGCGCGATTCTTATGCGCTCGATCGCGCGCGGTCTGAAGCTGCCTGAGACAACTTTTGACGCGGCTTTCATCGGCGGCGTGTCGACCTTGCGCTTGATCCGCTATCCAGTTCGCACGAACCAATCGTTCGACGGCAGTGATCCTGGCAAAGTGTGGGTCGAACATAACCGGCAAAAACGCTACGTGATCGGTGGCGCTCATGTCGACAGCGGCTTTGTAACGCTCCTCGCGCAGGATGGCGTCGAGGGCCTCCAGGCGCGTGGCTCAGACGGCAATTGGCTCGACGTACCGCCGATCGAGGGTTCGCTCGCGGTCAACTTTGGCGGCCTGCTCGACCGGTGGACCGGCGGGCGCATCAAGGCGACCGAGCATCGCGTGTTGGGCCCCGGCCGCGAGCGCTGCTCGATCCCTTTCTTCTACGAACCAAAGGTCGATCAGGTGATCGCACCGCTGCCGATCCCCGACGCGCCACTATTCACGCCTTTCACCTATGGCGATCATGTGTGGTCAGCCATGATGAAATTCGTCGAGTTCGAAGGCCTCGACCACTTGCGCGTTCGCAGCCCATCCTGACACCATCGCATACCGCGACAACTCGTAAACGAGAAAGCCTCTCCTTCATGAAAACTCATGCTCGTGCCGTTGTGATTGGCGGCGGCGTCGTCGGTGCCAGTGTGCTTTATCACCTTACCAAGGCCGGCTGGAGCGATGTCGTACTGATCGAAAAGCACGAGCTGACGTCGGGCTCGACGTGGCATGCAGCTGCCGGCGTGCACACCTACAATTCCGATGCCAACGTCTCGAAGCTGCAGAAATACACGATCGATCTCTATCGCGAGATCGAGAAAATCTCCGGCCAATCGTGCGGTATCCATGCCACCGGCAACATGGTGCTCGCAGCCAACGAAGAGATCATGGATAACCTGCGTTTGATGCATGCGCGGGCGAAATATCTCGGTCTCGAAACCCAGCTCATCACGCCGGCCGAAGCGCAAAAGCTCAACACCCTCGTCGATCCGAACGAGTTCATCGGTGCGCTGTGGCGTGCGGACGGCGGCCATGTCGATCCCAACGGCGTCACCCACGCCTACACGATGGCCGCGCGCAAAGCCGGTGCCGAGGTCTATCGCTTCACGCCGGTAACCGGGCTCAATCAACGCGCCGACGGCACCTGGGATGTGATCACCGAGAAGGGCGACATCCACGCCGAGCATGTCGTCAACGCGGCGGGGCTATGGGCGCGCGAAGTCGGCCGGATGGCCGGCATTCAACTGCCTGTGCTCGCCATGGAGCACATGTACATCATCACCGAGGACATGCCGGAAGTGGCGGCGATGTCGAAAGAGATGCTGCCGACCACCGACTACTCCGGCGAAATCTACATGCGCCAGGAAGGCCGCGGCGTTCTGATGGGAACCTATGAACAGGATTGCCGGGTCTGGTCGCCCGATGAGACGCCGTGGGACTTTCACATGCAGTTACTGCCGGACGACCTGGAGCGGCTTTCGCCGCATCTGGAAATCGGCTTCAAACATTTCCCAGCAATCGGTCGCGCCGGCATCAAGAAGGTCGTCAACGGACCGTTCACGTTCGCCCCCGATGGCAATCCACTGGTCGGCCCGGTGCGCGGCTTGCGCAACTACTGGAGCGCGTGCGGCGTGATGGCCGGCTTCGCACAAGGTGGCGGCGTCGGATTAGCACTGTCGCGGTGGATGGTCGATGGCGATCCAGGTGCCGATATCTTCGCGATGGACGTCGCGCGCTTCGGCCCCTTCGCATCAAAAGCATACACCCACATCAAGGTTCAGGAAAATTACAAACGCCGCTTCCGCGTCGCCTACCCGAACGAGGAATTACCCGCGGCAAGGCCCTTGCGACGGACGCCGGCCTACGACCGGTTCAAGGCAGCCGGTGCGGTGTTCGGCGCTAACTTCGGGCTCGAGGTACCGTTGTGGTACGCTCCCAAAGGCATGGAGCCGGTGGAGAACCCGACGTATCGCCGCTCAAATGCATTCCCGGTGGTAAAGGCTGAATGCAAGGCCGTGCGCGATGCCGTGGGCTTGATGGAGATCTCCGGCTTCGGCAAGTATGAGATCACCGGAGCGGGTGCCGCTGTGTGGCTCGACCGGATGCTCGCCAACAAGATCCCGAAGCCTGGCCGCATGGTGCTTGCCCCGATGCTCAACGAGCGCGGCACCATTCTGGGCGACTTCTCGCTGGCCTGCCTCGCACCCGATCGGTTCCTGATGATCGGCTCCGGCGTCGCCGAGATCTATCATATGCGCTGGTTCGAGCAGCACCTGGCGGACGCAAAAGACGTTTCTGTGCGCGCGGTTCCGCATGCATTGAACGGCTTGATGATCGCAGGACCTAAGTCGCGCGAGCTCCTGCAACGGCTGGTCAAGGACGATGTCTCGAACGACAAGTTCAAGTTCTTCGCCGTGCGAGAGATGACGGTCGGACTGGTGCCCGCGACGGTGATCCGCGCCAGTTACACCGGCGACCTCGGCTATGAAATCTGGTGCACGCCCGACTATCAGGTGACGCTCTACGAAGCGATCGTCGAAGCTGGCCGCGATCTCGGCCTCGTGCACTTCGGCGGCCGCGCGCTGATGTCGTTGCGATTGGAGAAAGGCTACGGCGCCTTCTTCCGCGAGTTCCGCCCCGACTACACACCGAGTGAGTGCGGGCTCGACCGGTTCGTCGCCTACGACAAGGGCAACTTCATCGGCCGAACGGCGGCCTTGAAGGACCGTGATGCCGCCCCTTCCCGCCGTCTCGTTACGATGATCGTCGACACCGATGTGGAAGTCGTCGGCTACGAGTCGATCCTCAAAGGCGGCGCAGCGGTTGGCCAAGTCACCTCCGGCGGCTACGCGCACTGGGCGGGCAAAAGCATCGCACTCGGCTACGTGCGCGCCGATCTCGCGGTCGACGGCACCGAACTGACCATCCCGATCTTTGCCGAGGAGCGCCGCGCCGTAGTCCACATGACCCCGCTGTTCGACGCCAACGGCGGCCGGCAGCGGGGGTGATGGATCGACGATGGTCACGATGGTGTCGGACCCGAAAGGTCGGACACCAAACGCCAAACCCATCAAGCGGCTTCGCGGCCGTAGTATAACATCGATACGTGCTCGGCCTCGGCGAAGAACAACCAGCGCTCGACTACGATTCCGATGGCGGCGCAAAGCACGGCCAGGATCGACACGAATAGGGCCACGACACCGCTAGCTACGAACAGCATGAGCGTCAGCACTGCCGGAATGACGAACAGCGTCACCACAACCACCTGGCGCAGTCGATCGGCGTGCTTACGCGCCACCTGAAAGCCCATCTCGCGCATCACGAAGTTCGCCTGCGTGTGCGGCGGATCAAGCGTACGCACGCGGCCGAAGCGGCCAAGGCCGGTGGCATCACCAATGGTCCACTTACGCGTTGCGTCACCGGCGGTGCTCCAATAGTGCGCCTTGACGATCCAACCGGCGAGGATCAGCAGCAGCGTCAGCCACAAGGCGGTGACCGACACCACGCCGGTCGAGGCGGCACCGAGGGCGTTCAGCAATAAACGTCCGGTGAGCAATCCGAGTAGCACATAGAGCGGTGCGACATGAGGCATGTTCCACGACCTGATCGTCGGTAAGGACGCGTAAATCATGCCGGTGCACCAGAGCGTCGCCATCGCCGTCGCAATCGTCAGCAGGCCGAGGATCACCAGCACGCTGCGGCTGGATGGATCGCCGAACAGCCATTGCAGCGCATAAAGACCACCTGCCGCATACGTCGCGATTGCTGCCGCGCCTTCGCGTGACAACCACGATGTGCGCCATTGCGAGAATGCGCGCCATGCGCGTTCGGGGCGCCCCAGATGCGCCGTCGACGACAGCAGCCCAACCGTGATCAACGCGAACGCCGTTGCGAAGTTCGCGAGCCCT
The DNA here is from genome assembly GCA_031374115.1 of Hyphomicrobiaceae bacterium. Lineage (GTDB taxonomy): Bacteria > Pseudomonadota > Alphaproteobacteria > Rhizobiales > Hyphomicrobiaceae > JAKFWF01. The sequence goes on along the minus strand of JANMNO010000049.1, from coordinate 25,702 downwards.
ATGCCCGGCGCCGGCAGCGTCGACCGGCCCAGCACGCCCGCAACTGCAAGCCAGATCAACAACCCATAGCCCGCACCCGACGCGCAAGTGAAAACGATAACCGAATAAGCTGGATGCATCGTGGTCTTTCAGGAAATGCGGATCATCGCGCCGTCGACCGGGATCGCTGCGCCGGAGATGTAGCGGGCGACGGGCGAAGCCAGAAATACGACGAGCGCTGCAAGGTCTTCAGGTTCGCCGAAATGGCCCATCGGGATGTATTGGCGGATGAAATCGTCGCGGGATTTTTCGGTCGGATGCAACTTGTTGCGGATCTGCTCCGAGTTGATGCGGCCAGGCGCAATCGCGTTGACCGTAATGCCATGTGGCGCGAGTTGGATCGCCATCGTCCGCGACCAGGAATGCAACGCCGACTTCGCAGCCCCGCTCGCGTTCATTCCCGGCGCAACGAGTGCGCCGGTCAGATTGATGATCCGCCCCCATTTCGCATCGCGCATCGGACCGGCGAGCGCGTTTGTCAGGCGGCGCGCACCGGCGAAGTTGAAGGCGAGGGCTTCCTCCCACGCTGCATCATCGGCCATGTCCGAGATGGGCCGCGACGCACCGGCATTGTTGACGAGAATATCGACCCGGCCACCAAGTGCGTTCAGCGCTGCGGTGGCGATCGTTTGCGGGCCATCCGGCGTCGTCAAATCGCCAGCGATGATCGACGGCCGCCGATGACCTGCGGCAGCGATTAGATCGGCGGTCTCGGCAAGGCCAGCTGCACGGCGGCCCGAGATCGCAAGTCGCACACCCTCGGCGGCTAACGCTTCGGCAATTCCGCGTCCGATACCTGACGTCGCGCCGGTAACGAGCGCCGTGCGGCCTTCGAGGAGCAGGTTCATGAATGTTCCCTCAACGCGACAAGACCTTATCGGCCCACGCGAAGAATTTGGCGGTCGTCGTGCCACCTTCCCCCGCAGTCGGATGAATAATCTCAGGCGCTGGTTTCGGGGCCGACTGCGCATCGCGTTTGGCCCGCGGCGGCAGGTACTTGTTGACGGGCTTGTAGCCGAACTCCGGCAGCAGATCGAAACCGTCGCGGGCGGCGACAAGCTTCGACACATCGCTGTTGGCATCGGCCAGATCACCGAAGTGCCGCGCCCCTGTCGGACAGGCTTTGACGCACGCTGGCACACGATCTTCCGGTTCGAAGGTTTCATTGTAGATCCGGTCGACGCATAGCGTGCATTTCTTCATGACGCCATCGCTGTAGTCGTATTCGCGGGCCCCATAGGGGCACGCCCAAGAGCACAATTTGCAGCCGATGCACGTGTCGGGATTGACGAGCACGATGCCGTCCGCGGCGCGCTTGTAGGAGGCGCCGGTCGGGCACACCGTTACGCAGGCGGGCGTTTCGCAATGCAGGCACGAGCGTGGGAAATGCACGGTGCGGCCGGTGTCACCTTCGCCGACTTCATAGGAGTGCACGCGATTGAGCCAAGCGCCGTGCGGGTCCGTGCCGTAGGGCGTCTCATCCGACAGCGGGCCCGCGACGGCGCTCTGCGTGTTCCACTCCTTGCAGGAGGTCGCGCACGCCTGGCAGCCGACACAGGTGTCGAGATCGATCACCAGGCCGAGTTTCTTGGGCGTGTTTGCTGGAAGTGCGGTCATGGAATGCGCGGGGCCTCTCAAGTGCTCTTGACGGCTACAAAGAAGGTGGAACGCATCGGCACCTCACCAGCATGGCAGCTGTCATTGGGGTAGGTGCCATGAGTAGGTGCGACCTGGCGAGTGGAAGCAGTACCTCCTGATCATGGCGCGGATTTACGCCCTCGTCACCCACTTTTACGCTGGCGACTCCTGTGCGCTGGCGACGCCTCTGCGAGGAGCCGGCCGCCAGCGTTGGTTGTTAGAAGCACCGGCGCAAGCCAGACGGGCTGAGAACCCAATCGAGAGGTTCGTCGTAATCGGCATGGGGAACTTGCGCAACGTGCTGTTCATCATAGGCGACGCCGACGGCTGCGACCCGCTGCGGGGCCGCGCGCAATTCCCGTAAGGTGCGGTCGTAAAAACCGCCGCCGTAGCCGAGACGCCAACCTCGATCATCGAAGGCGAGCAGCGGCACCAGGAGAATTTCTGGCGTAACGACCGCGGCTGTCCCCTGCGGTTCCCGGATCCCCCACATGCGCTCGACCAGCGCGTCGCCATGCGCGAAAGCACGAAACACCAACGGTTTTGCTTTGCTCACCATCCCGGGGAGGCAAAGTGTACAGCCGCTATCAACGAGTTCTTGCTCGAGCGCCGCAGGGTCAAGCTCCGTGCCGATGGCACCATAAGTCGAAACGCGCGGCGTAGTTCCGGCTCCAACTCGCGCCAGCAGTTCGCTCGCGCAAACAGCGATGGCCTGCGAAGCGGCTTGGCGGACATCGAGCGAAATCGCGGCGCGCCGCTCGTGCATTTGTGCCCGGAGCGCCGCCTTATCGATCGTCATCGCATGGAGATCCCAATGCGCCGCCAACTTTCGCGAGCGACGGGCAGGTGAATAAAGTGCCGCGAGGCCGTTGGGACCGTTTGATCCCGCCGAGTCCCTTTTGTGAAAGGTGGGCGCCATGTGTCCGGGACCACGGCCCCGGTCAGATACAGCTCCCTAGCGTGGATTATAGGCCCGAGGGATGCATAGTCCCTGACGTACCCCGCAGCAGATCCAATGTAGGGCTGCGCGTTTGCAAAAGCTAGTGTCCCATTGCGCAGCGGACGTGCGGCCCCATCATCCTTTTAAGCGCATGGCAATCGCATCGAGTGCGGCATCGGCCATTGTGCCATCGGGACCACCGGCTTGGGCCATATCCGGACGGCCGCCGCCACCCCTGCCGCCAACGGCCTCGGAGCCGGCACGAACCAGATCGACCGCGCTGATCTTGCCGGCCAGATCCGTCGTCACCGCTGCGACGATGCCGAGTTTGCCATCGGCCGAGTTGTTGGCAATCGCGATCACGCCGGACCCGACCTGGGCTCGGCCCTCATCCGCCATCCCTTTGAGGTCCTTCATGTCGACGCCGGTAACGGACATTCTGAGGAACTTGATGCCTGCAATCTCGACGATCGCTGGACCTGCAGCCTTGGCCCCGACACCGAGTGCCATTTGCTTTTTGGCATCCGCCAGCTGACGCTCGAGCTGTTTTTTTTCTTCGACGAGCGCCTTCAAACGATCGACGAGATCATCCGGTCGCGCCCGCAGGACGGCCGCCGCCTCACGCAAACGCTCGTCTTGTGCGACCAGATAAGAGCGCGCGCCATCGCCCGTCAGCGCTTCAATGCGACGAATGCCGGCAGCCGATCCACTCTCGGCCAGAATGTGAACGAGCCCGATGTCACCGGTGCGGCTCACATGCGTGCCACCGCACAACTCGATCGACCACGGCTTGTTCGGCCGTGATGGATTATCAGGCATACCCATCGATACAACGCGCACTTCGTCACCGTATTTTTCGCCAAACAGCGCCATGGCGCCAGTTTCGCGCGCATCCTCGATCGCCATCAGACGGGTTTCGACGGGGGCATTCTGCAGGATGATCTCGTTGGCAAGGGTTTCGGCGCGACGGATCTCTTCCCCGCTCATCGGCTTGGTGTGGGAGAAGTCGAAACGCAAACGGTCCGGGCCAACGAGTGAGCCCTTCTGCGCGACGTGGTCGCCGAGCACATGCCGCAGCGCCTCATGCACCAAATGGGTGCCCGAATGATTGCCACGCGTCGACTGCCTCCGGGCGTGATCGACAACCAGTTCGACGGCGTCGCCGAGCTTGAGCGCGCCGCTTTCCAGCGCGCCTGAATGGACGAACAGGTCGCCCAATTTCTTGGCGGTGTCGGTAACGCGGAACACCGTACCTTTCGGACCTTTGATCACGCCGTGATCGCCCATCTGGCCACCGGACTCGGCATAGAACGGTGTTTGATTGACGATGATCGAAGCGGTCTCCCCGGCTTTGAGCGCTTCGATCTCGCGGCCATCCTTCACGAACGCTGCGATCTGACCTTCCGCAGTTTCAGTCTCATAACCGAGGAACTCGGTCGCGCCCACCCGCTCCTTGAGTTCGAACCAGACGGTCTCGGTGGCAGCCTCGCCCGATCCCTTCCAGGCCTTACGTGCCTCGGCCTTCTGCTTTTCCATCGCGGTCGCGAACCCAGCGGTATCGACGCCGATATTGCGCGCGCGCAACGCATCCTGCGTTAGGTCGAGGGGGAAGCCGAAGGTATCGTAGAGCTTGAAGGCGACGTCGCCGGGAAGTATTGCACCGGGCCGCAATTTACTCGTCGCCTCTGTCAGCAATCCCAAACCGCGTTCGAGCGTTTTGCGGAAACGGCGTTCTTCGAGTTCGAGCGTCTCGGTGATCAGCGGCTGGGCGCGCACGAGCTCCTGGTAGCTCTCGCCCATCTGGCGCACGAGGGCTGGCACTAGCCGATGCATCAGCGGGTCCGCTGCGCCGAGAAGATGAGCATGCCGCATCGCGCGCCGCATGATCCGGCGCAGCACGTAGCCGCGCCCTTCGTTCGACGGCAGCACGCCGTCGGCGATGAGGAAACTCGACGCGCGCAGATGGTCAGCAATGACACGATGGCTCGCCTTATGCTCAGCCGTTGCGGCGACACCCGTTGCTTCAACCGATGCTGCGATCAGCGCCTTGAACAGGTCGATTTCGTAATTGTCGTGCGTGCCTTGCAGCACCGCCGAAATGCGCTCGAGCCCCATGCCGGTGTCGATCGACGGCTTCGGCAGATTGATCCGGTCGCCTGGGCCCCGGCTCTCGTATTGCATGAACACGAGATTCCAGATCTCGATGAAGCGGTCGCCGTCGGCATCAGGTGAACCGGGCGGGCCGCCCGGAATTTTTGGGCCGTGGTCGAAGAAGATTTCCGAACACGGACCACAAGGGCCGGTGTCGCCCATCGCCCAGAAATTGTCCGATGTGGCGATGCGGATGATCTTTTCGTCGGAGAAGCCGGTCAGCTTTTTCCAGATACCGGCCGCTTCCTCGTCGTCGTGATAGACGGTGATATAAAGCCGCTTCGGATCGAGGCCGAACTCCTTGGTGATCAGGTTCCAAGCAAAGGGGATCGCGTCGGCCTTGAAGTAGTCGCCGAACGAGAAATTGCCGAGCATCTCGAAAAAGGTGTGATGGCGCGCGGTATAGCCGACATTGTCGAGGTCGTTGTGCTTGCCGCCGGCGCGCACGCACTTCTGCGACGTCGCCGCCCGCTTGTACGAGCGTGTCTCCTGCCCCGTGAAGATGTTCTTGAACTGCACCATGCCAGCGGTGGCGAACATCAAGGTCGGGTCGTTGCGCGGTACCAACGGCGACGAGGCCACGACCTCGTGCCCGTGTTTCCTGAAGTAGTCGAGGAACGTGGACCGAACCTGATTAACACCGCTCATGCCGAAATCCCGCGTGCCGCTTGCCTTCAATCCTAGAGCAGCGGCCGCACCTTCAGGCCGGCCGCCCGGACCGCCTAGTCCGCCAGCGCTTGTACCGGGCGACCGTGCGCCTGTCCAGGAACGCCAAGGTCCGGCATTTACCCTGCACATGGGGGAAGGCGCGAGCGCACGATCGCTCGCCATCTGCGAGTCAACAACCAGGGCGACGGCGCCGCGCGTTCAGCGCTTGCCGCGACCAGCCTTCTGTGGCGTTACAGCATCGTCACCATCCGCCAGCCCATCAGCCGTCTCATCGCTGTCGGTGGCATCGGGTTGCACCAGCATTTTCTCGACGATGAGGCCGGCGTTCTTCCTGACGGCCTTTTCGACCTCGGCAGCGATCAGTGGATTGTCCCGCAGGTAAGCCTTGCTGTTCTCGCGACCTTGGCCGATCTTCTGCCCGCCGTACGCGAACCAAGCACCTGACTTTTCGATCACGCCGGCCTTGACGCCGAGATCGACGAGCTCGCCCGTTTTGGAGATCCCTTCGCCATACATGATGTCGAACTCGACCTGCTTGAACGGCGGGGCGACTTTGTTCTTTACGACCTTGACGCGGGTTTGGTTGCCGACGACCTCCTCGCGCTCCTTGATTTGGCCGATGCGGCGAATGTCCAAGCGGACGGAGGCGTAGAACTTGAGCGCATTGCCGCCAGTCGTTGTTTCTGGATTACCGAACATCACGCCGATCTTCATGCGGATCTGGTTGATGAAGATAACCATACAACCGGACTTCGAGATCGAACCGGTGAGCTTGCGCAGCGCTTGGCTCATCAAGCGCGCTTGCAGACCTGGCAAGCTGTCGCCCATCTCGCCTTCGAGCTCTGCTTTCGGCGTCAGGGCGGCCACCGAGTCGATTACCAGGATGGTGACGGCGCCGGAGCGCACCAGCGTATCGGCGATTTCGAGCGCCTGCTCGCCGGTGTCGGGTTGCGAGATGAGGAGTTCGGCGACATTGACGCCAAGCTTGCGCGCATAAACCGGGTCGAGCGCGTGCTCGGCATCGACGAAGGCGCACACACCACCATTGCGCTGCGCTTCGGCGACGACATGCAATGCCAATGTGGTCTTGCCAGAACTCTCCGGACCGTAAATCTCGATCACCCGGCCCTTGGGCAAGCCGCCGATGCCGAGCGCGATGTCGAGCCCGAGCGAGCCGGTGGAAATCGCCTCCACGTCCAAGGATTGATCGTTGGCACCGAGCTTCATGATCGAGCCCTTGCCGAATTGCTTCTCGATATGAGCCAGCGCTGCATCGAGCGCTTTGTGCTTGTCCATATTGTCCCCTTCGACGACGCGAAGCTGTGGCGCGGTCATGGCATTCACCCTAGGTTAAGAGTTGCAGATCGGCAATTGACTACATATGTGCACTGTTTGTTCTCATCTGTCCATGGTTTTCTTAGTACCTGTGAAACAATGGTAATCAACCACGTGTTTTCTATACGTTCTTGTTATGATCACTCGGTTGTGGGTAAAAAAAAGCCGCCCGGATCTATCGAATCGGGCGGCGCAGCAAAATCGAACGAAATGAATTTAGCGGCTGATCTGCTCTTTGACCTTGGTCGCGAGTTGCATCAGCGAGAAGGGCTTCTGCAGGAAGGCGAACTCGGTATCAGGATCGAGCGTGTTCTTAAAGGCATCGTCGGGGTAGCCAGACATGAAAATGAATTTCAGCTTGGGCCGCGTGCGCCGCAACTCCTTCAGCAGTGTCGGACCGTCCATTTCGGGCATGATCACGTCACTGACCACGAGGTCGACCGGCTCATCTGAGGCAGCCAGCACCTCCAGCGCCTCGACCCCGCTCGAGGCTTGCAGCACCTCGTAGCCTTGCCGCTTGAGTGCTTCGACCGCAAAGCCGCGCACTGCATCCTCGTCCTCGACGAGCAATACCCGGCCGGTGCCGGTGAGGTCGGTCGCGCGCTCTTTCTTGACCACCTTCTGATGGATGATCTCTTCGATGTTATCAACGTGATGACGCGGCAGATAAACCCTAAACGTGGTGCCCTTCGGGCTGCTTTCCGGGAACACGAAACCACCGGTCTGCTTGATGATGCCGTAGACTGTCGATAAGCCCAGCCCCGTGCCCTTGCCAACTCCTTTGGTCGTGAAGAACGGTTCGAAGATCTTGGCCATTACCTCGGGCTTCATGCCGTGGCCGGTGTCCTCGACGTCGATGACGACATATTCGCCAACGATAAAGCCGGGTTGGTCGATCTTCTGGCTTTCCCGCTCGCTCAGGTTGCGGGTGCTGATCTTGAGAGTTCCGCCGTCGATCATGGCATCGCGCGCGTTGACGGCGAAATTGATGATCACCTGCGATAGCTGCGAACGATCCGCCTTGACGAACCACAGATCGCGCCCCTGGTGGATCCGCAAGTCGATCTTCTCGCCGAGCAAGCGGTTGAGCAAGACCGAGAGATCGCCGAGCGTCTCGCCGAGTTGCAAGACTTCAAGTTGCAGCGTCTGGCGGCGCGAAAACGCAAGCAACTGGCTCACCATACCGGCGGCGCGATTAGCGCTCGACTTGATCGCCATGATGTTCTTGTAGGCGGCGTCGCTCGGCCGGTGGGTCTGCAGTAAGAGATCGGAAAAGCCGATGATCGCTGTCAGCACGTTGTTGAAGTCGTGGGCAATACCGCCCGCAAGTTTGCCGACGGCTTCCATCTTCTGGCTTTGGGCAAAGTTGACTTCGAGGGTCTTTTGCTCGGTCGCGTCCATGACATAAAGCACGGCGGAGTCGGCCGCACCAACGCCGGCGCTGGCGCCAAGCGGGCTCATCACGACGCGGCGGGTGAATTCGCCGGAATCGCCGACCGTGACCTCGACCGGAGCGATTCCGGTCTTTTGCGCGATCGCCGCAGCCAGTGCGCTTTCGATCGGTGCGCGAAGTCCGCCGACGGCTTCTCGGCCCAGCAGGCTCAATACCGGCACGCCCTCGACCGGTCCGGTCGCCAGCAGCAGGCGTTTGAAGGCGCCATTGGCGCTGGTGATGCGGCCATCGACACCGACCAGGGCGATGCCGAAGGGAGCGGCCTCGAACAAACGCGTGAGCCGCACGGCAGGTGTCTTGAGGTTGCCAAGCCCGGACCCATCGGGCGAACGTTTGACGACGGCTGCAACAAAGCCTCGGCCGTTGCCCGCGGCACCGGCGCGCTCGATGATCAGCAGGCGAGCGGCTACGCTTCCGCCTTGCTGCCCGGCGAGATCAATGTCGATCGATTGCGTGTCACCGGTGCGGCGGCGAGACAAGGTGCGCAAGAGTTCCGCCACGTCGCCGGAAACGAGATCGGACAACCGCATCGCCCGGGTACGCGACGATGGCGACATGCCGAGCCAATCGCCGAGCGTCGCGTTCAGGTGTTCGACGGCGCCGCTGTCGTCGACGACAAGCAGGCCGACCGGCAAGCGATCGTACAGTGCCAATGAAGACTGGATGTTGGCTGCAGCCGCTGCTTCCCGTGCGCGATCGGTGGTAATGTCGCTCAGATGCCAAACCGACAAACGGCCAACGCCAGCCCGGACGGCACCCTCGATCCATGGCTTCACACTCAATCGATACCAGCGATGCTCGCCGCCAATTCGCTGCAACGGGAAGCTCTCAACGCGCGCCACGCCGCGTTCGGATGCACGCATGAGGCGAAACAGCGCCTGCGCGGCCTGGGGCTGGGGTGCCAGCACGTCCTCGAGCGTTCTCGGCGTCCCTGCTTCCGATTGCCCGAGGAATTCGCGGAACACCCGGCTTGTAAAGTGCGCATCGCCGGTGCGGCCTGATATTTGAATGCCATCGTCGATCGCGTCGGCAGCGCCGCTCGCACATTCCAAATTCGTCATCCGGACGCTCAAGCGCAGATGACCGGCCAGCGCCGCAAGGATGAAAAAAACACCGATCGTGGACAGTACGGCCATCAAGGTGAGGACGAGCGGCTCGCCCGAACCGGAGGCTAGCACCGCGAACACGCCAACCGCACCGGCGGCCAACAGCGCAGCAGTCGTCAACAACCCTTTGCCGCGCATCGCGACGATCGCATCCTCGGCCAAAGCCGTCGCGGTGTTTGTAACGCTTGCCTTCATGGTCGCAAAACTACCTTGATTCGACGCAATCAAGGATGCCGCGTGTTGCAACGTGCCCTGCAGCCGGCGATTGCCGTGGATCTTCAGGATTTCACTCAGTCGGCAAAACTCGGAAACGCGATCTCTCAACAAAACCCAACCTCGCACGACTTCACCTCGACGCAACAACCGCCACCGGCCTAACGGCTGCCACCGGTTACCAGCTCGAAACGCCCGGCGAAAAAGCCGCGACCGCTTCGTTACTGTCAACAAATCGATCATCAGGGTTAAAATGGCGCTAAATACCCGATATATCTCCGCGGCAATCTTGCATTGTTCGAGTCGGTCCCGCGCCATAGACTGCTACGGAATCCAAGCAGGTTCTGGCTCGGCGCACGCTGCCGGGCATTCAACGTGAAGCGCAGACCCTGCGCCCGAGAGGAATAAAATATGTGGGATATTCTCTCCTGGCTGTTCTTTTTGCTATTCATCGCGGCATTGCTTGTCGTCGGCGGCCTCCTCGTGCGCGGTTATCTGACTACGGGATCGCCGACCGGTGGTCTGACCGGCGCATTCTTTGGCCCGAAGCCGGAGAAGCGACTCGACGTTGTCGATCAGGCCAATGTGGACGGGCGCCGCCGGCTCATTTTGATTCGCCGCGACGATGTCGAGCATCTGATCATGACGGGTGGGCCCGTCGACGTTGTCATCGAAACCAATATCAGCGCCCAGCGTCCGCGCTTGGCCGAAGTAGTCGAGGGACCGGCCGTCGTGCATCCACGGCCGGCGCGCACGTTCGGCCAGGGGTTTGGAGAGAAACTCGGGTTGGGCGATAAGCAGGTCGTTGGCGAGAAGTAGTCGCGAGAGACAGACCGAAGCTGGTGGTGAACGGAAGTCGGTGGCAGTCGAATGTTGCATCTGCGTCACGTTTGGAAGCGTTGCCTGCTGAGTGCACTGATGGCGTTGCTCATCGCACCTTCGTGTTTCGCACAAGGCGGACCAAGTGCTGTGCAGCCACGGCCACCGCAGAACAGCGTGCCGGACACGACGCAGCCCGCGACCGCTCCTGCCGCTGCGTCCGCCGCTGCGACGCCGCCACCCGAGGTTGGCCTGCCGCCGGAGACGACCGAGGCTGTCGCCCGGCTCGGCGAGGCAATCGAACGGCTTGAAAAGGCGGTCGAGCGCGTTCGTTTGCGCGAGGAAGGCCTGGCCGCCCAGCGTGCCGAAGCGGACGCCTTACTGTTCGATGCGCAACGACTTGCCGAGAGCCTGCGGCCGCGCAGCGATGAAATCCACATTCAGATCGAGAAGCTCGGCAAGGCGCCAGAAAAAGGGAGTGCGCCGGAGAGCCAATCGATCGCCGTGGAGCGCGCGCGACTGTCCGGCTTAGCTTCGCAAGTGGATGGTGCACTCAAGGCGATCGAGTTGTCTCAGCTGCGGGCGCGCCAGCAGATCTCGCGAATTCAGGATTATCGCCACAAGGTTTTTACGCAAGATCTAATGAAGCGGACGCAGTCACCGCTGCTCTTGACGATATGGCGTCAGGTTGCCGACGAGCTGCCCCGGATCGCGCAGCAGGTCACAACAGTCGCTGAGCGTTGGTGGCAAAAAGCCCGCCATAACTTGCCGGCGGTTGCGGTTTTGTTCCTCGTCAGCTTTGGCCTTTACATCAGTTTGACAGTTGCGCAGCGACGGTTGTTTGCTCGCGCCTTGGGGCCGGTGCCCGATCCATTGCCGAATTTTTTCACGCGCGCCGGCCGGGCGACAATGGTCGCAGCTGTTCGCGCGCTACCGGTCGTGCTGTGTGTATCGCTGCTCTATCTGGGCTTGGATAACCTCGGAACGTTGGATTACCAGGTACAGCCGATCGCCGAAGTCATCACCCAAGCCGTCATAGTCGCTGCGGCAGTTTCGGGTCTTTCGGTCGCGGTTCTGACCCCGCGCTACGCCCACTGGCGCCTGTTCGACCTGTCCGATCACACTGCCGCCCGGCTTGTCACGTTGACGCGCTGGATCGCCGCCGTGTTCGCGACCGACATGGTTCTGCGCGAGGTCATCAGGCTGTTCGTATCGCCGCTGCCAGTAAGTATCGTGCAGACCTTCTTTACGAGCGTCGCGTTTGCAGGCCTGCTTATCGGGATCGTGCGGACACCGTTTACACCGGGTGGTCTCGTCTCGGGGGAGCCGCTCTCGCGCTACCAGCCGAAGTGGCTGAAGATCCCGTTGCTGGGGCTTGCAATTGCAATTCTGGTCGCCTCGCTGCTGGGATATGTCGCGCTCGGCAGCTTCATCGCCAGTCAGGTTCTTTTGACCGGCAGTTGTGCGGTCGCAATCGTGCTGCTGCATGCCGCGATCAACGCGATTGCCACCGAACCCGAAGATGCCGGGCGTCCCGTCGGCCGCATGCTCGAGAACGGACTGGGTCTCGATCTCAAGCATCGCCGGCAAGTGTCACAGGTTTTGACGTGGCTGCTCAATGCCGGGCTCGCCGCGATCGCGGTGCCAACGGTGCTGCTCTCGCTAGGCTTTTCCACAACCGATATCTTCAACGGGTTCCGATCGGCCGTGTTCGGCTTCGAAATCGGGCAGTTCCGCATATCGCTCGCCCGCATTCTGATCGCCATCGGCTTATTCGCGTTGATACTTACTGTCACGCGCCTGCTGCAGCGCTGGATGGCATCGACCGTGCTGTCGCCCACGCGAATGGAACCCGGCATCGCCCATTCGATCTACACCGGTTTCGGTTATGCCGGTGCTGCGATCGCAGGCCTCGTCGGCGTCTCGTATGTTGGATTGGACATTACCAACCTTGCGATCGTCGCCGGTGCGCTCTCCGTCGGCATCGGTTTCGGCCTCCAGTCGATCGTGAATAATTTTGTCTCAGGACTGATCCTGCTGGTCGAACGGCCGATCAAGGTCGGCGACTGGATCGTCGTGAAGGGCCAGGAAGGCTACGTGCGCCGGATCAGCGTGCGGGCGACCGAGATCGAGACCTTCGATCGGGCAAGCCTGATCCTGCCCAACTCGGAGTTGATCACCGGCGCTGTCACCAACTGGACCCATCGCAATGCCATGGGACGCGTCATCATTAGAGTTGGTGCTACATACAAATCCGACCCCGAGCACGTCATGCAGATACTGACCGAAGTCGGTCGCCGCAATGCATTTATCCTGCAGCAACCGGCGGCCCGCGTCGTTCTCGACGACTTGGGCATCAATGGCTTCGAATTCTCGATCCGCGTGTTCGTCGCCGATATCAACAAAGCGGTCGACGCGCAAAACTCGCTAAGGTTGGAAATATATCAGGCCTTCCGGGAAGCTGGTGTTGCGATCAATACCGTGCAGCAGGACATCCTGCAGCAGCAGGCAGACGTTGCCCGCACATCCAGTGCACAGCCGCTCGACCCGCGGCGGCGGGATCGCGATCCGCAGGCAGTGGAATAACGCGAGGCCACCGGCGCCCGTTCATGCTGCGTAAATGTTGCAGCCGCCATCTAAACGCACTTTGATGTCACAGAACTGTCATGTATGACAGATCCGGATGGCGGCCTGCCATCGCGGTTGCGGAACACAAAGTGCCATGAGTGCCGTCACTTCGGTCGCTGAGCGGATCGTAACGCTGCGTCGGCCGCTCTGGACAGTCGCCATTCTTATGGCACTCGCTCTGACGGTCCAGGTCAGCCGCTACGAGGGTGGCCCGCTCGACATTTTGTTTACTTTGTCGGCGCCGGCGACCTTTGGCGCGATCCTATTGCTGTTGTCGCGGCGGCCGCTGTTCAGCCTTGTCGCAGCTACAGTTTGCGTGGCGCTTATCTTCGTCATCTCGAAAGCGAAGCAGGAGGCCATGAATATGGTCCTGCACGCCTACGACATCATCTTCTATTTCAGCTCCTGGTCGACGATCGTTTTCCTCGCCGAAAGCTATGGCCGGTCGCTTGCGATGTTTAGCGCGAGCATGGTAGCCGCAGCTCTCTTGATGATATTCGCGTGGCGCACGGACCACGATCGGGTCAGGCGATCGTGCGCACTCGTTCTGACCATCTGCCTTTCAGCAACAACGTTTTTCGCAGCTCACCTGCGAGGTCCTCTGCATGAGGCGACATTCTTCACCGACGACCGGTACGTTTCGCAGTTTTTCAGCTCGCTATCGGAAACGGCGGCCGTGTTGTTGCGTGGCAACTTGGTCGAGGCGGCACCGGCCGGCGGCCCCGTCGCATCGTTCGCGAACTCGACCACCTGCTCGCCGGCCACACCACCACCGCATATCATTTTGATCCATCAGGAATCGACCGTCCCGCCATCCAATTTTCCCGGCCTCGCTTATGACCACGCTATCGATCCGTTTTTTCGCTCGTTCGATGGAAAAGTGCGCAAGCTGCGGGTCGAAACCTACGCCGGCGCCTCGTGGCTATCGGAGTTTTCGATCCTGACCGGCATGTCCTCGCACGCGTTCGGGAGTATGCGTCCCTACGTGCAATCGATCATGGCAGGGAAGCTGCGGGACTCGATGCCACAATTTCTACAGCACTGCGGCTACAGCAACGTCCTGATCTATCCGATGTTGCGCAATTTCGTAGCGAATGCGCGTTTCTACGAAAAAATCGGTCTGCAAAAGGTGATCGACGCCAAGGACCAGAACGCCAAGCGGCCCAACGAGCGAGACCGGTTCTATTACGAAACTGCGCTGGGCGAAATCGAGCAGCATCGGCAGACGACATCGGCGCCGATCTTCATGTATATCCAGACACAGGCGTCGCATGCCGAATACGATTTCACATACGAGCCCAACGAAAAGGTATCCGGTGGCGGACCGGGCACAGATCCGGAAGTGCACGAGTATTTGCGCCGTCTGGGCCTCGCCGCGAAAGACTATGGATATCTCAAGGGCGAGCTCGCGCGACGCTTTCCGAAGGAGCGCTTTCTGATCGTCAATTATGGCGATCATCACCCCCACATCACACGCCGCCTCCTGGGGCTGGAGGAGTATCAGGGCACGCTGTCGATGGAGCGTCATCAACCGGCGTTCGTGACTTATTATTCGATCGACGGGGTCGGCTACACCCCGATCCCATTACCCGACGTCGATCTGATGGATGTGCCCTATCTGAGCGTTGCGGTGCTAGAGGCGGCCGGCCTGCCGCTGCCTGAAAGTTACCAAGAACGCCGGCGCTTGATGGTGGTATGCAAGGGTAAGTATCACGGCTGCGAACAGCGCAAACAGATACTGGCGTTCCACAGGCGGCTGCTGAACTCTAACATGATCGACCGGTTTTAGCGCCCGGTCGTTTAGTCGGCGCGAAATACGCGTTCGCGGCGCTCATGCCGCTCCTGTGCCTCAAGACTTAACGTAGCGATCGGGCGCGCTTCAAGGCGGCGCAATCCGATAGGCTCGCCAGTTTCCTCACAATAGCCGTAGCTTCCGTCATCGATCCGGGCAATCGCGGCATCTATCTTCGAGATCAGTTTGCGCTGACGATCGCGTGCCCGCAGTTCAAGCGCACGATCGCTTTCCGAAGTGGCGCGATCGGCGATATCAGCGAACTGCGAACTGTCCTCGTTCAAACCTTGGACTGTCTCGCGCGTTTGCCGGATGATCTCCTCTTTCCACGCCACCAGCTTGCGACGGAAATAGATCCGATGCTGCACGCTCATGAACGGCTCGCTATCGGATGGGCGGTAATCCTCGGGCAATACGATCATCGAGGGTCCCGAGGTCGCCCTCTTCGGCTTGGCCAAATCCTTACTCGACGCGTCCTTGGCGACGGGCTTTAGGATGGATTTGGCAGTAGATTTGGAGGCAGGCTGACGTTCTTTTTGGCCCATAACGGCCTCCGAGATCCATTCGTGCTCCGCCGGCGCTAATCGCCCGGCATCGATGTCGCCGCCTCTTTTAAGTTCCTGTTATTCCAAGTCAAGCTGTTACTAGACGTTCGTCTAAAAGAAGTATTCGAACGGTATATTTGCGCCAAAGCCGGCGGCGGGTGGGTGAGTTCAAACGTGCACCAACTTTATGATTGACTGTTCATCCAACCTACAACCTGTGCGGGTACTGCCCCATAGCTGCGCAAAGCCATTCGAAAGCGAAATTTGACCACGATCACCCCATCAGACTGCGCGCAGGCGCTCCCCTCACCTTTCTACCGCTCTCAACCACCCCTGCTCCCACCACGGGCGATTTGCTTTTCCGCCGTCTCGCTTAAGCGAAGACAAGGCTTGCTGCACCGCATCCCCTCCCCTTAAGAGTTGGCCACTAAACTTCGCGAAAGGGTTCGATGTGTCGGCTAAATTCAAAGGCACGAAGCAGTATATCGCAACGGAAGATCTGAAGATTGCCGTGAACGCTGCCGTCACTCTGGAACGGCCGCTCCTGATCAAGGGCGAGCCTGGCACCGGCAAGACGGTGCTGGCGCAGGAAGTGGCAAAAGCGCTCGGTTGTCCGCTCATCGAGTGGCACGTCAAGTCGACGACGAAGGCCCAGCAGGGACTATACGAATACGATGCGGTGTCCCGCCTGCGCGACAGTCAGCTGGGCGATGCGCGCGTCCACGACATCAAGAATTACATCAAGCGCGGCAAGCTCTGGGAAGCGTTCGACGCGCCCCTGCGTCCCGTCCTGCTGATCGACGAAATCGATAAAGCCGACATCGAGTTTCCAAACGACCTCCTGCAAGAGCTCGATCGCATGGAGTTCTACGTTTATGAGACCGGCGAGACGATCAAGGCAAAGGTGCGGCCGGTGGTGCTGATCACCTCGAATAATGAGAAGGAACTTCCCGACGCGTTCCTGCGCCGCTGTTTCTTCCACTACATCAAATTTCCTGATGCCGAGACCATGCGCGACATCGTCGAAGTGCACTTTCCTGGATTGAAGGGGCGGCTCGTCACGGAAGCCCTTGCGGTGTTCTATGAGCTGCGCGAAGTGCCCGGCCTCAAGAAGAAACCATCGACATCGGAGCTGCTCGACTGGATCAAGCTGCTTCTAAACGAGGACATTTCTGCCGAAACCCTGCGTGAGAGCGATCCGCGCAAGGTGATCCCGCCGCTGGCCGGCGCACTCCTCAAAAACGAGCAGGATGTGCACCTTTTCGAGCGTCTGGCCTTCCTCACCCGTCGCAAAAGCGAGTAGCACAACCACCGCGCGCCTGATTAACCGGCCGGTGGCTCCCACACGCGCTCGATTTCTTCGAGACGGCGAGCAACCTGCGTGGCCGTCGCGCTGTTGCGCTCCAACTCGCCCATTCTTTGCGTTCGCGCGCGCCCCCGCTCGCCATGGCTCGTGGTCGAACGCTCTGACATCAATTCGCGCGTGCGGGTCAGTCGCTCGCGGCTCTGTTCCTGCAGAAGGTCAACCAGGCTCAGATACACCATGGACGAATTCTGGAGCACCCGCGCCTGTTGGCTCTTGAGCCGGCTGCGCGCTGACTTCACCAGCATATGGACAATCGGATAAAATTCCTGCCGGATCACGCGATCCAATTCGCGCCGCTGGTCGGCCGGACTTCGCCGGCTGCTCCACCACCGTTTCCACCACGGTGCGGCAAGATCGAGTGCAACGGTCTGACCGAGCGCGCTCAAGGAGGGGAGCTCACGTTGCTCTGCTGCGCGCACGGCAGTCGGTGGCCGCTGCTCAGGTGGCAACTGCGCCTCCAAGAGCTCACGCAGTTTCGGGAAGATGTAGGCCTCGTGCTCCGCGATGCTGTGTTCGGTTTCGCGATAGAGTTGGACGAATGAGCGTTCGATCATGCGTCGAAGATGGGTCGTGTCGCAGGTCCAGACGCGTTGGTTCTGCCCCGCCGCGATCATCTCTTCGAGTTTTGATCCTTCGACCTCGGAAAAATCATGAACGATCTCTTCGAGGGTCTCGACGGCGCGCGTGCACTGGTCATCGATGGTCTGGTCGGTGCGCGATTGCAAATCGATCAATAGCCCGTGCAACGTGAGTGTGAGCTGTTCGTTGTCGCGCACTTCCGCCTTGATCAATCGCAGCTCTTCGGCACCCTGATGATGCCGCAGCACTTCCGTTTTACCCTCGTGATCCAGAATTTTCATTTCGTGCCGGGCCGATGTGAGACTTACCGCGGTCAACTCCGACAAGGAGTTTGCGATCTGCTTCAACACATGCCCGGCGTGGCTGCGCATCGTGAGACCGGCGACGACAGTACATAGCTCCGGTAGACCTGAGCATTGCATCAGCGCCTTGGCCGCCTGATCCGCTGGACCGACCGGCGTCACCGCATCGACCGGCATCAGGTTGCCGATCGGCAGACCCAGGTGGGTCGCATAGGCCTTTGCCCGCGCCGACAGCTGGCGGCGGATATCGGGATCTGCCCCGCCGATCGCCGTTTGCGCCCACATTGCGCTGCCGGCGACAATTGGAATATCGCTACGATCGAACTCACGCTGCAATCCCTGGCGCACGTGTTCGATAATTTCTGCGGTGTCGCGAATTACATCACCAAGCTCATCGATACGATTTATGAAGATCGCTATTCTGTCTTTATGTAAGCCACGCAAAATGCGTAAAAGTGCGATGTCGGCCGAGGAGAGTGCCTGGCGCGCCGTCAATACGACGATGTAGATATCGGCCGCCTCCAGCGCGCGTCTGGTTATTTCATCGCGAACCAGAAATGGATCGTTTGTCCCCGGCGTATCGACGATGACTGTTGGAAAGGAGAAATCCTTGGTCTGGAAATAAAGATCGGCCTGTTTGACGATATCCGAATAGACGCCGATACTTTCGGCACCGGGTTCGGTCAGATGGGTGGCGCCCGAGCACACATATTGATCCAATATCTCCGGGCTCAGCGTCTCAAATTGGTGATCCGTGCCGAGAAGCTCGCCCATGCTGTCGCCAAGACGGAATTCCGACCGCCGGCGCATGGCCTCGACATGATGTTTGAGCAATTCAGGCTCGAAACCGGGAACCAGACGTTGGGTAAGCTCACGGATCTGCCCGCCACCGGTCGCCAGGCGTTCCCATTCGTTCGCATCGAAAAAGGTGAACTTCGCGGCAACGTCAGCTGGTGCATCCGGCTGGCCGAAATGCAGATGCGTGACAGCCGTGGTCCACGGATTGACGTGCGTCGGGAGCAGTCCGGGCCGGCGGATGAATGCGTTGATGAAGCTGCTTTTGCCAGCCTTTACCTGGCCGATAATTGCAATCCGGCAGGTGAGCCGCGGCAGCAGCAGAGCGGTGTCTTCCACAAACGACAAACCGCGAACGGGCAGAACTGACTTCAGATCCTCGCAACAGGCGGAAAGCTCGGCGCGCATACTTTCGAGGTGCGCGCCGATCGATGCGGGTGAGAAAATTTGCGCAGGGGGCGTCGTCGCAGAGGGCCGCTCGGGTTGACCCGTTCGAAACGGTATAGGTGTGACAGGCACTACCGCCCCCTATCGTGGATAAATGCTACGGCTTATGTTGGTGTGAACGAAGTCCCGGTTTGGCGAAACGATGCCATGTTTTGCGCGCCCTCAAAACTATGGATTTCCAACGTTTACCGAACGATCAGTCGACTGTGCGAGATTAGCGTGATAAAATATGGCAAAACTTCGAACGTGGTTATCTTCGCGCGCACGCGAAGTTAATCCCACCCCTTTTACCATACCAGGAATTTCGTCTGCCTGACGGAAAGACCATCAATATTATTTACCAATATTGAAAGTAGATTTCCGATCCGATCGCACGCCGCTAAGAATTTGGTCGGTAACGATCTCCACCTGCGTCTCCTTTTACGAAGTGAAGGCATCTCATGCATCACCCGACCGACGACAAGGTGCAGTTGGCCAACGTGAAGAGCGTGTTGAAACGCCTTCAGCAGCAAGCAGGCAGTAATGACGCCAGCGTGCTACACCGGCAATCGGGTTCGCTCGCCGAGCCTAGCGGGGCGCCAACCGCAGCTGCGCTTGTGTCAAGGGCCAACCCTTCGATCTATTTCGATCGTGCGACCAAGGCCGCTATCTCGCAGCCGCGTCCCATCACGCCAACTGTCGCAGCCTCCGACAAACTCGCTTCACGCCGTCTGATGGGGCAGCTCGGCGTTATACAGTTGGCGACAGTCGCGGGGCTCGCCGGTTGCGTGATCGGAGGCTGGTGGTTGATGAAACCATCAAGTGAATTTGCTGGCAGCAACGCCCCCATTACCCCATTAGCCGAATTAACCCGATCGTCCACCACCACGAGCACCCGACCCGCGATTGACCAAGCAGCGGTCGCCGGCGGTGCCGCCCTTCCCCAGAGCGCGCCAGCGCAGAAACCTGTGCCGGCCGGATCTGCCACACTCGGCTCGCAAGTGATCGCGCCGCGCCCAACCCGTGCCACGTCGAGCCCGCGTCGCACGCAGTTGCCCGCCGTGGCCAAGCGTAGCGAGCCCGCGAACTGGAAAAAGAAGCTGATCGCTAGTAGCAAAACACAACCTGCGACGACATACGAAACGGTCAACCTAACTGGAAAAACTGTACGGCACGCTGCCATCGCGCCCGCACCTGCGATCGCGCCTTCGCCAGCCTTGGCACCCGCGCCGATATCGACCCGGCGTTGAACTGCCAACACTAACCCGGGACGTACGGCTGGGTGACATCCAAGCGCTTGAGCGTGTGTCGCGCGAGGCGCCCGACCAGCGCGAGCGCTGCTGCAACACGTTGTTCGTCGGTAAACGCAATCAACCGATCAAGCGCGCTACTCAGGCTTTCCTGACCCCAATCTGGCTTCAATTCTGGCTCCAGGTCAGGTTCATCTTCGCCGTCGCCCGGCGGGATCGGATCCGTCACCAACGCCAGGGAGGCTTTCGCCGAGACCATCACGATCTCGCGAAACTGTGGCCCGGCTTCCTCGGTCAATCGACCCAGCACGCTTCGCTTGTCTTCGGGATCGTCGAGCAGGTCGGCAAATGTTGCGATGAGAATGCCGCGATCGCGCAAATAATCCGGCACGTCGAGCCATGCATTGCGCTCACTCTCTTTCCAAGCTTGGGTGCCGACAGTGCACCACACCGCTCCATCAACATGATGTTGGCTGAGTTCATACGGCGCGCCAGCGACACTGGGGTCACCCAAGCCGGGGAGATCCACGATCTGCATGCGCCGAAGCCGTTCTGAAGACAATCCGACCTCCAACCGCAGAATCGAGCCTCGTGTAACCGGCGACGTCGCCGTCAGCAAATGACGTCGCCCGTCGTGGTGGACCGCGATTACGGACGGTTCACTGGCAAAATGCAGCAAAGTCGGAATGCACGTGTTCGAGACGACACTGGTCGGCACTGCGTCCACGCCGATGAGGAAATTTGCCAGCGTCGATTTCCCGCAATTGAACTCGCCGAGGATTGCGATCCGCGGCGGCCGGGCGAGCCACGTCTCGATCCGCCGAAGGGCGCGCAGGACCGGCCCAAAAGAGGCCCGCCCTGCAACCGCAAACTCGAGTTCGAGACGGGCGCGCCTGAGTTCGCCCAATGCGTCACCCTTAGGCAGGGCAGGGGGAGGGATCGGGAGGCCACCTTCGTAGCGTGGACGCGCGCGCTGCTGCAAGCCTTGACGCCTACTACCCAGGCTTTCGGGTTCGCCGGCAAGAGCCATATCAACAGATCTCCCAATAAACCGCGTTCCAATCGGATGGGTTCATCGACACGGAGCAACGACCACGCGATTACACGACAGACTTTTTTCCTGCACAGCCATCTTTCAGATCACATGAAGGCGGCGTCAAGGCCGGTTCGCAGACTTGCGAGGACGTCTTTGGCACGTATGATGGGCGAGCACGATTGGCATTTAGCCGTGAGGTAAATTCCATGGCGCCACGTGAAAGCGTCGCTGCCGCAGTAACGCCGGCCGGGATCGTTCTGGCGTTTATCGCGGGTGTGCTTGGTGTGCTGGTGTTCCAGTTCGGATTAAGCGCGTTGTTTTTTGCAGCAGGGATATCGCCCAATGCTCCTTTTCCGATGGCCCCGGTGCCGCCGTTCGGTGTGCCGCAAAGCTTGAGTGCGGCGTTTTGGGGCGGACTATGGGGCATCTTGCTGATGTTTGTACTTCGCAACGCGCGCTCGGACGCGGCCTACTGGCTGACGGCGATCCTGTTCGGCGGCATTGCGGTCAGTGCCGTGTTGCTGTTCATCGTGTTTCCTTTGAAAGGACGCCCGTTGGCTGCCGGCTGGAACATGAATACGTGGGCCCTGATCTTCAGCCTGCACGCGGCTTTGGCTTCGGCACCGCCGTCTTTCTGCGCATGTTTTCGCGCAAGTAACCGAATACCGGTTTGTTCATCTGGATGGCTCGCCACGCCAGCGCTGCATCGCAAACTTCAATATTCCAAGCCGCGTGGTCGAAGTCGCGACTCAAGTCGCAATCTAAGATTTCGGGATGTGGAAAGTGGCTCCGCGGGCTGGATTCGAACCAGCGACCAGCCGATTAACAGTCGGCTGCTCTACCACTGAGCTACCGCGGATCAGACCTTCGTAAGTCGCTGGTGCTAGCAGAAAGGTTCAAGCTGGGCTAGCCCTTTCGCACAACATGTGCGGCGGGGGATGTTTCAGCCGGGTAGCCGCGCCGAGTGCGGCAGGCTAAATCAATCGCACGGTTGCATGGGGCCGCTTCTGCCATGCCGCCGGCACAAGCCGCACGAGAGGGATAGCGCTGCGATGGCCGACAAAATAGCACTCATCACCGGCATTACCGGCCAGGATGGCGCGTACCTCGCCGACCTGCTGTTGGCCAAGGGCTACATCGTACACGGCGTCAAACGCCGGTCGTCGCTGATCAACACCCAGCGCGTCGATCACCTATATGTCGACCCGCACGAGGAGCACGTCCGCTTCTTCATGCACTATGGCGACATGACGGACGCGACCAACCTGATCCGCATCGTGCAGGAAACGCAGCCAGCCGAGATTTACAATCTCGCGGCGCAAAGTCATGTGGCAGTCAGCTTCGAAACGCCGGAATACACCGCCAACTCCGATGCGGTGGGCACCCTCAGGCTGCTTGAAGCAATCCGCATCCTCGGCATGACGGATAGGGTTCGCTTCTATCAAGCGTCGACATCGGAGTTGTATGGCAAGGTGCAGGAGACACCGCAATCGGAGACGACGCCGTTCTATCCACGCAGCCCGTACGCTGCCGCCAAGCTCTACGCCTACTGGATAACGGTCAATTACCGCGAAGCCTACGGCATGCACGCCTCGAACGGCATCCTGTTTAATCACGAAAGCCCCTTGCGCGGCGAAACTTTCGTTACCCGCAAGATCACGCGCGCCGTTGCTGCGCGCGCGCTCGGCTCGCAGGACAAGTTGTTCCTCGGCAACCTCGACGCCAAGCGCGACTGGGGTCACGCGCGCGACTACGTCGAAGGCATGTGGCGCATCGTGCAGCAAGCAACGGCAAGTGACTTCGTGCTGGCGACCGGGGAAACGCACGCCGTTCGCGAATTCGTTGAACTGGCCTTCGCCGAGACGAGGCGCAAAATCAGATGGCACGGCAAGGGCGACGCCGAGCGCGGCCTCGATGCCGAGAGCGGCGAAGTTCTCGTGCAAATCGATCCGCGCTATTTCCGCCCGACCGAGGTCGATCTGCTGCTCGGCGATCCCTCGAAAGCACACCGTGAACTCGGTTGGCGTCACACCACGCCGTTCAAGGCGCTGGTCCAGGAGATGGTGGCGGCCGACATCGCCATCCTCAAGCGCAACGGGAGCGTCGTGTAATGGCGATACCATTCGATCTGGCAGGCAAGCGGGTCTGGGTTGCCGGCCATCGGGGCATGGTCGGCTCGGCTGTTGTTCGCCGGCTCGCAGGGGAGCGCTGCGAAATCCTTATCGTCGACCGCATGACAGTCGACCTTACGCGACAGGCCGTCGTCGAGCGCTGGATGTCGGATAGCAAGCCAGACGTCGTAGTACTCGCTGCTGCCAAGGTTGGCGGCATCCTCGCCAACGACAGCCGGCCCGCCGAATTCATTCACGACAACCTGGTGATCGAAACCAACATCATTCAGGCAAGCCACAGCACGGGCGTAAAGAAGCTGCTTTTCCTCGGTTCGAGTTGCGTCTATCCGAAGTTGTGTCCGCAGCCGATCCGCGAGGAGTACCTGCTGACCGGTCCTCTCGAGCCGACCAACGAGTGGTATGCGATCGCCAAAATCGCAGGCATCAAATTGTGCCAGGCGTATCGGCGGCAGTACGGCTGCGATTTCATTTCCGCGATGCCGACGAACCTGTACGGCCCTGGCGATAACTTCGATCTGACATCGAGCCACGTGTTGCCCGCGCTGTTGATGAAAGCGCACCGCGCCAAGCTCGATCGGGCGTCACACATGGAGTTGTGGGGCACCGGTGCGCCGCGGCGCGAGTTCCTGCACGTCGACGATCTGGCGGATGCGCTCGTGTTTCTCCTCCAGAGCTACAGCGCACCAGAGCCAATCAACGTCGGCGTCGGCAGCGATCTGCCGATCCGGGAGCTTGCCGAACTCATCATACGCATCGTCGGTTTTGAAGGCCCATTGCAGCTCGACCCCTCGAAGCCCGATGGCACCCCGCGCAAGCTGCTCGATGTGTCGCGACTGACCGCCCTAGGCTGGACCGCGTCGATCCCGCTCGAGGCCGGTATCCGCTCGACATATGAGTGGATGCAAGCGCAGGCATGGTAGCAACATCACCGCTTCAGACGCACGAGGGCGGCGCGCCAGCGGCGCATGTTGCCGGTGACATCGAGTTTGCCACTTTCGATCAGTGAGTAGATACGCAGCGCAATGAGCGGCGGTGTCGCGACCATCGATTGCGCGCGCAAGCCATCTGTCGCCCGCGCGATCAGCACCGCGATCTTAATCCATTCGGTGGTCGCTGACGCCAGTATGATGGCATCGGTGGACGCCTCCTGCTCGGGTGAAGGCGGCAGTGGCGCAGAAGGCTCAGCAACTACAGGCTTATCATCGGCGCTGATCGGTGATGACACGGCAGTCAGGTCTCCTCGGGCGTGAAACGACGGTCGATGCGGTTTAGCACATTTCCCGCCGATCCCTTCGTCCGAGTGGCCCCGAGGATCGCCGCGGTTAGCGGTTACGCTCTTTATCGCGCTGCCAATAGATGAAAATCACGGTGGTAGCGGCGGTCAACAGCATGGTCGCGAAAATATCGCCGCGCTTGATGAAGGCCATCCAGATGTTGAGCCAGTACATCAGCGTGCCGCGCCCGGTCAGTAGACCGTTGACCACCATGAACAGCCCAATCACGCCGGCACTGGCGGCCACGCCGCTCGCGACTTGCGCCAACCGTTTCACCGCCTTGGTGACCGAGAACTTCTTCCCCGGCATCACCAGCATCGTCTTGACGTCGGCCATTTTCTGCTCCTGTCGCGTAAAAAGCGCCCAGGCTGCAAGATACCTGATTCGAGGTGTTTGGTTGTAACCGGAGTTCGTCTCACGTTTCGCGGGCAAGCTATTCATGCCGTCGTTTCCGCCGCATCCGGTGCGCGGAACGCGTGCCGGATGCGGCAATCAAAAATCAGCGACAGCGCCGGTACGTTCGCGCGACGCCGCCCTGCGTCAGCACCAGCGCATCATCGACGACTTTGAGCGTGAACGCGTCTTTCTGTTTGTCGCCCTCGACCGAGCAGGCTGCGGCGACGCTCCATGAAGCGCCAATTTTCTTCACCGACGTGAAATTGCAATGCGCCTCGTGCTGGTCGTAGCCCTTCGCCCTGATCACCATCGGCGCGCCCTGCCGATCTTGGCGGATTTTACACTGCGCCGCCGAGACGCCCCACGTGCCGACGTAGACGGGTTCGGCGGCAAGGGCGGGCGGGGCGACGAGGAGGAAGGCGGCGATAACAAGAGGTCGGGGGTGCATCATGAGCTCCAGCTGCAAACGATGGCGCGGGGATAGCACGGTGGGCGTTTTCGAGATACGCGCTGGTGCGAAGTTTTCCGCGGATGCGCGCGTTTCGCTCAGACCTCTAGAACCCGTCATCCCAGCGTAAACTAAGACGGGCCAATTGGTATCGATCAGATCACCAAATACGCCGAAACGGATGGAGTGATATTCAGCCGGCGGGTAGAGCGCAGCGGGCGTCCGACCTGATCCGCTTGATCATCGAGGCGAGACCGGTCGAGCGTTGCGGCGTCAGATGTTCGCGCAGCCCGAGCGTCGCCAATTCGGCCTCTGCGTCGAGGGTCGCAATCTCGGTCAAAGGGCGTCCCTCGTAGATGGCGATGACGAT